>DBGAXC010000017.1:0-69764 GCA_048447565.1 Collinsella aerofaciens | reverse complement strand
TCCCAACCTCGTTGCGGCGCGGCTGCGCCTATGGCACTTCAACATCATTGTCGCAGCCCCGACCCGCGGTCACGAGCGGGGGCTCCTATCTTTTTAGTGCCCTCGGATTGGGTCATAGTGTCTGACATTGCCAGAACATCGGCGTTGTCCTGATCAAAGCCTGCCAAAAAGGGACAGGTTTATTTTGGTGGTCGTTGGGGACGTTCTTGTTTGACTAGTCGTTTAAGAACACCCAACGACTACATAGCATGAGAGTGGATAATCTCCCGGTTTGAGCCTGCATCCAAGCTTAAAGAGGGAGATTATCCACTCTCATTTTGTTTGTTGATTTCGATGCCTACATTTGTAGGAACAGTTCGTGGAGGCGGGTGTCTTCGTCGAGTTCGGGGTGGAAGGTTACGCCGAGCTGGTTGTCTTGGCGGGCGGCGACGATGCGGCCATCGACTTCGGCCAGGGCCTCGGCATCGCCGTGCACCTCAACGATGCGGGGGGCGCGGATAAACGTCAGCGGCACTTCACCGTCGATGCCGGTTACCTGCCCCTTGGTTCGAAAGCTGCCGAGCTGCCTGCCGTAGGCATTGCGCTCGACGAGCACATCCATGGTTGCCAGGCGCGGCGTCCCCTTATCGTCGTGGGCGGCAAGGTCGCGCGCCAGCAGAATCAAGCCGGCGCAGGTGCCCAGGACGGGCATGCCTTCAGCGATACGGGCACGAAGCTCCTCGAGCATGCCGAGCTCGGCAAGCAGCTTTCCTTGAACGGTGGACTCGCCGCCGGGAAGTACCAGACGGTCAAAGTCCTGCTTCAAATCAGCCGCCTGCCTCAGCTCAATACAGTGTGCGCCAAGCCCGGATAGTCTTGCCTCGTGCTCGGCAAAAGCGCCTTGGACCGCCAGCACGGCGACCGTTTGGTCTGCATAATCGCTCATGTGCGATCCTTTCTGCTGGACTAGCGCCCGCGCTCTTCCATGATAATCTCGATCTCGCCGGCGTTGATGCCCACCATGGCCTCGCCCAGGTCCTCTGAAAGCTCGGCAATGAGCTTGGCATCGGTGAAGTTTGCCACGGCCTTGACGATGGCGGCTGCGCGCTTGGCGGGGTCGCCGCTCTTAAAGATGCCCGAGCCGACAAACACGCCTTCGGCGCCCAGCTGCATCATCAGCGCGGCGTCGGCGGGGGTCGCTACGCCGCCGGCGGCAAAGTTCACGACGGGAAGCTTACCCGTGGCATGGACCTCGCGCACCAGCTCGACCGGAACCTGCAGTTGCTTGGCTGCCTCAAAGAGCTCGTCGTTGCGCAGGGCAACAACGTCACGGATCTGCTTTTGGATCTTGCGCATGTGACGCACGGCCTGAACGACGTCGCCCGTACCCGGCTCACCCTTGGTGCGAATCATCGTGGCGCCTTCGGCAACACGGCGCAGCGCCTCGCCCAGATCACGGGCGCCGCAGACAAACGGCACGTCAAACTGGGTCTTGTCGATGTGATAGACGTCATCGGCAGGGGAGAGAACCTCGGACTCATCGATGTAGTCGATCTCGATGGCCTGCAGGACCTGCGCCTCGACGATGTGACCGATGCGGCACTTGGCCATGACGGGGATGGAGACGGCCTCCTGGATGCCCTTGATCATCTTGGGGTCGCTCATGCGCGAGACGCCGCCTGCGGCACGGATGTCGGCCGGGATGCGCTCGAGGGCCATGACGGCGCAGGCGCCTGCCTCCTCGGCGATGCGTGCCTGCTCGGGCGTGGTAACGTCCATGATGACGCCGCCCTTGAGCATCTGCGCGAGCTCGCGATTGAGTTTGACGCGGTCGGCCTTGCTGTTCTGTTCTGCCATGGTTGCTCCCTTGGTTGGCATGTGCATTGCTTGACGGAACATCCTATCGGGGAGCTGGGTATGACAAAATACTCAGTTTTCGAGATAATTACAAGGTCAGACTAATACCAGATTGAATGACTTAATAAGGTCAGGTGATAGGCTCATGCTTGACTACAATTTGGAAAAACGCGGCGAAGCATCGCTCTATGAGTATGTTTACCAGCAAATTCGAGATGATATCGTAGCTGGACGCATTGTGGCGGGGGAGCATTTGCCGTCTAAGCGCGCCTTTGCCAGTCATCTGGGAATCAGTGTTATTACCATCGAGAATGCATATAGCCAGTTACTCGCTGAGGGCTATATTTGCTCAATACCACGTCGTGGCTACTACGCTTGCGAGCTTCCGGATGCACCGGTTTTGGCTTCGGCTGCGGAGGGCATCGACCGAGATGCCGTCTCTGTGGGCCCCAGCGTGCATGATGTCAACGGACAGGTCGAGCGATTCGATGCGCTTTCTCCTTCTGCTTTGGAGGCGGCGCGGCTTTGGCAAAGCGCGCTACGGGCGACGCTGGCATCCGAAGACGAGCGCGAAATCTTTTCGCCCGCACCGGCGCAGGGCACTGCTCGGCTGCGACGCGCAATTGCTCACCATCTGCACGGGACAAGGGGTATGAATGTCGACCCCAACAACATCGTTATCGGTGCGGGCGCCCAGCTGCTCGATACCATGTTGGTTCAGTTGCTTGGCGCGGACAAGGTGTATGCGGTTGAGGATCCGGGCTATTTGCGTCTGACGCGTATCTATCAGGCTATGGGCTGCAAAGTTCGACATATCCCGTTGGATGATGAGGGCGTGGACTTGAGCACTCTGCAGAAAAGCGGGACCGATGTCCTTCACCTGATGCCGTCCCATCAGTATCCGACCGGCCTTGTGACGAGCATTGCGCGTCGCTATGCGCTTCTGAGCTGGGCCGCCGAGCGACCAGGTCGGTATCTCATCGAAGATGACTTTGATTGTGAGTTTCGCCTTGCCGGGAAGCCGATTCCCGCGCTCGCGTCGATCGATGCCGCCCAGTCGGTTATATACACCAACACGTTTTCGAAGAGCCTGTCTTCGGCGTTGCGCCTAGCGTACATGGTGTTGCCCGACGAGCTGATGGAGCGGTTTAGGCGCGACCTTGGTTTTTACGCCTCGTCGGTTAGCTCCATAGATCAAGTTGCATTGGCTCGCTTGCTGGAATCGGGTGATTACGAGCGTCATGTGAACCGCGTGCGCGTTCGTGCCCGCGAGGCGCGTGATGGCCTAGTGGCGCTTGTACGGAAGGCATTTCCGGCAGGGGAAGTCTCGATCGAGCATGCAGACGCGGGCCTTTACTGTATCGTGGTTGCGGAGCGTAGAACGGGCGGAAGCACTTTTGCACGGGCCCTCACGCGCTCGAGTATCCCGTTTATCGATATCAGTGACTGTTATTGGTGTGCCGATGGCGCATCTGTCCCTGAAAACTCAAGTCAAATTCTTGTTCAGTATGATGATCTGAGTCCAAAAGTGCTTAATACCTTGGAATTGCAGCTAATGGGGGCGCTCTGCAATCTAAGTGAGTAGACTTTTAGCACTTTGGCGACCAGGCAGTTTTGTAACAAGCTATCTACCTGCGGTTTTGAAAAGCAGGATGACCGGCCTGCTCGGGATGTTCAAAAAAGTCTACTCACTTGCCGCGCAAAGCTTCTACATGAGAAAAAAATGGGGTTTTCAACAGGGTTTCGTCCAGCTCTCGGCAAGCTTTTGGCCAGTTGGGGAGGGCTGTTGAAAACTTGGCAGTCCGTTCGGCGCCATTTTTGCTGCGTTCGCGCCAATGCGTGACTGATTGGGTTGAAATTCGTGTTTTCCTGTGCCTATGAAGGATCTACTTTGTGACATATCAGCTTTTAGGTACTGGCGTTTGCCTCCTCAAGTCCGCGCTTTGTGTCCGCCGCTTCCACGACCGGAAGAAGACCGGCAGCGATATGATCTCGCCCGCAACCCGACGGCTGCGGTCGCGCTCGGTTTTCCGTTGTATACATTGGTTCGGACGAGAAACAAACGGACTTGTCCTGCCAGCATTAGGCAGCGGCTGTTTCTTGGTGAGCTCCCCAGGGAATCCGTGCTGGAAACGGAGCATGGGTTTTTGGTTACGTCTCCTCTACTGACGACATTCATCATGTCGCGGCATCTGACGGATCTTCAGCTTCTTTTGGTATTGGCGGAGATGTGTGGCTTGTTTGCGGTGTGTGCCCTGCCGGCGGCACTTGAGGCGGAGCTTTCGCGTGCAATTGATTCGGGCGCGATTTCGACAACGGTCGGTTGGGTGCGCTGCCCGTCCGAGGACGGCACCGCCTCAAATTTATGGCGTCGAGACGCTTTGGTTTTGGGCGGAGACCTTGACCGTTTTTGTTCAGATGTTTGCGGGATGCGTTACGGCAATAGATTTATGGCGGTATCGCAACTCGTTCCATTGGGTGCCGCGTCGCCTTTTGAGGTCGAGGCGTATTTGTTGCTTGGACTGCCGCGAGCCCTGGGAGGCGAAGGTTTTTGCGGCATAGAGCTCAATGTCGAAGTGACGTTAAGCACAAGTGCTCGAGCGATTGTGGGAAAGTCCCGTGTGTATATCGATCTACTTCTGTCTTCGCCGGACGGCAGGCGACAGGTGGCCATTGAATGTCAGGGAAAGGCCTCGCACGGACGCGCAGGGGATGGCTTGCGTGACGCTGACCGCATGACGGCCCTTCAGGCCATGGGCTATGATGTACTTCTCCTGACACACAGACAGATATCCGATGAGGATAGATTCCGCGCGATCGTTAAGGCCGTATGCAGGATGCTCGATGCTGAATATCGTGATAAAAGCTCGGATGAGCAAAGGGCTGAGGCATTACTCCGGTCTGAACTATTCGTTGACTGGACAAAATTGGGAGTAATTGACGGAAAGACGCCCGTTAGACACAAAACAACTCGATCGTGGACGGTTGGGGAACTAAGTGAGTAGACTTTTGGCTTGATGGCGACCAGGCCGTTTTGCAACAAGTCATTTACCTGCGGCTTTATAAAGCATTTTGGACGGCGTGCTCGGCAAGTTCCAAAAAGTCTACTCACTTGGTTTTTGACGAGAAACCGATGTCGAAGGCGGTCCTATTTCAGGGCGTTTGCGAGTTCTCGAGACACAAAAAAAGCCCGAACCATGCGGTCCGGGCCTTATCGACCTAAAGATTATCTCTCAGGCGTTTGGCTTAGCCGAAGTAGCGCTTGAGCAGGCCGGCGAAAGCCTTGCCGTGGCGAGCTTCGTCGCGAGCCATCTCGTGCACGGTGTCGTGGATGGCATCGAGGCCGGCGGCCTTGGCACGCTTGGCAAGATCGGTCTTGCCGGCGGTGGCGCCGTTCTCGGCCTCAACGCGCATCTCGAGGTTCTTCTTGGTGGAGTCGGTCACGACCTCGCCCAGGAGCTCGGCGAACTTGGCGGCATGCTCGGCCTCCTCGTGGGCAGCCTTCTCCCAGTACAGGCCGATCTCGGGATAGCCCTCGCGATGAGCGACGCGAGCCATGGCCAGGTACATACCGACCTCGGAGCACTCGCCCTCAAAGTTGGCGCGCAGGTCGGCAACGATGTCCTCGGAGACGCCCTCCATCTTGGCGACGCCCACGACGTGCTCGGCAGCCCACTCGAGCTGACCCTCCTCCTGCTTCAGGAAACGAGAACCGGGAACGCCGCACTGGGGGCACTTGAAGTCCTCGGGCAGTTGGTCGCCGTCGAACTCTTCCACATAACCGCAAACGGGGCAAACAAACTTCATGATTCGATCCTTTCGATCGATGGCGATTGTGCGCTCGTCCGGTCCCGTAAGGGCCCTCTCCGGACGTGCGTCTTGACGAGTTCTATTATCCATAAATGCAACCAAATGTGAAGCCTATTAGGAATGATTTTTAATAAAACAATTTCGAGATATGAAGATGTTGATTGATTAACGATTGGCAGGCCGTCTTTGACCGCCGCTGAGTACAATCGGGCGAGCAAATGTTGACCTATCAACAAATGAAGGAGTTTCCTTTATGCATCTAGCCCGTCGTGCCTGGTGCCGAACATATCAGACGGTTTTTCGCATTGCATTGCCGATCCTGCCCTATACCGAGCCGCGCATTTTAGAGCATGCCGAGGATGTGCCCGCGGTGCTTCAAAAGCGCTCGATCCAGAAGGTCCTTATCGTGACGGATCCCGGCATTGCCCGTCTGGGGCTCACGGCACCGCTCGAGACGGCGCTCGCATCCAGGGGGATTGGCGTTACGGTCTATGCCGAAACGCGTGCAAACCCCACGGTTTCAAACGTGGAAGAAGCGGCGTCCCTGTATCGAGAGAGCGCCTGCCAGGCCATTATCGGCTTTGGCGGTGGCTCGGCCATGGACTGTGCCAAGGGCGTGGGCGCACGCATTGCGCAGCCAAACAAGCCAATCAACAAGATGCGCGGCCTGCTGCGGATTCATCGTCGCCTGCCGCTGCTCATCGCCGTTCCCACTACCGCCGGTACGGGAAGCGAAGCCACGCTTGCGGCGGTAATTACCGATGACGGGACGCACTACAAATACCCCATTAACGACTTTGTGCTCATCCCGCGTTTTGCAGTCCACGACCCCGAGTTTACGTGCGGCTTGCCCGCTTCCATTACGGGGCAGACGGGCATGGACGCCCTGACGCATGCCGTTGAGGCCTTTATCGGCCGAAGCACCACGCCCTATACGCGCAAGATGGCGCGACAGGCGGTGCAGCTTATCCACGACAATTTGCTCGAGGCCTATGAGCATGGTGACGACATGTGCGCTCGTCGCAATATGCTTTTGGCGGCGTATAAGGCGGGCGTTGCGTTTACCCGCTCCTATGTCGGATATGTGCATGCCATCGCGCACAGTTTGGGCGGCCGATACGGAATTCCGCACGGTTTGGCCAACGCGATCATCCTGCCGCACATGCTTCGCGCTTATGGTGACGCCGCCGCCCCCAAGCTTGCCGATCTTGCTCACATGGCGGGCATTGCGCCGGCTACCGCGCAGGATAGTCTTGCGGCCGAGGCCTTTATCGATTGGGTCGACCGCATGAACGAGGCCCTGGGAATCCCCAAATATGTCTTGGGCATTCGCCGCTCTGACATTCCCGAGATGGCGGCGCATGCCGATGCCGAGGCCAATCCGCTATACCCCGTTCCGCTTCTAATGGACCGCTTGGAGCTCGAGCATATGTACGAAGTCGTTGCAGGTGGTATGTTTGAGGACGAGAATTAGGAGGGTCCATGAACACCGAGGAAATTGCGCGCATCGTCGGCGATCAGCGCGCCTACTTTAAGACGCACGCCACGTTTGATGTCGATGCTCGACGTCGCGCGCTCGTGAGTTTACGCGATGCGGTGCGGGCCCACGAGGCCGATATCGCCCATGCGCTCAAGACCGATTTGGGGAAGTCGCATGACGAGGCCTATATGTGCGAGATTGGTACGTCGCTTTCCGAGATTCGACATCAGATCGCTCACGTGGCTCGATGGAGTCGTCCGCGCCTGCGTCCGTGCGATCTCGCTAACGCCGTGAGCGTGTGCAAAACGCAAGCCGTGCCCTATGGCGTCACACTCATCATGGCTCCGTGGAACTACCCGTTTTTGCTAACACTCGAGCCGCTCGCCGGCGCCCTTGCCGCGGGCAATACCGTGGTCATCAAGCCGAGTGCCTATGCTCCGGCATCGAGCGCGGTGCTCAAGCAAATCTGTGAAGAGGCATTTGATCCGTGCCTGGTGACGGTTGTCGAGGGCGGGCGCGCCGAAAACGAAGCGCTGCTCGATGAGTGCTGGGACAAGATCTTCTTTACCGGTAGCGTTCCGGTCGGCAAACTCGTCATGGAGCGCGCAAGTAAAAACCTTACGCCCGTGACGCTTGAGCTGGGCGGAAAGAGCCCCTGCATCGTGGATGCGACGGCAAACTTGAAGGTTGCGGCGCGGCGTATCGCCTTTGGTAAATGGCTCAACGTGGGGCAGACCTGCGTGGCGCCCGACTACCTGCTGGTCGATGCGCGCGTGCACGACGAGCTGCTGGACCTCATCAGGGAAGAGGCCCGCCGTATGTTTGGCGAGCATCCGCTCGATAACGAGGATTATGGGCATATCGTCAACGCCAAGCATTTTGCGCGCGTGCGTGGGCTGATCGATCCCGATAAGGTTGTGCTTGGAGGCACGGCGCGCGAGTCATCGCTCAAGATTGAGCCGACGATTTTGGACGGCGTGACCCCCGATGACGCCGTGATGCAGGAGGAGATTTTCGGCCCCATCTTGCCGGTGCTGACGTTTGAGAGCCTAGACGAGGCCGAGACGTTTATTACGGATCGTCCGACGCCGCTGGCTCTGTATATCTTTAGCCAGGATCGCGCAGTTCAGCAGCGCTTTGTGCGTTACGTGCCCTTTGGCGGCGGCTGCGTCAACGACACGATTATGCACTTGGCTACGAGCCATATGGGCTTTGGTGGCATGGGTGCGAGCGGTATGGGGCAGTACCATGGACGCGAGAGCTTCGATACGTTTAGCCACAAGAAGAGCATCGTGAACAAGGCAACGTGGCTGGACGTGCCATTCCGCTATGCTCCTTACGCAAGCTGGAAGCACAAGTTCGTGCGCATGTTTGTGCATTAGAAAAGGGCGCAGGTAATACGAACAAGTGTTCCTATTACCTGCATTTTGCGTTAGACTACTGTTATGGAGCACGGATGGGCCAACTCCCTTTAGAAGGGATTTGGTATGAACGTAAGCGATGTTATTTCGTTATTGGCGTTGTTGATTGCGGCTATCGAACTCGGTCTGTTTATCGGCCGAATGAAATAGCCGCCCCCGCGTAAGCGAAGACGGCCACTTCTCACGATGAAAACGTGTATCGGAGTTGGCAAGACCCGCGGCAACGGGTGCCATCCGTGTTCTATCTTATCTGCAAGCGTTCTGTCGCGCAAGCGTTGAGGCAAACGATTGAAGGACGCAGACAGGATGTATTTGTGTCCGCACGGGCCCGTAGACTTCTCGGTAAGGTTAAACGCTGGTTTATCCGGCCGTTAGGGGAGTTGCTATGTACGAGCCTTCACGTGTTCTTCTGTCGTTTCACATCGCAGGATTTCAATATGCCGACGGCGCTTTGGTCCTAGGCGATCTTAAAGCGGGCGATAAACTGACGCTGTGTGCCGAGCGCGATAATCCCCATGACCCCGAGGCAGTTGCGATCTACTATGGCAAGACCAAACTTGGCTACGTTCCGGGAAACGAGGTTGGCCCACTGTCCTTGATGATGTATTACGGCCACGAGGACGTATTTGAGGCCCGCGTGCAACAGGTTGCCCCCGAGCGCAGCCCGTGGCATCAGGTGCGCGTTGGGCTCTATGTGGTGGATGCTCGCTAATCGGTATGGGAGACTGCCATGTTTGATGACGATGACCTGTTCGATTTGACGGATGATCCGTTTGAGTGGGATCTGCTGCTCGACGACGATGATCTGGAACAGGACCGTAAGAAACGGCGGGACAAGAAAACTTAGGGTGACGCTTCGAAAAAGCAAGACAAACGCCGCCGCGGCCTGTTCGGCGGGCTCTTTGGCTAACCGCCGCATCGCTGTGTCTGTATACTTAGCACGAGTTGGATGCATTGCGAAATGAGGGCATAGACGATGATGTGGTTTACCGCCGACCTGCACCTGGGCGATACGAATATCTTGCACGACATGGATCGACCGTTTGATTCGGTCGAGGAGATGAACCGCAAGGTCATCGATGCCATCAATGAGTGCGTGGCTGCGGACGACCGCCTCTATATCCTGGGAGACTTTACGTATCGCTTGCCCATGGCGGAGGCGGTGCGCCTGCGCGAGCGTATCGAATGCAAGAATGCGACGCTCATCCGCGGTAACCATGACGGCGACTGGGAAGATTCCGACGCCCCGCAAATTTGGGAAGACGTGCGCGATTACCTGGAGATTGCTCCCGGCTATGCCAAGGGCCATCGTCTGGTTATGAGCCACTACCCCATGCTCAGCTGGAACGGCAAGGCACGTGGCGCCATTATGCTGCATGGGCATATCCACAGCAGGGGTGACCGCACCAACGCACGCAACCGCGATCGCGAGCGCCCGATCCTGCGCTATGACGTTGGCCTTGATGCCAACGACTACAGACCCGTAAGCCGCGATCAAATCCTGGGCTTCTTTGGACTGTAATTCTCGAACCACCACAAAGGGGACAGGCACCTTTGTGGTGGTTCTGGCGCCGTTGCCATTATGGCGGCGGCGCCTTTTTTGTCCGCGTGGCGCGGTAGAGTGTAGGCGGTTGAAATTTGCGTCCATCGAGGAGCTGCTATGAACGAGATCAAGTGCCCGCATTGCGGCGAAGTTTTTAAGGTCGATGCGTCCGGCTATGCGGATATCGTCAAGCAAGTGCGCGATGCCGAGTTCTCGCGCGATCTTGATGAGCGCGTAGCGGCGGCTCGACGCGAGGGCGAGCAGGCGCTGGAGCTTGAGCGTTCGCGTTCGGCGTCTGCCCTGCAGGAGGCGGAGTCTCAACGCGACGCTCAGCTTGTCGAGCAGAAGAACACTGCGGATCAGAAACTGGCGCAAGAGGTTGCCAAGCGCGATGCTGAGCTTGCCGAGCTGCGCGCTAAGCTCGAGGGCGCTGCCGCAGAGCGCGAGAGTGCAAGCCAGCGCGCGGCGGTTGAGGCACGAGCCAATGCTCAAAAAGAGAATGCCGAACTCCAGCGTGAGATTGATAGCCTGCGTGCGCAGCTTGGGCGCAAAGATGACGAAGCAAAGCTTGCCGAGTCGGCGGCGCGCAACGCTGCTCAAAACGATTTAGCTGCACGCGACGCTCAGATTGCCGAGCTGCAGGCCAGGCTTGCCGCGGCGGACAAGGCCCAGGAGATGGCGCTTGCCGCTGCCGCGGCAGAGTCGCAGCGTGAGCTCGATGCCGCTCGCAGCGAGGCCGAGCGCGCGTTTGCTGACTATCGCGCGAAGGTGCAAGAGAAGTTTTCCGCCGCAAAGGCTCAGTCCGAGCAAGAGGCCGAGGGCCTGCGTGCCCAGCTGCGCGAGCAGGAACTGATGGCAAAAATGAACCTGTCAGAGGCGGTCGCCGCGGCGGAGCGAGAGCGCGATGAGGCGCGTGCCAAACTGACGAGCGAGCTGGCGGTGCGCGATTCTCGCGAGAAACAGGTCAAGGCGGCACACGAGCTCGAGCTTGCGCAGGCCAAGCGCGCGAGCGATGACCTGATTCGCTACAAGGACGAAGAGATTGAGCGCCTTAAGGACATGAAGGTCCGCCTGTCCACCAAGATGGTGGGCGAGTCGCTTGAGCAGCACTGCGAGACCGAGTTCAACCGTCTGCGCATGACGGCGTTTCCCAACGCGTACTTCGAGAAAGACAACGATGCGTCCGAGGGTACCAAGGGCGACTTTATCTTCCGCGAGTGCGACGCGAGCGGCAACGAGGTCATTTCAATTATGTTCGAGATGAAAAACGAGAACGATGAGACCGCGACCAAGCACAAAAACGAGGACTTCTTTAAGAAACTCGATCACGATCGTCGCCAGAAAGGCTGTGAGTACGCGGTGCTCTGCACCCTGCTGGAGCCCGAGAGCGAGCTCTATAACGCAGGGATAGTCGACGTGAGCTATCGCTACGAGAAGATGTACGTGATCCGTCCGCAGTTTTTCATTCCCATGATTACGCTGCTGCGCAACGCCGCCATGGGTTCGCTGCGCTATAAGCAGGAGCTGGCGGAGTACAAGCAGCAGAACATCGACGTCACGAACTTCGAGGCCAAGATGGAGAAGTTCAAGAACGACTTCGGCCGCAACTATGAGCTTGCGAGCCGTAAGTTCCAGACGGCGATCGAGGAGATTGACAAGACGATTAGCCATCTGCAGAAAACCAAGGAGGCATTGCTGTCCTCCGAGAACAATTTACGTCTAGCCAACAAGAAGGCCGACGATCTTACCATTCGCAAGCTCACCTGGGGCAACAAGACCATGAAGGCGGCGTTTGACGAGGCGCGCGGGGCTGCGACAGGGGCAAACGATGAGCCCGCCGAGGCGGATTCGTATGAGGTCGAGGATGCCGAGTAAGGGATAGCGTATAGTGCAAAAACGGGGCCGCTGGCGATATTGCCAACGGCCCCGCTTCGTTCCAGTATGTACGGCTAGTCCTCGAGCAGGTCCTCGATAAAGCCGACGCGGTAGTTTTTGAAGATGACCTCGCCGCCGTCTTGCGTGGCATCCAGGTCGACATCGCCCATGATGCCAAAGTCGTGGTCGCCATCCTCGTCGGCAAAAATCTGGTGCACGTGCCACACGTGATCGGTCTTCTCGTCGCTCCCGTCGATGGTAAACATCGCGGCGCTGCGGGCATCTCCGTCGGTGAGGATTTCCTCGTGCTGCTCATGGTAGGCATCGAGCGCCTTTTGCCAGCGGACCTCGCTCATGCCCCAGTCCTCGTCGAGTTCGCCCAGGTCGCGAACGTGCTCGCGGGCGGCAAGGGTCACGCGGCGGAAGAGTGCGTTGCGCACCAGCAGCGTGCAGCCGCGACGGTCCGCAACGACCTCGTCGATGCCCTGCGGCGGCGCGGCGTCGAGGGCCGCCGGGTTGCCGGCGTTCTCCCACTCGTCCACCAGGCTCGAGTCGACCGAGCGCACCACAAAGCCGAGCCACGAAATGATGTCGCGCAAGCGCTCATCGCGCTTCTCAATGGGCACGGTGCGATCGAGGGAGCGGTAGGCCTCGGCTAGGTAGCGCAGCAGAATGCCCTCGGAGCGGGCGATGCCGAGCTTTTGGATATAGCCCTTAAAGTCGCTCGCGCTCTCCAACATGTCGCGCAGGACGCTCTTGGGCGAGAGCTGGTAGTCGTTGGCCCAAGGTACTTCCTGGCAGTACTTGTCGAAGGCGGCATCGAGCAAATCCTCGAGCGGCTTTTCGTAGGTGACATCCTGGATGCGCTCCAAGCGTTCCTCATATTCGACGCCGTCGGCTTTCATCTCGGCCATAGCGCGGTCGCGCGCGGCGCGCTCCTGCGCGCGCAGCACCTGCTTGGGATCCTCGAGCGTAGCCTCGACCATTGAGATCAGATCCATGGTATAGGTCTCACTCTCGGGGTCGAGCAGCTCCAGCGCGGCAAGCAAAAACGGCGAGAGCGGCTGGTCGAGCGCAAAGTCCTCGGGCAGATCGACCGTCAGTGCATAGTCGATGTCTGGCGCGGCGTCAGTCGGGGCGTCGGGCGCGGGCGGCACCTCGGTGCGAACGACGACGCCGGAATCGATGAGCGTGGCGAAGATTTCGTCGGCGCGAACCTCGAGCTTGGCCTTTTCCTCGGGGGTCTGCAAGCTCGTCTCGATGAGGTCGTGTACGCGGACTCGGGCATCGCCGCCCTGCTCGACCACGCTAATCACCATGGAGTGCGTGATGCGAAGGCGCGGCTTGAGCGTCTCGGGCTGCGTCTCGATCAGGCGCTCAAAGGTCTGCTTGTTCCAGGTGACAAAGCCCTCGGGGGCCTTCTTCTTTTTAATCTTGCGGAGCTTCTTGGGGTCGTCGCCCGCCTTGGCCATGAGTTTGGCGTTCTCGATCTCGTGCTCCGGGGCCTCGGCGATGACCATGCCCTCGGTATCGAAGCCCGAGCGGCCGGCGCGACCGGCAATCTGATGGAACTCGCGGGCGCGCAGGCGACGCATCTTGTAGCCGTCGAACTTGGTGAGCGCGGTGAGTACCACGGTGTGGATGGGTACGTTGATGCCGACGCCGAGCGTATCGGTGCCGCAGATGACGGGCAGCAGGCCCTGCTGCGCCAGGCGCTCCACCAGCAGGCGATAGCGCGGCAACATGCCGGCATGGTGCACGCCGACGCCGCATCCAAGCAGGCGTTTGAGAATCTTACCAAAGGCCGTGGAGAAGCTCGTCCCCTTTGCCGCTTCTTTGATGGCCTCGCGCTGCTCCTTGCTGGCGATGCCAAAATTGGCGAGCGACTGTGCCGTTGCAAGGGCGGCATCCTGGCTAAAGTGCACGATATAGAGCGGGGCCTCGCCGCGGCGCATGGCGAGCTCGACCGTGCCCTCGAGGGAGGTCGTCACGTAGTCGTAGCTCAGCGGCACGGGGCGCGGGGCATCGACGACCAAGTCGCAGGTAACACCGGTGTGTTCCTCGAGTGAGGCGGCGATGGCAGTGACATCGCCGAGCGTGGCGCTCATGAGCATGAATTGCGTGTGGGGCAGGGTGAGCAGCGGCACCTGCCAAGCCCAACCGCGGTCGGGGTCGGCAAAGTAGTGGAACTCGTCCATGGCCACGCAGCCCACGTCGGCATCTTCGCTCTCGCGCAGTGCGTCGTTGGCAAGGATCTCTGCCGTGCAGCAGATGACGGGTGCCTTGGTGTTGATATGCGTGTCGCCGGTAATCATGCCTACGTTATCGCGGCCGAGCACCTGCACAAGGTCGAAAAACTTCTCGCTGACCAGAGCCTTGATGGGAGCCGTGTAGTAGCAGCGCTTGCCCTGCGCCATGCCCATAAAGAGCATGCCCAGCGCGACGAGCGATTTACCCGATCCGGTCGGTGTGCCTAAAATGACGTGATCGCCGGCAGCCAGGTCCATGAGGGCCTCTTCTTGGTGATCCCACAGTTCAATGCCGCGATCGCTCGTCCATTCAAAGAAGCGTTCGAAGGCTTGATCGGGCGTGAGCCACGGTTCGGGCTCGCTGCCGCCCTCGGGCTCCCACCAGGTGGGGGAGAGCGCGCCGAGCGAGCCAAACTCGGCTTCGGTTCCCGTGCCGCCCGAGAATGAGCTGGCGGCGCCGGCGCCGGAGACGGTGCTGGCGGCGGTATCTGTCGTGGTCTGTGCCATGTGGTTGCTTTCTCTCGCGATTGTCCGCCAACTATTATGGCGTAGCGGCGCATCGATGCGTTTGCAGGCAAGAAAATGCAGGAAATGGGCGTTCTGCCCGGCCGTTTGGTGCAGTTGCCAGCTAAGTGAGTAGACTTTTTGCGATGTCGCGAGCACATGGATTTTGCACAAGGGTTCTATCTGCGGTTTTAGTTTTCGTTATGCGGGTTGTGCTTGGCTATTGCAAAAAAGTCTACTCACTTAGGTTTGAGGGTCGTTCGCTGACGCCTATTTTCACTTGTTTGCCGACGCCGCGACCATCAGAAGCCCCTAGGACTCCTGCGGCAGGCGCTTCTTGCCTTTGCGGGCGCGGTTTCTAAAGTTCTCGACGGCCTCTTCCATGCCCAGAGGTACATAGGTGAGCGCATCGAGGTTTTCGGGCAGGTAGCAGGCAAGGCTTTGCTCCTGCGCGCGGCCCGCCGCGAGCTGTTCATCGCTGGGCTGCGCTCCAGGTGTGGCGCGAATGCCATAGACGGCGGCACCCATCTCGCGCGTGCGGCGCTCGTACTCGGTCTCGGGATGCTCGGGATGGTCGCGGCGTACGTCGTCACTTACCCAAAGCGTGTCGTAGCCGGCCGCGGCAAACTGTCCCAGGGCGTAATCGCGCAATGGTTTGCTGTCGGTGCGCAGCGTGACGGTGGCGTTGGCTGCAAAGAGCGGGCGGTAGAGCATCAAATGGTCGACATGGACGAGTCGTTTTTTGGCGTACTTGGCCTTGGGCTGCGGCGTGGGAAAGTTGATGGTGATGGCATCGAGCTCGCCTGCGGCAAATAGCTGTGGCAGCGATGCGGCGCCTCGGGGCAGGACGAGTGCGTTGGATAGCTCCTGCTCGCAGATTTTCTGCGCGGCATAGGCAATGCAGATGGGCTCCTGGTCCATGCCGATAAAGAGGGTGTTTGGCTCGTGGCCCGCGCGCTCTACAAGGTACGTTCCCTTGCCACAGCCAAGATCCAGGTGAAGGTGTTCGAAGGGCTTGCTGCCAGCTGGCGCACAAGCCTCGCGCCAATCTCCGGCATAAGCCTCGGGGTTCGTCTCGATCGCATCGGCGTAGCGCTCCAGGCGCTCCTCGAGCACAAAGTTCTTAGGCGTGCGAACGTGGACGGCTCCCATGAGGCTCCTTGGTCATAAATGCGAAACGCATGGCCGCGCGTTCCGTCAATGGGTTGAAAAGGGCGGGCATAGATTGCCCGAAAGATGTGGTGCGGCTCGGCGGCGAGTCGTCGGTGCCTACAGGCGCTTGAGAATCACATAGCGGTTGAGCTCGCCGCTACGACCGTCGGCATGGAAGCGCTCAAGCTCGCGCACGGGGACCTCGCCGCTCTTGTAGAACGTACGGACGCCGCGCACCAGGTCGGTGATCTGCTGATCGTCAAAGTGATGGCAATAGCGGTAGGCGTGGCGGTCGTTTTGCCAGCCGATGAGGTGGTCGCCGGCTTCAAACTGTGCGGAATCGTAACCCTCAAACGGCGGGGTGAGCTCGGCGCGGGCTTCGGCGCGAACAGCCTTGCGCGCCATGCGCTCGTCGTTCATAAACTCCCAAAAGCTGATGGCGATGATGCCGCCCGGGCGCGTCTGGCGCACCAGGGCGTCGAGCACGCGTACACGGTACTCGCACGACGGCACATGGTGCATAAAGCCAAAGCAGACCGAGATGTCGGCGAGCGGGGCGTCGAAAAGCACGTCGGGCGTCTCGGCGGGGTTGAGCTTCATAAGGGCGTCGAGCACGTCGAGTTCCTGGAAGTGCAGGTTGGGAATGCGCAGGGCGTGACCGCGTGCATCGATGGCCAGGTCTTGGCACGAGTCGACGCCATAGAACTCAAACGGGCAGCTGGCATCTGCCGAGGGGTTTGCGCCGTCGACGCCCTTGGCGGCAAGTGCGCCGCCGGCGGCAAAGTTTTCGAATCGCATATTGCCGCAGGCGAGATCGAAGACGCGGACGGGATGCTCGATCGTGGCGACGTCGAGCTGTTCGAGCGCGATGTCCATGGTGCGCACCCAGCCGGGCCACGGGGCCTGGCGCGTATCGGAAAAGGAGGCGGAGTGCTCGCGATAGAACGTGTTGTTGAGCTGGATGAGCGATGAGGCGAAATCGCGGTTCACGGCGCGGAACTCCCTCCGTTGGCGGTGCGGTATAAACAGTATGACCATACTACCGTTAACGCCGCAACGGGGACAACTGAGCTAGGCCCCATTGCTTTGTTTGGACACATTTCCGCAGCTCATATGCACCCGCAACCGCCGGTTGTCAAAAATCTCACTAGAATAGGTGGCATGCTTTTGGCGGTGGCGGATAGATTTTTAACTGTGCAAGGCGCCTTAAGAACAAAAACGGTCCGGCGGCACGGCTGGCATCACATAGGAGGAACCATGAATGTAGAAACTGCGCAGCGGCTCGCCGACCTTCGTCGCAGCAAGGGTTTTAGCCAAGAAGGGCTGGCGCGAAAGCTGGGGCTGTCGCGCCAGGCGGTCAGTAAATGGGAGCGCGCGGAGAGCTCGCCCGATACCGAGAACCTGATCTCGCTCGCCAAGCTCTATGGCGTGAGCCTGGACGAGCTGCTCAATCCGAGCGATGAGATCGAGGACGATATCGAGTTTGAGAACGAGGACCGCGCCCGCCAGCGCGAGGCCGAGGCGGCAGAGCGCGCACGCACCCATGAGGCGGCGGCACGAGCTACCGAGGCGGCAACGCAGGCGAGTGATGCCGCCGCCAAGGCGGCGCAAGCGGCAAGCTGGAGTGCGCAGGCCGCCAATGCCGCTACGGCGCAGGCGACGAGTGGCGGCGCAGTTGGCTCGACTCCGGTGAAGGGCCCGTTCCAGTCGTTCCCGTATTGGGCCGTGTGCTGGCTGCTGTTCTTTTTGCTGATGTTCCTGTTTGGTGCCGGCCCCTTTGCCGCGCTGATCTTCTTCACGATTCCCATCTATCACTGGGTGGCGCGTGCGCTCGATGGTGATTGGGCGCGTGGAGATATTCAGGTTGGTCCGGCGCCGGTGGCGGCTAGGGCTCAGAATACTTCCGCTTCAGTTGATACTGACGTGGCTACCGCGACCACCGCTGAGCCGATCGCCAAAGAGGGTGATGAATGATGAAGCTTTCGCATGAATCCAAGGTACGCTTGGGCGTTGGCATCGGAGCGTTTGTGCTCATCATCGGGCTTGTATTTGGTGCCTCGCGGCTATTGGCTCATTCCAATATGGTGCGAACGACCGCTATTCTATCCGGCGCTTTGTCTGATTTTGACGATATGTTTGACGACGATGATCTCTTGGATAGCGGTAAATATTCCGCTCGGCCTCAGCAGCTTTCGTGTACGACCTTTGATGCTGATGAGTTTCGCTACCTCGATTTCGATATCGATGCGGCTACGGTGGACGTCAAGGTTGTTGATGACAACAAGGCTCGCGTTATCGAGCGGGGACGCGTTGCCAATGGTATGGATGCCTCCAAGGCCGCGACGCAGAACATCGCATCCGTCGAGGACTCGACGCTCAAGGTTTCTCAGTTTGGAAGTGATGACGGTAAGGCAATTGACCGCTCGGTTACGGTTGAGCTGCCGCGCCGTGTTGCCGAACATCTGAAGGGAGTCAACGCGCACGTGGGCTCGGGTGATCTGCAGATTGCCGGTGTCACCTGTGATGGTTTCGACCTTTTCCTGGGTGCGGGAGATGTAGAGTTTGCGGGCAGCGTGACTGATGCGCTTAGTGCAGAGGTCGGGTCGGGCGATGTAACGTTCGAGCTCTACCAGGCCCCCGCGAAGTCGATGGACGTGAGTGTGGGCTCGGGCGATGTGGAGATGACGGTTCCGAACTCTACGGGCTTTAAGGCAAGCCTCACCTTGGGCAGCGGCGACTTCGAGAGCGATTTCCTTCCGCTTGACTACGACGGCGAGACCATTTTGAATCTTGAATTCGATAATGGCGATAAGTCCGCCACGTATCGTTTTGAGGTTGGTTCGGGTGACATGTCATTTGATTCAGAGTGACGGGCGGTTATCGAAGACTTATAAACCATAGCTGCGCTGTTTGATGAAGGCGCCGAAGCCGAGATCGGCTCCGGCGCCTTTGCCTTTACAATGGGGGCATGGAACAGATTATCTTGAACATACTCGATGCCCTGCGTCGCGGCGAGACCGTGGACGACAAAGCGCTCGTCAAACTGATACATGCCGAGGCGCGCCGTGAGGGTGCCGACAAACGCGATTTGGCCAAGCGCCGTCTGCTGCCGTTCTACCAGCGGGTTAAACGTGAGGAGCCGGTTCGGTGGGCTGCGTGGAATGTCGATTCCGATCTGGAGCGTCAACTGCTGCAGGTCCTGCGTATGAAGCCGCGCCGAACGGCCTCGGGCGTGGCGACCATTACCGTCATTACCAAGCCCTGGCCATGCTCGGGCGATTGCCTGTTTTGCCCCAACGATCTGCGCATGCCCAAGAGCTATCTGCACGCCGAGCCGGCATGCGCCCGTGCGGAGCAAAATTGCTTTGACCCGTATCTGCAGGTGAGCGCCCGTTTGACGGCGCTTTCGCAGATGGGGCATGCGACCGACAAGATAGAGCTCATCGTGCTCGGTGGTACCTGGAGCGACTATCCGCAAGGGTATCAGGCATGGTTTATGTCGGAGCTCTTCCGTGCGCTCAATGACGATGCCGTCGCCGGCGTGGCGGCAAACCCCATGTTGGCGCGTCCGGGCATCAGCCGTGCCGAGGCGGGGCGCCTGCTCGATGACGCTCCCGCCGATGCCCTGCCGCCGGTGGTAGCAGAGCGCCGCGAGAGTTATCGGGCTGCCGGCATTGTGACAGACGAGGCCGAGCTCGCTGCCGGCGTTGCCGACGAGCAGGAGCGTGTGGATGCTGCCGTGGGCGGCTATAACCGCGCGGTGCGTCGTCTGTACGGCCCCGGTACGCCGTGGGGCGAGGTTGCCAAGTGGCAGACGGCAACGATAGAGGAGCTCGAGCGTCAACAGCGCATCAACGAGACGGCGAAGCATCGCGTGGTGGGACTCGTTATCGAGACGCGCCCCGATGCTGTAACGCCGCAGGCGCTTACGCTCATCCGCCGCCTGGGCTGCACCAAGATCCAGATGGGTATCCAGAGCCTCGACCAGCACCTGCTCGATATCAACGAGCGTCGCATTTCGGTGGCGCAGATCGAGCGGGCGTTTTCGCTTGCGCGCTTGTTTGGCTTTAAGATCCACGCGCATTTTATGCTTAACTTGCTGGGCGCCACGCCCGAGGGGGACAAGCGCGACTACGAACGCTTTATGACCGAAGGGGCCTTTATGCCCGACGAGGTCAAGGTCTACCCGTGTGCGCTCATCGAGGGCTCGCGTCTGGTGGGCTGCTATGAGCGCGGCGAGTGGCGTCCCTATACCGAGGAAGAGCTGCTCGATGTGCTGGCCGACGACATCGTGGTGACGCCGGCGTTCTGCCGTATCAGTCGCATGATCCGCGACTTTAGTTCCGACGACATTATGGTGGGCAACAAGAAACCCAACCTGCGTCAGCTCGTTGAGAACCGCCTAGCTGCTCGGGGTGACGGTGCGACGGTGCGCGAGATTCGCTATCGCGAGATCAGCACGGCGGGCGCCGACTTGGATGAGCTGACCCTTGACGAGGAGGTGGCGTACGAGACGCCGGTGACGCACGAGCGCTTTTTGCAGTGGGTGACGCCGCAGGGCAAGATCGCGGGCTTTTTGCGGTTGTCGCTGCCCGACCATTCGTTTGTTGCCGCGCATGCGGACGAGTTGCCGACGACGCCGGACGAGGCGATGATTCGCGAGGTGCACGTGTATGGCATGGCGGCACGCGTGGGCGACCAGGGCCAGGCGGCGCAGCATCACGGGTTGGGGCGTTTGCTCGTAGAGCGTGCGTGCGAGATTGCCCGGGATGCGGGTTATACGCGCATCAACGTGATCAGCGCGATTGGTACGCGCGAGTACTATCGCCATTTGGGTTTTTACGATCATGGACTCTATCTGCAAAAGGAGCTCTAGATGAACAAGCCGAGTGTTTCTGCTGGCGTCGTTGCCGGCGTTGCCCTGGGAGCCGCGGCACTTGGTGCGGCCGCCGTCGCTGTTCGTGCTGCCTGTCTGCAGGTTGCGCGAACCCGCAATGGGTTGGCGCGTGTGAAGCGCGTGCACGATGGGGACGGCGATGAGATTCGCGTGTTGGTGCAAGGCAGCGTCTACCAAAGCGCAAGCTACGTCGGTGAGCGTTGGGCGGAGCCCGTCTTTGCGTACTATCGTGCGTTTGACGACGTGTTTGAGTCCGAGGATGCGATGCGCGATGCTTATGGTCACGGCATCAACCGCATGCTTGTGCTGGGTGGCGGCGGGTTTGCCTATCCCAAGTTCGTGCTGATGTCGCACGAGGGCTTGCGCATGGACGTCATCGAGTATGACGGAGAGATTACGCGCCTGGCGCGCCGCTGGTTCTACCTAGACGAGCTGGAGCGCGCGGCGGGCGATCGCCTGCGGGTGATAACCGCTGAGGCTCGCTCGTATCTGGGTGTGACGAGCGTGGGCCATCGTCGCTACGACGTGGTCGTGAGCGATTGCTTTGGCGGTGCCGAGCCCGTGCGTGAGCTGGCGACCGTTGAGGCGTTGCGTCTAGTGCGGGGCGGCCTGAACCCCGGGGGTATCTACGTGGCCAATATCGTGAGCGCAAACGAGGGGAGCGATGTGACGTTCCTGCGCGATTGCGTTGCCACGGCACTCGAGGTGTTCGCTCGCGCCTGGGTGGTGCCTTGTGGCGATACGGAGTTCGGCGGCGAGGAGAATTATCTACTCTTCGCCAGCGACGGCGACTACGCCTTTGCCGAAGCTGTGCCCTTCGACACCGACTTCCTCGGCACCGTCCTTCACGACAAGTAAGTCTCCCCGTCCCAAAAAGACTGGTCTTAGGCGTGGTCGCGCCAGCTGCGGACACGCTGCTTCATGCCTTCGATGTCGAGCACACCTTCGGCGAAGCCTTTGCGCACGAGCTCTTCGGGAACAAACTCGTCGTACCGATCAAAGTAAGGTACCTCGCCGGGATAGACGAGCTCGATGGGGTCGAAGTCCTTTTCGGCCTCGGCTGCGAGCACCTCAAAGAACGTCTCCTTGTCGGCCTTCATCTTGAACTGCATAAAGTATGGACGCGACGGATCGAGCCCGCGAAGGCCCAGCTTTGCGGCGCATTTAATCTTAAGCAAGCGCTCGAGCGCCAAAAAGGCGTAGCTGCCCAGCCAGGGGAAGAGCACCCAGGTGTCGCCGCCCAGGTTAATGAGCGGCTTGGCCCCCGCGCCCGAAATCTCGGCCGTATGGCGAGCCTGTGCAAGACGTGCCCGTGCGTTGCCCATGAGATACGGATATGCCGCATGCTCGTTGAGCGCTTTGCGCATGCGCTCGAGTACATGCGTATTGATGTCTCCGGGGCAGTCGCCAAAGTAGGCCGGCACCCGGCCCTTGACCTGCGTGGCAAAGACAGTGTGGCGCTTCCAGTCCACTTCCTCGACAATCCAGCAGTGTCCGGCGATGGCGATGCGCTCACCGGGCGGGGGCGGATTGACGATCGTGCCCAGCTCGGCCGACTCGCTGCGAACGGTGAACTCCTCGTTTTCCTGGAACACGGCGTAGAACTTAAAGTTGTTGATGATGCGCTCGCCCGCGAGACCCACGATCAGCCCGCCGCCCTCGGTGACCTGGATGTGGTCGATCTTGATGAGGTGGCGCAGCAGTACGCGATAGTCATCGGCTGAGACGCGGTGGAAATAACTGAGCGTGAGCACGCGTTGGGCAAGTTCGGCCGGCGTGAGCTCGCCGGTGCTGGCGAGGGTCGACATAGTCTGGTGATAGAGCAGGCTGTAGGGGAGTCGATCGAGCTCGGGCGGCTCGACCCACTTTTCCTCGCGATAGAGTTGTACGAGCGCGATACCCTGCAGGAGCTTCCAGGGAATGGTTTCGGGCATCATCGTGCGCGGCTCGGGTTCTTCCTCGCGCATGACAAACCACATCTCGGGCGGAAGGTCGCGGCGTCCCGTGCGCCCCATGCGCTGCAAAAAGGAGCTGACGGTAAACGGCGCGTCAATCTGGAAGGCGCGCTCCAGGCGGCCGATATCGATACCGAGCTCCAGCGTAGAGGTGGTGACGGTTGTCTGCGTCTGCTCCTCGTCGCGCATGAGCTCCTCGGCCGTCTCGCGCAGCGATGCCGAAAGGTTGCCGTGATGGATTAGAAAGCGGTCGGGCTCGTGTCGACTTTCGCAGTAGCTGCGCAGCATGGAGCACACGGCCTCTGCCTCCTCGCGCGAGTTGGCAAAGACCAGGCACTTGCGGCCGCGCGTATGCTCAAAGATATAGCCCATACCGGGGTCGGCGTTGTCGGGCGCCGTGTCGGTGGGGTTGAGAAGCGCCTGCTCGGTCGCTCGTGGGATGTCGACTTCGCCCTCGGGGGCCGAGGAAGTGCGACGGTCTTTGGGAGCGGCCTTGCCCCGTGCCCGCTCACGACGTTGACGGCGCTCCTCTTGTGTGAGCTGCCCGCTGTGACGCATGTCTTGGGCGCCGGCGGGCAGTGCCGTGGGCGCCACCGCCTCGATGCGCTCGCATGCGAGCACTTCGGCTTCCTGCGGACCTGTACTCGCGAATCCTCGCTGCTGCGCCTGGGGACCCGAGTTGTAGAAGTGCTCCATGGAGATGCGCCACACGCGGCGCGGCTCCTCAAAACGTGGGATGACGCAGTTGCGTCCCGTCCCCTGCGACAGGAAGGCGCCCGTGCGCTCGGGGTCGCCGATGGTTGCCGACAGACCGATGCGGCGGGGCTGCACGCCTGCCATGCGCGAGAGCCGCTCGATAAGGCAGAGCGTCTGCCCGCCGCGGTCGCCGCGCATGAGCGAATGGACTTCGTCGATAACCACATAGCGCAGGTCGCAGAACATACGAGGGATCGCCATGTGCTTATGGATCAGGAGCGCCTCGAGTGACTCGGGCGTAATCTGCAAGATGCCGCTCGGTTTTTTGATGAGCTTAGCCTTGTGCGACTGCGAGACATCGCCATGCCAGTGCCAGACAGGGATATCGGCTTCTTCGCACAGATCGTTGAGGCGGACGAATTGGTCATTGATGAGCGCCTTGAGGGGGCCAATGTAGAGGGCACCCACGCTTGCGGGCGGGTTCTCCCAAAACTCGGTCAGGATGGGAAAGAAGGCTGCCTCGGTTTTGCCAGATGCCGTGGAGGCCGTCAGGAGCACATTGTCTTGCGTGTTGAAGATGGCATCTGCCGCCGCAACCTGGATGGAGCGCAGGCTCTCCCAATCGTGGGAGTAGATGAAGTCTTGGATAAACGGGGCGTAGCGGTCAAAGGCGTTCACGAGGCCTCCTTTCAAAAGCGAATCTCTCAACGCGGCGGGCAGTGGCTTGCTGCATTACCGCTTCAACGTTTGCCCAGATAAAACCTGCCAAAATAAACCTATCCCTTTTTGGCAGGTTAGATGGTGAATTCGGCGAAGTTACGGTCGCCGCCTGCGGTGCCGGTGTCGCCTGTTGCTGCTGCCGGCGCCAGCGCGTCGCCGCCGACGCTTTGCAGCAGCTCGGCTACGTTGGCGTCGGGGTTCTGGCATAGGATGTCGAGCAGCTCGATAAAGTCGCGAATGACTTCACGCGGCGTCAGATGTGTGTCGGCTCCCACACGACCGAACTCGATCTTGAGGAAGTCCACCAAGTCGTTCTCGGTAAGCGTGGGCGTCCAGCCAAAGTAGCCGGCGTGAATTTGCATGAGTTTTTCGATCAGCACCAGCAGCTCCTCGTAGGTGAGTGGCTGCAGACGGATGATGGGCGCGAGCATGTCCTTAAGGTCCTCGCGTGCAAAGCGGCCTTGAGCGAGTCGGCTGCGCAGGGCCTCGTAGGAGAACACGCCGCGGCGGCGGTCTTCGATGGAGGTTGGCGTGCCGCCCATGATCATGCCCAGGTACTGCGCCTTGCCCTGGAGTGTGTCGTTGTACATGGTCAGGATCTTCTCGTAGTTGTACTGGCGCGTGATGGCGTTGGGAATCTTATACAGATTCACGAGCTCGTCGATGAGCACCAACATACCCTTGTAGCCGCTGCAGACCAAAAAGCGTGCAATGAGCTTAACGTAGTCGTACCAGTCGTCATCGCTGATGATGGTCGAGGAGCCCAGCTCAGCGCGTGCCTCACTCTTGGTGCGGTATTCGCCGCGAATCCATTTGGTCACGCGGCTCATAGCTTCTTCGTCGCCCTCGGATACGGCCGCGCGGTAGCGGTGGAGCATGCGGGTGAAGTCGAAGCCGTGGACCATTTCCTCGAGCGGGGCCAGTTGGGCATTGACGGCAGACTCGTCGGCGTCGGCACAGGAGGCGACCCAGCGATCGAGGATTAGGTTGAGCGCACCGCCCTCGGGGCGCGTTTTAGTCGATATGTTACGGATGAGCTCACGGTAGGTGGCAAGGCCCTGTCCCTGGCCGCCCTGCAGGCGGCGCTCAGGGGATAGGTCGGCATCGGCGACGACGAATCCCTCGCCCATGGCGTGCGTGCGGATGGTCTGGAGCAAAAAGCTCTTGCCGGCTCCGTAGCGACCGACCAGAAAGCGGAAGCTTGCGCCACCGTCGGCAATGAGATTCAGATCGGTGAGCAGGGCGCGGATCTCGACCTCGCGCCCTACGGTGATGTAAGGAAGGCCGATGCGCGGGACCACGCCGCCCTTGAGCGAGTTGAGAATGACGGCAGCGACGCGCTTGGGCACGCGGGGTGCTGCGGATGCGGTATCACTCATGGTCTAGGTATCCTCTCACGTCTGCTTCGTAGTCCACAATAATCTGCGGCCCTGCCGCGCTAAATTCAATTACGGTGTCGCCCACCAGGTCAAAGAGCGCCTCGTTGATGGTATCGACGAGCATGTCCTCGCTCTGCCCCGATTGCACTACCGCCGATTCCGCCTGTACTGCGTTGTGCTCGAGCAGTGCGCTGAGATAGGCGTTTGCGGCAGGCGCGAGTTCGTTTGTGGCGTCAGCGGGCGCAGCAGCTGCGAACGCGGGCGTCGGCGCAAGAAGCGGTGCCACGACACCAAACTGTTCGGTGGATATGGTCGGCTCGTCGGTCAAGTCCTGCCGAATGGGTGCCACGACCGGTTCGACAATCGCGTCGGCTACGGGCTCGGCTTCCGGTTGCCCTGAGCCCGCTGCCTCGGCTTCTGCGGATGCGTCGTCCTCGCGCTCTTCGTCGATCAAAAGCGCTTCGCGCGTTTGCGCAGCGGCGCTCCGAATGTGCCCCAGCTGACTCAGATCGATATCGATCTTGACGGGCTGGTGTGCGGCGTCCCACGAAAGCCATGCCACAATCTCGTCATCGATAATCTTGGCCAGATATTTGGGGACCTTTTCTTCCTTAAGGGGATGGGCGGGGTCCAGCGCCAGGCGCAGGCGTTGGTCGCAGGCGCGCATCATTTCACCGAGCTTGCTGCTCTTTTGCCTACTACCGTGGATACGCATGCATTCCCAAAAGCCGTTTTGGCAACGGTAGATATGGATGGGATTCAAGCGGTATTCGCAGTCCTCGTGGCGCTCGGGCGCAAAGAATACGGCCGAGGCAAACATGGTGTAGGGCATGGCCGTCTCCTCCCCAAATAAGCTCGCCACGATGCCGGTCTTTCGGTGCGTGTCATAGTAGCGCGCCATACGGACATACACGGCGCACGCCACGTGGCGCAGATCGCGGTGGTGGCTGCGGTCGAGCCGCGAGTTACTTAGGTTGTACGTGGAGAGGGCGTTGATGGCGGCCATGAGTCTCTCCTCGCGCACCTCATCGGGCGGAAGGGGGAGCGTGGGCTCGGAGGTTTTGCGACGCTTAGGGGTCTGGCCGGACGGTGCCGGTGCTGGTACAAGGTCTCGTGCCGCGCGCCGCAGCTCGATAAGGGCGTTATCGAACATGACGGTTTTAGAGTCGCGAAGCAGCTTGGGGTCGAGCCCGTGGAACACGGCGTAATCCTGCAGCCACACGCGTGCAAATCGGTCGATGCCGGGCTCGAAGGCGCGATAGACATCCCAAAAAGCCTTGATCTTGTTAAAACCATCGAGCGGGTCATCTACGCCAATGCCGCAAATCAGCTCATAGAGATACAGAAAGGCAAAGGACGTAGACGTTTCCTCGACGGTTCCGCGGCGCACTTGGGCACGCCAGGTAAAGTAGCCGCGCAACTGCCGGTCGCTCATGGCGTTGTAGGTGGGAAAGTACGATTTAAAGGTGCCGTTGTAGGGACAGTCGTCCTCAAAGTCGGCCATCAGCAGGCCCTGGCGGTAGAAAAGCTCGGCTTCCGAAAGCCAGCGACCTGCGCCGCCTTTGGGGTCATCCTGCCAGCGCGATATCTCGCGCATTTTACGGTACTGGTCGGGGAGGAAATTCTGCATCTGTCGGCCGGTTTTGAGAATCGGCTCGTCTGCGTAGACTTCATGTGAGAAGCGGGCAGACTGATGGGTCCGGGCCTCGGCCATAATGCGCTCGATGAGCATCTTGATGTCCTGGTCGGCCACCGCTCCTCCTCTCGAACGCAGCTACGGTGACCTCATATCATAGCACAGCATCAAACAGGTGTTCGAGATACCGCTGCGTAGATAGATTTAGAACAGGAGGGCGTAGATGACGGCGATGACGACGGAGGGGAGCATATTGGCCGTGCGGAAGGTCTGAGGACGGATGAGGTTGACGCCGACGCAGAAGATGAGCATGGAGCCTACGAGCGAAAGGCTGTTGAGGGCTGCTGTGGTCATGATGGGGGAGAGCGCGCCGGCAAACAACGTGATCGTCCCCTGGAACACGGCGACGGGCAGGGCGGAGAAAATGCAGCCGCGGCCAAGCGACGCCGTCATGGTGCAGACGATGATGCAGTCCAATGCGCCTTTCAGGGCAAGCGTTGACCAGTCACCGAGCAGACCGTCCTGGATCGATCCCACAATGGCCATGGCGCCGATACACACGGTGAGTGAAGTCGAGACAAAAGCGTTGGTGAACTCGTTATCGCCCTCGCTGCCGGTTTTGCGCTTGAGCCATTCGCCAAGGTTCTCGATGGCGGCTTCCAAGTTGACGGCCTCGCCGATGAGCGAACCGAGCGCAAATGAGACGATGAGCATGGTGGTACCGGTGGTCGCTAGCGCCTTTCCATCGATGATGAGCATCTTTTGCATGGTGCCGCCCAGGCCGATAAACAGGACGCACAGCCCCGATGCTTTCATGAGCGTGTCTTGGATGCGCGGTGTAATGAAGCGGCCGCCCGCTAATCCTAAAAGACCGCCCGCAACTAAAAGCACAACGTTGATGATTGTTCCCAAGCCCGGCATGAGCCCTCCTGTATTGATGCCAACGTGGCAATCGTAGCAGAACGAAATGCGAGGCACATCGCAACCCATCTAATACGTTATATAAGTGGTATTAGGAATGATGCGCAGCATTTAAGCCTCAGGTGGTTGTCGGGACATAGGGATAGTATTCAAAGCGCAGTGTCATAAGCCGCTGCGGGGATTCAATAGCCGCGGCGATGATATTGGCATCGCGGGCACGATCAAACCCTTCGAGCTCGATCTGGTACGAGACGTCTTGCATAATGTCCAGACGTCGCCAGGTTAGAAGTGTGTCGCCATCGAATTCCAGGGTCTTGCTTCCGTTTGCGGCAACGGCGTATAGACGCAGCTTGGCGGTGGTTGCAGGGTCGACAACTGTGACCTTTTTAATTTCGTTTCGAGTATTCTTGGCGCCCAACAAGGTGAGCAGTGTTGGGGCCACGACCTCGCCCGATGGCAAAAAGACGACTTCGATGGATTCAGGAAATGCGATGATAGCCGACTTGCGGACGGGCTGATTGGCGGCGGCAACTTCGATGTTCGCAGCGTCGATGACCTCTGTGTGGTCGAGCGCGGCAAGCACGCAGCAGTTGCCTTCATCGATCTCTTGAGGATCAGCAAGCCCCAGGCTGTCCGCGAGCTCGGGATCGTTTGGATCGGTAGCGGGCTCATTCGGTGCTTCGAAAGAAGCTGGGACGCTGTTTGTCGGCGACGGCGTGTCGCCCGCACCTGCTTCTTTATCCGCGCTCTCTTCTTGTATGGTTGCGTTGATGGGTTCGTCGTTTGGGGGGAGCGTCTTGGCGTCAAGCGCGGAGGGGAGAATTCCGATGGCTCCGGATCCGTTCCACTCCATTTCGAGAAGCGCCGGGTCGGCAAGAATTCGTTGCCTGCTTTGCGCGTGGGCATCGATTTCAATAGGGCCTGCCTCTATCCCTCGTGTAAGGCTGAGTGATCCGGCTGGTTTCTCGAAATGAGCGTCTGTGTCTTTGGCGCTGACGGCGTAGAACAGCAGGGACGCTTCTCCCGCCGCGATGGCATCGGTGCCGGCTTTGGTCAGCCGCAACGATGCCGTGAATGAGAGGGTGGGCTGCGTGTCGTCTGCATTCGCGGCGGCGCAGCCCAGCCATATACCGCCTCCTTTCTCAAAAAACGTACCGTCGAAGGCGACCTTCGCTCCGTTCGCCGAGTCATCGACCGAAGCGATGTCGATGCGCAGCTCTAAATTGCATGGATCGCCATCTGCATCGAACACAACCGAGCGCCACGTGCAGACGGCGCACCCCGCCTGGGAGCCGTTTGCCTTGTTCGAACGCTTGATATCCACGACTATCGAGCCGTCCGTATTACGACGAAGGCATCCCGAGGTTGAGATCACGGCCTGTGCGATCGAAAAACGCTCGCACGCAATGGCGCTCGACGGATTTGGTGCGGAACTTAGGGCTACTGGTAAGGAGTCTGCCATGACGGGAGTCGCCCAAGCGGCGACAGGCGTTCCGGTTGCGAGCGCGCCGCAGAGTGCGACGACGGGCAAAAGGTTCTTCGATGCCATGGGGTCTCCTTAGCTAATTTAGTGCGGCCTGTCCGTGTTTTGTTTCTGGCTGCGTTTGATGTGCAGACCGAGGCCGGCGGTTCCCGCGCCTGCTGCTGTGGCGCCTGCTGCCAAGAGCCATCGTCTGTCGCCTGTCTGCGCCAACGGTTCCTCGCGGTCGCCGCGGTCGAGCTCCGAGAGGTCGACCGTCACTTGCGTGGCGGCCTGCGCCTGTTCTTGCTGGGCAAAGGCCATGGCTGGCCCAAACGCTAGGATGCTGACGGCGGCGGCCAGGGCGACGGCCTTATGCCGTGTGCGCACCGGGCTCGACCGTCCAGGTGATCGTCGCAACCTGATCGCCTTCGCCGGTTACGCGGAAGATGTCGCGCGTGACGCGGGCGACGTTTCCGCTTGTCTTGAGCTTGATTTTGTCCGTGCCGCCGGCAATGCCCTGGTAGCCCATGTCGAAGGCTGCATTCTTGGAAAGATCGAGGCCCGTCCCTTGCGCGGCGGCGCTGGCGTTCTGGAGCGCGCCGTCGGGGCCGACCTTAAAGTCGATGGAGTTCTGCGCGGTTCCGGCCTTGGCGTCGGCGGCAATGGTCCAGGTGTTCATGGCGTCGATCTTCATGTTGGTGACATGGATGCCGTAGGCCGAATGATTGTCGATGGTGGTCGCGTCTTCTGAGGGACCCTGAAGCGTGCCGTCGGCCTTGGCGACGAAGGGAATAACCGTCGGAACTTTGAACTCAACGTTGTCGATCTCGGTCCTGACCATTACTTTCGTGGTTCCAACGCGCCCGGCTGCCATAGCTGGCGTCGGGGCGGCGCCCATTGCGAGCGCGAGCGCGAGCCCTGCGCCCACGACGAGCGCTCTGGCTCCGTTCATGTTCCTGGTGATGTCCATGGTCGTTCCTTTCTATTCGCCGCGGGCCGTCCCCGCGATGATTGGACGAATGCTGGTGAATTGCGTGCGGTGCCGCGTCGGCCGGAAAGCTAGTTCTCGGCTTGCTCAACCCGTACCTTGACACGTGTCGGATTGCCGTGGCTGTCGAGGGTCTTTGCATCGAGTGCCTGGATCTCGATGTACGCCTCGCCTTCTTTGATGTCGCCGGCGGGGCACGTCTCGATTGTCTTGCCGGTCTCGACCACACCGGATTCGTACATGGTCTCGTCGTTTTGGATGACGCGGAATCGCTGGGGAAATTTATTGTCTTGGACGTTTTGCACGTTGACGCGCAGCTTGCCGTCCTCCTGCAGCTGAGCGACCGGCGCGACCGAAATCGTCATCATGTTGTCGCGGACGATGGCGTCGAGCTCATCTTGGATTTCCTGACGCGTTTTGCCCTCGGCCGTCGTGACCGAAGCGCCCGCCTCGGGTACGGGCTGCGACTGCCAAGCGTATAGTCCTACGGCGACAAGGGCGCAGACGATGGCCAAGCAGGCAACGATGAGCTTCTTGCGACGACCCAGGCCTGCAAAGTGGGGTGGCTTCTTCGCGCTCATGCGGCATCCTTGGCGGTATAGACGCGCGCAAAGGTGGACGGGTCCGCTCCAAAGAGCATGTGAAGTATCAGACGGCGCGAGTAGACGAGCTCGTCGAAGTCGGGAGGGAGCTCGATGTCGTGGATATGCGCGATGTGGTGGGCGAGCGCCGAGAACGACTCGGGGTTGCAGATCACATCGGTGGTAACGTGGTAGACCGTCGTATCGGGGAATGCCTCTTCGTCGAAAGGCAGGAGATGGGGATCGTCGTCGACTTCGATGGCGATGCCGTACTGGGGCCAGTAATATGCCATGGGAACCTCCCTGCTTCTGGGCCAAAACTTCTATCGGTTTTGGCTGTCGACGCCGACCGTATCAGCCGCTACTTGACCAATTTCTGACCAAATGCTTGACGGATTGGCGTCTCCGCAGGTAAAAGGCGGCAAAAAATACTCCAACTTTTTTCGAGCGACAATCGCGCGGTCGGCGACGGCGGGGCCATATGTGTCAAAAGCATCGTCTGCCGAGGAAATCAAGCCGCTCGCCGAATTGCACGAACGTAAAAAACGCCAATTATGGAGACGGTCTCGAACACGTCGACGAAACGATGCGGTAACATCTCCCTGCAAACACTGTAGTTAGCTAAAGGGGGAGTTCGCGTGTCTGCAACCATCAAACCCTTCACCGACGAGTTCGAAGAGTATGGCCGCGATGAATCTCGCGCATCGGGCGAGGCCTCGAGCATCTCGTTTCCGACAACGGAAAACGAGGTCCGTGCCATTTTGGAAAAGCTCCATGTCGAGCGTGTTCCGGTAACGGTTCAGGGCGCCCGAACCGGCCTTGCCGCCGGCGCCGTGCCCCACGGCGGGCATATCCTCAATACTTCCCGTATGAATCGCTATTTGGGCCTTCGCCGCGATGAACAAGGCCAATTTCTGCTGCGCGTGGAGCCGGGCGTTGTGCTCTCGGAGCTGCGCAAGCAGCTGAGCAAGAAGGTGCTGCCGACCGCTGGTTGGGACCAGGCATCGCTTGAGGCCTACGAGGAGTTCCAAGAGGCTCCCGAGCAGTTTTTTCCCACCGATCCCACCGAGGCGTCTGCCTGTCTGGGCGGCATGGCGGCATGTAACGCCTCCGGTGCCCGCAGCTACGCCTACGGCCCCATGCGCCCACATATCACGGGACTCCACGTCGTGCTGGCTGATGGCGATTTGCTTGAGCTTCGGCGCGGCGAGGCTTTTGCCCAGGGCCGCCACCTGTCGCTCGTGACGGCAGCGGGCCGTACACTCGAGCTCGATCTTCCCGGCTATACCATGCCCAAGACAAAAAATGCTTCGGGTTATTTCGTTGCTGACGATATGGATGCCATCGATCTGTTTATCGGTGCGTGTGGCACAATCGGCGTCATCACCGAACTCGAGATTGCCCTGCAGGTGGCACCCGCGGTCGTTTGGGGCGTGAGCTGCTTCTTCGATAGCGAAGACAAGGCCGTGTCCTTCACCGATTCTGTGCGTCCCGTCCTGTCCCATGCGGCTGCCATCGAGTACTTCGATGCTGGCGCCCTGGATATTCTACGTCGCCAGCGCGAGCAGTCGACGGCGTTTGCCTCGCTGCCTGCGCTCGACAAAGACGCCAAGGTCTGTGTCTACGTGGAGCTCGACTGCGACGACGAAGCCCAGGCGACTGAGGAGCTGTATCACTTGGGGTGGGTACTGGAGCTTGCGGGCGGCAGTGACGATGCGACATGGGTCGCGCGCACCGAGGTCGATCGCGAGTGTCAGCGATTCTTCCGCCATGCGGTGCCCGAGAGCGTCAACATGCTCATCGACGAGCGCCGCCGCATGGATCCCACCATCACCAAACTGGGTTCGGACATGTCGGTGCCCAACGCGCACTTGGCCGATGTTATCGCCCTCTATCGCCGCACGCTGGCGGAAAGTGGGCTTGAATCTGCCGCCTGGGGGCATATCGGTAACAACCATCTGCATGTGAACATTCTGCCGCGCGATGCACAGGATTATCGCCGCGGCGGAGAACTCTTTGCCCAGTGGGCTTCCGAGGTCACGGCCATGGGCGGTGCCGTCTCCGCAGAACACGGCGTCGGCAAGATCAAGGCGGGCTTCTTGGAGACGATGTACGGTCACGAGGCCATGGTCGAGTCGGCGCGGCTCAAGCTCCAGCTCGATCCTGCCGGGCAGCTGGGTCGCGGTAACCTGTTTTCGGAGAAGCTCTTGGATGAGCTCGTCCAGAAAGGGGGCGCGTGAAGATGAGCGATTTCCATATGGTGGTGTGCGTCAAGGCCGTGCCGGGCAGCACCGAGGTCAAGATGGACCCCAAGACCAATACCATCGTGCGCGATGGCAAGCAGGCGGTCATTAATCCCTTTGATGCGAGCGCTTTGGAATGCGCGCTGGCGCTGAAGGACGACTTTATCGGCTTTGGCATGGACGTGCGCGTGACGGTGGTGTCGATGGGCATCCCCGCGACCGAATCGCTGCTGCGCGACTGCATCGCTCGAGGCGCCGACGACGCGCTGCTGCTGACCGACCGAGCCTTTGCGGGCGCCGATACCCTGGCAACCACCTATGCCCTCAAGTGCGGCATCGAAGCGCTCGACGAGGACTTCGACCTGCTCATCTGCGGCAAGATGGCGGTGGATGGCGATACGGCCCAGATTGGCCCCGAGCTTGCCGGCGCCTTTGAGATTCCCTGCGTGACCGATGTGAGCTGCGTGCAGAGCGCAGGTTTTACGACGTGCGGTGCGCTTTCGCTCGTTCACGGTTGCGATGCCGGCGAGGAGACGGTCTATCTTGAGATGCCGTGCGCGATGACGACTGCCAAGGAGATTGACCAGTTGCGTATGCCGAGTATTGCCGGTATTCGCGCGGCGGAGGAGGCGGACGTGCGCGTGGTCAGTGCCGCCGACGTGAACGCCGACCCCGCGCGTTGCGGTCTTGCCGGGTCGCCGACACAGGTCGTGCGCTCGTTTGTGCCCGACCGTGACCAAACGTGCGAGGCCGTTGAGGGGACGGCGTCCGAGCAGGCGGCAAAGCTTGCCAAGATTATCGAGGGGATGGCATAGATGAGCGGACTGATTATCGATAGCGAAGCCTGTATCGGCTGCGGTCGCTGCGTTCGCGCCTGTGCCTCGGGCGGCATCGTAGTGGAAGGCGAGCGACCCAGCCGATGCGCCCGCGTAACCGACGGCTGCATCCTATGCGGTGGGTGCGTCGACGCCTGCCCTGTCAACGCTATCTCGATCGAGCGTGACGAGGCCGCTGGTGCGGTAGACCTTGATGCATATCGAGACATTTGGGTATTCGCGCAGACCGACGAGCACGATACGGTGACTCCCGTTGCCTATGAGCTTATGGGCAAGGGCCGCGAGCTTGCCGATGCTCGCGACTGCCGTCTGGTGGCACTGATCGGTATGGGTCCCGAGGGTTCTCTCGGCGACCTGGAGCATCTGGTTTGCACGGGCGCCGACGAAGTCTTGGCCTGTCGCGACGAGCGCCTGCGCCAAAACGATGCGGAGGTCTACGCCCGCTTGATCTGCGATTTGGTAGCCGAACGCAAACCCGAGGCCATCCTATACGGTGCGACCGCTTTTGGCCGCGAACTGGCACCCGGCGTTGCCGTGCGCTTGCAGACGGGCCTTACGGCTGACTGCACCGTACTTTCGATGGATACGGAGACGGGACTGCTGCAACAGACGCGTCCGGCGTTTGGCGGCAACCTGATGGCCACCATCGTCTGCCCCAATCATCGTCCCCAGATGGCAACGGTTCGTCCCGGCATCTTTAAGGCGCCCGACTTTGACTACGACCGCTCCGGTACGATCACCCAGATATCGCTTGCGGATGATGCTAAGGCTCGTGTCGAGATCTCGATTCCCGCCGAGGAGTGGAGGCGGCAGGCCTCGATCGCCGATGCCGAACGCTTGGTCGTGGTGGGCCGCGGCATTGGCTCCAAGAAGAATCTGCCCCTGATGCGAAGGCTCGCCGAGGCTCTGGGAGCCGAGCTTGGTTGCACGCGACCTGTCGTGGAGGCCGGCTGGTTGGAGTATCGCCATCAGATTGGCCAGACCGGCGTATCGGTTTCGCCCAAGCTTCTCGTGAGTATCGGTGTTTCGGGCGCCATCCAGCATCTTGCCGGCATCGGTGGGGCAGAGTGCATTATCGCCATCAACGAGGACCCGGATGCCCCCATCTTTGGTGCTGCCCAGTACAAGGTTGTCGGCGATGCCGTCGAGGTCGTCGAGGAACTGCTGGCCCAGCTTGAGCGCTAGGCGCGCGCCAGCCAGTCGCGCATCTCGTCCTTAAGGCGGCTCCAAGTCGCCTGCGTGGCGGGGTCGGTAAAGGGCCGCGTAATGCCAAAGGGCGCGTCGAGCAGGCGGTGGATATCGCCCTGTTCGCGCGCCAGCGCGCGGCTTGCTGGATAGACGAGCTCAAACATAAAGCAGATGAGTCCCACCAGGTAGTCTGCGGGCTCGTTGCGTTCATCGCGTGCGACGCAGCGGTGCTCGTCAAAGGCGGCAAGTGTCGGTACCGAGAAGCGACTGGCTAGAAACGCGTCCTCATCCACCTTGAGGATGGTATCGACGGTGCTGTCGGCGATGGTGCGCATAATGTCGATCTTGTCGCCATCGCGCACGATATCGCAGAAGCACCGTGTACGCTCGTCGAGTTGTGCCGGCAGGCGAAAGTCGCTGTGATAGGTGATGCTCGCTCGGATGAGCTCGTCATGCGCACCGGTTTCGATAAAGTCACGGATGTTTGTCGTGGCGGGTGCATCGGCGGGATTCTCGCCAAAGAGGACCTCGATGCCCAGCGCCGCATGGCTCATGCTCTCGGCGTCCTTAAAGGTGTCCCAGCGTCGCAGCTGCTCAAAGCGGCCCATATCGTGTAGCAGGCCGCAAAGCCATGCCAGGTCAATATCTTCTGACGACCAGCCCTGCTCGCGCGCTACGGCATCGCATGCCTCGGCCACGTGGTACGTATGCTCGATTTTGAGCGCGATGCGTGGGTTGGTGGCGTCGTAGGCATCGGTGTAGCTTTTGAAGGCCGCGCGCGCCCGGTCTCGATCGATAGCTGTCATAATGACTTCCTAAAAAGTTGTGTCTTTCGATCCGGTGGCAATTGTAGGTGAACTCGGTTGCTGTCGGATGATGATTCTGCCGTATCGCTACATGCGGCTCGGAGACCTTGTCAGGATGAGAAGCGTATGGTGCTCAAAATCGTTAGAACCGTCTGGCCGGTGATGCTTACCTATGTTGCAATAGGCGCGCCGTGCGGAATGATCATGGGGCAGACGGGAATGGAGCCCTGGATGGTCTTTGCTCTGAGCAGCACGTTTGTGACGGGCAGCGGGCAGTTTATGATCTGCAACCTGTGGCTGGCGGGTGTGCCTGCAGCATCGATCGTCGCGAGCGTCGCCGCAATCTCCTCGCGCTTTGCGCTTTACTCGGCATCGATCGCACCGCATCTGAGGGGTGCCTCGAAGCGTCAGACGCTGGCTGTTGCCGCGACACTTACCGAGGAGGCATACGGCATCTCGCTTGCCAAGTTGGTTGAAGGGGAGGATTGGGGCCCGCGTGAGTCCTTCGTGCTCAACGTGATCCTTATCGCAACATGGGGCGTTTCGTGTACGACGGGCGCCATCGTCGGCGCCGTTGTCGATGTTCCCACCGCCATTGCAGCCTTTGTCTGCACCTCACTCTTTATCTGCCTGCTCTTTTCGCAGCGGCTGTCACGCGGCAACGTTGTCGCGGCGGTTTCGGGCGCGGTGTCCGTCGCCGTATGCAAGTTCTTGGGCCTCACGAATATTGCCGTGCCGGCAAGCGTCGTGGTCGGCATTGCCATTGCGCTGGCGTGCGATGCTGTATTTGACGGAAGAGGTGCCCGCGATGCCCGTTAACGAGTTCTTGGTTCTGTGGCTGTCGTCGTGGGCTGCTATCGCGTTCTTTCGCATCGCGCCGGCGTTCGCCTTGCGCGGGCGGACCCTGTCGCCCCGCATTACCGAGGCCCTGGGCTATATCCCGCCCGCTGCCTTTGCCGCGCTGGTCGCCAACGACTTGGTGAGCCCCGGCGCGTTCGACGCGGGACTCTGGCCTGCCTTGGTCCCCTGGATTGCGGCCGCCGGCGTCGTGGTCGTGGCGGTCAAGACAAAATCGATGCTGTGGTGCTGCGTCTCGGGCATCGTACTCTATATCGTCTTGAGCCTTATATAGGGGTGGCGTCGCGGGCGCCGAATCTCGTTCCATCCCAACTTGTCGAATTTTTCACCGAGCTGGTCTATTTCTTCTGGTACCATGGTCAAACTTTACTGTAGCAAAGCGTGACGTGGGCTTTTGTACACCGTCAGCGGAAATGGGGGTTTCATGGCACAGGAAGCGACCGCCAACGAGCAAAAGAAATTCAAGGTCCCGCGCATCCCGGGCGACATCATGATCTATCCGATGATCGTCGGTCTTTTGCTCAACACCTTCTGCCCGCAGGTTTTTGAGATCGGCGGCTTCTTTACGGCTGCCTGCCGCGGTGGCTCCAATACCATCGTCGCCGCGATCCTGCTGTTTGTGGGCGCCGGCATCAGCTTCAAGTCCACGCCGGGCGCCATCAAGACCGGCATCGTCGTGCTGATTCCCAAGCTGGTCGTCGCAGCGGCTCTCGGCCTGGGCGTGGCATATTTCTTTAACGATAACTTCCTGGGTCTGAGCTCCGTGTCTATCATCGGCGGCATTACGTTTTGCAACATGGCGCTCTATACGGGCATCATGGGCGAGTTCGGCGATGAGTCCGAGCAGGGCGCCGTCGGTATCCTGTTCTTTACGGCCGGCCCCGCCGTCACGATGATCATCCTTGGTGTTTCGGGCCTTGCCAACATCCCTGTCGGTACTATCATCGGCTCCATTTTGCCGCTCGTTATCGGCATGGTTCTGGGCAACCTGTTCCCGTTTATCAAGAACCTGCTAGTTCCCGGTGCCAACCCTGCGATTGCCGTCATCGGATTTCAGCTTGGCGCGTCCATGAGCCTGTCGAGCTTTATCACCGGTGGTATTTCCGGCATCTTGCTGGGCCTTGTCACGCTGTTTGTCGTCGGTCCCATCACCTTTGCGTTCGAGCGCCTGTGCGGTGGTAACGGCAAGGCTGCCGTGGCTTGTTCCACCATCGCCGGCACGGCTATGACCACGCCGGTTGCTCTCGCCGAGGTCGCGCCGCGCTACGCCGAGCTTGCGCCCACCGCGTACGCCCAGATCGCCACTGCCGTTATCATCACGGCAATCATGGCTCCGATTCTGACCGGCTGGGTCGACAAGAAGTTCTGCCAGGGCAAGGAGGACCTGTCGCCTGCCGGTGTCGAGGCCATCGAGGAGGCCGTCGCGACCGACATCGACGGCGAGTAACGGCCGTTACCGATAATTGATTCCGGCGTGCAATTCGCGCCGTCCGAGCGCCCGAACAGAAACTGTTTTGCAGTGATGTTCGGGCGCTTTGCTATGATTCCCTTTACCCCTGCGGAGTAAAGGGGTGTTTATTGCCCTGATTCGAATTGGGCGATTCTGACCATTCGGATATTGAAGGGATGGCGTCTAGTGGTTAAGGCACTCAAGATTGAGATATTCCTGCTATGCATGATTGTTCTTATCGGGCTTGCCGCGCGAAGTCGTCGCTCCTTGTTCTCGAGCACCCTGCAACTATTGTTTAGCATGCTTGGCTACACCTCTGCCGCGTACATATTATTCGATATGATCTGGACGCTTTCGGATGGTGCGGACGGCACGTTGGGTATTGCTGCCAACTGGATTTCCAACGCGGTTTCGTTTTCGCTCTTTGCCATCGCGTGTCTCATTTGGTTTATCTATTCCGAGACGATGCAGGGCTCTCGCCTTGTGACCTCGCGCTATAGGGTGGTGCTTGTAACGTTGCCTACGGCTCTGGTGGTCGTGCTGGCGTTTACCAGTTACTGGACGCACGCCCTGTTCTATATCGATTCGCAGCGCGTGTATCGTCGCGGCTTTGCTTATATGATCCAGCCCATTGTCAGCTACTGTTACGTTATACATGCGTCCCTGCATGCGTTTGTGCAATCTCGCAGGGTCGAGAGCCTACAGACGAAGGCTATCTATCGAACCTTGGCATTTTTCGCCATTCCGGCCCTGGTGGGCGGTACCTTTCAGGTCGTATGCTCGGTGCCCGGCCTTTGTTTCGGCATAATGATTAGCATGTTGCTGCTCTATATCATCTGCCAGGAGCAGCTCATCTCGACCGACCCGTTGACTGGACTCAACAACCGCAACCGTTTTGAGACCTATATGCTGTCGCTCTTTTCAAATGTGGATCAGGCCGAAGATGTGTATCTGCTCATGATGGACGCCGACGGCTTTAAGCAGATTAACGATCGCTATGGACATGTGGAGGGCGACCATGCTCTTCAGGTTATATCCGCTGCGCTCAAAGAGGTCTGCTCGGCGTCTGGTGGCTTTATCGCACGCTACGGTGGCGATGAGTTCGTGGTGCTCCAAAAGGCAGTGGCGGAACAGGATATCATGCATCTGTGCGCGACAATCAACGACGAGCTCGCGCATGCCGAGGTGCCGTATGCATTGCGGATGTCCATCGGTTACGCGCGGGTCGGCGATAGTGTTGATACCTGGCAAGACTTACTTCGCGCTGCCGATGCGGAGCTCTACCGCGTCAAGGCCGAGAAAAAGAAAGCCGGCGTTCAGATACGCTAGGAAAAGGGGCACACGACCGCATGGATGGTCGTGCGCCCCTATTGCGTTGGCGGGATTAGTAGCGGCTGTCGAAGATACGCCTCGGTTTTTTCTTGGAACGAGGCAGTTCGCTAGGCTTTTTTGGGTTTGTTGACGATGATGATGCCGCCGCAGACCAACAACAGGGCAACGATGACGGTAACGGGGCTCGTGCCCGCGCCTTCGCCGAGCAGCAGCGCGCTCAGCAGCACACCAAAGACGGGGTTCATAAACCCAAAGACTGAGACGCGGCTGACGGGGTTGACGGCAAGCAGGCGCGACCACAGCGAGTAGGCGACCGCGGAGATAAGCGCCATGTAGATGATGAGCGCGATGGCGGGGGCAATCGCCGTGGGGGAGAGCGCGCCACCCATCAAAAAGCCGATGGCGGTGAGGACAAGGCCGCCGACCAAGAACTGCCACCCGGCAAGCAAGACGCCGTCGTGCTCGCGCGAGAAGATGCCAATCAGGCAGGTCGAAAGGGCACCCGCGACGGTGGAGGCTAGGATAAAGCCCTCGCCATCGAGCCTGAAGCCAAAGGTGCCATCCGCGCCCGAAAGGTTGACGAGTGCGACGCCGGCAAAGCCCAGTGCACAGCCAAGCACCTTGGCCGTATTGAGCTTCTCGGTGCGAAACGCCAGGGCGGCAAAGAGGATGGCTAGGAAGTTGGCGCTGGCCTCGATGATGGAGCTCGACATGGCGCTGGCGCGCGAGAGGCCCAGATAGAAAAAGAAGTACTGACCGATGGTCTGAAAGAGCGACAAGATAAAGATGGGTTTGATGTCGCGCGCTTGCGGTATGAGGGGGCGGCGTTGGGCCGCGCTCATCCCAACGATAACCAGGGCGCCGGCAAGCGTAAAGCGTAGACCTGCAAAGAGCAGCTGCGAAGCGCTATCGTGCGCTGGGATACCAAAGAGTGCGTAGCCGATCTTGATGCAGGGGAAAGCCGACCCCCAGAGCGCACAGCAAACAAGACAGCCCAGGATAAGTCCGGGCAGGGTGGCGAGATACGGCTTGCGGCTTTCCATGATGTCCTTCCTGTATGCGCGAAGCAAAAAAGAACCCGCCACCGGGTGTGCCGGTGGCGGGTGTTGTTACCCGAGGGGATTGTACCCGATGGGAAAGGTTTAGGCGAAGTAGGCTACGCCGCTCTCGAAGATCGGCATGAACTTATCGCCGGGGACATGCTCGGGCACGTTGCGGTACAGGTTGTCGCCGCGACGCTCGGCATGGCCCATCTTGCCCAGGACACGGCCGTCGGGGCTCGTGATACCCTCGATGGCGAGTGCGGAGCCGTTGGGGTTGACGGAAAGATCCATGCTGGGCTTGCCGTCCTCGCCCACGTACTGCGTGGCGACCTGGCCGTTGGCGATAAGCTGGGCGAGTACCTCGTCGTTGGCGACAAAGCGGCCCTCGCCGTGGCTGATGGCGACGGTGTAGGGGTCGTCCAGGCTACACTGCGACAGCCACGGGGACAGGTTGGACGAGATGCGGGTGCGAACCAGACGGCTCTGATGGCGACCGATAGTGTTGAACGTCAGCGTGGGCGCATCGGGCGTGGCGTCGACGATGTCACCGTAGGGCACCAGGCCGAGCTTGATCAGGGCCTGGAAGCCGTTGCAGATGCCCAGCATCAGGCCATCGCGGGCCTTGAGCAGGTCGCGGACTGCCTCGGTGACTTCGGGAGCGCGGAAGAACGCCGTGATGAACTTGGCGGAGCCGTCGGGCTCGTCGCCGCCCGAGAAGCCGCCGGGGATCATGACAATCTGGCTTGCACGGATGCGGCGGGCAAGCTCGTGGGTGCTCTCGGCGACGGCCTCGGGCGTGAGGTTGTTGATCACGAAGGTGTCGGCCTCGGCGCCGGCGGCGCGGAAGGCACGGGCGCTATCGTACTCGCAGTTGTTGCCGGGGAACACGGGGATAACCACGCGCGGGCGGGCGATCTTGGCGCCGCCGTACACGTGGATGTCCTTGGCGCGGAAGTCGATGGTCTCGACCTCGGGGGTCTCGTCGGCGCTGCGGTAGGCAAAGACGCCCTCGATGCCGCTCTCCCAGGCCTCCTGAAGCTCGGAGAGCTCGATGACTTCGGAGCCGATGTCGATGACATAGCCCTCGACGGTGGTGCCCAGGGGCTCGACGACAACGCCGTCGGCGACCTCGGGCAGCTCGGCATCCTCGGCGAGCTCGACGATAAAGCTGCCGTAGAGCGGGGTGAAGAGGCTCTCCACGTCTACATCCTCGGCAAGCTCGATACCGATCTGGTTACCGACGCACATCTTAAAGAGGCTCTCGGCGCCGCAGCCGTAGCCGGGCGTGGAGATGGCCAGGGCGTTGCCGTTGGCGGTGAGCGCCTCGACGGCGTCAAACGCGGCGAGCAGCTGCTGGGCGTCGGGACGGTAGTCCTCGCCATAGGTAGCGGGGGCGATGCGGACGACGCGGTGCGTGAGGCCCTTGAACTCGGGCGAGACGGCGCGGGCGGCCTTGCCCACGGCGACGGCGAAGCTGATCAGAGTCGGCGGAACGTTGAGCTCGCCGGCCTCGTCCTCAAACGAGCCGCTCATGGAGTCCTTGCCGCCGATGGCGCCGGCACCCAGGTCGACCTGGGCCATAAGGGCGCCCAGGACGGCTGCCGTGGGCTTGCCCCAACGCTCGGCCTCGGTGCGCAGACGCTCGAAGTACTCCTGGAAGGAGAGATAGGCGCGCTTGTGCTCAAAGCCGGCAGCCACGAGCTTGGCGATGGACTCGACCACGGACAGGTAGGCGCCCGCAAACTGGTCGGCTTCCATCAGATAGGGGTTAAAGCCCCATGCCATGGCGCTCGCCGTGGTGGTCTCGCCGTCCACGGGGAACTTGGCGACCATGGCCGAGCTCGGGGTGAGCTGCGTCTTGCCGCCAAAGGGCATGAGCACGGTTGCGGCACCGATGGTGGAGTCGAAGCGCTCGGAAAGGCCCTTGTTGGAAGCGACGTTGAGGTCGGTGACGAGCGAGGTCATGCGCTCGGCAAGCGTGGTGCCGGCCCAGCTGGGCTGCCACACGCTACGGGCGCACACGTGGGCGACCTGGTGCTTGGGTGCGCCGTTGGAGTTGAGGAACTCGCGGGACAGGTCGACGATGGCGACGCCGTTCCAGGCCATGCGCATGCGCGGCTCGGCGGTAACCTCGGCGATAACGGTCGCCTCGAGGTTCTCCTCGGCGGCGTAGCCCATGAACTCCTCGACGTCACCGTCGGCGACGGCACAGGCCATGCGCTCCTGGGACTCAGAGATAGCGAGCTCGGTGCCGTCCAGACCGTCGTACTTCTTGGTCACGGTATCAAGGTCGACATACAGGCCGTCGGCAAGCTCGCCCACGGCGACCGAGACGCCGCCGGCGCCAAAGTCGTTGCAGCGCTTGATCAGACGGCAGGCGTCGCCGCGGCGGAACAGGCGCTGCAGCTTGCGCTCGACCGGGGCGTTGCCCTTCTGGACCTCGGCGCCCGAGGTCTCGATGGACTCGGTGTTCTGGGTCTTGGAGGAGCCGGTGGCGCCACCGATGCCATCGCGGCCGGTGCGGCCGCCCAGCAGGATGATCTTGTCGGTGGGGGCGGGGCACTCGCGACGAACGTGGTTTGCCGGGGTAGCGCCCACGACGGCGCCAACCTCCATGCGCTTGGCCACGTAACCGGGGTGATAGAGTTCGTTGACCTGACCGGTGGCAAGGCCGATCTGGTTGCCGTAGCTGGAGTAGCCGGCGGCGGCAGTGGTCACGAGCTTGCGCTGCGGCAGCTTGCCCTCGAGCGTCTCGGAAACCGGGACGGTGGGGTCACCGGCGCCGGTGACACGCATGGCCTGGTACACGTAGCTGCGGCCCGAGAGCGGGTCGCGGATGGCGCCGCCCACGCAGGTGGCGGCACCGCCGAAGGGCTCGATCTCGGTCGGGTGGTTGTGGGTCTCGTTCTTAAACAGGAACAGCCAGTCCTGGTCCTCGCCGTCGACATCGACCTTCACCTTGACGGTGCAGGCGTTGATCTCCTCGGACTCGTCGACATCGGTCATGACGCCGGTCTTCTTGAGGTACTTGGCGCCGATGGTGCCCATGTCCATGAGGCAGACGGGCTTGGCGTCGCGACCGAGCTCATGGCGCATCTCCATGTAGCGGTCGAAGGCCTGCTGCACCACGGCGTCGTCGATCGTCACGTCATCCAGGACGGTGCCGAAGGTGGTGTGACGGCAGTGGTCGGACCAATAGGTGTCGATCACGCGGATCTCGGTGATGGTGGGGTCGCGATCCTCATCGCGGAAGTACTGCTGGCAGAAGGCGATGTCCGCCTCGTCCATGGCAAGGCCGCGATCGGCGATAAAGGCGGCAAGGCCGGCCTCGTCGAGCTCGCGGAAACCGTCGAGCACCTCGACGGGCTGGGGCTCGGGGGTCTCCATGTACAGCGTCTCGGGCAGGTCGAGCGAGGCGATGCGCGCCTCGACGGGGTTCACCACGTAGTGCTTGATGGCATCGATGGCGGCCTCGTCCAGAGCGCCCGAGATCATATAGACCTTGGCGGAGCGCACGGCGGGGCGCTCGCCCTGGCTGATGAGCTGCACGCACTCGCTGGCGGAGTCGGCGCGCTGGTCAAACTGGCCAGGCAGGAATTCGACGGCAAAGACGGCGCCATCGCTTGCGGGGAGCTCGTCGTAGATCACATCGACCTGGGGCTCGCTAAAGACGGTCGGCACGCAGGAGCGGAAAAGCTCCTCGTCGATGCCCTCGACGTCGTAGCGGTTGATGATCCTCAGGGCCTCGATGCCCTTGATGCCGAGAATTTCGGTCAGCTCGCCCTTGAGCTGCTGAGCCTCGACGTCGAACCCGGGTTTCTTCTCCACGTAGATACGAGAGACCATTGGTTCCTGCCTTCCTGATCGGTTGGGCGTACGGTACGGTATGCGGCAGCGGTCGGTTTACGGGACAAGCCTCGCGGTCGCCTTGAGCCACATGTTTGTAAACCTCACTATGATACGACAGCTCGCGGCGCGTTGAGGACGGCGAGGGTGCTACAGTGAAGCGCAAACAAGAGAAAGGCATCACATGGCATTCGTTTCGCTCGCCATCATCGCACTCGTGGCCTTTGCGAGTCCTTTTATCGCCTCGGCGATTCCCGGAAAACCCGTTCCCGAGACGGTCTTTTTGCTCGTGCTCGGCGCGGTGCTGGGACCCCATATGCTCGGCGTCATCCATGTAGATGCCGAGGTCTCGCTTGTGTCCGAGCTGGGCCTGGCCTTCTTGTTCCTGCTTGCCGGCTTTGAGATCGACCCCAAGAGCATCACGGGCGTCGAGGGGCGCTACGGCTTGGCGACGTGGGTTGTCACGTTTGGTATCGCCTGGCTTGCCGTGCGCTTTACCCCGTGGTTCTCGGTCAGTCATTTCGACGGTATCGCCGTGACGCTTGCCCTCACTTCGACGGCGCTCGGTACGCTCGTGCCCATCATGCGTGAGCGCTTGCTCACCGGCACGCGCGTGGGCGACTCGATTCTCGCGTATGGCACCTGGGGTGAGCTCGGCCCTGTGCTTGCCATGTCGGTGCTGCTGTCTGCCCGCACCGGCATCCAAACGCTTGTAATCCTTGGCTTGTTTGCGGTGGTCTGCGTGTTGCTGGCCGTGGTCCCGAGCCGCTCCAAGCGCGTCGGCAGCCGCTTCTTTGCGTTTGTCGAGGAACGCGCCGATACCACGTCGCAGACCTTCGTGCGCCTGACGGTGCTCATCCTGGTCACGCTCGTGGCGTTCTCGGCTGTCTTTGATCTCGACATCGTGTTGGGTTCTTTTGCCGCCGGCTTTGTCTTGCGCTACATCATCCCCGAGGGCAACCATACGCTCGAGACCAAGCTCGATGGTCTGGCCTACGGCTTTTTGATTCCGGTATTCTTTACCGTATCGGGCGCAAAGATCGATCTGACGGCCGTGGCGTCGCGCCCGGGTCTGCTCGTGGGCTTTATCGTGGCGTTGTTGATTATTCGTGCCGTTCCCATTCTCATCTCTATGAGCATTTGTCCTGCGACGCGCGATGTGTCGGCGTATGGTCGCATTACCGTGGCCCTGTACTGCACCACGGCCCTGCCGATTATCGTTGCCGTGACAAGCGTTGCCGTCAACGCGGGCGCGCTGTCGCAAGATATTGCGTCGGTCATGGTTGCCGCCGGTGCCATCACGGTGTTCTTGATGCCGTTGCTCGCGCAGCTCTTCTACCGCGTGGTCGACGCCGCGCCGGTCGCCGCCGTGGCAGAAGTTGCCGAGCATCCATCCGATGCGCTCGACATCCTGCGCGCCCATCACGATTTGGCGAGCCTGCTCGCACGTGAGCACGAGCTGCTGACTTCGCATGGCCATGGTCGCGTATTCGAGGGCTTGCCTACGCTCGATACGATTGCCGAGCGTCTTTCCGCCGAGGCGGCGAGCGGCCATATCGATGCCCGTATTGTGGACGCGGCACATCTTCTTGCCGATAAGACCTATGGAGACGAGGTTGACCCGTCCGAGCTGACTCCGCGCGAGCGTCGCCGCCTGGAGCGCGCCAAGCTCGCCGTGCGCGAATACCGCCGCCGCATGCTGGAGCTCTATGCAAGAGAAGAAGCCGAGGACGACGACGGCAAGTAGTCGATACTCTCTCGGGGAAGCCGCGTCCCGCTTTGAAGGCTCGGAACGGGATGTGGTTTCCGAAACGGGGGCCGTTGGGAAACTGTGTCCCGGAATGGGCGCTCAGAGTGGGATGCAGTTTCCGCGAGAGATCCGTTGCGGAAACGGTATCCCAGAATCGGCGTTCAAAACGGGGCGCTCTTTCCGAAACATGGCCCTGAGGGAAGCTGCGTCCCGGTCTGAGTCGGAATTCCGGGACACAGCTTCCCTTTCAAACAGAAGAAGGCGCGCTGCCTGCAGTTGATGCAGACGGCGCGCCTTCTTTGTTGGACTATGTTGAGGCTGGGAGCTGAGGCTTGTGGTCCCTTAAGAGCGGGCGGCTCCGTCGACGGGGAGCACGGCGCCCGTGACGTAGGAGGACATGTCGCTCGCCAGGAAAACAAAGGCGTTGGCGACATCCTCGGGCTCGCCCATGCGACCCAGCGGAATGGTGGCGACGATGGGCTTAATAACCTCTTCAGGCAGGTTGGCGACCATGTCGGTTTTGGTTACACCGGGTGCTACGGCATTGACGCGAATGCCCATGGGGGCGAGCTCGCGCGAGAGCGACTGGACCATGCCGTTGACGGCAAACTTGGACGTTGGATAGCCGACGCTAGAGGGCTGGCCGTACTTGGCAACCATCGAGCTCGTGGTGGTGATGGTGCCGCCGTGGCCGGCCTCGGTCATGATCTTGGCGGCAGCTTGGTGGCCATTAAAGACGGCGACGACGTTAAGGTCCATGACCTTTGCGAACTCCTCGGCCGTGTAGTCCAAGAGGGGTGAACGCTGGGAGATACCGGCATTGTTGACGACCGTGTCCAAGCCGCCCATGTCGGCTGCAGCCTGGGTAAAGGCCTCGGTCACGGCTTCGAGTGAGGTGAGGTCGCAGGAGCGGCCCCAGACCTTGGCGTCGGGATAGGCGGCTGTCAGCTTCTCAACGGCCGCATCGGCGGTCTCCTGACGCGAGCCAAAGACGGTGACGGCGGCGCCTTCCTCGATAAAACGGCAGGCGATGGCATAGCCGATACCGCGCGTGCCTCCGGTGATGATTGCTTTCTTGCCCTCGAGCAACATGGTATTTCCTCTCATCGCGGGCGGACATTCGCAGCACAGCGTAGCCGTAACTGGAATCGGCCGTGTTTGCATATCGGTGAACGGTAGCCCGCGTTACCGATGAGCGGCTCGCGCAAATGTGCTCTGCCGTTGTGCTTAGGGCAGGAGACAAAAGGGCTCCCGTCCCGCATCGGACGGGAGCCCTCAAAGCGTGTATTGCTAGGCGAGCGTTGAGCTAGTTCGCCATGACGCCTTCGGTCCAAGCCTCAACGTCCTCGATGCGCAGGACGTTGGCGACCTCGGCTACGCAGTCGACGCTGGCAAGCTCGGCGGTGGCAGCCTGGACGTCCTTCTCGAGCGCGCGGTGCGTCAGGAAGATGACCGAGCAAGTATCGCTGGCGCCCGACTTGCCGTCCTCGACCTGGTTGATGAGCGAGATCGAGATGTTGTGCTTGGCAAAGATGCCGACCGTCTCGGACAGGGCACCCACGCGGTCGGCGACCTTCAGGCGCACATAGTACTTAGTCTGGAGCTCGTCCATGGGCTTAAAGGCGAGGTTGTGACCATAGGGCTCAATCTCGGGCAGCGGAGCCACGCCGCGGCTGATCTGCTCGGAGAGCGACAGGATATCGCCCACGACGGCGCTCGCGGTGGGGAAGGAGCCTGCGCCGGCACCGTAGAACATGGTTTCGCCCACGGCGTCACCCACCACGTAGACGGCGTTCATGGCGCCGTTGACCTTGGCGAGCATATGGTCTGCCGGGATGAGCGTGGGATGCACGCGGACGTCGACGCCGGCGTCGGTGTTGCGTGCGATGCCCAGCAGCTTGATGGTGTAGCCGAGCTCGCGGGCCTGGGCGATGTCCTCGGCGCCGATGGTACGGATACCCTGCTGGTAGACATCGTCGGTGGTCACGCGGGTGCCAAAGCCGATGGAAGCGAGGATTGCCGTCTTGCTGGCGGCGTCGAAGCCGTCGACGTCGGCGGACGGGTCGGCCTCGGCATAGCCCTTGGCCTGCGCGTCGGCAAGCACATCGGCGTAATCGGCGCCCTCGGCGTCCATGCGCGACAGGATATAGTTGGTGGTACCGTTGAGAATGCCGGCGATGGTCAGGATCTTGTTGCCCACCAGGTCGTGCTCGAGCGTGCTCACGATGGGGATGCCACCGCCACAGCTGGCCTCGCACTTAATCTGCACGCCGCACGCGCGCGCCTTCTCGGCGAGCGTCTCGACATGACGGCCCAGCAGGGCCTTGTTGGCAGAGACGACGTGCTTGCCGTGCTCAAAGGCAGTGGTGAAGATCTCGGTTGCGGGATGCTCGCCGCCGATCAGCTCGACGACGATATCGACGGCGGGGTCGGTGACGACGTCATGCCAGTCACTCGTAAAGGCCCCGCGCTCAATACCGGCTGCCTCGGCTTGCTCCCAAGCAAGCGCGCAGGCGCGGGTCAGCTTAAGGTCGATGCCGTAGGCTGCCAGGTACTCATCGTGGTGGCTCTTGATCAGGCGGGCCACGCCGCCGCCGACGGTTCCCAGACCGATGAGGCCGACGTTCACGGTGCGCAGGGGTTCGCTCATAGATAGCTCCTTCGTGCATCTTATGGATGGATTAACCGCTTAAAGGTTGAGTGCATTCTAGCGTGAACCGAGGGCGCGTGCTCGCCAGGCAACAGGAGTCGCACAAAACGGCACCCACGAAACGCTGCGGAAACATTGGAAACATGCTCGCTACAAACGAACTTCCGCAACAAACTGTCAACGTTTGCACCATAAGGTTTGCCCTGTACCGCAAGACGGCCGCACCGCGGCCAGCGAAAAGGGGGACACCATGTTTAGCATCAACAACGTACTTAACCGCAGGAGTTTCCTTGTCGGAGCCACGCTTATTTTTGCCCCGATCTATTACACCCCAGCGTCCGTTTTGCTCAAGAACGCCAAGGACATGAGCTACGACATGACACTAATGGGTGTCGACGGCATGGACAGCCTATGTGATCCAGGACGGCAAGTACATCGCTTCCTAAGTGCGCATAAAGCACGACCGGTGAGGCTGTTTTATTTAAGGCAGGTATGCTTGTAACAGAACGGAAACATTACTTTTACATAATAAAGTGGCAATACTGTATAAAGTAATAGAAATACGCAGAATTATGGATAAATCAACAAATCCAAAGAAAAGTTGAAATAATCGCCACTTTCCTTAACTAAAGCGTCTAGTATTTTGCGAACGCCGAACACGGCGAAGGATGGCCTGTCGGGTAACCGAAACCCGACGAGATTTGAGAGGAGAGCCGCATGTCGAGCCTCACCGGTAAGTCATTGAACCCTGTTATGAATCGCAGGAGCGTTATCGCGAGCGCAGCAGGTCTGGGGGCGATGTCCATTCTAGCCGGCTGCTCCTCCAACGGCGGCGATAGCGGTTCCGCTTCGGGCGACGCTTCGTTTAAGATCGGCACCATCGGCCCGCTGACCGGCGCCAACGCGTCCTACGGCAAGTCCGTTACCCAGGGTGTCGAGCTTGGCTGCAAGGATTTCTCGACCAAGGAGCTGCCGCTTGCCAGCAAGGCCGAGGATGACCAGGCCGACGGCGAGAAGGCCGTCAACGCCTTCAATACCCTGCTCGACTGGGGCATGCAGGCCCTCGTCGGCCCGACCACCACGGGTGCGTCGGTTGCCGTTGCCGCCGAGTGCGGTAACGACCCCAAGACGTTCATGATAACCCCGTCCGCGTCCTCCGAGGACGTCACCGACGGCAAGGATTGCGTCTTCCAGGTTTGCTTCACCGACCCCAACCAGGGTGTCAACGCTGCCAAGTTCCTGGCGCAGAAGTATGCGGACGAGAAGTTCGTGCTGTTCTATAACTCCGGCGACGCCTATTCTTCGGGCATCGCAGATTCCTTTAAGGCCCAGGCCGCTGAGTCCAAGCTCGAGATTGTTGACGAGGAGACCTTTAAGGACGACTCCGCCACGAGCTTTACCAACCAGCTGACCAAGGCCAAGCAGGCTGGCGCCACCATGATTTTTGCGCCGATCTACTATACGCCGGCGTCCGTCCTGCTCAAGAACGCCAAGGACATGGGCTACGATGTCAAGATGATGGGCTGCGACGGCATGGACGGTATCCTGGGCGTTGAGGGCTTCGATACCTCTCTTGCTGAGGGTCTGCTGCTCATGACCCCGTTCTCCGCCGACGACGAGAAGAACGCCGACTTCGTTAACGCTTACAAGGATAAGTACGGCGATACCCCCGACCAGTTTGCCGCCGACGCCTACGACGGCGTGCACGCGGTGGCCGAGGCCGTCAAGGAGGCCGGTCTTGGTGTCGACGCCGACCCGACCGAGGTCGCCGAGAAGCTGTCCAAGGCTATGCTCAAGATTACCGTTGACGGTCTGACCGGCAAGCTCACCTGGAACGATAAGGGCCAGGTTCAGAAGGAGCCCACGGCGTACGTCATCACCGACGGCAAGTACGTACAGGCCTAATTGGCCGCCTTACATAGAGCGGTTTTGATCCCAAGCAGGGGAGGTTTTGGCCTTCCCTGCTTGCTTGGTATCTAGGGACGATGTAACGTCCCTGTTTCATACATCAACTGGAAACCTATTCGAAAGGGGGATGTGGAACATGACGGTCTTTATCCAATACCTGGTCAACGGCCTGTCCATGGGCAGCGTCTACGCCATCATCGCGTTGGGCTACACCATGGTCTACGGTATCGCCAAGATGCTGAACTTCGCTCACGGCGACGTCATCATGGTCGGTGCCTATGTCTCGTTCTGCGCCACGTCGTATCTCGGCCTCCCGGGCTGGGTATCTGTAATTCTTTCTTGTGTGGTCTGCACGGTTCTCGGCGTTCTCATCGAGGGTCTGGCCTATAAGCCGCTGCGCCAAGCAGGCCCGCTGGCCGTTCTGATCACGGCTATCGGCGTGTCTTACTTCCTGCAGAACGCCGCGCAGCTTCTGTGGGGCGCCACGCCCAAGAACTTCACTTCGCTCGTCACCTTCCAGGTGCCGGAGTTCTTGGCCAAGTTCAACGTAAGCGCCGTCTCGCTCGTCACCATCGTCGCCTGCCTGGTTATCATGGCCGGCCTGATGTTCTTTACAGGTAAGACCAAGATGGGCAAGGCCATGCGCGCCGTGTCCGAGGACAAGGCCGCCGCTCAGCTCATGGGCATCAACGTCAACCGCACCATCTCGATGACGTTTGCCATCGGCTCGGCGCTTGCCGCCATCGCCGGCGTGCTCCTGTGCTCCTACTCGCCGGTGCTGCAGCCCACGACGGGTGCCATGCCTGGCATCAAGGCCTTCGACGCCGCCGTCTTCGGCGGCATCGGCTCCATCCCCGGTGCCTTTGTCGGTGGCATTCTCATCGGCATCATCGAGGCGATGGTGCAGGCTTACATTTCCACGAGCCTTGCCAACTCCATCGTCTTTGGTGTTTTGATCATCGTCCTGCTCGTCAAGCCTGCCGGCCTCTTGGGCAAGTACGTCCCCGAGAAGGTGTAGGTGAGCGTTATGAAGTTTCTTAAAGACAAGCAGACGCGTCACGACTTTGTCACGTACGCCATGTGCATCGTGGCCTTCGCCATCGTGTTCTTTATGCAGTCTAACCACATGATTCCGCGCATGATCGCCGGTCAGCTGGTTCCCATCACGGCCTATATCGTCATGGCCATTTCCCTCAACCTCGTCGTCGGCATCGCGGGCGACTTGTCGCTGGGCCACGCGGGCTTTATGAGCGTCGGTGCCTACACGGGCATCGTCACCGCCGTCGCGCTGGAGAGCGCCGTTCCGTCCGATCCGATGCGTCTGATCATCAGCATTGTGGTCGGCGCTATCGCCGCTGCCATCTTGGGCTTCTTGATTGGTATCCCGGTCCTGCGCCTGAGCGGCGACTATCTGGCCATCGTGACCCTGGCTTTTGGCGAGATCATCAAAGAGATCGTCACCTGCCTCATTGTGGGCGTCGACTCCCGCGGCCTGCACGTGATTTTTAACATCACGGGCAACTCTACGATCGACGACCTGCACCTGCTCGAGGACGGCACCGCCATCATCAAGGGCGCCCAGGGCGCCTCGGGCGTGTCGACGTACTCGACCTTCCTCGCCGGTGCCATCCTGGTCATGGTCGCACTCGTGATCGTGCTCAACCTGGTCCGCAGCCGTACCGGCCGTGCCATTATGGCCGTGCGCGATAACAAGATTGCAGCCGAGTCCGTAGGCATCTCCGTCACGGAGTACCGCATGATTGCCTTCGTGGTTTCCGCTGCCCTCGCCGGTGCTGCCGGAGCTCTCTTCGGCGGTAACTTCTCGCAGCTCTCCGCCACCAAGTTCGACTTCAACACGTCGATCCTCATCCTGGTGTTCGTGGTCCTGGGCGGCCTGGGCAACATGCGCGGTTCCGTCATCGCGGCGGCGTTGCTCACGGTGCTTCCCGAGCTGCTTCGTCAGTTCTCGGACTACCGCATGCTCATCTATGCCATCGTGCTGATCCTGGTCATGATTTTTACCAACAACCCGCAGCTCAAGGCGTTCTTCGGTCGCGTCAAGGACCGCTTTGCTTCCAAGAAGGAGGTGGCAGCCGATGCCCAGTAAATTTGAGTTCAAGAAGGGCAAGATGGTCCCGTATCCTTCTGGCGCCATCGTTCCCGATCGTGACCTGGGCGAGCGCCCTGCACTCGAGTGCATCCACCTGGGCATTGAGTTCGGTGGCCTTAAGGCAGTCGACGACTTTAGCCTGACCATCGGCAAGACCGAGATCGCCGGTCTGATCGGCCCCAACGGTGCCGGTAAAACCACGGTTTTCAACCTGCTCACCAAGGTGTATCAGCCCACGCACGGCACCATCCTGCTCGACGGCGAGGACACCTCGGGCAAGTCGGTCTATCAGGTCAACCGCATGGGTATTGCCCGTACATTCCAGAACATTCGCCTGTTCAACACCATGACGGTGGAGGATAACGTCAAGGTCGGCCTGCACAACCAGGAGCGTTACTCCGGCTTTGAGGGCGTGCTGCGCCTGCCGACGTATTGGAAGCACGAGAAGGCCGCGCACGAGCGCGCCATGGAGCTGCTGTCCATCTTTGATATGGAGCATCTGGCAAACGAGCAGGCCGGATCGCTGCCTTACGGCGCACAGCGTCGTCTGGAGATCGTCCGCGCGCTTGCCACCAACCCCAAGCTGCTGCTGCTCGATGAGCCTGCCGCCGGCATGAACCCGTCCGAGACCGCGGAGCTTATGGAGAACATCGTCAAGATTCGTGACACCTTCGGCATCGCCATCATGCTTATCGAGCATGATATGTCGCTCGTTATGAACATCTGCGAGGGCATCTGCGTGCTCAACTTTGGCAAGGTCATTGCCAAGGGTACGGCCGAGGAGATCCAGAACAACGACGCCGTTATCGAGGCATATCTGGGCAAGCAGGATAAGGGGGAGAACTAAATGGCAGAGCCGATGCTTTCCGTCTACAACATCAACGTCTGGTACGGCGCCATCCACGCCATCAAGGACATCTCCTTTAACGTCAACGAGGGCGAGATCGTGGCCTTGATTGGTGCCAACGGCGCCGGCAAGTCCACGACGCTTAAGACCGTCTCGGGCCTGCTGCGTTCCAAGACCGGCTCCATCAAGTTTATGGGCGAGGACATTACCCATACGCCTGCCGACAAGCTGGTGGGCAAGGGCCTGGCTCAGGTTCCCGAGGGCCGTCGCGCCTTTTTGCAGATGACGGTCGAGGAGAACCTGGAAATGGGTGCCTATACGCAGCCCAAGTCCACGGTGGCTCCGGGCCTCGAGCGCGTCTACGAGCAGTTCCCGCGCCTAAAGGAGCGCCGTCGCCAGGTCGCCGGCACCCTTTCGGGCGGCGAGCAGCAGATGCTCGTTATGGGCCGCGCCCTTATGAGCAACCCTAAGCTGCTCATGCTCGATGAGCCCTCCATGGGTCTGGCGCCGATTCTGATTGAGCAGATCTTCCAGATCGTCGAGGACCTGCACAAGGCCGGCACCACGGTGCTTCTGGTCGAGCAGAACGCGCAGATGGCACTTTCCATCGCTACACGCGGCTATGTACTCGAGACTGGCAAGATCACCATGACCGGCACCGGTCAAGAGCTGCTGCACGACGATAACGTCCGCAAGGCCTATCTGGGCGGTTAATCCATTCAACAAAGGGGGCGCTGACCAACCCGGTCAGCGCCCCCTTTTAAGTTGCGGTGAAATAGGGACTAAATGGGGGCGCTAGACGCCAAAACAGTCCCTATTCCACCGCAACTTCATGGGGATGTGTGACAATGCCCGTCGGAAAACATCTGCTGTCTTTGGGGGTCTATCTATGCTGTACGAGTTTTGTGCCGAGAACTTTGAGCGGGTGCCGGCGGCTATCGAGGCCGGTGCAAGGCGCATCGAGCTGTGCGATAACCTTGCCGTCGGTGGTACCACGCCCTCGGCCGGCGTTATCAGCGCTACGACCAACTATGCCCACGAACACGATGCACGGGTGATGTGCATGATTCGCCCGCGTGGCGGTGACTTTCACTACAACCAGGACGAGCTGCGCATGATGGAGATGGACTTGGGTCTTGCCGTGAGCGCCGGCGCCGATGGCTTGGTCTTTGGCTGCTGCAAGCCTTGTGCCGGCGGCTGGGCGCTCGATGAACTTACGCTCGGCGCCCTCGTGATGGCCGCGGGCTGCGCGACCGAGGAGTGCAAGCGCGAGTCCCTTGACATCACCTTCCACATGGCGTTTGACCAGCTCTCGCCCGAGGCTCAGCTCGATGCCGTCGACACACTCGCCGACTGCGGCATCACGCGTATCCTGACGCATGGTGGTGCTGCCGGAACGCCGATCGAGGACAATCTGGAGCACCTATCGCGTCTTGTCGAGTATGCGGGCGACCGCCTGACCATCCTTCCCGGCGGCGGCATTTCCACGGCCAACCGCGATACCGTGGCGGCGGCATTGGGCGTCTCCGAGCTCCATGGCACCAAGATCGTGCCGCTGGAGGCGTAACCCGTGGCGCTGGTATTTGACGTTCAGCAGGCGAGCGGCAAGCCCGACGACAACCGGCGCCCTGGCACCGCGTGCCCCTTTTGCGATACCGAGGGACTCGCCAATATCATCCGGCGCGACGGCGACTGCATCTGGCTCGAGAATAAGTTCAAAACCCTGCGCGCCACCCGTCAAACCGTGCTGATCGAGTCAGCCGATCACGATGCCGACCTGGTGACCTGTGAGCCAGATGAACTCCACCATGTGATGAGGTTTGCCCTGGATTGCTGGCAGCAGATGATCGATTCACAGCAGTATCGAAGCGTGCTCATGTACAAGAACAAGGGTCCTCTCTCGGGCGGTAGTCTCGTTCATCCGCACATGCAGATTGTGGGTTTGGAGCAGGAAGACGGCTATGCTTCGTTGACTTCCGCCAATTTCGAAGGCATCAATGTCTGGCAACAGGGGAGAATCGCGGCCAACATCTCAACCGAACCGATCATGGGGTTCTTTGAGGTCAACGTTTCAGCCCCGCAGGGAATCGCCGCCAGCGATGACACAAGAGACCAAGCCGAGGCAGATCTCTTCGCCGATGCGATCCAGGTGGCTCTGCGCTATATCCTGAACGAGCACCACGGTGGTCGCGCAGAGTCGTACAACTTGTTCTTCTATCACCTGGGCGGTCGGACCATTGCCAAGGCGCTGCCGCGTTGGGTGGTTTCGCCCTACTTTGTCGGCTATCGTTTGGCCCAGGTCAATGCCGAGACAACGCTCGATATCGATGCTGAGCGCTTGCGTGCGCATCTGGAAACGCTCGTATAGCAAGATTAACACCCGTGTAATGCGGACAGTCTAGCGCGCCATGGCGTCGCGGCCGGCCTCGACACGCTTGCGCTGGGCGGCGCGCTCCTCGCCGGTCAGACGCTCAAAGAGATGCCCGATAAACGAGGCGAGTATCTGCTGAAACAGCGTTCCGCACATGACGGGAAACACGACTTCGCCTGGAAAGTACTGTGTGGCGATGACGGCGCCCGAAGAGATGTTACGCATGCCGCAGGTAAAGCACATGGTAGTCGTCTCGCTATATGGCAGATGCAGCGCACGGGCGACCAGAAAACCGACGACAAAGCCGCTGATGGCGAAGGTCAAAATAAAGAGGGCGACTTCCAGACGCATCGCGTTCATGTGCAGAACGTACTCACTCATGGCGGTGGAGTTGGAGGCGATAACGCCCATCATCATGAACTTGCAGGCGGGCGAGAGCGCGGGGGAGAGCTTCTCGTGTCCCCATCCACGTGTGAGCTCGTTGATCACGATGCCGAGCACGGCGGGGATGGCGATCATAAAGGCCATGTCTTGCATCATGCTTGGCACATCGATCGAGACAGTGGCACCCAGCAAGAGCTTAAGCGTGAGCGGAATCGTCGCAGGGGAGATAACCGAGGACGTCAGGATGATGGTAAGCGCGAGCGGGCCGTTGCCGCCGAACATGCTAATCCACATAAAGGCAGTGACCGCCACGGGTACGCTGTACTCGAGCACGATGCCGCAGACAAGATTGGGGTTGGAGCCAAAGAACAGCGATCCCATGGCATAAGCTGCTATGGGAATAAACACCGCCGAGACGAGCAGCGCCAAAATCAGGTGCAGCGGACGGCGGAACACCTCAGCTACCTGGTGGAAGGTGTTACTGAGCGCGCCTTGGAATGTCATAAAGGCGAAGAGAGCGGGAACGATGGGCTTGAGTACGCCGATCTGCTGGGGAAAGAGCACGCCGAGCGTTACGCAAATCGGAACGATGACCTGCATATGCCCCGCGAGGAACTTTCCCAGTCCAACCCATTGCTTCATAGGCTCTTGTGACTCCCTTTGCTCGTGAACCCGTTTTGAATGGATATGCTAGACGCTCGCATGCGTCCGTGCGTCAGAAACGCTCGATTATTTCGAGGCTATTACCGGCATCGTTTACCGAAACCACGGCGTGCTGCGAGGCTCTGCGTCCGTGCCGCACGGTATAATAAATCCGTTCAACAGATCTGCCTGCCGAAGCGGGCATACACAGAGGACTCATCGCTATGAACCGTGAGAGGTATCGCGGCGACCTGCCCCTATCGGGGGTGGGTGCCTATGTCATCGCTTAAGACGACGCATCGCTGGGCGGTCGCTCAGCAAAATCCCGAGCTCGAAAAGGAGCTTTCGGCTGGTCTGGGCATACCCGGGCTGGTGGCACGCATTATGGTTGCGCACGGCATTGCCTCGGTTGAGGAAGGACAGCTATTTTTGACGCCTTCGCTCGACCGTGATTGGGCCGATCCGCTCGTCATTCCGGGCATGTCGGTTGTTGCCGATCGTGTCGAGCGCGCCATTCGCAACCACGAGCGCATCGCCGTCTTTGGTGATTTTGACGTCGACGGCATTACGTCGACTTGTCTGTTGACCGAGGCGCTGCGGACGTTTGGCGCCGATGTCACACCATTCATCCCGCACCGCTTTGACGAGGGATATGGCCTTTCGCGCGCGGCGCTCGACCGCGTCAACAAGCTCGCCCAACCCAATCTGATCGTGACCGTCGATAACGGTATCGCGGCCAAGGATGAGGTCTCCTATCTGGAGAGCCTGGGAATCGATCTGGTGGTTACGGACCATCATGAGCCGTCCGACCAGGTGCCGCAGGGCGTGCCCCTGACCGACCCTAAACTCGAGGACAAGGGCCCCTCGCGTGAACTTGCCGGTGCCGGTGTGGCGCTCAAACTGGTGCAGGTTTTGGGTGAGCGTTTGGACAAGCCGTCGTATTGGCGTTCGCTGATTGAGGTTGCGGCGCTGGGCACCGTGTCCGACATGATGCCGTTGACGCCCGAGAACCGCGCGCTGGTCGCTGAGGGCATCCAACAGATGCGCGTGACGGCTCGTCCCGGCTACATTGCGCTTGCAGCGCTCGCCAAGGCCGACCTTTCTACCATTACGGCGGACGGTCTATCGTTCTCGCTCATTCCCCGCTTAAACGCCGCCGGCCGCATGGCCGATCCCAAGCTGGCGCTCGACTTGCTGCTTGCCCGCGATCCTATCGAGGCAAGCGCGCTGGCGGCCGAGCTCGAGGAGATCAACCGCCAGCGTCGCGAGATCGAGGCGGAGCTCACGCGCGATGCCATGGCAAAGGTCGAGGAGATTTATGACGGCGGGCGCGCAATCGTCGTGGGCGGCGAGGGCTGGCACGAGGGCGTTAAGGGCATCGTGGCGAGCCGCCTTACCAACCGATATCACGTGCCGGCGCTGCTTTTCTCTATCGAGGACGGTATAGCACGTGGCTCGGGCCGCTCGGTAGGCAAGGTTAACCTGTTCGAAGCCGTCGAGCGCTGCTCCGACCTGCTGATTCGCCGCGGCGGGCATGCCGGTGCGGTGGGCGTGACCATCGAGGCATCTAAGCTCGATGAGTTTCGTCGACGTCTTTCCGCCGTGTTGTCCGAGCTTCCCGCCGAGGACTTTGAGGACACCGACGAGGTTGCCGCCACGGTCGACCTTTCCGAATTGAATATCGAGACCATCGAGCAGATTTCCCGCCTTGAGCCGTTTGGCCAGGGTAATAAGGTGCCGCTGCTGGCTGCCGAGGGCGTGACGATGTGTGATCGCGCCGTGGTGGGTAAGACCGGCGAGCATATGCGCTTCGTGGCGACGGATGGAGCCGCGAGCGTGCCGGCAATCATGTTCCGTGTACCGCAGATCGACAGGCTTATCAATTGCGACAGCGCCGTCGACTTGGTGTTCGAGGCCGTTGCCGAGCATTGGCAGGGACGTGTGAAGCCCAAGCTCATGATCAAAGATATCTTGGTGCGCGATACCACGGCACCCAATATCGACGATCCGGCATGTGAGCTTCGCCGCGGCGTGCAACCGGCGGATTCTGGCCTGCGCCTGGAGTCGCGTAAGCGCGAGACGCTTGCCCAGCTTTCCTATACCGAGCTCACGCGTTCGCTCATTCACAGCTTTATCGGATCGAATCAGCCGCACCGCGCACAGGTCGAGGCGCTTGATGCCCTGGCCGACCACCAAAGTGTTCTGGCCGTTATGGGAACGGGCCGCGGCAAGTCTCTGATTTTCCATGTACATGCCGCACGCGAGGCAGTCCTTCGCGGGCGTGCGAGCATTTTTGTCTATCCGCTGCGCGCGCTCGTTGCCGACCAGGCCTATCACCTTTCCTCGACGATGGCCGCGCTCGGCATTGGCGTTGGCGTGCTGACCGGCGAGACCGTGGAGGCGGCGCGCGATGACGTGTTTGCCGGCCTGGCTTCGGGCCGCACCGGCATTGTTCTCACGACGCCTGAGTTCCTGTCTATCCATCGCGATCGCTTTGCACGTTCTGGACGCATCGGCTTTGTCGTCATCGACGAGGCGCACCATGCCGGTCTTGCCAAAGGCGGCGACCGGAGCGCATACCTCGACATGCCCGATATCCTCAAAGCCCTGGGCGACCCCGTTGTCATGGCGGCAACGGCTACCGCGACGGCCCCGGTCGTGGCGGAGCTTGCTCGTGTATTGCCGATTACCAGGACGGTGGTCGACGAGACCGTTCGCGAGAACCTGCAACTCGAGGACGACCGTGACCTTGCGAGCCGCGAAAATCGCCTGGTGTCGATCGTGGCGACGGGGGAGAAGACCGTTATCTACGTGAACTCGCGCGACCAGTCCGTGGCGCTTGCCAAGACGTTGCGCAAACGCGTGCCCGACTGTGCGACCCATATCGCGTTCTATAACGCCGGGCTTGCGCGCTCCGATCGCCGCCGTGTTGAGGAAGCCTTTAGAGAAGGAAGTCTCAGCTGCATCGTTTCAACTTCGGCCTTCGGTGAGGGCGTCAACCTGCCCGATATCCGTCATGTCGTGCTCTACCACATGCCGTTTGGTGCGATTGAGTTTAACCAGATGAGTGGCCGTGCCGGCCGCGATGGACAGCCCGCCGTGATTCACCTGCTCTATTCGTCGCGTGACGCTCGTATTAATGAGCGCCTGCTCGATTGTTACGCGCCCGAGCGCGATGAGCTTGTCACGCTCTATCGAGCGCTGCAGACCATGTGGCGCTCCAACCGTGGCAAGACGGGGGACGATTCATTCTGCGCGAGCGATATCGACATTGCGCAGATGTGTCTTGCCATCGATGCCCGCACGCCGGTCGACGAGCGCTCGGTGGCAAGCGGCCTGGGAATCTTCGAAGAACTCGGTTTCTGTCGCGTTTCGGGGTTTGACGATACGCGTCGCATCGCGATGGCGGAAAACCCCGGTCGCGTGCAATTAAGCAGGTCAATTCGCTATTTGGAGGGCTTGCGCTCGCGCATGGAGTTCAAGGCTTTTCGGAGCTGGGCACTCGATTCGTGCGCTTCTGATATGCTAGCCAAAGTTAACCGCCCGATCGTACCGCGGGCCTAGGGGAAGGGGACCTCGATGGACGCCGCAGCCCGTACCGCCCATGATTCCACCCTCCAGCCGTTTTCGGAGATGGAGCACTATAAGCATGCCGATGAGCTGCCGCCCGAGATTATGGCGGACAGCTACGACAAGCTGGAGCGTCTGTGCCTCAAATATATGAACGAGGACGACTTCTCCAAGGTGGAGCAGGCCTACTGCTTTGCTGCCGAGAAGCACTGCAACCAAAAGCGGCGCTCGGGCGAGATGTACATTAACCATCCCGTCGAGGTAGCTATCATTCTGGCTGACCTCAAGATGGACTGCGATGTGGTGTGCGCCGCGTTGCTGCACGATACCGTCGAGGACACCGAGACCTCGCTTGCCGATGTTTCGGGTCTGTTTGGCGAAACCGTGGCAGGGCTCGTCGACGGCGTGACCAAGCTCACCAACATTGAAGTCGACAGCATGGACGAGAAGCAGGCGCTTACGCTGCGCAAGATGTTCCTCGCCATGTCCAAGGACATCCGCGTCATCATCGTCAAGCTCGCCGACCGCCTGCATAACATGCGCACGCTTGCCGCTCTGCGCGAGGACCGCCGCCTGTTTAAGGCACGCGAGACCATGGACGTGTACGCGCCTTTGGCCGACCGCCTGGGCATGAGTTCAATCAAGTGGGAGCTCGAGGACCTGTCCTTTTTCTACTTGGAGCCCGATGCCTACCAGCGCATCGCGCGCATGGTATCCGAGTCGCGCGAGGTTCGCGAGCGTTATCTGGCCGAGACCATCAAGACGCTCACCGATGAGCTCAATCGCATTGGTCTTGAGGGCTTTCAGATCAACGGTCGTTCCAAGCACTATTGGTCCATCTATCAAAAGATGAAGCGCAAGGGCAAGGAGTTCTCCGAGATTTACGACCTGGTGGCGCTGCGCGTCATCACTCATTCGGTGCGCGATTGCTATTCCACGCTTGGTGCCGTGCATACCCTGTGGCATCCCATGCCCGGTCGTTTTAAAGACTATATCGCCATGCCCAAGGTCAATAACTACCAATCGCTTCACACGACGGTTATCGGCCCCACGGCCCGTCCGCTCGAGATTCAGATTCGAACCTACGAAATGCACGAGCAGGCCGAGTACGGCATCGCTGCCCACTGGCTGTATAAGAAGTCGGGCGGATCGTCTGCCTCCAAGACTAACGATGCGCAGCGTCTGGACGACCAGATCAACTGGCTCAAGCACTCACTCGACTGGGCGGCGTCTGACGAGATCACCGATGCCAAGGAATACCTGCATTCGCTGAAGGTCGACTTGTTCGACCAGGAAATTTTTGTCTTTACGCCCAAGGGCGAGGTCATGGCGCTTCGTGCCGGCTCTACACCGCTCGACTTTGCCTACGCCGTTCATACCGAGGTCGGTAACCACTGTGTCGGCGCCAAGATCAACGGTGCGGTGGCGCCGCTCACGCACGAGATCAAGACGGGTGACCGTGTCGAGATTCTGACTAACAAGAGCTCTAAGCCGTCGCGCGATTGGCTCAAGATCGTCAAGACACCTTCGGCCAAGTCAAAGATTCGCCGTTATTTCGCCGCCGCGACCAAGGATGACGACGCTGCCGCCGGCCGCGATATACTGGCCAAGGACCTGCGTAAGCGCGGGTATGGCATCTCTACGCCACGATCCACGCGTGCGCTCAACGCCGTGGCGGAGCAGTTTAACTTCAAGCAGCTCGAGGACCTGTTTGCAGCCGTTGGCGCGGGCAAGGTCGCCCCGCGCGCTGTGGGCAATAAGGTCGAGCAAATCTTGGACCCCAAGCCCGAGGAACAGCTCACCAAGGCCGAGGCCATCGCCGAGGTCGTCAAGCAGCCCGCTCGCGGCTCCAACCGCAAGCCGCAAAAGCGCGGTAAGAGCGCCAGTAACGGCATTATCGTCAAGGGCGAGAGCAACAGCGGCCTGCTGGTCCGTCTGGCTCATTGCTGCAACCCCGTGACGGGCGACGACATCGTCGGCTTCATTACGCGCGGTCGTGGCGTTTCGGTGCATCGCGCCAACTGCCCCAACGTCAAGGGCCTTATGGAACATCCCGAGCGCATGATTGACGTAGAGTGGGATGGTGCTGCCGATACGCTTTTCCAGGTCGAGATTGTGGTCGAGTGCCTGGACCGCATGGGCCTGCTCAAGGACGTCACCATCGCCATTGGCGATGCAGGCGGCAATATTCTTTCCGCCGCCACCTCGACTAACCGCGAGGGTATTGCAACCCTGCGCTTTATGGTCGAGATTTCGGATGCGAGCGGCCTGGATCCGCTGCTGGCATCCATTAGCAGCGTCGACTCGGTCTATGACGCACGCCGTTTGATGCCTGGCGAGGGTGGGGCTCAGCTCAAGCGTCGCGTATAGGCGTAACGAGCGCGCGACAGTAATGATATTGGCTACGTTCGAGGCATCGTTTGGTGCCTCGACGTTTATAGAAGGAGGGCGCACGCATGGACGCTGCGGCTTTGGACTTAACCCCTCGGGGTACGGCTTCGATTGAGGCGCTTGTAAACGGCCCCATCCAGACCAACAGTTACGCCGTTATTTCGAGTGGCGAATGCTTGATTATCGATCCCGCTTGGGAAGGCGAAAGCCTCGTTGCGCATATCCGAGCCGAACGCCCCGATGTGCAAGTGCTCGGTTCCGTCTGCACGCATGGTCATGCCGACCATGTTGGCGGTGTCGCTGGAGTTCGTGCCGCCGTTGGCGCTGACGCCCTGTACGAACTGTGCGGCAAGGACGCAGCTGTGCCGCATGCGAATATCGAGGAACAGCGAGCGATGTGGGGCATCGAGACGCCCGATCCGGGCGAGCCGACGCGGCTGCTTGCCGAGGGCGATACCATTGAACTAGGCGACATTTGTCTGCAGGTTATCGAGGTGCCTGGGCATACGCCGGGCGGCATCGTTCTATTCGCCGCAACAGAGCAGGGAAATATTGCTTTCGTGGGGGACACGCTCTTTCCCGGCGGGCACGGCCGCACCGATCTTTCTGGAGGAGACGAGGCGGCGATTCTGCGCTCGCTCTCCAAGCTCGCCCGGCTTCTCCCGCCCGATACCGTTTGCCTAACCGGTCATGGCGATTCGACCACCATGGCACGCGAGCTCACGCAGAACCCTTTCATGCAGGTGTAGCTTTATAGTCAGCTTCTAAAGCACGAGAAGCGTCCAAACGTCAAGCTATTTTTCCCCAACAGGTCAATTTCGTAGGGCAAACGGTCAAAAAAGTCTGTTTGGACGATATTCGTGAACAAACGAACGTTTATGCTCGGGTGCGCCGTGGTAAAATCACAGGCGTTATCGGAGCAACCTTACAGGAGGTTTCTTTTATGCTCGTCAACGCAGCAGACATGCTCAAGAAGGCCGAGGCCGGCAAGTACGGTCTTGGTGCCTTCAACACCAACAACCTCGAGTGGACCCTGGCTATTCTCCAGGCCGCCGAGGAGGCCAAGTCTCCGCTGATCCTTCAGTGCACCGCTGGTGCCGCTAAGTGGATGGGCGGTTTCAAGGTCTGCGCCGACATGGTCAAGGCTGCCGTCGAGGCCACGGGCGTTACCGTTCCCGTCGCCCTTCACCTCGATCACGGTTCTTACGAGGACTGCTTCAAGTGCATCGAGGCCGGCTTCACGTCCATCATGTATGACGGCTCTCACGAGGAGACCTTCCAGCTTAACCTCGACCGCACCAAGGAGCTCGTTGAGCTTGCCCACTCCAAGGGCATGTCCATCGAGGCCGAGGTCGGCGGCATCGGCGGCACCGAGGACGGCGTGACCTCCAACGGTGAGCTCGCTGACCCTGCTGAGTGCAAGCAGATCGCTGACCTGGGCGTCGACTTCCTCGCCTGCGGCATCGGCAACATCCACGGCGTGTATCCCGCCGACTGGGCTGGCCTTTCCTTCGAGCGTCTGGGCGAGATCAAGGCTCAGACCGGCGACCTGCCCCTCGTCCTGCACGGTGGCACCGGCATCCCCGAGGATCAGATCAAGAAGGCCATCTCCCTGGGCATCTCCAAGATCAACGTCAACACCGACCTGCAGCTCGTCTTCGCCAAGGGCGTCCGCGAGTACATCGAGGCTGGCAAGGATCAGCAGGGCAAGGGATTTGACCCCCGCAAGCTCCTCAAGCCTGGCCGCGACAACATCGTTGCCCGCACCAAGGAGCTCATGGAGGAGTTTGGCTCCGTCAACAAGGCGTAAGCGTCGCTAAACTTCCCGCCGGAAGCCCCGTCTCCCTACACTGTTTCCTTTGCGCTCACCTGGCTTCGCCAGAAGTCGCGCCAAGGAAACAGTTCCGGGAGACGGGGCTTCCTTCGTCTACCGCCGCAGGGTTACGAGTCTGAATTAAGAGGGCTATTGGCTTTGCCAGAAGTCGCGCGACGGAATCAGCTCCGGGGAAACGGGGCCTCCTTTGTTAACTCGCTACAGGGTTACTGGGCTAAATAATTTGCCCTGGCTTCGCCAGATGTCGCCCCAAGGAAACAGTTCCGGGGGACGGGGCTTCCTTCGTTTAACGCCGCAGGGTTACTGGGCTGAATTCATTTTTATAGGTACCGTTTATCAGTGTTGAGGGCTCCTCTATTGGGGCTTTCTTTTTTATCTCGCTACAATGTGCCTCAAGGGTTCTAGTGACTTGGAGTTTGGTATGGCTGTTATTAATGTGCTGCCTTCGGATGGGAAGGTTATTGACGAGGGTCCTGTTGGTTGCTCTGTTGATGTTTGCTGTGATGATTTTCGCCATCTCGATATTGGGCTACCGCCTGAGATTCTTCGTCTTAAGGATGCCGGGTATTTGACGCAGGCTGTTGCTGCCTGCGATCGCCTTTTGGAGCAGAACCCCGAGCCTTCGCTGGCTGCTTGTGTTCGTGCCGAGCGGTATCGCATGCTCGAGACACCGCTTCATTTTTCGGTGTCGCGCGATCAGGCTATTGCGATGATTCGCGAGGAGTGGCCTGAGTTTACCGAAGAGCAGTTTGATGACCTGATTAATCGTAAGCGAATTGACTGGCGCTTTATCGATGGCGAGCTGTTTGTTCTCGATAACTTCCTCGATTCGCTTCGCGTGTACCCCAAGGATGTTCCGGGCCTGCGTCCCGATTCTACGGACGGCGTCGCGCTGCGTAACCAGATGCTCAGGGAGATGGAGTCGCAAAACGGGTTGGCTCGCGTCATCATGCTTAAGGCATCCGTGTCTGTCCCCGGTGCTCTGGAGGGAGAGGCTGTTCGCGCGTGGCTACCCGTTGCCGCTGCCTGCCGCCAGCAGTCTCATATCGAGGTTCTCGATATGACGTCGGAGGGGAATGTTGCCTCTGAAAACGTTTCGGCTCGTACTGCCTCTTGGGCATCTTCGACTGAACATTCATTCTCGGTGACCTATCGCTATCACATTGATGCCGCCTTTTGCGATATCTATGGTGGCGCGCTCCCATCGCATCCCTGTATGGACGCGCCCCTGCCCGAGGACACCTCCGAGGACCGTCCGCACATTGCGTTTACGCCGTACCTGCGACAGGTGACGGAGCGTGTTGTTGACGGGCTCGAGGATCCGCTCGATTGCGCTCGTGCTATCTATGATTACCTGACACAGCATATCGACTATCGCTACCAGCCACCGTACCTGCTTTTGGGATCTATTGCCGATGACTGTGCACACTCGCTCCGCGGCGATTGCGGTGTTATGGCGCTCACGTTTATCACCATGTGTCGCATTGCCGGTGTGCCCGCCCGTTGGCAGAGTGGACTGTATGTTGCGCCTGATTCGGTGGGACCGCACGACTGGGCGGAGTTCTATACGCCGCAGACCGGTTGGCTCAACGCCGACGTGTCATTTGGATCTTCTGCTCGCAGGATGGGGGAGGAGTGGCGCCGCCGTCACTACTTTGGCAATCTCGACCCGTGGCGCATGGTGGCCAACAATCGATTCCAGGCCGAGTTTGTGCCTGCTTTCGATGGCATGCGCGAGGATCCCTATGACAACCAGATGGGCGAAGTCTCGGTTAACGGACGCGGATGCCGTCGGCGCGAGATGCTCCGCACGGTCGAACTCATTGAAATGCTCGAAGTTCCATTTTCGGACTAATCGGTAGAAAGCTGTGATAAACTAACTCACGCATTACGTGCCCGAGTGGCGGAATTGGCAGACGCAGTGGACTCAAAATCCACCGTTGGCAACAACGTGCGAGTTCGAGTCTCGCCTCGGGCACCATACATGCAAGCGAGCGTTCAAGGGGGTCGAGGCCCCCTTTTTCGTGCCGAACTCGCGTGAGCGCGCGGAGCGTTAAGCAAACAGGCCTGCGGCCTGTTTGTAGCGGAGCGTGGCGAGGGCGCCGTGCGCCCGAAGCCCGGGGCTTCGCGAAGCGAAGACCCTTCGAGTCTCGCCTCGGGCACCATACATGCAAGCGAGCGTTCAAGGGGGTCGAGGCCCCCTTTTTCGTGTACGTAATGTGATAGCGCGCTGTACGTGTTATTATTCGCAAGGCGTTGTTCCCGCAATGCCCTAAAGAGGAACCCGAGGGTTCCCACCTTTTGGCGCCAATGAGCAGCTGACTGGTCATACAACCTAGATTCCCTTCCTCATGCCGAGGATGTCTATGTGTACGACCTGGTTGCAAAGAAGCGCCGGGTTATTTTTTTATGAATGGAGGTAGGGAAAATAGCTAAGTCTGATGACACCCGCATCAACGACGAGATCACCGCATCTTCGTGCCGTTTGATTGGCGTCGATGGCTCTCAGCTCGGCCTGTTCGCCATCCGCGATGCCCAGCGCGTCGCTGACGATCAGGGTCTCGACCTGGTCGAGATCGCTCCCAACGCGGAGCCGCCGGTCTGCAAGGTCATGGACTACGGTAAGTTCAAGTACCAGCAGGCCATGAAGGCTAAGGCCGCTCGTAAGAACCAGTCTAAGGTCGAGGTCAAGGAAATGAAGTTCCGACCCAAGATCGACGTTGGCGATTACGAGACCAAGAAGGGCCACGTTCTGCGTTTCCTCAAGAAGGGCGCACGCGTTAAGATCACCATCATGTTCCGCGGCCGTGAGATGGCTCACCCGGAGCAGGGTCTTAACGTTCTCGAGCGTCTCGCCGAGGATCTCAAGCCTTACGCTACGGTCGAGTCCAAGCCTAAGATGGAAGGCCGTAACATGCTTATGCTGCTCGCCCCGATTAAGGGCGCCTTTGATGAGGATAAAGCGGCAAGCGATACCAAGTAACTAGTGTTCTGTAACCGATTAAGGAGTATTTCATGCCTAAGATGAAGTCCCACAGCGGCACCAAGAAGCGTTTCCGCAAGACTGGTACCGGCAAGCTTATGCGCGCCAAGGCTTTCAAGAGCCACATCCTGAGCAAGAAGTCCACCAAGCGTAAGCGTGGCTTCCGTCAGGAGACCGAGATCGCCGCTGCCGACCGCAAGGTCATCAAGTCGCGTCTCGCCTAAGTTCGCGTTCCCGTTTTTCGTTTTACCGTCTAGGAGTTGATAGAACATGGCACGTATTAAGCGCGCTGTTGCCGCCAAGAAGAAGCGCCGTACCGTTATGCACCGTGCGAAGGGTTACTACGGTGCCGCTTCGCGTACTTACAAGCATGCTAAAGAGCAGGTCCAGCACTCCCTGCAGTATCAGTATCGTGATCGCCGCAACAAGAAGCGCGAGATTCGTTCTCTCTGGATCACCCGTATCAACGCTGCTGCTCGCCTGAACGACATCTCTTACTCTCAGTTCATGCACGGCCTGAAGGTTGCCGGCATCGAGCTCGACCGCAAGGTCCTGGCTCAGATGGCTTACGAGGACATCGAGTCCTTCAACGAGCTGGCTACCATCGCCAAGAAGGCTCTCGAGGCCTAATAGATTCTCTTGAATCGCTAGGGGAGTGTCGCGTTGTGCGCGGCGCTCCCTCTTTTTATCTGAAGCGCGGTTTACATTGCTAAAAGCGCGGGTAGATAAACACTTACAGGTGACCGATCTCTATATATTCCTGAACCAAAGGGTCATCATCTGATACGTGCAGTATTTCTGCACCAGCCTTTCTATGACTTATATAGGAAGCAATATATTGTGTAGGACTTGTGAAGAGTGGAATTGACGTCCCACAGGGCTTCGCGGTCTGGCAATATATCTCCTTGCCGCGCGGCCCGGTCGAACCGGGAACCAGCGCAGGCGTGCACCTTGAGAACCGGATACTGCGAGGATGGACACACAAGCTGTGTCGCATCCGGGCAGACATCGAACCATTTGAAATGGTCTAACTTGGATTTGTTTTTCGCAAGGCCGCCGAGAGGCGGCCCCGAGAAATTCCTTTTCCTATACTAGAACCATATGAATCGAACGGAACCGATCAGCGAATGACTGAGAGGACCGGACGGGCTCGAAGCCCAAATATTTTGGACGGAGAGTTCGATCCTGGCTCAGGATGAACGCTGGCGGCGCGCCTAACACATGCAAGTCGAACGGCACCCCTCTCCGGAGGGAAGCGAGTGGCGAACGGCTGAGTAACACGTGGAGAACCTGCCCCCTCCCCCGGGATAGCCGCCCGAAAGGACGGGTAATACCGGATACCCCCGGGCGCCGCATGGCGCCCGGGCTAAAGCCCCGACGGGAGGGGATGGCTCCGCGGCCCATCAGGTAGACGGCGGGGTGACGGCCCACCGTGCCGACAACGGGTAGCCGGGTTGAGAGACCGACCGGCCAGATTGGGACTGAGACACGGCCCAGACTCCTACGGGAGACAGCAGTTAGGAATATTCGTCAATGGGGGAAACCCTGAACGAGCAATGCCGCGTGAGTGATGAAGGCCCTATGGGTTGTAAAACTCTGTTGTTGAGAAAGAATTGT
>DBGAXC010000016.1:0-127297 GCA_048447565.1 Collinsella aerofaciens | reverse complement strand
CCCCATTACAGTTTGAGTCGTCCGAAAGGGCGGCTCTTTTCCGTTGCACGGCTATACGATTGAGCCGTACCGGTGGTCGCTGGCCGACCGCCCCGGACGGCCGTCAGCCCCTGCCCCGTAGAGGGCCCGGGACGTGTTGCCGCCGGGGCGGGAGGGGCCGCGGGGAACGACTGATAGAGATGTGCCGGGCCCGGACCGGGCCACGGCCGGGTAATGTGGGTGTCGCTTCCGCGGCTAACGGCCGGCTCAAGGGAGAGGATACACCATGCCTGCAGCAGAGACGCCCGTGGCCTACCTGGGGATCGACGTCGGAAAGAGCTCGCACAGCGCGTGCGCGCTCGATGCGGGAGGGGACGTCGCCTTCAGGGCCGAGCTGGCAAACAGGCCCGACGACATCGACCGGCTGCTCGAGCGGGCCGGCTCCGGCGCGCTAGTCGTCGTCGACCAGAAGCGAAACATCGGCGCGCTGGTCCTCGCGCGCGCCCATGCGCACGGCAACCCCTGCGCCTACCTGCCCGGATATGCCGAGAAGCAGGTCCGCGGGATGTTCCCCGGCACCGCGAAGACCGACGCCATCGACGCCGAGGTGATCGCGCGCACCGCGCTCGGCGTGCCCCGCGCCCTCAGGCCGGCGCCCGAGGAGCCCGAGGGGACCGCCTCGCTGCGGATCCTATCTTCACAGCGCGAGTTCGCGTCGTCCGCCAGGACCCGCGCGAAGAACAGGCTGCGCGCGACCCTGCTCGAGGCCGACCCCGCGCTCGAGGGCGCGGTCGACCCGTCGAGCCGCTGGCAGGTGTCGATGCTGGCCGAGTTCGGCGGGGCCGCCGGGTGCTCGGCCGCCGGCTGGCGCAGGTTCTCGAACGCCGCCAGGCGCGCGGGCGCCCCCGCGGCGGGGGCCAGGAGGCTCTGGGAGGCGCTGCTGGCCTCGTCGCGCTCGGGAAGGCGGCTCCCGGCCGGCGAGGACGTCGCGGTCCGGATACTCGCCCGGGAGATAACCTCCCTCGACGCCGACATCGAGGAGCTCGACTCGCTCGTGGCCGACTCGCTGGCGGGCGACGAGGTCTACGAGTGCCTCCTCACGGTGCCCGGGATCGGCCCCAAGACCGCCGCGGCGCTGGTGACGTCGATCGACATATCCGCGTTCAGGGGGCACGACGAGCTCGCGAGCTATTGCGGCGTGGCGCCATCAGACAGGCGCTCCGGGAGCAGCATCAGGTCGACGTCGCCTCAGCACGGCGGGAACAGGCAGCTCAAGAACCTGCTCATATTCAGCTGCAACTCCCTCATCGGCACGGACAACAGGTTCGGGAGGTACTACGGGGAGTGCAGGGCGAGGGGGATGAGGCACAGCAAGGCGCTGAAGGCGGTCGCGAGGAAGAGGCTCAAGGTCATATACGCGATCATGCGCGACGCCGTCCCGTACGCGTCCTAGCGGGCGGCGGGATCAACCGAAGAGGAAACCAAGCGGGGGCGCCAGGCGCCCGGATGCGTCATGCCGAAATGGCACGAAGCACGCGGTTGACAAAACTATAGAGACACGTCCCAGAAAATTCATCGACGAACGCACTACTTTGCACTGGTGAGAACACCGGTGGTGTCGAAGGCCGGGGTGAAGCTCTCGTCTACCGCGCCGCCCTCTTGCCAGAACATCGTCGTAAAGCCCAGGTCGTCGGCATGGTCGAGCACCCGCTCGTACTCCTCGCGCGTCACGGCACGCGCCAGGTCGCCGCCCTGCTCGCGCATAAGTGCATTGGGCGTGTACTGGTTCATGACCGAGATCGGCACATCGCCCACCGTCTGCCACACCAGGTCCAGCACGCGACACGAATCGTCTGCATGTCCCGGCAGTACCAGATGGCGCACAATCATGCCGCGCTTCATGAGCCCGCCCTCATCCACCAGCTCTCCCCCGCGGCGCTCGATCTCGCGCGCCATCTGAGCCAGGCCTGACACAGCCACACGTGGGTAGTCCTTTATATGAGAGAGCGACTGCGCAAGCGCCGCATCGGCATATTTAAAGTCGGTGAGCCACACGTCAACCAGGTCACCCAAGGCAGCCACGGCGCTCGCGCGCTCATAACCGCTCGTGTTGCAGACGATCGGGATAACCAGTCCGCGCGCCCGTGCCGCGGCAATCACGGCAGGCAACAGGTGCGCATAGTGCGTCGCCGTCACCAAATTGATGTTGTTGGCACCCTGGTCCTGCAGTTCCAGCATAATCTCGACCAGGCGCTCAGGCGAAATCTCAAGGCCAAAATTGCCGGTCGAGATCTCGTGGTTCTGGCAGTAGATACATTTAAGCGAGCAACCGCTAAAGAAGATCGTGCCCGAACCGGCCTCGCCCGAGATAGGCGGCTCCTCCCACATATGAAGCGCGGCGCGGGCCACCTTGAGCGTGTCGTTAGCACCGCAGACGCCGTGCGCGCCCTCATCGCGCGCCGCACCGCAACGGCGCGGACACAAATGGCAGGCGGGCGAAAAAAGTTCGGTCAACGACGTCGGCATAAAAACATGCTCCAAAACAACGATTCAGCAGCTCAAACGTAAAGGGCCAGACCGGGTAGACGGCTCCGTCCCTAAGGCGCCGTAATCGTCCGACACGATTTTTGTAATGTCAAGACTGGAATCGATAAAGTGCCGCTTTATGATGTAGTTATTCCGCCCCCCGCGGAGCAACTGGGTGAACCGTCGCGTTTATTTAGGGAGCCCACACAGTCGTGCCTAGTACAGGTATCCTTCGTTGTTAAGGACGCTGGAACAGTCGATGAGGGCACCCACCTGTTTTAGGTGGGTTCATTTTCGTAACGTGGGGGGTGGTTTTCTTTTGCCGAAAATCACCATACAGTCCATATGGATCCCCGCCGGCATCCCGACAAGCCATCGACAACATTCCAATATCTGGTATGCGCGTGATAATCGCACGGTGCAAACCTCCGCACCCCCCTCGGTCGAGTATCATGGGACAGCTATGCCATTTCCGCGTAGCAACCTTTGACCTTTTCCTTCGACGCTTGGCGGTTTTTAGATTCATGGCTTCATCCCCGAGCTACATACCGTACCTATGCGTGGCAGCGGCGGCTTTTATCACGACCTTCCTCGCGGTGCCCCTGGTCAAGCGCTTGGCAATTAAGCTCGATGCCGTCGACTATCCTTCTAAGCGCCGCATCAACACCAAGCCCATCCCGCGTTTGGGCGGAACGGCGGTGTTTTTGGGCCTGGTCGTTGCCTGCATTGTGCAAATCCTAGGCACCTGGTACCTAGGCTGGCCACCCGTCCTGGTGCCGCACCCGCGCCTTCACATTAGCTATCCCATGCTGGCGCTCTCCTTTACCGTCATCTTTGCGACCGGCGCTATCGACGACGTCTTCCAGCTCACGCCCAAGCAAAAGCTGGCCGGACAGGTCCTCGCCGCGCTTATCGCCTGCATGGGCGGCCTAAAAATCGGCGTCATCGTCAACCCGTTTGCTCCCGGCGAGATCATGCTCGGATGGCTCGCCTACCCCATCACCGTAATCTATCTGGTGGCATTCACCAACATCATTAACCTCATCGACGGCCTCGACGGCTTGGCCACGGGCATCTGCGGCATCGCCTCGTTCACCATGTTTTCGATGGCCGTTCTCTCGGGCCGCATCGACGCCGCCGCGCTCTCCATTGCGCTCTTTGGCGCCTGTCTGGCCTTTTTGCGCTACAACTTCAACCCCGCAAGCATCTTCTTGGGCGACTCGGGGTCGCTGCTTCTGGGCTTTGCGCTGGGCTCCATCTCGCTGCTCAACGTGAGCCGCACCGCCGCACTCACCTCGCTTATCATCCCGCTCATCGTTGCCGGCGTGCCTATCATCGACACGTTTAGCGCCATCGTGCGCCGCAAGCGCGCCCACATTAGCATCGGGCAGGCCGACAAGGGCCACATCCACCACCGCCTGATCCAAGAAGGCTACAACCAAAAACAGGCTGTGCTGCTCATCTATGCCTGGTGCATCATGCTTTCGGCCGGCGCCGCCGCCATCAATCAGGTCGAGGTGCCCATGCGCGTGCTCATCTTTACCGTGCTTGCCATTGGCTCGGCGGCCTTTGCCAAGCACCTGCACCTGTTTGAACCCGTGCTGCGCCACCATTACAACAAGCGCACGCACGAGGACGAACTGGTCACCCCCGACGACCCCGCCTTTAAGCAGGAGGAGCAGGCAGCCGAGGAGCGCAAAGAAGAGCGCCACCACAAGCTCTAGGGCAAGCTGCCGAGGATGTGCCAAGGCACCGTTAGCCAAGCACGGCCGCGCCGCACCCATCGCACATGCCGCACCACGCGCGTCCCTCTCCCGCCCCTCGCCTACTTACGCACCACCCCTCCAATAAACGCGTTATCATCTTGACCCATGAACATACGTTAGGAGCAATCATGCCAAACGAGAACAGCTACGAAGTCGCGCTGCAAAAGAGCAACGCCATTCGCGAGGGCCTGACCAAGACGCCCGAGAAGTTCACCATGCTCACCGGCGACCGCCCCACCGGCCGTCTGCACCTGGGCCACTACTTCGGCACCCTCAAGGGCCGTGTTGAGCTGCAGAACATGGGCGCCAAGACCAACGTGCTCATCGCCGACTACCAGGTCATCACTGACCGCGACACGACCGAGCACATCCAGGACAACGTGTACAACATGGTCATGGACTACCTTGCCTGCGGCATCGACCCCGACAAGACCATGATCTACGCGCACTCCGCCGTGCCCGCCGCCAACCAGCTCATGCTGCCGTTCCTGTCGCTGGTGTCCGAGGCCGAGCTGGCGCGCAACCCCACCGTCAAGGCCGAGATGGAGGCCTCGGGCCACGAGCTCACCGGCCTTCTGCTCACCTACCCGGTACATCAAGCCTGCGACATCCTGTTCTGCAAGGGCAACGTGGTACCCGTCGGCCGCGACCAGCTGCCGCACATCGAGCTTACCCGCACCATCGCCCGCCGCTTTAACAACCGTTACGGCAAGGTGTTCCCCGAGGTCGACGCGCTGCTGTCCGAGACCCCGCTACTGCCCGGCCTTGACGGTCGCAAGATGAGCAAGAGCTACGGCAACGCCATCAACATCTCGATGACCGCTGAGGAGACGGCCAAGCGCATCAAGAAAAGCCAGACCGACTCTGAGCGCATGATCACGTTCGATCCCGAGAACCGCCCCGGCGTGTCTGGCCTGCTTTCGACAGCCGCCATCTGCACCGGCCGCTCCGAGGTCGAAATTGCCGAGGAGATTGGCATGGGCGGCTCCGGCCAGCTCAAGAAGTACGTGACCGAGGTCGTCAACGAGTACTTCGCACCTATCCGCGAGCGTCGCCAGCGCTACGAGAACGATCTGGATTACGTGAAGGACGTGCTGCACGAGGGCAACCGTCGCGCCAACGAGATCGCCGAGCAGACCCTGGCAGAGGTTCAGGACGCCATGGGTATGGTGTACTAGGCCGATCTGCTGGCTTGAGCTTTCGATTGCTATAGGGCGGGCGCTACGGCGTCCGCCTTTTTTGGAGCCGGACCGCTTCGGCTCCGTCCATCGCACTCCCCCGACAAACAGGAACAGGCCCGCCGGCAGTTAGTTGCCAGCGGGCCTGTTCCCGAAGTACACCGTTGAATCGCACAGAGGGGAGGAATGCGAATCAAACTCAACAGGGCAGGCTTTTTCATCGCCTATTGCCTGCTCCGTTGCTGAAACCAATATAGTTCGCCGTGGTTTACTTTGCAGCATCAATATCCGCCGCCATAGCTTCTCCATAAGTTAGCCCAAGTAAACTAAACCACCACAAAGGGGTAGGCACCTTTGTGGTGGTTTTGGCCACGGCAGAGCCGTTAGAGTCCGGCAAGCCAGCGACAGGCGGCCAAGTCGACGTGCACGGGATCGGTAAACGTCACACCCTCCCCCATTAAGAGCTCACGCTGAGCATCGGGGCCGCCAAAGGCAAAGCCCTCACAGATACGGCCGTCGGCAAACACCACGCGGTGACAGGGAATCTCGCCGGGGCGCGGATTGCTATGCAGGGCATACCCCACGTACCGCGCACTTCGTGGACGACCGGCAAGCAGCGCCACCTGGCCATACGTGGCTACCATCCCCTCGGGGATCTGCTCGACCACCTCGTACACCCGTTCAAAAAAGCCCTCAGACGTCATTGCTCGCTCCCTTCCACCCCGAAAAGCATAAACCACCGCAAAGGGGACAGGCACCTTTGTGGTGGTTTATGGCAGGTCGGTTAGTTGGCGGGCTGGAAGAAGGCTACGGCTACGGCGCCGGGGCCTACGTGGGTGCCGATGGTGGCACCAATGGTGTGAACGGGCAGTTCGCCCTCGGTGTGACCAGCCCACAGTGCCGCACTGTCCTCGATATACTTCTTGAGCACCGCATCCGAAAGGCCCGTATAGCCGAGCGCCAGCGGCATGGAAAAGTCGATGCCGCCTGCCTTTTCGACCTTCTGGTTGAGCAGGTTCCGGCCGTTCTTGGAGCCACGAGCCTTGCCCAGCTGCACGATCAGACCGTCCTCCGCTGCCACAACGGGCTTCACATTGAGCAACGTGCCCACAGCACCAGCCGCAGCAGACAGGCGACCGCCGCGAACGAGGTACTCAAGCGTCTCGAGCAGGCCGATGACGACTACACGGTCGCGCACGGCCTCGACAGCCGCCGCGATCTGAGCCGCGCCCTGGCCCTCGTCCACCAAACGCAGCGCGTACTCAACCAGCACGCGCTCGCCCAGGGTAACGTTATTGCTATCCACCACATACACATCGCCGCCCGGCGCCTCGGCAAGTGCGGTGCGGGCACTTTGGTTGGTACCCGAAAGCTTAGCGCCCACGGTAATAATCACTGCCTCATCGCCGGCCTCACGCGCCTCGGCAATAGCCTGCGAAAACGCGTACGGGTTGACCTGGCCGGTCTTAGGCAGCTCATCGCGCTCCACGAGCATCTCGTAAAAGCGCTGGTGATCGATGTCGACGCCATCCATGTACACATCGGTGCCAAAGGTGACGGACAGTGGCAAAACGGCCAATGCTGGGTGCTCGGCCGGTGACATATCGCTTGCGGAATCGGTAATAATACGGACGGACATAGCGAATCCTTTCTTGCGCAGGTCCCGCGCAGGGAATTTTGACAGCAAGCCCCGGCACGGCATACGCGCTCAAACGGGACTATGCAGTTGTTAATTGGAAGCAAATGCCTTGGCGGCCTTAGATCTCGCGCAGGGTGTTGAGAATCGTGCGTAGCGACGCATACATCTGCTCGCGCTGCTCCACACCCATAGCCTTACCGGTGGTATCGAGCACCTCGCGAATGATGCGGTCCGCCTCGCTCATACTCTCGCCGCCCAGAGCGGTCAGGCGCACCGGAGCACGATACTTAACGGCGGCATCGCCCGAATCATCGACCTCGACGTAGCCGCCCTCCTCCAGATGCGCGAGCGTGCGCGAGACGGCGGCGCGGGTCACGCCTGCCATGCGAGCGAGGTCGGCGCCAGTCAGGCCGTCCTTGCTGCGCTCAAGATAGTACAGGCACATAACGTCGGAGCCCTTGAGGCCCAGCCTTGCGCCCTCGGATGTCTTAATGCGCTGGATCTCCTTGTAGAGCCCGCTGATCAGTCCGACAAAGTCCTCGAAACGTGTCTCGTCGTTCTGCTGCATGGGAGACGACCGCCTTTCGCTTGCATAATGCTAACGGGTAAACATCTTAACCGTACTTATCGTCCGCCAGCCCTGCGCACCCTATTTGTTAACCCATCAACATAAAAACCACCACAAAGGGGACAGGCACCATTGTGGTGGTTTTGACCGTCGAGTTTGATCCGCAGACTTCGCTACAGCTCCACGCAGGGATTGTCGCGAGTCACAAGCGTCTTAACGACAACCGTCGCTCCCAGATAACGCTCGAGCAACTCAGCGAGGCGATCGATCGCGGCCTGGCAGTCCTTCATTCGCTCGGGCTCCACGCACTCAATCGCCAGGAACGCATCGGCCGAATCATCGGACAGAGCCGTTCGAACGCCGTCGCGCCAGTTCCAGCAGCGGCACACGGCGCCCGCATCATCGATATAGGCCAGCTCGCAGGGCAGCGTCGGATCGTCCGCCTCCTCGCCAAGCGGCAAGAACGCGTCGCCACCGTCGGTCACCTTCAGGCGAAGGTCTCCCTCGATCGCATGCAGATCCTCGCCTCCCACGGGCAGCGCGTAGGTCAGCGACACCGTGTTGTAAATATCCACCGCCGGCGTGATATGACCGACCGGCTTGCCCTTGAGCACGCGCTTAAGCAGGTTCTCAATCGAACAACGCGCACCCTTCTTAGTCTTGAACAGACGATACGCCTCGCGCCATGCCTTGACCGGTGCGTTCTCGCTGATAGTGTCGCTGGTCAGATGACGCTCCGCGTCGATATTGGCGCGATCGAGCAGCGCCGCAATCGCGTCCACGTCCTCTTGAGGAATCTGCGCCGCGGGTTTCATGCCCTCAACGACTACAACACCGACCGCTGCCTGCGGAAACAGCTCCCAAAATGAATCCTCGGCAATAAAGCTCTTCACACATGCTCCCTTCACGATTCGCGCCAACGCGAGCGCCTAAACAAAAAGCGCCCTTACAACGACCACCTTCAAAGTCCTACGGTGCCGCCACAAGAGCGCTTACGCTGTCCCCATCCGGAGAAGGGGACGATATGTCAGGCGTATTGTAACCTGAGTCATCCACACGAGCAAAACCACCACAAAGGTGCCTGCCCCTTTGTGGTGGATATGGACTCGAGGCGACGCTAGTGGCGGAGTCCCAGCAGGCCGCGGCCGCGATGACGGGCCTCGGCGGGCACTTGGGCGTGCGGGCCGGCGGCCTTTACGGACTCGGGCAGGTGCGAGTACTTCTTCTCGAAGTTCTCCTCGAACATCACGGCTAGGTTGTGCGCGGCCTCGTCGTAGCGCGCGGTGCTCTGCCAGTATTGGCGCGGCACCAGGATGCCGTCGGGCACACCGTGGCACGTAGTGGGAATGTCGACATTAAAGATATCGTCGTGCAAGAACTCACTGTCCTCGATAGTACCGTCGAGCGCGCGGGCCACCAGGGCGCGCGTGTAGGCCAGCTCGATACGATGGCCCACGCCGTAGCCGCCGCCAATCCAGCCAGTATTGACCAGGTATACACGCGTACGGCCGTCGGCGATACGCTCGCCGAGCATCTTGGCGTAGACCATGGGGTCGAGCGGCATAAACGGCTCTCCAAACAGCGAGGAGAACGTGGGCGTGGGCTCGGTGACGCCGACCTCGGTGCCGGGGATCTTGGCCGTAAAGCCCGTCACAAAGTGATACATGGCGGCGTCGGCCGTCAGGCGCGAGATGGGCGGCAGCACACCAAAGGCATCGCAGGTCAAAAACAGCACGACACTCGGGGTGGTGCCCATGCCCTTGGTCCACGCGTTGGGAATATGCTCGACGGGATAGGCCACGCGCGTGTTGTGTGTGATCGAAGTATCATCATAATTGGGCTTGCGGCCCTCGTCGAGCACTACGTTTTCGCAGATGGCGCCAAAGCGAACGGCATTGAAGATCTCGGGCTCGTGGAACGCATCCAAGCCCTCGCACTTGGCGTAGCAGCCGCCCTCGATGTTGAAGATGCCCATGTCGGACCAGCCGTGCTCGTCATCGCCAATCAGCAGGCGCGTGGGGTTGGCCGAAAGCGTGGTCTTGCCGGTGCCCGACAGGCCAAAGAACACCGCGGTCTCGTGCGTGACGGGATCCATGCTGGCCGAGCAATGCATGGGCAGAACGTCGTCCTCGACGGGCAGCAGGTAATTCATGACGCTGAAGATGGACTTTTTAATCTCGCCGGAGTAGCCAGTACCCGCGACCAAAATCACGCGCTCCTGGAAGTTGATGACCACGGCGGCGCTGGAGTTGAGGCCCTTGATGGCGGGATCGCACTGGTAGCCCGGCGCGGCGAGCACGCAGAAGTCCGGCTCGCCGGTGCGCGCGATTTCGCGGGCGAGCGGGCGGGCGAGCATCTGCTTAATGAAGAGTGCCTGGCTGGCACGCTCGCAGGCGACGAGCAGTCGGCGCGTGTGGTTGCGGTCGGCGCCGGCCATGCCGCGGGTGACGAACACATCGCGCTCGTTGAGATAGTCGACGATGCCGGCCTTGATGGCTTCGTAGCTCTCGAGCGGCAGCGGGCGGTTGACGGCGCCCCAGGCAATCTTGTCGTGCACGTCGGGCGTGTCGGCGATAAAGCGGTCGTTGGGCGAACGTCCGGTACGCTCCCCCGTCTCGATCACCAGCGCGCCGTTGGAGGCCATGCGGCCTTCGTTGCGGCGGATGGCATGCTCGACGAGCTCGGCTGCCGGCAGGTCAACCAGCAGGCGGGGCTGGTTCTCGGCGGGGTCTTCGACCAGCGTAATGCCAAAGTTGGACAGAACTTCTGCAGGGGTAACACCAGGCATGGGGCCTCCTTTAAAAACGCGGCACGTGGACGCGGCGCGCACTTTACTCACGTAAAGCCCGTTGTACCCGATATGCAAAAACGTTTTTGCGGCAACGCCGAAGCGCTCGCCCAACGGTCAAAAATCGCACGCAAGCGGCCTAGTCATTGGGGACGCTTTTAAACGACTAGTCATTGGGGACACTCTTGAACAGACAACATTCAAGGAGTGTCCCCGGATGCCGGCACTTAGGGACGTTCCCAGAGTGCCGGCACAGGGACGTTCCCAGAGTGCCGGCACAGACGATATGAGCAGGACATAAAAATTGAGAGCCCCTGCTGCATGAAAGACCGCGGATTAGGCCGACAATGGTGAGTGTCTAATTCAGCCGCGGCGGCCACGCCGCATTCATGGAAGGGGCTCCCATGCTCGATACTACCACCTTCGTCGGCCTCGACGTCCACGCCCGCTCGATAAAGGCAGTCTCCCTCGACGTCATGACCGGGGAGGTGCGCTGCGCGACCTTCGGCTACGACGCCGGCGCCGTCGCGGAGTGGGTGCGGTCCGTGGACCCCAGGGCCAGGTGCGTGTACGAATCCGGGGTCACGGGGTTCGACCTGCAGAAGAGGCTCTCCGGCCTCGGGGTCGGCTGCGTGGTCGGCGCCGTCTCGAAGATGATCAAGCCCAGCGCGGACAGGCGCAGGAAGAACGACCGCAACGACGCCGAGTTCCTCGCCCGCATGCTGTCGGTCGGCAACGTCGTCGAGGTGTGGGTCCCCGACGACGAGTGCGAGGCCGCCCGCGACCTGACCAGGGCGCTCGAGGACGCGAGGGACGACCTCTCGCGCGCGAAGCAGCGGCTCTCCAAGTTCCTGCTCAGGCACGGGCTCGCCTTCGACGAGAGGACGCCCACCGGCCGCAGGAAGGGCAACTGGACCCGGGCGCACTGGTCCTGGATCGAGTCGATTAGGTTCGCGGAGGGGGCCGACAACGACGTGCTCGCCTACTACGTCGACGCGGTCAGGCGGGCGGCGGAGGAGAAGGCGAGGCTCGAGGGGCTCGTCGAGGCCGAGGCCCGCAAGCCCAGGTGGAGGAGGAGGGTCGACTCCCTGCGCTGCCTCAAGGGCGTCGACACCGCGACGGCCGCCGACCTCGTGTTCGAGGCCGGCGAGTTCTCGAGGTTCAGGAACGCCCGCTCGTTCGCGGCGTGGGTCGGCCTGACGCCCTCCGAGCACTCCAGCGGGGAGAGCGACCGCAGGGGCGCGATCACCAAGGCAGGCAACAAGCACCTGAGGAAGGCGCTGGTCGAGGCCGCGTGGCACTACCTGACGTGCTCGGGGCGGCCGAAGGACCTCGCCAAGGGCCAGGCCCCGGACCGGGGCGCCCGGAGGCATGCCGCCAAGGGCGTGCGGAGGCTGGTCGAGAGGCGGGAGGCGCTGCTCGCGCGCGGGGTCCACGGCAACAAGGCGAACGTGGCCACGGCGCGCGAGCTCGCCTGCTGGGTATGGGCGGTCGGCCTCATGGCCGAGGAGGCGTAGGGGGGCGGTCCCCCGCACATAAGCCAGTCACCCCGGAAGCGGTTCGATCCGAAGCCGTTGAGGCGAACCTCAGGTCCCTTTTCTGCGAGCGCCCAGGGCGCCACACGCGTGCACAGACTGTCGGTTCGACGTAGAAGCCTCAGCCGTAGCAACGGATTGCCCAGCGAGAGATCGCCGCGGGCGGATATTAAACTGCAAAGACGAGCGTCGGTAAGACACGCCGAGGTCGCCGCGGACGGGCTGATATAGGGAGAGGGCCTGGCCCCATATCGTTGGGGCCAGGCCCGATTTTGCCTCTTGACAATGTCCTGCTCATATTATAAGGAACGTCCCTAAGTGCCGACTACAGCGGCAGGCCTTGGCCGAGCATGGCTATGGCGCTCATCAGGACCAGCATGCCGGCGGCGTAGGGCAGGACGGCGCCCAGGAGTTCGGCATCCTTACCGCGCACGAGCACGGCGGCAAGACCAATGGCGAGGGTCTGCGGCGAGATCATCTTACCGGCGGCGACGCCCAGGGCGTTCAACGCGACCATCCAGTAGTCGCTCACACCCAGCGCAGTGGCAGCCTGGCTCTGAATGGGGCCAAACAGCATGCCCGAGGACGTGCCCGAGCCGGTCACAAACGCACCGACTGCGCCGATCCACGGAGCCAGAATCGGGTACAGCCCACCGGCGACGGCGATGCAGAACGCGCTGATCGAAGAGATCATGCCCGCATAGCCCATCACCTTGGCACAGCCCAGCACCGAAAGCATCGTGATCACCGTCGGCATCATCTGCTTCACAGTCGCGGCCAGCACCTCGCCCATCATGCGTGGCGAAGCACCCTGAATGGCACCGCCGACAAACGCGGCCAGGAAGATCCAAACACCCGGCGTGTTAATCCACGAAAACGTAAGCGTACCGGGGTTCTCGCCGCAATACACCTGCACGTGGCTTGCAAAGGGCGCAAGCGCGGCATGCACGGCGGGCACCAGGTTGGACGTACCCAGCAGCAGTACAAAAATCAGAATGAAGCACGACCAGGCCGAAAGCGCCGATTTAACGGTGAGCTGTTCGCCGGCCTCGATATTCATATGGAAGCGTGCGTCCAGATGCCCCGACTTCTCGGCACGCATGGCAAGCGCAGCTGTCAGCGCGAGCGAAACGATGGATCCTACGACCACGGCCAGCTCGGGGCCCACAAACATGGCAACGACCAGAGCCGCGCCGACAAACGACACGCCGGAGAGCAACGCCACGCCGGCAACACCGTGCAGACGCTCGCCCACACTCGCGGCATTGCCCTGGTCATCGGCAACACGGCCCGCAACCAGCACAATAAATAGCGGCATCACCACAAAGAACGGTGCGAGCTGCACCAGCTGAACGGTCGCTAGGTGAAGGGAATCCAAACCCACCAGGTCGGCAACGGACACCGTGGGGATGCCGATGGAGCCGTAGGGCGTGGGCACGCCGTTGGCCAGCAGGCAGATGAGCACGGCAGGCACAGCCTCAAAGCCCAGGCCCGCGAGCATGCCGGCGGGAATGGCGACAGCGGTACCGAAGCCGGCCATGCCCTCCATAAAGCCACCGAAGCACCAAGCCACGAGCAGCGCCAGCAGACGGCGGTCGCTGCTGATGGAGGTGATCATGCTGCCGATCACGTCCATGGCGCCCGTACGAACGCACAGGTTATACGTGAACACCGCGGCGATGATCACCAGGACGATGGGCCACAGAGCCATCAAAAAACCTTCGAGCGAGGCGGTCGCGATCTGCGCTGCCGGCAGGTGCCACCATGCGAAGGCAAGCAAGCACGAAAGGACAAACGATCCGATAGCGGCCTTCCAAGCTGGCCATTTAAAGCACAGCAGCATCACGACCAGCCAAATAATCGGCACAAGAGCCAGTAAGAATGCGGCGACGTCCATAGGTAGAAGCTCCTTGGTACCGCGTGGGCGGCATCGGGGGTGTCACAAAACTTCAACAGGATACCGCACGTTTACCGACAAATTACAGCCGCCCGCCGAAATTATTGAACAATCCGTTCAAAAACACGAGCGAACACCGTCGCGTCTATACTAAAGCGCAGCAATAGAAAGGACTCCGCTTTGAGTATCACGCCCCTCGATAGCATCCGCCGCGCCATCGCCCGTCACAACGGCGTCTCCGACCCCACCGTATCGGGCGGGGCACCCAGCCAGGGCGGTCGCATCGAGAACGGCCTGTTCCCGGCCTCGCACACCGCCGAGGAGCTCGCTCGCATCCAGGAGCTGAGCCAGCGCAACGCCGGCGGGCCCGATAGCAGCCAAGCCACACGTCGTCGGCGCGAACGCGATCGGGAGCCCGGCCCCGTTCGCCGCATGGTCAACGCTTGGTGGAACCGTCTGCTCGGCGCCGTCTACGGCGGCGGCTTCTCCATGCAGGAAGCGGAATACGAGGAGCACGCCACCAGTCGCGACTATCTTTGGAACACCCTCGGCACCGCCGTGTGGGGCTTGGCGTTTCCGCTGCTCACCATCGTGTCTACGCAGCTCGTGGGAGCAGAAGAAGCAGGCAAATTCTCCATCGCCTTTGTCACCGGCACGCTCATCATGATCGCGTGCAACTATGGCGTGCGCAATTTTCAGGTCTCGGACATCGACGAAACGACGTCCTTTGCCTCCTACCAGCTCAACCGCTGGCTTTGCGGAGCGCTCGCCCTAGGCTGCGGCCTCATGTACAGCAGCGCCCGCGGCTATGACGCGCAGATGGCGACGATCGGCCTGGGCGTCTACCTGTATAAGGTGATAGACGGCGTCGCCGACGTGTACGAAGGCCGCCTGCAGCAGGCCGACAAGCTCTACTTGGCTGGCATGAGCCAAACGCTGCGCTCCGTCGGCGTCATCGCGGTCTTCAGCGTGGCGCTGCTCCTCACGCGCAGCATGCCCATCGCGGCCATGGCCATGGGCGTCACCGCGATCGCCTCGCTCGTGCTGGTCACCGCGCCGCTTGCCCTGCTCGAGACCGAAAAATCGCGCCGCGTGAGCCTGCGCGAGGTCGGCCACCTGTTTGTCCAGTGCGCTCCACTCTTTGGCGCGCTATTCCTGTTCAACCTTATCGAGAGCATGCCCAAGTTTGTGATGGAAGGCACACTGGCCTACAAATACCAGCTGTACTTTAATGCCCTCTTTTTTCCAGCTCAGGCTATTCTGTTGAGCATTGGATTTGTCTATAAACCGCAGCTCCTGCGCTTGTCGAGCATTTGGGCTAATCCTCGCAAGCGTCGTCGCTTTGACCTGATTATTGTTGCCGTTATGGCGCTGATCGTGGTCATCACCGGCGTGTGCGCCGCATTTATGGCAGGTCCCGGTATTCCCCTCATGAGCTTTATGTACGGTCTCAGCTTTGAACGCTACCGTACGCTGGCGCTGCTGATGGTCGTCGCCGGCGGCGTCACCGCGGCCATCGACTTTATCTACGCCATCATCACGGTGCTGCGCCACGCCGGCGACGTCACCAAGGTCTACCTGATTTGTTTTGCCGCGAGCGTGGTACTGCCGGTGATTCTAATCAATCTGCTCGGCCTGATGGGCGCCGTCGTAAGCTACCTAGCCATCATGGCCCTGCTGCTGGTACTGTTGGTTATCGAGTACGCCCACATCCGCCAACGCATAGAGAGGGACCGGAATCCGTACGGCGCCTAATTGCGGCGATGGGAGCAGCTAATTTGCGGTGGAATCACCCCGGCTGGGGTCACATTGCGAACAATATGCATCACGCAAAACTAAGTGAGTAGACTTTTACCGAATCCCCGACCACACCGACAGAGCACAAGTCTTTGACCTGCGGTTTTATTGAGGAAAATAAGTTGGGTGCTCGGCATTTCCAAAAAAGTCTACTCACTTAGCCAGCGGGCAGCCAAATGATTATTTAATCCCCGTCCCAGGGAAATCAATTAGCGGGCAGAAGGGCAAAAGTAGTCAAAAAAAGCCCCATCCCAAATTAGCTACCCCTTGCACCGATTATTCGCCCGGGTTGATGTTCGCGTAGAACTCCGCCCCGTCGTCCAGGCGCAGGATGCCCACGCGGCCGAACTCGGAGCCGGTGGCGGCGGCGCAGTCGATGTCGATGCGATCGGGCACACCGGCAGTGTCCTCGCCGCCCAAGCGCACGATCTGCCCGCGTCCCGATTCCTCATCGAGCCCCGCCAGACCACCGACCTCGCAATAGCGCCCAAGCGATACCGTGGGCGTGTGGCCGCTCACCACGACCGGGCCCTTGCCCTCGGCAGAAAGCAGCCCGGTCGGCACATCCCAATAGCCGTGACGAATCCATAGCAGGTCATCGGACGACTGCACCGCGAGCATCTGCTGCAGCAGCTCGCGATCGGCATCCACCGCTCCGACGCCATCGGCACAATCGACGCCATGCTCAAGCAAAAACGCGCGCGCCGCCTTCATCTCGATTCCAGCATGTACCAGCAGATACGGGCGCTCCTCGGTCTCGACCACCGCGTAGAGCGGCAGCGCGGCCATCCATCGCACGAGTTCCTCGTATGCCTCATATTCCATGTCGTTGAGCTGCTCGCGCGTCGTCCAGCCACCGTTGATATCCCAGGTCTCGGCATCGAGCGGATCCTGGCCAACGATGGCATCGAGCATGATCTGCTCGTGATTACCCTTGAGCACGCGGGCGTTGGGCAGCGAGCGCACGAGCTTAATAACGCCGACCGGATCGGGCCCGCGATCGATCATGTCGCCCAGCACGTACAGCGTGTCGTCGGAAGTCAACGAGATCTTAGACAGGGCCTCGTCAAGCGCACGCACGTGCCCGTGAGCATCAGATGTCACATAGATCGCCATGGTACGCCTCTCCTTGCATTGCGGCCGAAGCCCGGTGCCGCAACTAAAACTTCAAGTTGAACTTAAACGTTACCCATTGTACTCCGTTGCAATAAAGCTGGAAAGGGTTTCCGAGCAGAGGCAAAGACGGCAGCCGTCTATGACGATATCGCGCACGCCCGCAATCCAACCCCATAAACCCACCATCTTTGGGTACAAATAACCGCAGGCAACTGACCGTGCCACGCCAACCACCCAGGAGCGGACACCATCCATGAACCAGATCCTTCTCTTTATCGGCCTCGTCATCATTTTGTGCCTGACCATCAAACCCGTCGGCAAAAAACTCCCCTTCCCCACCCTGCTCATCTTTATCGCGCTCGGCATGCTGTTGGGCGTCAACGGCCCGGCGCACATCGACTTTAGCGACTACGCGCTCACCGAAACCGTCTGCAGCACGGCGCTGCTGTTCATCATGTTCTATGGCGGCTTTAACACCAATATCGACCGCGCCAAGCCCGTCGCCGTGCCCGCGGTGCTGCTGAGCACGCTCGGCGTCGTCATCACTGCCGGCATCACCGGCGTATTCGCCCACTTTGTGCTGGGTTTCGACTGGATCGGCGGCCTGCTGCTGGGATCGGTCGTGGCGTCCACCGACGCGGCCAGCGTCTTTAGCGTTCTGCGCGAGCACAGCCTTTCGCTGAGGGGCGGCACCGACTCGCTGCTCGAGGTCGAATCGGGCTCCAACGACCCCGTCGCCTACATGCTCACCGCTGTGCTCGCTACACTCGCGGCCGGCGGCGACATCAACATTCCCGCACTGCTGGCCAAGCAGATTATCCTGGGCGTGGGCCTGGGCCTTGCCATCGGCTGGGCGGCGGGCCGCCTGATTGAACGCGCGCACGCAACGGCCAAGGACGCGCAGACCATCTTTTTGTTCGCCGTGGCCATCGTCGCCTACGCGCTGCCGAGCTACCTGGGCGGCAACGGCTTTTTGGCTGTATACCTGGCCGGCATTGTGCTGGGTGCCAGCGACATCACCGGCAAAGTCGAGATGGCGCACTTCTTTGACACCCTCACCGAGATGGCAGAGATGACCATCTTCTTTTTGCTGGGCCTGCTCGTTACACCCGCACGCCTGCCGCAAATGCTGCTACCGGGCCTGGCACTCATGGCGTTTATGCTCTTTGCGAGCCGCCCCATCGCCGTAGGCATGCTGCTGGCGCCGTTTAGGACGAACCCTCGCCAGGTTGCGCTCGTAAGCTGGGCGGGTCTGCGCGGAGCAGCTTCGGTCGTCTTTAGTCTCTTTGCCGTGGTGGCCGGCGTTCCCGGCGGACACGACCTATTTGACCTGGTGTTTGTGATTGCCGTGTCGAGCATTGTGGTGCAGGGCTCGCTTCTGCCGGCGGTGGCGAAGAAGCTCGATATGATCGATGCGACCGGCGACGTGCGCCGCACCTTTAACGACTACCGCGACGAGGACGGCATGTCGTTTGTAAAGCTCAAGGTGGGCGCTGGACATCCGTTTGCCGGACGCTCGCTCGCGGACATTGGCAGCGCCACAGATATGCTCGTGGTCCTGGTGCTGCGCGACGGCGCGCACCCGGTGCTGCCCAACGGCGATACCGTCATCGAGGAAGGCGATCTGCTGGTGATGGCCGCCCCGACGTTCGAAGAGCGTGCCGAAGTTACGCTGCGCGAGGTCACTGTGACGCCCCACGGTCGCCTGGCCGGCCAGCGTCTTCGCGATGTGCCGCAAGGCAAGCATCCCTTTATCGTCGTGATGCTCAAACGCGACGGCCAGACGATCATCCCCGACGGCAACACCCTAATATACGCCGGCGACGAAGCCGTCATCGCCACGCTGGCGTCGTAGTGACCAGGAGGTAGCTAATTTGCGGCGAAGAGATCAAGCGCCTAGAGAACCTCATGCCTTCGCTCGCAGATTTGGATTTGCCTGAGGAGTAAAGCACCCCTCCCCCATGTAACCATCCTGTAAATCATAGCGGCGCACTCGGGTTTTGCTGTGATGCGGTCGCGCCTGGCGCTCCACTGTGCTAAAGTATCCCGAACGTTCAAACGACTACGAGGGAGACTAGAAGATGGCACGTGTGCACAACTTCTCAGCTGGCCCGGCCGCGCTGCCTACAAGCGTGCTCGCCGAGATCGCCGACGAGATGATGGACTACCGCGGTTGCGGCATGTCCGTGCTCGAGATGAGCCATCGATCTAGCATGTACCAGCAGATCATCGACGACGCCGAGGCAACACTGCGCCGTCTGCTGAGCATCCCGGATAACTACCGTGTCCTGTTTTTGCAGGGCGGCGCCACACTGCAGTTTGCGGGCATCCCCATGAACCTCATGCGCCGCGGCCGCGCCGGCTACATCGTGACCGGCAACTTTGCCAACAAGGCATACAAAGAAGCCGCCAAGTACGGCGAGGCCGTACTGCTCGCGAGCTCCGAGGACACCAATTTCGACCGCATACCCACCATGGCCGACATCAACGCGCGCATTGCCGCCGAGGCCGCAGGCGACGGGCTCGACTACGTCTACATCTGCCAGAACAACACCATCTTTGGCACCATGTACCACAAGCTGCCCAACTGCGGTGACGTGCCGCTGGTCGCCGATGTCTCGAGCTGCTTTCTGTCGCAGCCGCTCGACGTTGAGCGCTACGGGCTCATCTACGCCGGCGCTCAGAAAAACGCCGGCGCCGCGGGTGTGACCGTGGTCATCGTGCGCGACGACCTCATCGCAGATGGCCCCGCTTTTGCGCAGACGCCGCAGTACATGGACCTTAAGACCCAGGCCGCCAAGGGCTCCATGCTCAACACGCCCAACACCTTTGGCATCTACGTGTGCGGCAAGGTGTTCCATTGGGTCGAGGAGACCGGCGGACTTGCCGCCATGGCCGAGCGCAACTGGGCCAAGGCCAACCTGCTCTACGACCTGCTCGAGCACAGCGAGCTGTTCCATGGCACCACGCAGGCCGACAGCCGCTCCATCGCCAATGTCACCTTCCGCACCGGCGACGCCGAACTCGACGCGGCCTTTGTCGCAGGCGCGGCCGAGCACCAGATTCAAAACGTCAAGGGCCATCGTCTGGTAGGCGGCATGCGCGCCAGCGTCTACAACGCCGTAACCATGGAAGACGTGCAGGCACTGGCCTCGTACATGAAGGACTTCGAAGCGCAGCATAGTTTGAGCCCGCGATCTAACTAGCCCGCAACGCGCGGGCCGACCAGCCACTTCAAACCACCTGTTTAAACCAAACCTGCTAAGGAGTTTTTCATGCGCAAGATTAAGACCATCGACGACATCACCAAGGACGGCAAAGTCGAGTTTGGCGAGGGCTACGAATTTGTGAGCACCGCCGAGGAGGCCGACGCCATCCTGATGCGCTCGACTGACCTGCACGGCTACGAGCTGCCCGAGGGCATCCGCGCCATCGCCCGCTGCGGCGCCGGCGTCAACAACATCCCCGTCGAGGAGTACGCCAAGAAGGGCGTCGTCGTCTTTAACTCCCCCGGTGCCAACAGCAACGCCGTTAAGGAGCTCGTCCTAGGCATGCTGGTGCTCTCGAGCCGCGGCGTGGTGCAATCGATGAACTGGGTGCGCGACAACGCCGACGACCCCGAGATCCAGGTCGACGCCGAGAAGGCCAAGAAGGCCTTTGTGGGCCGCGAGCTCAAGGGCAAGCGCATCGGCGTCATCGGTCTGGGCAACGTAGGCTCCAAGGTCGCCAACGCCTGCGTCGATCTGGGCATGGACGTCTACGGCTACGATCCGTTCATTTCCGTTGAGCACGCGTGGGTGCTGAGCCGCGAGGTGCAGCGCGTGGGCACGCTCGAAGATCTCTGCCGCGGCTGTGATTACCTCACGGTGCACGTGCCCAGCAAGGCCGACACCATCGGCATGATCAGCACCGAGCAGATCAACCTGCTGGCCCCGGACGCCGTGCTCATCAACTACGCACGCGAGACCATCATTGACGAGGACGCCGTTGACGCCGCCCTGCGCGAGGGCAAGCTGAGCTGGTTTAGCTGCGATTTTGCCACGCCCAAGACCGTCAAGATGCCCAACACGTTTATCACCACGCACTCGGGCGCCGGCACTGGCGAGGCCGAGGCCAACTGCGCCGACATGGCCATCAGCGAGCTTAAGGATTACCTGGAGAACGGCAACATCGCGCACAGCGTCAACTACCCCGCCTGCAGCATGGGCAAGGCGCGCGCCGCAAGCCGCATCGCCTGCCTGCACGCCAACGTGCCCAACATGATCGGTCAGATCACGGCAATCCTGGCCAAGGACAATGCCAACGTGCAGCGTATGACCAACGAGTCTGCCGGCGAGAACGCCTACACCATGTTCGACACCGACGAGCACCTGGACAGCAGCACCATCGAGGCGCTCAAGCAGATTCCGTCGATGTATCGCGTGCGCGTGATCAAATAGCGCCGGCTGATCTGACGGGCAGTTCCCCATGTGGCCTGCCCGTCACTGACATTGAATGCCCGCGGGGGCGCCTTTCGCACGAGAGGCGCCCCCGTTTTTGTGAGCACTCCATTAAATGCACTGAGCCGCTTCTTGGCATACAATCTGTATGTTGACCTAACTATCTGTGAGGTGCCTATGGTTGATACAGATTTTGCTTGGCGGCTTACGCAAGAACTCGTGCGAATCGACAGCTCAGACCCGGGTGCGTATGAGGACGAGATTGAGCGCTATATCAAAGCGTTGGTTGAGGAACGGTTGGCGCAGCTGAGCCATCCGGTGCTCCATGCCGTGCAGGTTGAGGAACTCGAGGTGCTGCCCGGGCGCCGCAACCTTATGGTCACCGTGCCGGGACTGAGCGACGAGCCACGGCTCGTCTATATCTGCCATATGGATACCGTTACGCTGGGCGATGGCTGGGACGCAAACACGCCGCCACTCGGGGCGGTTGTGCGTAACGACAAACTCTATGGCCGTGGCGCCTGCGACATGAAGGGTGGCCTGGCCTGCGCCATTGCCGCACTGGTCTATACGCTCGAGCGCGTGGTAGCGGATGGCGCGCTGCCCCGCCGCGGCTTTTCGCTCATCTGCTCGGTCGACGAGGAAGATTTTATGCGTGGCTCAGAGGCCGCGATCGATGCTGGCTGGGTCGGCTCACGCGAATGGGTGCTGGACACCGAGCCCACCGACGGACAGATCCAGGTGGCGCACAAGGGGCGTACGTGGTTCGAGATTGAAATGGATGGCGTGACGGCGCATGCAAGCCAGCCCTGGAAGGGCGCGGATGCCGTCGCCGCCATGGCCGAGGTCGTGTGTTCGCTCCGTCGCGCGTTTGTGGCGCTGCCCGCGCACGATGAGCTGGGGCCTTCGACCATCACGTTCGGCCAAATCGAGGGCGGATATCGCCCCTACGTCGTACCCGACCGCGCCAAAGTCTGGGTCGACATGCGCCTGACCCCGCCGACCGATACGGCCGCCGTAACGCGCATGGTAGAGCAGGCCATCGCCGGCGCCGAAGCCGCCGTTCCCGGTTGCCACGGCAGCTACGTCGTGACGGGCGACCGCCCCGCCATCGAGCGCGACCCAAACTCTCCCCTTCTAGCAGCGCTCAAGCGTGCCGCCGATGACGTGACGGGCGCGGACACGACCGTCGGCTTCTTTACCGGCTACACCGACACCGCCGTCATCGCCGGCAAGACAGGTAACCGCAATTGCATGAGCTACGGTCCCGGGTCGCTCGCGCTCGCGCACAAGCCCAACGAATATGTGCCCCACGCCGATATCGTTCGTTGTCAGAACGTGCTCATCGCGCTCGCCGATAACGTGCTCTGGGACGCGAGCGGCCAAGTTGGGGCATAATAAGCCGCGAACAAACCGACTCGTGCGTTAGGACCGCCCATGAAAGCACTTCCGTTTCCCTGCATCCGCCCGGCTCAGGACCGCGTGCTCGAGGCGCTGCCTGCAATGGGCAGCATCCTGAGCGGCAACGATGCTCTGCGCGGAGCCATTGCCGATGGCCTGATGCTTAAGGACCCAGGTGCGGCGTATTACGTGTACGAATGCTCGGGCGAGCCGGGACGCGTGACGGGCGTTGTGGCGATCTGCCCGACGAGTGTACTTGCGGGCGGCAAGGGCGATGCCAGCGCCGACGTGGCCGCCGCCGCGCGCGCGATCGCCGAGCTCAAGGTGCAGCCGCGCCCCGTGTCGCTCGCCTACGAGGCGTCGCCCGTCATGGACATCATCCTGGGCGCTGCCAAAGAGGGCGCCTCGCTCTACGCCGTCACCGACCCCGCGGGTATTACGCACCGCGTGTGGGAGGTCAAGCGCGAGGACGCCGTCGGCGCCATCCGTGCCATGCTCGACCAGGCGCCGGAGCCGGCACTGGCCGACGACCCTGCCTACGCTGCCGCACTAGTCGAGGCATCACAGCTCCTGGCCGATGAGGCCCGTTCCGCCGGAACGTACACCGGCAAGGAGCCGTTCAACTTTACCGTTGCCGTGCTCTTCCCCGCTGCGCAGGTCAGCGGCGGCGCACCGCAGGTTCCGACGGGTCTGCTCACGCACCAAGTCGCGCGGTTCTAGCAAGACCAGACCGCGCAGCACAAAAATCGGCAGCTCAACAAACAGGGGGCGGAGATGCAGCAGGTACATGCATCTCCGCCCCTTTTGCGTCGAGAAGTTATGCCAGCGACCCGTGCCGCCACGCTCGCGTTATCCCCGTTGCGGGCCTGCTGCCGCCACAAGTGGTTCAAGCCCCAGCTCGCGCGCGTAATCCTCCTGCGTAAAGACTTCGACAAGTTCAAACGTATCGGCCGTATCGTCAAACGCAAAATGCAGCACTGAGCAGTTGCCCGGCACGCGTTCGCGCTCGTCTGCCGCCGCGCCCCGCACGTGGTCCAAAAACTCCTTGATAGCCGAGCCATGGCTCACCGCGAGCACGCACTCGTGGTCCGGACGTCGCATAAGATCGGTTATCGTCGCCGCCATGCGCTCGCGCACCTGCATCTGGCTCTCGCCGCCAAACTGACGATAGAAATCTCGCCACGGGCGCTCGGGCATAAGCATCACGCGCTCGGCCTCAAAGTCGCCAAAGAACCACTCACGCAGACCGTCCAGGCGCTCGTACGCCAAGCCCGGCCACAGGTTGGCGATAGTCTGCTCGGTGCGATGAAGCGTGGAGGTGTAGGCATGATCGGGCTCAATGCCGCACGCACGTAAAAACATGCCGGCGCGCGCCGCCTGGTCGCAACCCAACTGCGTAAGCGGCGAGTCACTCCACCCCTGAATGATACGCTTGAGGTTGAATATCGTCTGTCCATGACGGACCAGATACAGATCTTTATTCATAGGGGTCCTTTCGTTCGTTACCAATCAAGGAGCGAAAACGCCCCGTCGCAATAGCCAAAATGAAGCACGGCTCCGTTGTCGGGTAGCTCTCCCCTGCCAGTCACATACTCAAGAAACTCCTGGCAGGCTGAGCCGTGGGAAACCGCCAGCACGCAGTCGTGCTGCGGCCTGGCCATGATGCGCGACAGCACCGCGACCATACGCGACTGAAGCTGCACTTCCGACTCGCCACCAAAGGCCACCGGATAATCACCCCAGGGCTGCGGCGGCATATCGCGATTTGATGTGCCCTCCAGCGAGCCCAAATGCCACTCGCGTAGGTCATCGACCAGCTCTATCGAGCAGCCCTCGCCAGCAATTAGCTCAGCCGTACGCCGCGCCCGGCCCAACGGGGAGGAATACACACGGTCAAAGGTCACGCCACGCGCCTCAAACGCCGCGCGCGTCGCCAGCGCCTGCTCGCGCCCGCGCGCCGTAAGCGGCGAATCGTGCCCACCCTGCAAAATGTTCTGCACGTTGAGCTCAGTCTGCCCATGCCGCACCAAATACAAATCTGCCACACGCCCTCCTCTCGCACCACCGCAAAGGGGACAGGTACCTTTGTGGTGGTTTACCGCCGGATCACACCGCGGTGACGCTCAACTACAGCAGTACGTCGGCGAGCGAACGCTTGGGTACGTGGTGCACCCGTGCCTCGTCGCGCCAATAATTGATGGAGCCATCGGGGTTGGAATCGATCGCATCGATCACCTGCGTCTCGGCCGGAACGCCAAACGCCATGATCAGCTTGAGCTCATACTTGTCGCTATCGAGCCCCATGGCATCGATCGCGTGGGGCGTAAAGGCCTTGAACATGCAGGCAGCCACCTCGGGCGTGGCGCTGCGGGCGGCGAGCATCATCGTCTGCGCGGCAATGCCCGTGTCGACCTCAGTAATAGGAGCGGCGGGCTTACCCGGAACGGCGCGCTCGGCAAGAATCGCGATGTAGCCGGTCGGGCGCTCACCCTCGGCAGGACCCGGCCAGTCCTTAAGCGCGCCGGCCCATGCAAGCTCGTCAAACACGCGAGCGCAGTCCTCGGAACCGCTCACCACATGAAAACGAAGACGCTGAGCATTGGCACCACAGGGAGCCAGGTGAGCCAGCTCTGCCAGCTCGAGCAAAAACTCACGCGGCACGCGCATGGACTCGTCAAAGCGACGGCACGTACGGGCGCGGCGGACCAGCGCGTCAAACGTGTCCAGGCCGAGCTTTTCGCAACCTTGCTTTGACATCGACTCCGCGCTAGACGGCGCCGCGGGAACTGTTTCGTTCATAGGGACCCCCAATTTCGGGCAATTGTTCTTAGGAAAATCTAACCTAAAACGTAGGCAATAACGAACAGGGCCGCAATGTTCTACACCTGTTGAATAGAAAATCGCGACGTGGGGAACAACGGAAACAATTCGGGGCCTTTGGGTTACGTTTCACCCTCCCCGACCCATACGCCAGCGCCTTTAGGCGATACTGGTCGTAACGATCAAGGCTTACGCCGCACGGAAAGGAGACATTATGGGCATCTTTAAGAATGATGACCAAAAATCGAGCCAGTTTGGATTTGACGAGAAAAGCATGGCAGGCAAGGCCGTCAAGGCCGTGCGCTGGATTTACGCCATCACGGGCGTCTTGGCGCTCGTCGCCGGCATCGCACTGCTGTTTGCGCCCGCCAAGTCCCTCGTCTTCCTAACGACCGTCTTGGGCTTCTACTTTGTGGTCACGGCCGCGATCAGGCTGTTTACCGCTGTTTTCGAGCCACTGCTGCCCACCGGCTGGCGCGTGACGAGCATCATCTCCAACCTACTCATTATCTTGGGCGGCGTCATAATCCTGCGCAACCAGGCCTTCTCGACCGCAACGCTCACCACGATGGTGGTTATCGTGGCCGGCTTTGGCTGGATCGTCGAAGGTGTCATGTCCATTCTGGAGTCCGAGCTTTCGTCCAACCGTGCCCTCGCCATCCTGAGCGGCGCGCTCTCCATCATCGCCGGCATGTTCGTGTTTATCTATCCGCTGTGGTCGGCCAAGATGCTCGTCATCTTTAGCGGCGCCGCACTGCTGGTGTTTGGCGTAACGCTGATTGTCCGCGCCATTCAGTTTGGCAAACTGGTGCACTAGATGCCAAGGACGCTCTTTATTGATGCCGACGCCTGCCCGGTCACGCGCGAGTCGATTGACTGCGCGCGGCGGGCGGGCGTCGCCGTTGTTATCGCCGGCAACAGCACGCAAAACCTGGAACGGCACATTCGCCGCGACGACCCGCGCGATGCCGAGCACGCGCGACGCGGCTTTTGGGTCACGACGCTCGATGTGAGCGTGGGCGCCGACAGCGCCGACTTTGCCATTGTCGAACGCCTGCAGGCGGGCGACGTAGTCGTGACGCAGGACATTGGCTTGGCGAGCATGGCGCTCGGGCGCGATGCCGCCGCCATCGGCGTGCGCGGGCGCGTCTACGACAAAGCGACCATCGACATGCAGTTGTTTATTCGCCACGAGGAAAAGAAGGTACGCCGCGCCGGGGGACGCACTCGCGGACCGGCGGCATTTACCAGCGAAGACCGGGCCCGCTTTAAACGCAACCTCACCGAGCTGCTGCGCTAACCAAGGTAGATTTTCGGGACATGCCCGGAAATCTACCTTTTTGTTTTGAGCGGTGTGAGCGCTCGGAATCCATGGCTCAACAAAAAAACGGGCTTCAAAATGCCATGCGTCGCCGCATTGCGCAGGCGCCGAGCATGGCTATTTGAAGCCCATTTTTTAGGCCTACTTAGAGGCCGAAGGCGGATAGGATAAGGCCCCAGCCGGCGCCGATGACGTACATCATGACCAGGAACACGGCGTTTTCACGAGCGCTGCGGTTGGTGCGGAACAGGACAAGATAGCCCACGCCGGCGGAAATGAGCGTGCCGGCGAGCATCGGCGCCAGCTGTAGCGCGCCCTCCAGGTACAGCTGCGTAATGACCACGCTGGCCGAGCAGTTGGGGATCAGGCCGACGAGTGCCGAGCCCAAGACGGCGAGCGTCTCGTTGCCACGCAGGAACTGCTCGATCGCGGACTCTCCGAAGGTCTCGAGCACGGCAACTAGAATCAGCGTCACCAGGAAAATAAAAACCGAAACCTGCACGGTGTGCGAGATCGCGCTGCGGATAATCGACAGGACGGGCGCACCTTCGTGGGAGTGACCGTGGTCGTGCCCATGGCCGTGGTGGTGCTCATGCTCGCCTGCGTGACCGTGGTCATGGCTGTGTCCGTGGTCGCGCTCGTGTTCATCTTCATCATCATCGCAACCGCAATGGTCGCGCTCGCACAACTCGTGGATGTGGTCGGCGCTCACGCCCGCCTCGGCCACTTCATCAATGATGTCGCCCCCGGTATGGTCGTCGTGCGCGCAGTTCACATGAGCCGGATTGGCAGCGGTCCCCAGCACGGTACGGCGAATCGCCGCATGCGCGCGGGCATTACGACGAAGGCCGCGGATAGCCGCGTCCACGATAAAGCCCGTGACCAGCGCGATCAGTGCCTTCGAAGCCAAAAGCATCGCCATGGTCTGCACGGGCACCTGCTCGGCGAGCAACAGCGGCAGCATCTCATCGGAGGTCGAGAGGAACACGGCGACCAGCGTGCCCAGCGTCACGACACGGCCGGCGTACAGCGTTGCTGCCATGGCCGAAAATCCGCACTGCGGCACAATGCCCAGCAGCGAGCCAGCCACGGGACCCGCAGCGCCGGCGCGCTTGATAGCGCCGTTGACGCGGTCGCCCGCAACGTGCTCAAGTGTCTCGAGAGCAAGATACGTCACCAACAAAAACGGCGCCAGCGAGAGCGTGTCCTTGCCGGCGTCGAGCAGAATATCAATCAGCAAATCCATGACGGATGGAACCTTTCATGTCTTTCGGCAGCATTGTAAAAGTCCTAGCGGTCAACTAGGGTATTGTAGTTGTCCTAGGCGCGATGCCAATAGTTGCCCATGGTAAACTATCATCTCGCCACATCTCAATGAACCCGAGCCGCGCGGTGCGGCCCGTCCAAGGAGCAGTTATATGAACGTTTCACAAGCACTCGAATACGAGCGCCAGCCGTTTATTCCCATGTTTATCTATGGCGATCACGGCGCCATGGAGTCCGAGCGCCAGAAGGGCGAAGAGGCCCTTAAGGTGCTCGAAACCGAGTACTTTACCGCCGAGGGCGACCCCAGCTTCGACTTTGCCACCGTGCGCGACCTGGCTGACCGCAACCGCGACCTGTGCGACCAGATTGGCGAGGCACGCCTGCGCAACGTGACGCCCGCGACGCTTTCGCGCGGCCTGTCCGATGCCGACACCTGCGCCGCCATCGGCAAGATGCAAAAGCGCACCGCCGCGTCCGTTATGCGCGAAATCCGCGGCGACCGCGACGCGCTCGGCGTGGCCTACGCCCGCAAGCCCATCCAGGGCACCGTGCTCGGTATCGACATCGAGACCACCGGCCGTGCACCCGAGCGCGGCTATATCATCAACGTGGGCTGGGAGATCATGGAGCTCACCAGCGACGCCGTCCCGCATGACGCCGAGGCACACTACTGCGGCCTGCCCGACATCTACCGCGGCGAGGATGTGCCGCTATCGAACATCCATCACATTACCTGGGACGACATCGACGGCAAAAAACCATTCCGCGAGAACAAGGAACTGCAGAAGCAGCTGCTCAAGCTTATGAAGAAGTACCCATACATGGCACACAACGCCGCCTTTGAGGACAGCTGGTTCAAGATCCACCTGGACGGCTACGCCGAGGCACGCCGCGCGGGTAAGATTATCGTCATCGACTCGCGCCAGATCTGCCGCAGCTTGGACGCCGACGTGCGCTCGCTCCCCCGCGAGTCCGCGCCCGCCGCGCTCGAGAACTGGGCGCGCCGCCGTGGCACCCTCGCCGCCGACGCCAACGAGCAGCACCTGGGCCTCGACGACACCGACCTCATGCTCCGCACGGTGCAGGCCGAGTTCAACCTCAAGAACCTGTTTGCCAAGTAGAAACGCCTGCGACAAGCATGGCCCCGCTCACGAGCGGCCCCGCAGCGGGAAACCCCGCAGCGGGGCCGCCCTACGTTCCACAGATAGATCTGCCATCACAAATTCTGAACCCTCATTTTGAACGATTTCGGCCAATTCCCGACACGTAATTCGTTGTCGGATGGTGATGCATCGATATCAAATGTGCAGCAATTGAGTATTTCTATGCTATAGCCGAGCTGCGAAAACGTTTATTTATGGCATACCAACCCATAATTGCGTCAAGCTTTTGGACAGCATTTGGTTAGACCTCTAAAACGACTTTTTCACTCAGCGCCATCAACACGGCATTAGCTGACACGATATATACCATGAGTATCGTATTGTCACATACCACTGCAAAAGCGGTCTACCAGGCCGCGCATTCGGTGTCTGCGAAAGGCATCGAGTCCTGTAACCCTGCCGCGATTTACGGATCATGTCCCACCGGAACGCTCCTTGACGCAGCCGCAGAATGGCTCACCAAACATGATGTTTCCCTCGGCGCAAATGATTCCCTCGAGGTGATGGTGTTTGATCGCAGGAATGCGCGCTATGCAATGAACTGTCAATGCCACGTTTCGTCAAAACGATTCTCGAACTCACGCTTTATAGAGCTTGAAGATGGCATCTTCATTGTTGGCGTTGAGCTTTGCGCACTTCAGGCCGCCACCTATCTCCCTTTTCGCGAACTGGTGGAGTACTACTTTGAATTGTGCAGCGCTTACTCCCTTGGAACCGGCTCTTCCACCTCTTATAACGAGCGTTTCGCGCTCACCTCGACCGAGAGGTTAAAGCAGTTCTTTAATTCCATTACCAGATGCGACGGTTTGGCCCTTGCCCGAAAGGCGATCCAATGTGTACGCGACGGATGCCGGTCTCCCATGGAAACGGCATTTGTGATGATGCTAACGCTGCCCAAAAGCGAAGGAGGGCTTGGTATTAAGGGAATTGAGACCGATTACGAGGTGCAGGTCACCGCCGCCGCAAAGAATCTCACGAGACGCAAAAAGTTCTTTATGGATGCGTATCTAAAGAAATCTCGCACAGACATTGAATACAACGGTTTTTATCATGACGCGGAAGAAGACCGCGCAATCGATGAGGAACGAAAGAATGCGCTTGCGTCCATGGGATACGGAATCATCACCGTCAGCCGTTATTCCTTTATGCATGCCAGCTCTTTCGTTAGGGTCATGGAAGCAATCCAGCGGAAAGAGGGCGTACGCCCCTCGCGTCTGCCAAAAGACTTTCAAATCATGCAAGAGGACCTGAGACAGTTTGTGCTCAGAAGGTTTATAGAAGAGAAAAAGCGAATTCAGAAGCAGCTTCGCCAGGATTCCGAAGAGCGTCAACGAATCGACCTCGAAAAAGCAACGCTCGAAGGCATCACGCTGGATGACCCGACAATTAATGAAGTTCCGGCAATCGATGACATGCAGACTGTCGAATCCGACAGCCCATCATTTGCCCAAACAAGCAGCCTCGCGCCCGAGGGCAGGGTCTTCGGGGCCGGAGACTAGGCCGGCTAACAAGGTGGGTACCCTAGCGACGTGCAAAATTGCGAGTATTCAGCAGGGTCGGGTGTCTATCACCCTCGAGTGGATCCAAATGTGAAGCGAAATCACTCTTGCGTGAGAGCGTTAGGCAACATTTGAGGAAGAACTCATCGGATTAACACCCTAAGATAACTCTTGAACTGCATTATATGACCTGCAATAAATTAGCGGACCCCCTATAGTTGCAGAATACTCCATTTTTTGCACGGCACGAGGGTACCCACCTTGGCATCGACTATCAAAAAACGCTCAGTCCGGGATCTCGTCCACTATTCCCCATCATTTTGTACAACGAATTACCTGAACGTCATTGACATATGAACATGCACTCATATAATCGAAAGTAAATTATATGAGCGCATGTTCATATGAAAGGATATTGCAATGAGCATCCGCGTTGATGAAACGAAACTCGACATCGAGGCCACCGAACCCGCGATCCCGACCACCTGCTCGCCCGAGGACCTTCCCGACGAGGAGCTTCTCTACGACCTCGCCGACCTGTTCAAGGTCTTCAGCGACACCACGCGCATCAAGATCCTCTATGCCCTCATGGGCCGCGAGCTCTGCGTGGCAGACATCGCCGAAGCGACCGAAACCTCGCAGTCCGCGGTGTCGCACCAGCTGCGCACACTCAAGCAGTCGCACCTGGTTAAATTCCGGCGCGACGGGCGCAATATCCTCTACTCGCTCGCCGACGACCACGTCTACACCATGCTCAACCAAGGCATGAGCCACATCTGCGAATAGCGACCAACCACGGTACCAGCGCGGCCTGAACCCAAGCCGCAAATACAGAGAAAGGAACCCACCATGAAAAAGCAGTTTAAACTCGACGAGATCGACTGCGCCAACTGCGCGCGTGAGCTTCAGGACGAGCTGGCCAAGCTCGAGGGCGTCAAATCCGTGTCCGTCAACTTTATGACCCAGAAGCTGACGCTTGAGGCTGATGATGCTGAGTTCGACGAGGTGCTCAACCGCGTTGTAGAGTTTACGGCCGACGCCGAGCCGGACTGCGAGATCATTCTCTAGCCCAGGTTTACGCCAACCTGCAAGGCCGCGATTGCCGCGGCCTTTGCTCGCGAAATTATATGAGCGAGTGTTCATACATTCAAATGGGAGGATACGAGTCATGGCCACCGCCGACCCCAAGAAGAAAAAGAAGAAGCGCAAGAAGAAAGAGTCACTCGAGCATAAGCGCAACCGCATCCTGGTAGCGCTGGGCATTTTTGCCGTGGTGTACGCCCTCGATGAGTTCGGCACCCTCACCGCCGCATTCGGTACCCCGGGCGACATCTACGCCAGCTTTATGCTGTTCCTCATACCGTTTTTGATTGCCGGCTACGACGTGCTGCAAAAGGCATTCAATAACATCCGCCGCGGCAAGGCCTTCGACGAGAGTTTCCTTATGGCAGTCGCGACCATCGGCGCGTTTGCCATGGTGCTCTTCCCCGATACCGACCCGCACATGGCCGAAGGCGCCGCCGTCATGCTGTTCTACCAGGTCGGCGAGCTGTTCCAGGCGTACGCCGTGGGCAAGAGCCGCAAGTCGATCAGTGCCATGATGGACATCGCGCCCGACTACGCTAACGTCGAGCAGCCCGACGGCACACTCGAGCAGGTCTTCCCCGATGACATCGCCGTCGGCACCGTGATCGTGGTCAAGCCCGGTGAGCGCGTGCCCATCGACGGCGTCATCGTCGAGGGCGAGACGCAACTCGACACCGCCGCGCTCACGGGCGAGTCAGTCCCCCGCCCCGCCAAGTCCGGCGACGATATCATCAGCGGCTGCATCAACATGACGGGGCTCATCCACGTGCGCATCACCAAGCCATTTGGCGAGTCCACTGTCGCGCGCGTCCTGGAGCTCGTAGAAAACGCCAGCGAAAAGAAGGCGCGTACCGAGAACTTCATCACGCGCTTTGCCCGCGTCTACACGCCCGCCGTCACCGGCGCGGCCGTGGTGCTCGCGCTCGGCGGCGGCCTAATCACCGGCGCCTGGTCCGACTGGATCCTGCGCGGCCTGACTTTCCTGGTCGTCAGCTGCCCGTGCGCGTTGGTGATCAGCGTCCCGCTCAGCTTCTTTGGCGGCATCGGCGGCGCGTCCAAGCTGGGCGTTCTCATCAAAGGTTCTAACTACCTCGAGACGCTCGCCGACGTGGACACCGTCGTCTTTGACAAGACGGGCACCCTCACCAACGGCACGTTCTCGGTGGTCGCGGTACACCCCGAGGCCGGCTATACCGAGCAGTCGTTGCTCGAAGTCGCAGCCCTTGCTGAGTCGTTCTCCGATCACCCCATCGCGCAGTCCGTACGTGTCGCCTACCAGGGCGAGGTCGACCCCAAGCGCGTAAGCGACTCCACCAACGACGCGGGCCATGGCGTGACGGCAACCATCGACGGCAAGCACGTCGTCGTTGGCAACGCAAAGATGCTCGCCGCGGCCGGAGTCGAAGCGCCCGATTGCGAGGTCGTCGGAACGATTCTGCATGTGCTCGTTGACGGCGTGTACGCCGGCCACATCGTGATTGCAGACACCGTCAAGGCCGATGCTGAGCAAACGATTCGCGACCTGCACGCCGCCGGTGTCAAGCGCACCGTCATGCTCACGGGCGACCGCGAGGAGGTTGCGGCGTCTGTGGCCAAGCAACTCAGTCTCGACGAGTTCCACGCGCAGCTGCTGCCGGGCGATAAGGTCGAGCGCGTCGAGGCGCTGCTTGCAACCGAGAGTGGCAAGGGCAAGCTCGCCTTTGTGGGCGACGGCATCAACGATGCGCCCGTGCTTACGCGCGCCGATGTGGGCATTGCCATGGGCGCTATGGGTTCTGACGCTGCGATCGAGGCCGCCGATGTCGTGCTCATGGACGACAAGCCGTCCAACATTTCCCGCGCGATCCGCGTGGCACGCAAGACCATGTCGATTGTTTGGCAGAACATCATCTTTGCGCTGGGTATTAAGCTGCTGATCCTGGTGCTGGCAGCGCTCGGCATCGCCAATATGTGGCTTGCCGTCTTTGGCGACGTGGGCGTGGCGATCATCGCCATCCTGAACGCCATGCGCGCGATGGGTGTTAAGAACCTGTAGCATACGTGGCCGTCCGGTCGGGGCCGGGCTTGGTTTTGAAAACGTCCTCGCGCATGAGGCCCGTCTTTCCTGCTCCTGCGGAGCAACGGAAAGACGGGCCTCGCGCTGCGGAGTGTTTTCAAAACCAAGCCCGGCCCCGACCTGCGTTGACACAGCTGGCGGTTCTTGGGCATCGCTTGCTGGTGGGGTTCCTTGTCTGAGTTGGACTTAGTTGGTGGGACCACTCGTCTCGGTCGCTGTCCCGCGCCGTTCCGGCGCGGGAGGCGCGCCACTGCGGGAGTGCTAGTCGGTCATTGTTGGCGCCGAAACACCGTCCCGTCCCAGCATCGCCCTCAGCTTCTCGAAGCTTTCCTCGCTTAGGCAGTGCTCCATGTGGCAGCCCTCTTGCGACGCGACCTCAGCCGAAACACCCGCATCCTCCAGCAGCCCCACGAAAAAGCAGTGACGCTCCCACATTTGACGAGCGACCTCCAGACCACGCTCCGTCAGATGAACGTCGCGCTTGCCCATTTCGACATAGCCGTTGCTTTCCAACGTCGCCATGGCCTTGGAAACGCTCGCCTTAGTTACACCGAGGTACTCCGCAACGTCGATCGAGCGCACGATGCCCTGACGTTCCGACAGAACGTAGATCGATTCGAGATAGTCTTCTCCGGATTCACGTAGGGCCATGGGCCGCCTTTCGCGATGATTGCTAGTTAGCCTTTGGATACTTTCCACGACTAACTTTACCGCAGAAGTTGCCCATGTCTTACTACTTTGCCTAAAAGTTAGCCGTGTTTCACAAAACGTGCGGGATGAAAACAAAATGGGGACGCCCCGCAAGGAGTGTCCCCAGGTGCCGGCAGAAAAGGAACGTCCCCAAGTGCCGAGCCGCAGCTATAACAGTCCAAAGTACTTCGCGGCGTTGTAGATGCCGTCGTCGTCCACGGCAGTCGTCACATAGGTCGCCGCGGCCTTCACGGTATCCTGCGCGTTGCCCATGGCCACACTTGTGCCCACGGCCGAGAACATCGACAGGTCGTTCTCGCCGTCGCCAAAGGCGATCGCCTCGCTCGCGTCGATACCAAGCCGCTCGAGCGTCGCCGCCACGCCCAGGTCCTTGCCGCCGTTAGCGGGAATAATGTCGCAGAACAGGTCGCACCAGCGCGTGGTGAGCGAATGCGACACGGCATCGGTCACGATATGTTCGTCGGCCGGGTCCACAAAGGCGCAGAACTGGTAGACCGGTGCGTCAAAGGCGTGCTCAAACTCCTCCTCGTGGTAGACGATTCCCGCGTTGCTGCCAGCCGTCACCACGCGCTCGGACAGGCGGTTCACAAACGAGTTCTCGCCCTGCATGCACAGCGAGTCGTAGCGCCCCTGCGCCACCTGGTCCACAATCACCGCGACGTCGTCCGAATCGATCGGGCAGCTGCGGTAAACCCCCTCGGCATCAAAGCAGTGCTGGCCCGAAAGCGTAATGTACGCATCCCAGCCCAGGTCGAACAGCCAGTCCGGCATCTGGTAGGTCGGACGGCCCGTGGCGATCACGCACGCGATCCCCTGCTCGTGAAAGCTGTCGAGCACCTGCTGCGCCGACGCCGGAATCCGGTGGGTCTTAAAGCTCAGCAGCGTGCCGTCGATATCGAAAAATGCGGCCTTGATCATCCTCGTCTACTCCTCGCCCTCGAGCTTTTCGCTCGCCTCGAGCCACGCCATCTCCAGCTCGTCCATGGCGGCGTGAGCCTCGTCGATCTTTGCCTGCTGCTCGCCGAGCGCCGTGTAGTTGGTGGGATCGACTTGGGCCATTGCTGCCTCGGCCTCCTCAACGCGGGTGCGCTGCGTCTCCATCTTGCGCTCGAGCGAACTCACCTCGCGGCGGAGCTTCTGGCGCTCGGCGTTGGACAGGCCGTTGGGCTGACCGCTCGACTTGGGCTTTTCGGCCGCAGCTGCCGCGGCACCGGTGTCGAACGTGCCGGTCTTGGCGCTCGGCGCGCCCACGGGCTCGCCCTCGGCGGTAGCGTTGCACAGGCGCAGGTACTGGTCCACGCCACCGGGCATATGCGTCAGGTGGCCGTCGAGCAGCGCCCACTGCTGGTCGGTCACGCGCTCCATCAAAAAGCGGTCGTGCGTCACCAGGATCAGCGTGCCGGGCCAGCCGTCCAGCAGGTCCTCGACAATCGCGAGCATGTCGGTATCCAGGTCGTTGCCCGGCTCGTCCAGGATGAGCACGTTGGGCTCGTCCAGAATCGTCAGCAACAGCGACAGGCGACGGCGCTGGCCGCCCGAAAGATCGCCGATGCGGCTCCAGAGCTGCTGCGTCGTAAAGCCCAGGCGCTCGCAAAGCTTCTCGGGCGAAGTCTCCTTGCCGTCGATGACGTAGTACTTCTTATAGTGGCTGAGCACCTCGCGGATCGTGTCGCCCATGTAGGGCTCGAGCTCCTCGAGCTGCTGCGACAGCACGCCAAAGCGCACTGTCTGGCCAATCTTCACGCGGCCGCGCGTGGGCGCAATTTTGCCCTGGATCACATCAAGCAGCGTCGACTTGCCAGCGCCATTCTCGCCCAAAAGACCATAGCGGTCGCCCGCACCAATGAGCCAGGTCACGTCGGAGAGTACCTGCTTGGGCGCGCCGTCGGTATCGGCATAGCCGGCGTCCACGTCGACCACATCGATAACCTGCTTGCCCAGGCGGCTCACGGCCAGGCGCTTGAGCTCCAGCTCGTCACGCACGGGCGGCACGTCGGCGATCAGCTCACGAGCGGCATCCACGCGAAACTTGGGCTTGGTGGAACGAGCCTGGGCACCGCGGCTCAGCCACGCGAGCTCCTTGCGCGCCATGTTGCGACGGCGCTCCTCGGTAACGGCGGCCATGCGGTCGCGCTCCACGCGCTGCAGGATGTATGCCGAATAGCCGCCCTCGAAGGGATCGACCTGGCCGTCGTGGACCTCCCACATGCTGGTGCAGACCTCGTCCAAGAACCAACGGTCATGCGTGACCACGAGCATGGCGCCCTGGCCACGCTGCCAGCGGGCCTTTAAGTGACGCGCGAGCCAGTTGATGGTGCGCATGTCCAGGTGGTTGGTGGGCTCGTCGAGCATGAGCACGTCGTAGTCGCCGATCAGCAGGCGCGCGAGGTCCACGCGACGGCGCTGGCCGCCCGAAAGCTCGCCCACCGTGCCCTCCCAGGGCACATCGCTAATAAGGCCGGCCAGAATCTGGCGCGTGCGGGGGCTCGACGCCCACTCGTACTCGGGCGTGTCGCCCACGACGGCATGATGCACGGTGTCGGTATCGACCAGGTTATCCTTTTGGCCGAGCAATCCAATCGTCGTGTCGCGGCGGTGCGTCACGCGCCCGTCATCGGGCTCCAGCGTGCCGGCGAGCACGCTCAGCAGCGTCGACTTGCCGTCGCCGTTTTTACCGACAATACCAATGCGGTCGCCCTCGCCCACGCCGAGCGTCACGCTATCGAAAATATGCTTGGTGGGAAACTCTAGGCTGACGGAATCGCATCCCAAAAGAATCGCCATATGCCCTGCTCCTTCGTAGAAATTCAACGTTGTCCATGATAGCAGCGAGCCCCACCCCAAACCACCACGAAGGCGCCTGTCCCCTTTGTGGCGGTCGTTTCGGTCGCAGAGCAAAAAGGCGGGCCATCTCCCAAAAGAGATGACCCGCCTCTCCAATCAGTCCCGCGGCAACCGTGGCCGCCGCGGGCCTCAAGCATGTCCCGGACTAGGAGAACATGCCGGTGAGGTAATCATTCAGCCGCTTATCCTTGGGCCGTTGGAAAATCTCGTCAGTCTCGTCGTACTCGACCATATCGCCCATGTAGAAGAACGCCGTGCGGTTGGACACGCGCGACGCCTGCTCCATGTTGTGCGTCACGATGACAATGGCGCGGTCGGCCACGATCGACGACATAAGGTCCTCGATCGCCAACGTCGAGATGGGGTCGAGCGCCGAGCAGGGCTCGTCAAACAGGATCACGTCGGGGTTGAGCGCCAGCGTGCGCGCAATGCACAGACGCTGCTGCTGGCCGCCCGAAAGCGCGTAGGCGCTCTTGTCGAGCTTGTCCTTGACCTCGTCCCAAAGCGCCGCGCCGCGCAGGCTTTCCTCGACCATGCGGTCGAGCTCGTCGCGGTCGGTGATGCCGTGGCGCTTAGGCGCAAACGTGATGTTGTCGCGAATGGACTTGCGGAACGGGTTGGGCTGCTGGAACACCATGCCAATGGAACGGCGCAGCTCGTAGGTGTTTTCGGTCTTGGTGTTTACATTGCGCCCGCGATAGTTGATCTCGCCCTCCACGCGGCAGCCGCGAATCTCGCGATTCATCAGGTTGAGGCTGCGTAAGAAGGTCGACTTACCGCAGCCCGAAGGCCCGATGAGCGCCGTGATCTCGCCCTTGTGGAAGTCGAGCGACGTATTGTGCAGTGCATGGTGGTCGCCATAGTACACGTTGACGTCCTTGGTGGAGAGCACAACCTCGTCGCTCACGGCCTTGCCGCTCACGCGCACGCGCTTCTCGCTCTCCCCCACGCTCGACAGGAAGTCCCGGGTGTCGGACGATGCCGCTTCGGTTGCGGGCGTTACATTCATCTCGCTCATTCGGCCGTCATCTTCCTTGCCAGTTGCTTGCCCACAATGCGGGCGATTACGTTAAACAGCAGCACGCAAATCATCAGCAGTGCAGCGGTGCCCCAGACGATCTGCTGGGCCTCGGGGCTGCCCTCGCCATAGATCTTGTAGATGTGCACGGCGAGCGACTCGCCGGGACGGAACACGTTCCAAGCGCAGGTGGGGCTCGACAGGTTAAAGCTCAAGAAGTTCAGGCGAACCGGCGAGCTCATACCCGAGGTAAAAAGCAGTGCTGCGGCCTCGCCAAACACGCGACCGGCCGAAAGCACGATGCCCGTCACGATGGCAGGCATGGCCTCGGGGATCAGGATGTGCAGCGTGGCCTCCCAGCGAGTGAGGCCCATGGCCAGGCACGCATCGCGCTGGGCCTGCGGCACGTCCTCGAGCGCCTGCTGGATCACGCGCACCAGGATGGGGATGTTGAACATGGTGAGCGCGACGGCGCCGGAGATGATGGAGTACTTCCAGCCCAGCTGCACCGAGAACACCAGAAAACCGAACATGCCGACGACGATGGAAGGCAGCGAGGACAACGTCTCGATGGCGGTGGAGGCGATGTCGCTGATGGGCCCGTCCGGCGCGTACTCAACCAAAAAGACCGCGCCACCCAGGCTGATGGGCACCGAGATGATCAGGGTGATCAGCAGCAGGTAGAACGAGTCGAACAGCTGGTAGAGCACGCCGCCCTGCGTTCCGTTGGCGCGCGACGGCTCCGTGAGAAAGCCCGGCTGGAACAGCGTCGAGATGCCCTCGAACAGGATATAGGCCACCATGGAGACGACGATGAGCATGACGATGGCGACGATCGCCGTCAACACGCCCGTGGCGAAGCGGTCCTGCTTTTGGACACGCCCGAGCCTCGCCTCGTCGATGTGGATACGCGTGCTAGCCACGAGCCTTCGCCCCCTTGCGGCCGATAAGGTGGATGATCAGGATGAAGATGAGACTCATGCCCATCAGCAGCAGACCGAGCGCCCACAGAACATCGTCCTGGGCCGAGCCCTCGGCATAGACCGCCATAGACGTGGTGAGCGTGGTGGTGATGGTGGACGCCGGCGACAGCAGCGACGTCGGCATGGCCTCGATACCGCCGATGACCATGCGCACGGCGAGCGTCTCGCCAAAGGCGCGGGTCATGCCAAGGATGACCGCGGTCATGAGCGACGGCATGGCGGACTTGAGCACCACGTGCCAGATGGTCTGCCAGCGGGTATAGCCCAGCGCGAGCGAGCCCTGTCGGTAGCTGTCGGGCACGGCGCGCAGGCCATCGACCGAAAGCGTGGTCATGGTCGGCAGGATCATGACGGCCAGCACGATGGCGCCGGGCAAGATGCCCAGGCCCGTGCTCACGTGGAAAACGCTCTTCATAAGACCGACGACCACGTGAAAACCGATCAGGCCAAAGACGACCGAGGGGATGCCGGTCAAAAGCTCAATGAGCGGCTGAAAGATCTTAGAGCCAAACTTAGGGCTAATCTCGACCGCAAAGATGGCAGAGCCGATGGCGATGGGCAGCGCGATGAGCGTGGAGAGCACCATGACCGCAAACGAGGTGACAATCAGGGGCAGGGCGCCGGTGTAGGGCAGGCCGCTTTCGGCTGTGTTGGCCAGGTCCCACTTGGTGCCGGTGAAGAACTCGACGACCGAAACGCCGTCCTTGAGAAAAGCCGAGAGGCCCTTTTGGGCGACCATAAAGATGAGCGCGGCAACGACAAGCGTCACGAGCGCAACGCACGCGCCCGTGACGCCCAGGCCCACGTTCTCAAGGTCGCGCTTTGGCAGCTGTTTTGCCATTGCAAACCTTTCCGGGGCGATTACTTATTTAGCGGAGACCTTGCCGCTGGCGTCCTTGACGACCTTCATGGCAGAGACGGGGATAAAGCCCTGCTCCTCGACGAGCTTGCCCTGGACGTCATCGGAAAGCATGAACTCCAGGAAGGCCTTGGTGGCCTCGTCGGCATCCTTAGCGCAGTACATGTGCTCGGTAGCCCAGATCTTGAAGGAGTCGTCGGTGACATTCTTGCTCTTGGGCTCGACGCCCTCGACCTTGATGGCGTTGAACTTGGAGTCATCAAAGTGCGAGAAGTCGAGGTAGGAGATGGCGTTGTCGGTACTGCCCATCTGAGTCTGGACATCGCCGGACTTGTCGAGTTCGGCGTCGCCCTTAAAGTCGACGGCCTCGTCGCCAAAAACGGCGGCCTCGAAGGTGGCACGGGTGCCAGAGCCAGCCTTGCGGTTGAGAACGACGATCTTGGCGTCGTCGCCGCCGACCTCCTTCCAGTTGGTGATCTGGCCGGAGAAGATGCCCTTGAGCTGCTCGAGGGACAGGTCGTCGACCGTCACGTTCTTGGAAACGACGGGGCCCATGCCCACGACGGCAACCTCGTGGTCGACGAGGTTCTTGACCTGGTCGGCCTCGAGCTTGGTCTCGGCGAAGACGTCGGAGTTGCCGATGGTGACGGTGCCGGCGGCAACAGCGGTCAGGCCCTTGCCCGAACCGTTGCCCGAACCGGAGATGGAGACATCGGGGTTGGCGTCCATGAACTTCTCGGCAGCGGCCTCGACGAGAGCCTGGAACGAAGAGGCACCGTCGTAAGTCACCTCGCCGGAGACGGACTCGGCAGCAGCGGCGCTACCCTTGTCGGCGGCATCGGATGCGCCGGAGCCGCCGCAACCAACGAGACCGAGACCGACGATGCTGGCAAAACCACCAGCGAGGCCGAGGAACTGACGACGAGAATAAGCCTGATCGAGCATGATCTTCCTTTCATACATGCGACTCGCGGGCACCCCACCCGCTTTGCTGTTTGGAAAGATACGGCCCCGACCGGGCAACGTCCGCGCCAACTACGGTTTCTTACGGGCATTTGATAGACCCTTACCGCAAGCGCAGCACGGCCTTTACAAACGAATAACAAACCCGCCACCAAGCATGACCCGCCTTTTACACCAATAAAAACAAAGTTGCGGTGAAATAGTTCCTGCTTGGCCATCAAATGGCCCATTCTAGGAACTATTCCACCGCAACTTAGATTGGGAAACCGCGAGACCTTAAAGCTCTAATTCATTCAAACGGAGGATCGCAACAATATAGATCTTGAGCGCCTGCTTGAGCTGTTCCTCGTTGGCGCACTCGTTGGGGCCGTGCATCTGGCCGCCCCACGAGGGCAGCTCCAGGCCGGTCTCCTCGGGGCCAAACGAGACGGCGCGGGCAAAGTTGCGCGCGTACGTGCCGCCGCCCATGGCAAAGGGTTCAGCATGCTTGCCGGTGAACTCGTTATAGGTATCGATAAGCGCCTTCACGGCCGGATCATCGGCAGAGACCGAGAACGGCACCTTCGCGCGACCCACGCGATACGTCACACCAAAGCGGCCCACGAGCGGCTCGAGCTGCTCGCAGATGGTATCGGCGCTCGTGCTGTCGGGGAAACGCACGTCGATGACCTGCTCAATGTGGCCATCCGCCACGCGGATGACGCCGGGGTTGCAGGTGAGCGGGCCAAACGCGGGGCTCGTCGCGTCGATACCCAGGCCGCGGCCATAGGCATCCGCATACACAAAGGCCAGGAACTTGACGAACTCATGCTCGGCAGGCGTCAGCAGGCGCTCGTCGCGTGCACCAAACGCGTCCTCGGCCTCGCGCAGATACGCCACGATCAGGCCGACGGCGTTAATCGTTCCCTCGGGCATCGAGGCATGACCGCCAATGCCATGGGCAAAAATCTGCGCGTGCCCGTTATCGAGCGCCGTAATCTCCAAGCGGTCGGCGTTCTCGACCGGCGCCGGCAGCTCATCGGCGGCAATCGCGAGCTCGCAGATGGACTGCGACGGAATGGCGTTGCTCGCCTCGGCACCGCTCCAGGACACAATGCGCCCGCCGTCGATCTTGGGGCTCACAAACGTCGCCCCAAACTGGCCCTTCTCGGCATTGCAGACCGGGAACTCGGCATCGGGCGTAAACAAAAAGTCGGGGTCTGCGTGGTTCTCCAGATAATGGTGAACGTCGGACATGCCCACTTCCTCATCGCAGCCCAGCAGCGCGCGAAAGGTATAGCGCGGCACAATGCCGTGCTTGAGCAGGTAGGCACCGGCGTAGAGCGACAACACCGCCGGACCCTTGTCATCAATCACGCCACGGCCGAGCAGCCATCCCTCGCGACGCTCCATCGCAAACGGGTCGGTGTTCCAGCCGGGGCCGGCGGGCACCACGTCCACGTGGCAGATGGTCGCGAGCTGCTTGTCGCCGCGGCCCGGGATATCGGCAATGCCCACATAGCCCTCGTCGTCGCTCGTCTGGTAGCCGAGCTTTTGCGCAATGCCGAGCGCGCAATCGAGCGCATCACGAACCGGGCGGCCAAACGGCGCGCTAGGCTCCGCATCGGCAGCAACGGCTACGGACGGATAACTCACCAGCTGCTCGATATCGGCGACGACATCCTCCCAGACCTCGTCGACATACTCGGTAACGCTCTGCTCCACCTGATTCATGGACGACCTCCTTACCAATGAGCGACGGGTACGCCCGCCCCTCACATTACGTCTATTAGATAGCGAAAAGTTTAGCAAGCTCGGCCACCGAGTGCACCACTGCATCGGCACCCGCCGCCTCGTGCTCGCCCGGCGCCGCCGCGCCCGAATAGATACCAATGCACGGCACGCTCATCGCGTGCGCGCCCTCGACGTCGTTAAAGCGATCGCCGATCATCACGGCATCGCCCGCCGTCGCACCGAGCTCTGCCAGGGCATCGCGGACCGAATCGGCCTTGGTCTCGCGCCCCTGCGGCGGATTCATGCCAACCACCGCCTCAAACTGAGAAAGTCCCAGCTCTCCCACCATGTCGATACACTTCGCCTCCATGCGTGACGTTGCCACGGCCAAGCGATGCCCCTGCGCGACAAGGCCATCGAGCAGCTCGGGGATTCCGTCGAACACAGGATACTCTTCAGGTCCCAGCTCATCAAAAAAGGCACGGTACTCGTCAGCCACCACAAGCGACTCCTCGCGGGAGAAGCCATAAAAGTCGTGAAAGCTCTTCCACAGGGGCGGCCCGATCATGCGGCGCAGGTCACCCATCTGCGCCTCCGAAAACCCGCGCGCAGCCAGCGTCTTGCGCGTCGAGGTCATCACCGCCCGACCCGTATCGGCCACCGTGCCGTCAAAATCGAACAGCACGACCGGCCGCTTGCATATCTCCAGCGCCTCCATCGGCATTCCTCTTCCCCAGTTGACGATTTCCACACCGACACTTCAAACTGTTGACTATTCAACAATTGAACCTAGCAATGTAGAGCAACTCCACTATACTTGTCGCACTTTGCTCTAAGAAGGCGGCGCGCAAGCGCCCCAACGAAAGGTGCAATTATGTCTTTTGCCATCATAACCGACTCTACGTCGGACATCTCCCCCGCCCGCGCTCAAGAGCTTGGCATTTACGTGATTCCGCTGCATGTGATTATCGAGGGCGAGGACCTGCTCGACCAGGTACAGATTACCGCCCAGGAGTACGTCGCGCGCATGGCCGGCTCCGAGCAGCTGCCGCACACCTCGCAGCCGAGCGCCGGCGAGTTCAAGGCACTCTTTGACCGCGTGCGTGCTGACGGCCACGACAGCGCGATCTTTATCTCGCTGTGCAGCGAATGGTCCGCCTGCTATGCCAACGCATGCCTGGTCGCCGAGACCCACGAGCTCGACGTGCGCTGCATCGATTCGCGCACTGGCTCGGGCGCCGAGGGCCTGCTGGTGGAGTACGCGCGGGCCATGCGCGAAGATGGCCGCAGCCTGGACGAGACCGAGGCGCAGATTCGCGCGACGCTGCCCGACGCCCACCTGCTGCTGATTCCCCGCACGCTTGAGAATCTCGTTAAGAACGGCCGCGCGCCCAAGCTCGCCGGCCAGCTCACGCAAATGCTCAACATTCGCCTGGCCGTTTCGCCGGAGTGGAAATCGGGCGAGATCAAGGCCATCAAGAAGGGCCGCGGTGCCAAGCGCATCGTTGCCAACACCATGGCCGATTGCCTCGCATTTTTGGACGAGCACCCGGGCTCAAGCGTGCGCGTGCTCACGACCGGCGCCGCCGAGGAGCAGGAACTCGTCAGCCAAGCGCTCGCAGGCCAAGTCTATGTAGACGCCGGCACCGGCCCCATCGGCTGCACCATCGCCACCCATGTAGGCGTCGATGCCATCGCCATCAGCTACTGCCCCCGCTACCAGCCAACTCACTAGGGACGCCCACATCAGTTGCGGTGGAATAGGGACTGTTTTTGGCTTATTAGCCGCCAATCAATCCCTATTCCACCACAACTTGGAAATCGGCGATCAGCCCAGCGGACCCTGAAACAGCTCCTGATGAGTGCCCATTCTCACCAGCCTAATCATTGGGTTAGTCTTATGGGGAAGATAAAGAACGACCACATCGACCAAGCCATCGGATAGGTGGAAATCGATGTGGCCGTTGTAGTTTCCGCCCGGGTTTGAGAGCTCGTGGGCGCCATACTCCGCCGGAAGTGACCCATGAGCCACAAGCTCTGCAACCGCCGCTTTAAACTCACTTTTTAGCTGCGGATGCATGCGCATCGTTCGTTTGTAGTCCACCTTAAATTGACCCTCGACTTTAATCTCGAACATCGCTATTCCTCATCGAGGAATGACATAAGCTCATCAGCGTTATTGAATGACGGGCTATCGTCCGGCAAAATCCCCAACTCATGAGCCTCGGCGATCACCATGGCACGCCTCGTCGCCTCGTTGGGCACCTCCGCCCTTCCTACAATCTCAAAAGGAATCTTTCGTTGATTTACCAGCTGCCGAACGGCAAGATTGAGATAGGAATTGAGGCTGAGGCCGACCGAATCCAAGAACTCAGTCGCCTGTTCCTTGAGCCCCTCTTCGATGCGAACCGTCGTAGGCTTAACCGTTGCAGTAGACATACGCGACCTCCTCGCCCTCGTCTTTTACACCAGTATACCCAATATAAATGGCAATCTGATGTTAGATAACATCAGATTGCCATGCGTATTCATGTCGCGTGAGCACGATTGATCTACATCAGCCCGCTCAGGGCAATGTCGACGGCCTCGTTGAGGTCGTCGGTGATGTGCACGAGCTCGGGATCGAGCGGGCTGATCATACCGGCGTCCAGCACCGGACCGTTAAGCCAGTCGAATAGGCCCTGCCAGTACTCGCTGCCTACCAGCACAAGCGGCATGCGCTTGACCTTGTGCGTTTGCACCAGCGTGAGCACCTCGAACATCTCGTCGAGCGTACCAAAACCACCGGGAAACACAATGGCACCCGAGCTGTATTTGACGAACATGGTCTTGCGCACAAAGAAGTAGCGGAAGTCCATACCGAGGTTCACATATTTGTTGAGCCCCTGCTCGTGCGGCAATTCAATGCCCAGGCCAACTGACTTGCCGTTGACACTCGCCGCTCCCCTGTTGGCCGCTTCCATGATGCCGGGGCCGCCACCGGTGATAACCGCCACGCCGCGCTGAGCAATCTTACGGCCGACGGTGCGCGCCGCCTTGTAGGCCGGGTCCGTCTTGGGCGTGCGGGCGCTGCCGAAGATGGTCACTGCGGGTCCGAGCTCGGCCAGCGCGCCAAAACCATCGACAAACTCGGCCTGGATGCGCAGCACGCGCCACGGATCGGCATGCAGCCAGTCGGTCGACTCCTCGGGCGCCAGCAGGTTGGCGTAGGTGTTGTCCTTAGGAATCATGGGGCCGCGCATGACCACGGGGCCGCGGCGGTACGTCTCGTCGTAGGCAGGCTCGCCCTCGACGTTCTCATTCTTAATCATGGGTACTCCTATCGAGAAAAAGAAAAGCGGACGGGGTCGACGCCATGCGCCAAACACCCGCCCGAACATCAACTATTCGGTATGGTACCCACGATGCATCAAGTGCTTGCAAGCTATCGGTCAGCGGTCGCGCAGCCGGTGTCAGCAAATGTGACGAGCGGTTGCCGCTCAGCCTTTGCCATTGCCCACGCTCTGCAAGCGTGTCTGTCGCCCTTAGTAATCCACCGCCGCAGGGCTGTTCATCCAGTCGCTCACAAACGCGCCGTAGCGGCCCTCGATAATGGCCTGGCGGGCACGCTGCATAAGGTTGAGCAGGTAGTAGATGTTGTGCATCGAAAGCAGAATGCCGCCGAGCATCTCCTTCTGCGTGACCATGTGACGGATGAGCGCGCGGCTGTAGCCGCCCGTGCACACCGGGCAGGTGCAGGTGGGGTCGATGGGGCCGTCGTCGTGCGCAAAGCGCGCGTTGCGGAAGTTAAGGCGACCCTCGCTGGAGAACGCCGTACCCATGCGGCCCGTACGCGTCGGCAGCACGCAGTCGAACATGTCGATACCCACGCCCACACCGCGCACGAGGGTGGTGGGGTTGCCGACGCCCATCAGGTAGCGCGGCTTGTGCTTGGGCATGTACTCGCTTACGAGCGGTGCCAGGGTCTCGAACATGGTCTCGTGGTCCTCGCCCACCGAGTAGCCGCCAATGCCGTAACCGGGGAAGTCACCGCACTCCTCCAGATGGCGCAGCGAGCGCAGGCGCAAGTCCAGGTGCATGCCGCCCTGGACAATGCCAAAGAGTGCCTGGTCATCGCGGGTATGGGCCTTATAGCAGCGCTCGGCCCACATGCTCGACAGCTCGACGGCACGCTCAACGTAGGCGCGCGTGGCGGGATAGCCCGGGCACTGGTCCAGCTGCATGCAGATGTCGGAGCCGAGCTTCATGGCGATCTCCATGTTGTCCTCGGGCGTCCAGAACACGTGGCGACCGTCGTAATCGTTGACAATAAAGCGCACGCCTTCGTCGGTGAGCTTGACGGCGTCGTTGTGGCTGAAGACCTGGAAACCACCCGAGTCGGTGAGGATGGGGCCGTGCCAGTTCATAAACTTGTGCAGTCCGCCCAGCTCGGCGATGGTGTCCTCGCCGGGACGCATGGACAGATGATAGGTATTGGCAAGCACGATCTGGGCGCCGAGCTGTTTGACGGTCTCGGTAGGAATGCCCTTGACGTTTGCCTTGGTGCCCACGGGCATGAAGATTGGCGTCTCGATGTCGCCGTGCGGGGTGTGCAGCACGCCGGCACGCGCATGCGTCGTCGGGTCCTCTGCGATCAGGTCGAATTTAAAAAGGCTCTGGTCCATAAACTGGAACTCCTTGGTTGCGGTTCATACGCAAACCATTATACGGGCAACCCGCAAGAAGCACCGACTCGACAGAAACTAGTGCAAAGGAAACCTGCCCCCCTGCACCAATGCACCAGGATAAAAATGATCCGTTTTCCTCCGTCCCCAACGGATCATTTCCGACGGCGAAAACCCGCCAGATCGAGCAAGGTGCCTTCAAGCAAAATGGCGCCGCAGGTTGAGCATAAGTCAGCGAGCGGGCCGCATTTGAGACAAGGTGACGTGAAACGAAAGGGCGCTGACCTTCTGGTCGCGCCCTTGAAGTTGAACGTCAGATTGTCCAAATGCGGCCCGCGCTGCGTCGAGCCGTTACGCGGTTTGGTAAAGCCGCGTAACCCCTAAGGACGCTGGCCCATGCCACCCTCGAGGGTGACGGTCTCACCGTTCATGTACTTAAAGTCGGGACCGCAGAGCTGAACGACAACGCGGCCGATTTCCTTCTCGACGTCGCCGTAGTGACCCGCCGGCGGCATGTGGACGTTGGCCTTGAACGCCTCGGGATAGGCATCTTGGAAGTTCTCGAGCGCAGCGGTCCAAGCAAGCGGGCAAACGATATTGACGTTGATGCCGTCCTTGCCCCACTCGTTGGCGGCAACGCGGGTCAGGCCGCGGATGCCCTCCTTGGCGGCAGCATAGCTGCACTGGCCATAGTTGCCAAACAGGCCGGCGCCCGAGGCAAAGTTGACCACGGAGCCCTTGGTCTCCTTCAGGTGCGGATAGGCCTTCTGCATGTACAGATAGGTAGCATACAGACCGGAGTAAATGGCCAGGTTAAACTGGTCCATGGTGTGATCGGCGATGGTCACGCCCGAGGCGCTGGCCTGAGCATTGTTGACGACGGCGTCGATGCGGCCGAACTCCTCAATGGCCTTGTCGATGACGTTCTGGACGACGGCCTCGTTGTCCTGGCCAGCCGAGACATCGGCCTGAACAGGCAGAACCTTGACGCCGTACTCGGCCTCGAGGGATTCCTTGGCAGCCTCGAGCTTGGCGACGTTGCGGCCGGTGATGACGAGGTTCGCGCCCTCCTTGGCAAATGCGATATCGATGCCGTAGCCGATGGAACCAGCGGAGCCGTCCTTAAGCGTGGCCTTGCCGCCGCCGGTGACGATCACGGTCTTACCAGTGAAAAGTCCCATACAAAGTCCTTTCAAATCGCGACGGGCACGCCCGCCGACTGCGCGTATCCAACTTCACGCGCCAAAAGCTGAGATGCAACTTTAGCGTGTTCAAGCGAAAATAAAAGACCGCAGCAGGCGAACGGCACCACGTCGTTCGGCGAAGGGATTGTCAAGTACAAACTGGATAAAACGGCCGAGTTATTGTTATCAAATCGAGCCATCGAACACGTTTTGAAACTTTGCTGCGGCGCGTGGGATGTCGGCGCGAAACTTTATCATAGGGTGACAAACAACGATGAGGAGCACATGCCTATGACAGACGAGCTGGACCCCCAGACTCAACAGCATATTGATGATTCCGCAGACGTCATCGCAGATACTGACGTTGTAACCTGCGATGGTATCGACATCGACGACCCCATCTTGGACGAAAGCACTACGGCGGAAACCCCTGCCGCAGAAAACGCCGATGAGCAAAACGACGATGCGCCCGCTCAGGACGACGCCCCTGTACAGGACGACGTCCCGCAAGCAGCGGGCCCCATCGAGGTCTCTTCGGAAGAAGAGCTCGATGCCGTCATGGACTCCATGATGGATGCTGTCAAAGCGATGAAAGACGCCGTGGCCGATGCCGATATTGATGCCGAAGAAGAGGAGGCCGCCGAGGCGGCCTCGACCTTTGTGCCCGGCGAGACTCCGGTTGCCGACCAAGGCAGTACCATGCCCTCGTTTCTGCAGCTCGAACATCCCACGATTGGCGCCGATGCGGTCGATCCGCACGCAGCAGGCTTTTCTGTGATCGAGGGCGGTACCGGCAATATCGCCGTGCCGCAGGCTGCCGATGCGGACGCTGCCGGCACCGCTCGCCCGACCGTCCCCCACTCCCCCGCCGCGAGTCGCGATCTGGGGACCGCTGTCTCGAACACTGCGAACGCCGTGGGCACCTTTATCGCCCAGGGTGCCTCGGCCATGCGCGAGATGAACGCCGCGAAAAAGGCACTTGCCGATGCCCGCACCCACCTGGCCGAACTTGAGCAGCGCATTGCCGATCAGGCCGAGGAACTCGAGACGCGCCAGGATATCGCAGGCCGCTACGACCAGATCGTCGCCGACCAGCGTCAGGCGATCGCCACAGCGCAAAAGACCGCTGCGGCAGCCGAGATTGACCGTGATGCCCACGCCGCCAAAGCGACAGAGCTCAAGGGTCAGTTCGAACAAATGAAGACAGAGGATGACGCGACTGAGCTCCGCTTGAAGGCCGCGCTCGATGCCGTGGAGGCCCGCGAGGCGAGCTCGCGCGAGACCGGCAACCGCCTCGTTCGACGTCTTGAGGATTCCAAGCGCATCCGCGACAAGGTGCAGGCCGAGCGAGACGCCGGCATTGCCGCCGCACAACAAACCGTCGACGCCACGCGCGCCCAGCTCGAGACGCTGCGTCATGAGTATGCCGAGCTGCAACGCAATCCCTCGGCAAATCCCGCCAACTATACGGTGCGCACCAGCGAGCTCTCGATGCAGATCTCCGACACGGCAGATGCCCTGCGTAAAGCCGAAGAAGATGTCCCGCGCATCACCGCCGACCTTGAACACTCGCTTGCCGCAGCCGAGCAGGCCGTCGAGCAGGCGCAAGCCCCCATCGCCGACGCCAAGCGAGCCCATCAGGCCGTGACGGCGGAGGCCGATGCCGCGCGCGACGAGCTGCAGACCGCAAAAACCGCCGCTGCAACGCGCCAGCGCGAACTGCGCGAGAAGATCGCTGCCGAGGACAAGGCACGCCGCGACCAAGAGCAGAGCATAGCCAACGCCCAAGCAGATGCCGCGCATGCGCAGTCGATTATCGAACAGGCGACCGAGGTGCACGACCACCCAGAGATCACTGAGTCGCTTGCAGGATCCTTGGCCCGAGACAAAGCCGAACACGCCGAGACCGAGCGAGAAGTCGCCCAGCTCGAGGCCACCGAGGACGCGGTGCGCGAGCGTACCCGCGACTCACGCATCAAATTCACCGGCGCCATCGTCTGCATCGTCGCCGCAATCCTGGTGATCATCCTAGTCTGGCTGTTCGCGAGCAAGTAAACCAGCTGCCAAAAAGCTCACCGCAACTTATTTAGATTGGCACAAGGCAACCTACCCCTCTTGCACCAATCTCTTGACATAAGGAGAGTCCCCAGGTGCCGGCACAAAAGGAACGTCCCCAAGTGCCAACAACGGCGACGCCGATGTTTTGGCGAAGTCAGACACTATGACCCAATCCGAGGGCACTAAAAAGACAGGAGCCCCCGCTCGTGACCGCGGGTCGGGGCTGCGACAATGATGTTGAAGTGCCATAGGCGCAGCCGCGCCGCAACGAGGTTGGGAGGCTCCCGTGCCTAGATATTCTACCGCCTTCGGAATGGACGTACACCTCAGGTCCACCACCGTCTGCGCGCTCGACGCGGAGACGGGCGAGGCAGTGACGAGGAGGTTCCGCGGCAACCCGTGGGGCGAGGTCGCGGAGTGGATGTCGGGCTTCCCCGGCCCGTCGCTCGCCGCCTACGAGAGCGGCTACCTCGGCTTCGCCCCGCAGAGGGAGCTCTCCGGGCTCGGCGTCGACTGCGTCGTCGCGGCCGTCTCCAAGGTCCCGAGGTCGGCGGCAGACCTCTCGTCCAAGAACGACCGCAACGACGCGGCCAGGATGGCCAAGGCGATACTGTCGCACGATATCTCCCCGGTATGGGTGCCGTCCCCCGAGATCGAGGGGCTCAGGGACCTCGCCGGGGCCCACGACGCGGCGACCGCGAGGCTCGCGGCGGCGAAGCAGCGGCTCCTGGCGTTCCTCGCCCGCCGGGGTTACGCCTACGGCGGCACGACGCCGGCCGGAAACCCCCGGAGGTACTGGACGTACGACTTCCTCAGGTGGCTCGACAAGGTCCGGCCCGCCGACGACGGCGGCATCCGGGCGCTGGCGGCGCTGAGGAGCGAGGTCGAGGCGGCCGCCGAGACGCGCGACGACATCCTCGCCGAGTACAGGGCCGCCGTCGCGGCGGGCCCCCTCTCGGCGGAGGTCGAGGCGCTCCAGTCGATCAAGGGATGCGGGTTCGCGCTCGCCGCGGCCTTCGCGTCCGAGGTCGGCGACTTCTCGAGGTTCCGCTCCGGCAGGCAGGTGACGTCCTACTTCGGCCTCGCCCCGAAGCAGAGGTCGAGCGCGGACTCCGTGCGCCTCGGCGGGATCAGCGGGGCCGGCGACGCCCTCGTCAGGAGGCTGGCTGTCGAGGGGTCCTGGAGCTACGTCCAAGCGAACCACCAACCGAAACTGATGCCCAAGGGCAGCGGCGTCCCGCTCGAGATAAGGATGCACGGGAGGAAAGGGTCCGAGCGCCTACTCCGGCGCCGCGAGGAGATGCTCGCCAGGGGCATGCCCCAGGCGAAGGCGAACGCCGCCACCGCCGCCGAGCTCGTGAGGTGGCTGTGGGCCCTCGGCGCGATGTGCCGGGAGGCAACCGAATAGACATAGCCCCCGTCCCGGCGAGCCGGGCAGCCTTCGGGGATACCCCCGCTTTCGCTGGGCGCGCGGCAACGGCCGCATGCGCGTAGTCAGACTTGGGGAGCCCCGCCGAAGGAGAGGATTGCGGGCCGCCGGAGCGGTATCCGCGGATATGAGACTGAGCCGAAGGCGTCGACGACATGCCGGGGGCGGACCGGGACGGGTTCAACGGCAGGCCCCGCCGACCGATTGCAAGCGGTCGGCGGGGCCATTGTGGCTCTTGACAGCGGATTGGGTCATATGAGCGAAAACGCCCCTAAGCGAGCAAGGTGACGCGAAAGAGGAGGGCATTGACCTTCTGGTCATGCCCGACGATTGAACGTCAGATTGCCGCTTAGGGGCGTTTGCAGCGTCGAGCAGTTACGCGGTTCGTAGAACCGCGTAACTAACAGATGAGCATGGCGTCACCAAAGCTGAAGAAGCGGTAGCGTTCTTCGATAGCAGCGGCGTAGGCATCCATGATCTGGTCGCGGGTGGCAAGTGCGCTCACGAGCATCATGAGTGTGGAGCGCGGCACGTGGAAGTTCGTGATCAGCGCGTCGACCACGTGATAGGTCGAGCCAGGCATGAGGTAGAGCTGCGTCGTAGCGTTCTCGCGCACCACGATGTCGCCGCGGCCGAGCGTATCGGCCCCGTCCTCGCGGCCCTCAAAATAGCGCGCTGTCACGGCCGGATCGGACACCGGCGCGTCCGTGTCAAACGCGCTCTCGAGCGAGCGCACCGCGGTAGTGCCGACGGCGATCACACGATGACCCTCGGCCTTGGCCTTATGCACGGCGTCGACAACCTCCTGCGACACGTGGTAGCGCTCGGTGTGCATGACGTGCTGCGTGGGGTCGTCCTCCTCCACCAGACGGAAGGTATCGATACCCACCTCGAGCTCGACGGCGGCAAACTTTGCACCCTTGGCCTCGATAGCCGCCATAAGCTCGGGTGTGAAGTGCAGGCCAGCCGTGGGAGCAGCGGCCGAGTGCTCCTCCTTCATGGCGTACACGGTCTGATATTTCTCGGGATCGCCCTCGTAATCGGTAATGTAGGGCGGCAGCGGCACGTGGCCGGCAGCATGGATGGCCTCGTCGAGCGTGCGCGGATCGCCGGCGGCGTTGCAACCGGCCGGCTCAAAACGCACCAGACGACCGCCACGACTATCGGTGACAAAGTCGACGACCTCGGCCGTCAGCACCACGGGAGCCCCTTCGGGCGCATGGGCGCCACCGGCGCGATACTCAATCTGAGCGCCGGGCTTCAGGCGCTTACCCGGCTTGACCAGGCACTCCCAAACGTGACCCAGCGGATCCACATCCTCGCGGCGCTTGAGCAGCAGCGTCTCGACCACGCCGCCCGAGCCGGCCTTGCGACCGATCAGGCGGGCCGGCATCACGCGCGTCTTGTTGATGACGAGCACATCGCCAGGCTCGATATAGTCGATGATGTCGCGGAAGATGCGGTGCTCAACGGTACCGCCGTGCTCCAACGGCGTTCCCGCCCGGGAGCCCTTGCGATCCACCACCAACAGGCGGCAGGAGTCGCGCGGCTCGGCAGGAGCCTGTGCAATCAGTTCCTCGGGAAGGTTGTAGTCAAAATCATCGGTACGCATCTTTGCCTCTTTCACAAAGCGCGTCAGTCGAAAAAATCGACTGACGCGCGCATCATTCTCCCCTGTATCCTATCAGCTTGTTGAGAGAAATATAGTATGGCAAACAGATTTGCGACTGTTTTCTCAACGCCCCGCTACTTAAGCGTTGCGTACATCACCGCCTTAATCGTATGCATGCGATTCTCCGCTTCTTGGAAAACACGAGACTTATCGGACTCAAAAACCTCGTCCGTGACTTCCATTTCGGTGACTCCAAACTTCTCAGCAATTTCGGCACCAACAGAAGTATTAGTATCGTGGAAGCTCGGAAGGCAGTGGAGGAAAATCGCCTCGGGCTTTGCCATAGACATCACCTCAGCGGTCACACGATACGGCGACATGAGCTTAATGCGGCTTTCCCACAGCTCTGCGGGCTGACCCATGCCAACCCAAACATCCGTGTAAATTACATCGGCATCACGAGCGCCTTCCTCAATATCCTCTGTAATGGTAATCGTCGATCCATGCTCGGCCGCAATACGACTACATTCTGCAAGGAGTTCAGGGTCATAGGATGTAGCCCCCTCCGAATTTCCCCCGATTGGGCCGCAAGAACAGTAGTTAATGCCGAGCTTAGCGCAAATGACCATGAGCGAATCGGCGACGTTTCCGGCCGCCTTACCAAAAAATGTAAGTTTCCTACCCTTAATCTCTCCAAACTCTTCACGCATGGTCAGAATATCGGCAAGCACTTGAGTCGGGTGAAATTCAGTAGTCAGCCCATTCCAAACGGGAACCCCAGCTTTTGCAGCAAGCTCCTCAACCTTCGCCTGCTCAAAGCCGCGGTATTCAATTCCGTCATACATGCGGCCAAGGACGCGAGCCGTGTCCTCAATCGACTCCTTTTTGCCCATCTGGGACGAGCCCGGATCCAAATAAGTTACACCCATGCCAAGGTCAAGTGCACCAACTTCGAAGGCGCAACGAGTACGCGTGGAAGTCTTCTCAAATAGCAAAACAATATTCTTACCTTCAAGGTATTTATGCGGAACACCGGCACGCTTCATGCTTTTGAAGTTAGCAGAAAGCTCAAGCAGATACTCAATCTCTTCCGTCGTGTAATCAAGCAGCTTCAGAAAACTGCGCCCAGCGATGTTAACACCCATATTCGCCATCTCCTATCACAGTGGATTTGCAACTAAATATCTTCGCGCCAGAAGGGCATGCTCATGCAGCGCGGGCCGCCACGACCGCGGGACAGCTCCTCGGAGGGAACGACCAAAAGTTCCAAACCGTTCTTGTAGAGCTCATCATTTGTGACAACATTGCGCTCGTAAACACAGACTTTACCAGGAGCAACGGCAAGAGTGTTCGACCCGTCGTTCCACTGCTCGCGAGATGCCTCAACCATATCGCCGGCACCGCACTCAATAAGCTGCACCTTCTCCACGCCAGTAGCTATTTCAAGAATATGTTCAAGCGTGTCATCAATCTCTTGAACAGCGACCATTCCCTCAGAGTCACCACGAGTCAGACGATAAACACGAAGGGTCTCAAAAATACCGGGATAAACTGTAAACTTATCGAAATCCACCATGGTGCAAACGGTGTCAAGATGCATGTAAGCATAGCCGTTGGGGATTTTAATAGCGTAAACGGTATCAATCTCAGAATTCCCAGATCCCCAGAACAAATTCTTTGCAAGCTCCTCAATCGCAGCCGCCTCAGTTCGCTGGCTAATTCCAATAGCCAAGGTATGAGCGTTAATGTTAAGCACATCACCGCCCTCGATATGCCAGGGATTCTTATGGTCATACCAAATCGGAGTCCCTGCATAATCGGGATGGTATTTGAAAATCGCTTCATAGAAGGGCACTTCACGATCTCGCTGTTTCCAATACATATGGTGAAGCAGAACGCCTTTGCCCACGGAAGCAAGAGGATCGCGAGAGAAATATGAGCTCGGAAGAGGCTTCAACACCAAATCATCGGGCTTCGCATCCTCATTATCCATCATACTAAGCGTAGTCGAGACGCGAGGCAGTTCAAGGTCACGATAACGATACCCCCCCATAGCCTCAAGTACAAACTGATACGAATCTGAAATAGCGTCGAGCTTTTCACGAACAGCCTGCTCAAGCAGAGGATTGACAATCCCGCTCTCAGCCATAAAAGTATCGGTAAACTCAGCGCGAGCCGAGGGGCATGCATCCAGCGCCTCAGCAACGAGTTTCTCCATATAGAGAACCTCAACACCTTCGCTCCTCAGAAGATCCGCAAAGGCATCATGCTCCTTTTGAGCCACATCAAGATAGAAACAGTCGTGAATCCAGACATCCTCGAACTCTTCCGCCTTTACGTTCACAAGGTCACGACCGGGGCGGTGAAGCACAACTTTCTTGAGCTTACCAATCTCGCTGTGTACATTCAGTCCTTTAGACATTCCTGTTACTCCATTTCAGCCATGAAACCTACAGGGCAATAAGTCCCGAGATTGCTACGAATACGATATTGATGAGCGACACGACCAAGAAGAATTTCCAAACGGTCTTCCACCACTGGCCAAGCTTGATCTTACACACGCCCAAACCCGCTACAAGAATGGCGCTAGTAGGACAGATCAAAGACATCGTCGCGCTACCCATGGAGAGAGCCCACACGGCAGCCTCGGGATTAAGGCCCATGAGTTCGGTCAAAGGTCCAAAAATGGGAGCGGTCAGTGCTGCAAGGCCAGATGAGCTGGGAACCAGAATCGCCAGGAGGTTCTCAACCGCATAAAGAAGCGTAGTAAAGAGAACCGCCGGGATGCCGCCCAGACCAGTAGCGAGCGCATTGAGGATGGTATCAATGATCATGCCGTCAGAGGCAATGACAAGGATGCCACGCGCAAGTCCAACGACAATTGCCGAGAAAGCAAAGTCAGCGATACCCGCAACAAATTCCTGAGCGATGACGTCCTGACTAAAGCCCGCAATAACACCAGCCAACAGGCCCATGGCCAAAAAGACCGCAGAAATCTCGTTCATATACCAGCCCTGGGTCACAAGTCCCCAGATGATAAGGCACATTCCAGCGATAAATACCGCAAGCACGCCTTTTTGACGACCCGTAAATTCCGCGTCAAGGGCAGATTCATCGGCAGCGAACTCGACTTTCTTGGCGATATCATCCTCAAATGTGATCGATGACTCAGGGTTCTTCTTTACCCTTCGTGCATAGAGGACAACCCAAGTAATTGCAACGGCGGTCAAAACAACCCAGGCAATCATACGCAGCCACAGCTGGGGGTTGCCCTGAATACCAAGAATACCTTGCGCAATGAGAACATTAAACGGATTAATCGTTGAGGCGATGTAACCCGTGCGCGCTCCAACGAACACGACCATGAACGCCGTCATCGAGTCGAAGCCCATAGCCATCATAATTGGCATGAAGATCGCAAAGAACGGGAGAGTTTCTTCCGCCATGCCAAAGCTCGTTCCGCCCAATGCAAAGAGAACCATCGCAATAGGAATAATTAGAATGTCTTTGTTCTTAAAGCGGCGAACGACACGACCCATTCCGCTCGTGATAGCGCCCGTTTTAGTAATAACCTGAAACGAACCGCCCACAATCAAGATGAATGCAACGACCTCAATTGCCTCTTGTATACCGCGCGTTGGAGCCTGAAGAACATCGAAGACGCCTTGTCTGAGATCTACTTCATCCCCGGTTTCCTCGTCAATATATGTCTTTTCACTCTGCTCATACGTACCTGCGACAGTGACTTCACGACCGTTCACCTCCTGACGCTGATAGGACCCAGAGGGAACAATCCACGTGAGAACAGCGAAGATGACCATAAGTGCAAAGATGATCGCATATACGTGCGGGACCTTGAACTGCTTGATGCCTTTCGAACTTTCCGCTGCCATATCTCCTCCTTCATTCCATTTCCCATCTATCCAGCTGGCACCATAAATGTATGAGGTTGCCTAGCGGTGGTCGGCCAACCATCGCCATCGTGTCGCTTTTCACCTATGAACGGCAGCTAAAGTGACGTTATTAATCAATCTGATATTTAAAATTGATGTTATTTATCAATTACATACGTCTTTTAACTTTTCCGCAACACAACAAGGAACCTGTCTTAGCCTTATATAAAAACCAGCAGGACAGGAGACAGACATGCAAGGCGTACACATAACAAATGAAATCGGTCATTTAAAAGCCGTACTTGTCCATCGACCAGGAGCTGAAACACAAAACTACCCTGATGCCGACTTCAGCCAAGTTTTCTCCCTGCGAAAATGGAGCGGTCGTTTTGACCTCGACAAAGCAATATATGAGCACGATTCCATGGTTCAATTGCTTGAGAAGCATGGCGTAGAAACCATTGAAATTAGGGACCTTCTCGAAGACTCACTTGAAACTGAGCCCCAATCACTTAAATATTTTATTGATGACTACCTCCGTTGCAGTGGGGCAACAGGCAGAGAGTTCCTCGAGGCAATAACCCAGCTGTTTGAGAACGCTAAGAACACCCAGGAATTGGTGGATATAGTACTCAACGGCATTCGCTTTGGAGACACTGAGCTATGTTCAAACCAGTCGGAAACACTACGGGCGCTCGTGCACGAGCAATTTGACCCCGCCTCGCTCTTGGTCAATCCCCTCAACACGCTTTTTTTCACTCGTGATCCTGCTGTGGTAGTCGGAGACGGCATCATCCTAAATCATATGTATTGGCCTGAGCGTGATCGTGAGGTCGCCTTATACCGGCAGATATTCACCCACCACAAGATCATGGGAGAAACCCCAGTATGTGATTTGAACAGGAGTAGTTACCATATCGAAGGCGGAGACATTCTTGTTATCAGTGCTAAGACAATATTAGTTGGAATCTCTGACCGAACTGAACCCGCCGCCGTCGAGTCACTTGCCAAAGAGCTCCTGACCTCAAATAAATTCCAGACCACCGAGCTAATTGCGATTCGAGTCCCCTCTGACGGGCTGCGTATCCACCTCGATACGTTCATAAGTAGAATTGATCACGATGCGTTCCTCATCGATCGTGAGATATGCAATGCCATTGATGCATACAGCATTCAACTAAAACGATCCGGAAAGGGCCTTACGATCACTCCTATCGATCGCACGATTCCGGAAATACTCTCTGCAGCCTGTTGCGAACCAATAAAAGTAATTGACTGCGGAGGCGGGAATCAAACCGCCTACGAAAGAGAGCGCCGGAACAACGCAACGTCTATCCTTGCGCTCTCGCCAGGAAAACTATGCGTATATGAGGAAAACGTTTGGACCAACGAAGCGCTTGAGAAAGCAGGAATGGAATTATTCCCGTTATCCATTGACGAGCTCACCAAAGGCTATGGTGGCACAAACTGTCTATGCCTCCCTCTGTGGCGAGAGGATCTATAGCCATGGGCTTCGGGGCAAATATTCGTAAACTCCGCACCATGGAGCATCTTGGTCAGGCGCAACTTGCAGAGATGTTGGGGGTATCTAAAGAGACCGTTTGTCGTTGGGAAAAAAGTCGGTATGCCCCCCGTGAGCGCCATATTGAAAAGTTACAAGCGCTCTTCGGTTGCACCCGCGATGAACTTGTTGGCGAGGAAAACGGTTTGGCCGTAAAGCTCGCAAATAAAAGAATCGTCACCGACGAAGACCCTGCTATCCACGAAATGGAGGGCGCATTTCCCGTCATCGATATCGAATCGCAGAAGCGCCGCATCACGCACAGCCAACAAAATGCTTGCGCGCCTGTAGACGTAGCCAAGCGTCACCCACATAGCGTTTTCGTTAAAATCAAAGGTGACGAAATGTCCCGCATTTACCCTCCCGGCAGCTTACTACTTGTCGATACCACCGCAAAGCCTTGGAACGGTTGTGCTGTATTGGCGCTCGCAGACGGTAAAACACCGGTAATTAGGCGATTTGCAGAAGGAAACGACATGATTGTGCTGTCGTCCCATTCATATGCAACAGCAAGTCCGGATCTGATGTTTAACAAACGGAGAATTAGAATCATAGGAGTCGTCGTTTGGTATCAAGCGAGCCACGATCACACGCTTAATTAAATCGACTTTCCCAAAAACGACCGTACCGCACAGACAGCTCAAAGCCCCAGCCCAAAAGAACTACTTTTTGGCGGCTTTGCGCTCGTCGCGGATGCGGGCTCGATCCATGGCCGCCTCGACGGCCGAGAATCGGCAGCCGCAATAATTCTGCCGATACATGCCCAGCTCGCGCGAACGACGCGTGGCCTCGGGATAATACGGGCGAAAATCGCGAATTACCGGAGTTAGACCGCGGGCGGCAGCCAGACGCTCCAACACATCATTGCAGGTTTCGAACAACTGATACGGCGAGACGGCGAGCGTCGTGCCCACAAACTCAAACCCACGCTCCTGGGCCACACGGCAAGCCTCGGCCAGACGCAGGGCATAGCAAGCGCGACAGCGACGAAGCCGATCGGCGCCCAGCGGGGCCACGCCGGCCTCCCAGCGCTCGCGGTCCTCCCCCGCCTCGATGAGCTCGATGTCGCCATCGGCACACCACCGGCGCAGCTCGTCCAAGCGCCGCTGCCATTCATCGCGAGGTTGAATATTAGGGTTGGTCCAGCAAATCGTGGGTTCAAACCCCTCCTCGCGCAGCAGACGGACCGGCTCAAGCGAGCATGGCGCACAGCAGGCGTGCAACAACAACGGCTTCATCAACATCCCCGTCCCAGAAAAATCATCCCAAATAGACTACCTTGCGAAAAAGCGCACGCCAAAGGACGTGTCCTCGCAGGCGACAATGCGGCGGTCGCGCAGGATGGTCCGCACGTAATACCAGTCGCCCACACAACCCGACAAATGCAAGCCGGCCGCCAGGTAGCACAGCAGCGGATAGCCCGAGAACGCAAACCCCAGGGCAAACGCCACCGTCAAGGCAACCGTCGGCGCCAGGCAAACCGCCACGTACCGCCGGCGCGAATAGACCACGCCCTCGGCGCAGGCATAGATCATCGCCGTCTCGCGATTCGCCCCAAAGGTCACCTTCGCGCCCGCAGGCGCCAGCAACTTAAAAAACACACCGTGCACCAGCTCGTGCACGGCAAATGACGCCGCCGAAACCGCAGCCAAGCCGACTATCCAGCCCAAAACGGCCGTCCAACCACCCACGTCAGCCGCATCCAAGTCCGCGGGCCCGCCCAGCAGCATAAACACCGGCACCAGGCACACGGCAAATGCGCCAAGCACGGCCATTCCCCACACAAAGCAGGCGTGCAGAAAATCCTCGTCCTCAAACGCATGTATGTTGGAAATCTCATTCATAGCATCTTAGGATAGCGCCCCTGCCACGTACCCGTCCGCATGTGCGATAATGTCGAGCGATATGCACGAATTGACCACCGCGTCGCCAGGCCTTGCGCCCGGCCGCGCTCTCACCATATGCGAAGGAGTCCCATGGCATCCAAATACTCCATGAACGACCGTCCCAGCTGGCCTCGCCGCGCCATCGTTACCGCCGGCGAGCCCTACGGCAACAAGGGCCTTCACTTTGGCCACGTTGGTGGCGTCTTTGTCCCGGCCGACTTCTTCGCCCGCTTCCTGCGCGACCGTCTGGGCCGCGAGAACGTCATCTTCACCTCGGGCACCGACTGCTACGGCTCGCCCATCATGGAGAGCTACCGCAAGCTCAAGGAGAACGAAGGCTACGACAAGTCCATCGGCGAGTACGTCGAGTCCAATCACTCCCGCCAGGCCGCGACCCTCAACAACTACAACATCAGCTGCGATATCTACGGCGGCTCGGGCCTTGAGCCGGCTGCTCAGATTCACAACGAGGTGACCGCGGAGATTATCGAGCGCCTGCACGAGCAGGGCACCATCTCCAAGCGCTCCACGCTGCAGTTCTACGACGCCAAGGCCGGCACGTTCCTCAACGGCCGCCAGGTGATCGGCCGCTGCCCCATTCAGGGCTGCAAGTCCGAGAAGGCGTACGCCGACGAGTGCGACCTGGGTCACCAGTTTGAGCCCGAGGAGCTCATCGCGCCCAAGAGCCAGCTCACCGGCGAGGTGCCCGAGCTGCGCCCGGTCGACAACCTCTACTTCGACCTGCCGGCCTACCTCGACTTTATGAAGACCTACACCGCCAAGCTCGCCCAGAACCCGCAGGTTCGCTCCGTGGTCTCCAAGACCATGGAGGAGTGGCTGCTGCCGGCACAGCTCTACATCCAGAACAAGTTCCGCGAGGCCTTCGACGCCGTCGAGGACCAGCTGCCCGAGCACACCGTGCTGGAGCCCGAGGGCAACAAGAGCAGCTTTACCGTCACCTTCCCCAGCTGGAAGGAGCGCGACGACGCCCACGCAGTGCTCGCTAACGGCGGCGTGCGCTTCCGCAGCGGCAAGGCGCTCGTGCCCTTCCGCATCACCGGTAACATCGACTGGGGCGTTCCGGTACCCGAGGTCGACGGTGTGAACGACGTCACCTGCTGGTGCTGGCCCGAGAGCCTGTGGGCGCCCATCAGCTATACGCGCACCGTGCTCGCACGCGATGCCAAGGCCGCCGGCGTAACTGAGGGTGTCGCCGCCCAGGATGCCGCCCTCATGGGCGAGCCCGCCGCCGATTCCACGCAGGTCCCCGCGCCCACCTATCAGCACAGCTCACTCGACTGGCGCGACTGGTGGTGCTCGGACGACGCACAGATCTACCAGTTCATCGGCCAAGACAACATCTACTTCTACTGCATCGCGCAGACCGCCATGTGGGAGGCCCTGGGTTGGGACCTCACGCAGAGCACCGTCAGCGCCTGCTACCACCTGCTCTACATGGGCAAAAAGGCCAGCTCGTCCTCGCAGACGCCTCCCCCGCCGGCAGACGACCTGCTCAACCACTACACCTGCGAGCAGATGCGCGCGCATTGGCTGTCGCTCGGCCTGTCCGAGAAGCCGGTGAGCTTTAGCCCCAAGGCATACGACACGCGCGTGACCGGCAAGGACAAGGACGGCAACGAGGTGCGCGCCTGCGACGACAAGCGCGTCATCGATCCGGCCCTTAAGGAGAGCGCTCTTTTGACCGGAGTGTTCAACCGCCTGGCCCGCAGCTGCTTCTACGGCGTTGCCGTCAAGGAGGGCGACGAGAGCCCGTACCGCAACGGTTGCATTCCGGCCGGCACCGCCTCCGCCCCTGTGGTCGAGGCTGCCGAACAGGCCGCCCTTGCCTTTGAGCAGGCCATGTACAAGTTCGAGACGCACCGCGCGCTCGCCGTGTGCGACGACTACCTGCGCGCCGCCAACAAGCGCTGGAGCGACGCCTCCAAGGCCGCCAACAAGCTCGAGGGCGAGCCGGCCAACGCCGCCATGAAGCAGGCCCTGGTCGACGCCTTCACCGAGCTGCGCGTGGCGACCGTGCTCATGCACGGCATCGTCCCAGCTGGCTGCGAGCTCATCTGCGAGTACTTCGACGTCGACCCGGTCGCCTTCTTTAGCTGGGATAACATCTTTGCCTCCACGGACGAGTTTATGGAGAGCCTGGGCGAGAAGCCCGGCGAGCACCGCGTAAAGCCGCTGCCTCCGCGCTTCGACTTCTTTAGCAAGCACGAGAGCCAGTACTAAAACACGCCAGCAGCAGCGTACCCGGAAAGTAGTCAAATTGGGACGGGAAGGAAAGACGGATGTCGAAGCCGCGTCGTCGTAGGCAGAAAAAGCAGGTTAAGCCCGAGCTCAAGCTTAGGCAGTTTGCCGCCACCGAGCTTTCCGATCAGCTTGCCGCCCAACACTCCGCCGTCGACCTGCCGCGCTTTATGGTCGACACGATTGCTGGCGCCTATACGCCTGCCGATGCCGAGCTCATGATCGAAGGCTTTGGCGCCGCAGCCGCGCGCCCGGTCACGCTGCGCGCCAACACGCTCAAGGCGACCGCCGAGGACATCGCTGCGGCGCTCGATGCCGCCGGCATCGCCCACAACCCCGTTGCCTGGTACCCAGAAGCCTTTGTCCTGCCCGAGGCCCAGGTTTCCGATCTGTGGGATCTCGACATCTACCGCGACGGCAAGATCTACTTGCAAAGTCTGTCGTCCATGATGCCGCCTTTGGTATTAGGCGCTCAGGCCGGCGAGGACATCTTGGACATGTGCGCGGCCCCCGGCGGCAAGACGACGCAGATCGCCGCCCTCACCCAGGGACAGGCGCACCTCACCGCCTGTGAGATGAGCATTCCCCGCGCCGAAAAGCTCGAGGCAAACTTGGGCCGCCAGGGCGCCAAAAACGTGCCCGTCATGCGCATTGACGCACGCGAGCTCGACGAGTTCTTCCGCTTTGACCGTATCCTGCTCGACGCCCCCTGCACCGGCACGGGCACCGTCATCAGCGGCAACGAAAAGAGCCTGCGCGGCCTCACCGAACAGTTGCTCGTTAAGTGCGCCCGCTCGCAGCGCGCGCTTCTGGACCGCGCCATGGGGGCCCTCAAACCGGGCGGCACGCTCGTCTATTCGACCTGTTCGATCTTGCCGCAGGAAAACGAGGATGCCCTGCAAGAGGCCCTCGACAAGCACATGGACTGCGAGCTCATCCCCCTCGACGGCACGCCAAGCGAAAGCGAAGCGCGTCGCGCCCAGGGTGCCGGCGAGGATCCGCATATCGAGTGCAACGCCCTTACCGAAGCCATTGCCGAAGGCCACGTCTCGGCCATTGCCAACGGCATGCCCGGCACGCTGACCATTCCGCCCAGTCGCGACTTTGAGGGCTTCTATATCGCCCTGGTCCGAAAACGCAGCTAGCGCACGGATTCAAAACTCAACAAGCTATCGCCGTGCGCGCCTGTCCTGCTGGTCCTCATGCCGCGCAAGCGCTTCACGCTCCTTGCGCTCAGCCTTTTTGCCCTTAATGGCCGTGACCGCAAAGTAGATGACCGCGGCGGCAACGATTGCGCCCACGCATAGGCCAATCGAGCCCAACATTGCCGAGAATTCCATACCGCGTCACCTCTCTTTTGTATACGGGACATTCAAGATAGCACCTCGATTCCCGCCACCACAGCTCCTTCACGTTCGCCGGCCCTTCAGTCTAACGGATGGCGCAGCGGGGAAAAATCAACTCGTCAAACGATTTAGCACTCGCAACGCCGGTCGTACACTGCCGACCGCACAGCATAGAAACGGACCGCCATGGATTCTCTCAACGATTTGAACGAACGCGTCGACGCCTTTGTCGGCACCAGCTCCTTCGACACGCCTGCCGCGGCAAACGACCAAGCTCCCATCGATGTACCCGCCGAGGTTCACGAGGACATCGTCGCCTCGGTCGATTTCTCCGAGGTCGAGCTCGCAGACGAGTTCACCGAGCCCCAGGTAGCCGTGACCCCCAACGGACTGCTCCCCATGGAGCCACTGCCCATCGACGGACGTTTACGCAAGGCGGCCCTTCGCATGCCCGACGAGATCGAGGAGGCCAGCGGCTTTACGCTCTTTGGCCGCCGCATCAAATCGCTCATCTACACCACCGACGTGGCGGTCATCCGCAATTCCAATGCCGACGCCGTGTTTGCCGTCTACCCCTTCACGCCGCAGCCCGCCATTACGCAGGCGCTGCTGACCGTTGCCGAGTGCCCGGTCTTTGTGGGCGTTGGCGGCGGCACCACCACCGGTAAGCGCTCCGTGCAGATGGCGGCCGTCTCCGAGATGCAGGGCGCGGCGGGCTGCGTGGTCAATTCCCCCGCTACCGCCGAGATGGTCGAGCACATCACCAACATCGCCGACATCCCCGTCATCGCCACGGTCGTTCGCTGCGACGACGATGCTCACGCCAAGGTGCGCGCCGGAGCCAAGATCCTCAACATCGCGGCCGGCAAGAACACGCCGCAGGTCCTGCGTGAACTGCGCGAGCACTATCCCAACCTGCCGCTCATCGCACCGGGCGGCAAGACGCCCGAGAGCATCCGTGAGACCATCGCTGCCGGCGCCAATGCCATCATCTGGACGCCGCCTTCGGCCCAGCAGCTTCAGACCGACATGATGCAGCGCTATCGCAAGATGAAGGAAGACGCCACGCCCGTCATCTCGCGCGACGATGTGCCCATTATCGACCAGGTCGCCGCCGCCGAGGTCAGCCAGGTCGAGAACATGAATCCCGATGTGCCGATCCCCGACGAAGTCATCGAACGCGTCGCTTCGATCCACGATCATATCGAGGAACGTCGCGCCAACCGCGGACTCAAGCCCTCGCTGCACGGCTTCTTCTTCCGCGGAAAGAAACGCTAGCCGCAACAGCAAGGCCTGCCCCGCAAACAACGGGACGGGCCTTTTTCTGTTATCGAATGTCAGGAGAACAGGCGTAGCCGTTAAAACCGTCAGCCAGCCCACAAACGTTAGTCCACGCGCTTGTCACCCATAAAGAAGACGGCCACCGTGCCGGGGCCGGTATGCGAGCCAATCAGAGCACCGATGCTATTGATCTCGATCTTGCCTTTGAGCTGCGGAACCTGTTCCTCTATCAGTGCCGCAACGGCCTCGGCGTCCTCGCGGCACGCCGAGTGCGACATGATGCACTTGCCCGAATAGTTCGCGCCGTCCTGCACATGCGCCATCACGGTCTTGGCCATCTCGGAGATCGCGCGCTTCTTGGTGCGAATCTTCTCGCGTGGCGCCAGCTCACCTTCGCAATCGACCGTCATGAGCGGGCAAATCTTGAGCGCCGTGCCGATGATCGCGCTCGCGGCCGAAATGCGACCGCCGCGCAGGTAACTCGACAGATCGGTCGAGAAGAACCAGTGGTGCAGGTTGAGTTTATGCTCCTCAATCCAAGCGGCCGTCTCGTCGAGCGAAGCGCCGCTATCGCGAACGTCGGCGGCACACTCCACCAGCAGGCCAAAGCCCGAAGACGCCGCCAACGAATCGATGACGCGCACCTTACCGCCCTGGGGATAGCGATCCGCGAGCATCTGCGCCGCAACGCAGGCCGATCCATATGTGCCCGAAATACCCGACGACAACGTCAGGTGCAGCACGTCTTTACCCTCGGCAACGAACGGCTCCCAGAACTCCTCGTACTCACCCACGCTCACCTGAGACGTCTTGGGCATAGCGCCCGCGGCAATCTGGGCAAAAAACTCGTCCGGCGTAATCGACTGATACAGATCGTCCGTATAGACAACATCGTCGATCTCGTAATGAAAACACACGACAGAAATATTACGCGACGCAAAGAACTCACGGGTTCGATCGGCGGCGGATTCACAGGTCAGGACAAAATCACTCATATGAGGCTCCTTACTCATTGCTGCGTAAATTATTGCACAGCAAGCGTGAATACGGTACAAATGTCCACTATTTACCAAATTGAACCAAAGATAGTGAACATCTTTACCGTCATCATCTCTATCGATCCCGGAGGCATGCGTCTGCAAAAACGACCCTGCGTCTCCACTCAACCGCCATATCTACCTCAACTAAATCGATTTACCAAACCGTTCGGCCAACAATTCGACCTCCCATCCCCAATCGAAACAAAAGCGGCGCATACTGATAAACGTTTGACGCTGTTTGTCAGTTTTACCAACCACATCGGAAGGTGCTTCATGGTCGCATTCGATCGCAATCCGCAAGACTTCAAGTATCTGCGCCTGCTGTCGAGACAGTTCCCCACCGAGCAATCCGCATTCACCGAGATCATCAACCTCTCGGCCATCCTCAACCTACCCAAGGGCACCGAGCATTTTATGAGCGATGTGCATGGCGAGTACGAAGCCTTTATGCACATCCTCAACAACTGCTCGGGCGTCGTACGCGAGCATGTCGACGAGATCTTTGGCGACACGCTCTCCTTTGACGAAAAGGGCGAGCTGTGCACGCTCATCTACTATCCGCGCGAGAAGATCGATCTTGTCCGCAGCCGGCGCGAGGACTCGCCCACCTGGTACAAGACCATGCTCGACCAGCTCATTGTGGTTGCCCGCTCGCTTTCGAGTCGCTACACCCGCTCCAAGGTGCGTAAGGCCATCCCGCGTGATTACGCCTACATCATCGACGAGTTGCTGCACACGCATCCAGACGAGAACAACTACCGCGTGCGTTATCACGAGCGCATTATCGAATCCATCTTGGAGACCGCCAGCGCCGACGACTTTATCGAGTCGCTTGCCTCGCTCATCAAGCGCCTCGCCGTCGACCACCTGCACTTGGTGGGCGACATTTTCGACCGCGGTGGCGGCGCGGCCAAGATTATGGACCGCCTGCTCACCTATCATTCGCTCGATATTCAGTGGGGCAACCACGACCTGCTGTGGATGGGCGCTGCGGCCGGTGAGCCCGCCTGCATCGCCACGGTGCTGCGCAACAACCTGCGCTACGACAACTACGAGATTCTCGAGAACGACTATGGCATCTCGCTGCGCGAGCTTGTCGCCTTCGCCGACGCCACCTATACCGCCGGCGAGTCCATCACCCCGCTGATCAAGGCCATCAACGTGCTGCTCTTTAAACTCGAGGGCCAGATTATCCAGCGCCACCCCGAGTTCGACATGACCGACCGCCTGCTACTCGACAAGATCGACCACAACACCGGCACAGTCACGCTTGCCGACGGCAGCGTGTGGCCGCTCACGACCAACGACTTCCCCACCGTCGACCCAACGGACCCTTACACACTCACGCCCCAGGAACAGCACATCATCGACAAACTCGTGTCCGAATTTGTCACCGCCGATCACCTGCATCGCCACATCGATTTCCTCTATACCCACGGCTCCATGTATAAGGTCGCCAACGGCAACCTGCTGTTCCACGGCTGCGTGCCGCTCAACGAGGACGGTACCTTTAGCAGCATGAACTGTCTGGGCACCTGGCACGCTGGCCGCGATTATCTCGATTTTTGCGACCGCATCGCCCGCCGCGCCTGGCGCGTGGGCGACCGTGACGCCCTCGACTGGATGTGGTACCTGTGGATCGGCTTTAACTCACCCGCCAGCGGACGCCTGGTGCGTACCTTTGAGCGCGCCTATATCGCCGATAAGAGCACCTGGGTCGAGCCGATGGACCCGTACTTTACGCTTACCAAGTCGCCCTCGGTCTGCGACGACATCATGCACGAGTTCGGCGTTGCCCCCATGGCATGTTCGCCGACCGGCCACATCATCAACGGCCATACCCCGGTCAAAACCACCAAGGGCGAGCAGCCCATCCGCGCCAACGGTAAGCTGCTGGTCATCGACGGCGGTTTCTGTCGCGCCTACCACCCCAAAACGGGCATCGCCGGCTACACGCTCATCTCGAGCTCGCGCGGATGCCGCCTCAAGTCGCACCAGGCCTTTACCACCGTTGCCGAGGCACTCACCCGCAACGTTGACATCGAAAGCGAGACCAACCGCTTTGACGAGGCCGACCGCCGCCGCATGGTCAGCGATACCGACACTGGCGCCAAGATCCGCAGCCAAATCCAGGACCTACGCCAGCTGCTCGATGCATATAGAAACGGTGCTATCGAGGAGCGCGCCTAGCCCCGCCTGCGGGGATTGGCTAAACTTGCTGAGTTTGTAATCCCCGCGGCGCTCCGGCGCCACTCTAAGGCAGGTACCATGCAAAAGCTCCTTGCGCAGATCATGAAGTTTGGCGTCGTCGGCATCGTCGCCACCGTCATCGACTTTGGCATCATGAATCTGCTCCACTACGGTCTGGGCCTTAATATCCTGATCGCCAATACCAGCGGCTTTATCGTCTCGCTCATCTTTAACTACGTCGCGAGCATGAAGTACGTGTTTGCGCACAAGGAGGGCATGAGCCGCCGCCGCGAGTTCATCATCTTTGTCGTGCTGTCCGTGATCGGCTTGGCGCTCAACGACGGCATCGTGCTTGCGCTCAACGCCGGCCTGGGGCTCGAGGCCAATATCGCCAAGATTTGCGCCACCGCGCTTGTTATGGTCTACAACTTTGTGACCCGAAAGATCTTCCTGGAGGGCGACGAGACCAAGTAGCTCGACCTCCTCGTTGCACTACGGGGGCCACGGACGATGCGCATCGAGCGCTGCGTTGTTCGTGGGCTTTGCTCGTTTACGGTAAGATTTGCAACGTTTGCGGATTACCTCTTGAATATTTGGCGAGTTCGTATAGTTCTTGGCAAAGCCCTTACGTTTCCCTTGCAAAAGCTCTAAAGTATCTCGTTGCTCGATTCATCAACGCATTGGATGTGATTACGTGCGCAAGGCACTGGCACAACCTCATACCAAGCAATTCCTCAAGTTCGCTGTCGTGGGTCTTATCTCCTTTGGCATCGACTGGGGCTTGCTCATTGCGCTCGTCGAGCTGTTCCACCTCGACTTTTTGATGAGCACCACGATCTCGTTTATCACGTCCGTCGTGGTCAACTACTGGCTCAGCATGAAGTACGTGTTCGACCACCGCGAGGGCATGAGCCGCAAGCGCGAGTTCACGATCTTCACCATCCTGTCGGTGATTGGATTGGGCCTCAACGACCTGTACATGTTTGTGGGCGTCACGTTTTTGAGCATCGGCTACCAGGCCATGAAGGCCATCGCAACGTTCCTGGTCACCTGGTATAACTACTTTAGCCGTCGCTTCTTCCTCGAGGGCGCACAGTCATAGTTTGCTCGACATTTGCTTGAATGTATAACCGGTTGGAATTCTCATTCCAACCGGTTTTTTGTTTGCCGAGAGACCCGGCAACCCAGTCCTCTACGCATGAAAAACGGGCGGCCCGGATGTTTGTCGAACCGCCCGTTTGGCGCGTTATGTCGAGGTATCTAGCCCGTTACGTAATACCAGACTACGCTGTCGCCGTTAGATAGGACGTAGTTGCTGCACGCCGTGTTGGGCGCCACACCGTTAACGGAGTACATCCAGCCGCTCGTGCCACCATGCTCCTTCTCGGCCAAACCGCCGATAGCGGCGACATACGTGCCGTACGACGAGCCATGCGCATTCACGGAAAGGCCCAAGGCGCACAGGGCATCGTAGGCAGTTGCGCCCTCGTTAAAGGTGAAGGTGCCACCAGAAGACACAGGATTGCCCACGGCGCTCGATGTGACCGCAACCGTCACCGTAACGTAGCCAGACTGCTGCGAGCCGCCCTGATTGCCCGCAGAGGCGCCGCCACTGTTGGATGCAGATCCACCGCCAGACACCGAGCCGCCGCCCGAAGAAGAGCCGTCAGAAGAACTCGATCCACCGGTGGATTCAGAGCCCTGTCCAGCAGACGCGTTGTTGGACGTCTCGCCGTCCTTGCTTTCAGACTTCTTCTCCTTCGAATCCTTTTTTGAGTCCTTCGACCCGTCCTTCGCATTGTCCGAAGATTTGGAGTCCTTGGGCGCAGCCTTGCCCGAAGCGGTAATCGAGCCGGAAACCGACGCATCCTTGGCAACGACGCTCTCCCCTGTCGCAGCCTGAGCGATCCAATCGATGGACCATGCACCGCTGGAAGAAGGTTGGACAAAACCCAGCGACACAACGATCAAGACGATGCAGACGGCCGTCAGAGCGCCAAGCAGCGTCCTGCGCCGAGAGGCGGACGCCGCCGAGGCGGCGCCCTTTTTCTTTGCATCGTCGAGTTGAATGAACGACGAGTCGGGCTGCTTGGAGTCGGCGTCCTGAGGTTTATTGGACACAGTCCTCACCTACCGACGCTTGGTGAATACGAACACGCCGATGACGGCGAGACCGATCACGCCGGCCGCCACGCCAGCGATGGCGAGCGGGTTGAAGCCAGACTCCTGCGAGGGAGCCGCAGCGGACTTCCTGGCAGCGGTCGATGCAGACGAGCCCGTGTCGGACTTGCCGGACTTGTCATCCTTCTTGCCGGACTTCTTGTCCTTCTTGCCGGACTTATCGGATTTCTTCTTGGAATCCTTATCGTCCTTGGTCTCGGTCGTAGTCGTGGTAGACGACACCGGCTTCTTACCCGGAGCAACAGCACCGCCAGTTTGCTGGCCGTTTGTGCCGTTACCGGAGCCGGAACCAGCACCAGCATTACCCGAACCGCCATTGCCGCCAGCGGAGCCTGAGCCACCGTTACCACCAGGGTTAACAGCATTCTTGATCCACTTGGCATACAGCGTCATATCAGCCGTCACCGCAACGCTAAAGTCATACGCCTCCGTACAAGCCTCGTCGGTATACCAACCAGCGAAGGTGTAGCCCTTGCGCGTCGGATCGGCAGGCTTGGCGACAGAGCCGTTGGCGACCGTAGTCTGAAAATCGACCTTGGACCCCTCGCCAGCGCTAAACGAAACCTTAACGCCAGCATTCAGCTTAAACAGCGTGCCTGAGTCGTTGATGTAGTACAAGTTGCCCTGGGCATCACAAGCGATTGGCGAGTCACAGAAGTTGTAGTGGCCCGTTGCGCTAAACACACCAGAAGCCTCAGCGTCACCCAACTTGTAACGATATACGCCACCGCCTGAGGTGTAGTTAACGAAATCAGGGCTCTCGCCGTAGTTAACCGTGAAGTAGACATACGCGTCTTTGCCCTGGACACTCACGAGCGGAGCGCCCTTGATGCCGCCAGCAGGAAGCGCAGTGCCATCAGCAGACGAAACCAGCGTCTTGGCAAAGTTGTTGGCCGGATCAATAATCGCCAGCGCAGAGCCGCCAGCAACCTCGCCGCCAACAATCAGCTTGCCATCATACGACGTCGTAGGCACGCATGCACATCCCGTAAGGCCAAGGTCGACCACACGCTCCTCGGTAATACGCGAAGCGGCATCCGCATCGCGTGAGTCACCATCAGAAATCGCCAAGACGTGCAGCTTGCCGTCGCGCGAGATGAGATAGGCATGGCTGCCGTCAGCCGAAAGCACGCAGGTGGAGTTGACAACAGCACCAACCGAAACCTTTCCGAGCACATCGCCCGAACACTTGCTGAGCATCTCGACGGTACCGGCACTGGTGGGAACCAAGACATAGTCATCGCCCACCGTAGCGCCTGTCCAGTAATAGCCCTCATCAGCATTAACATGCTGCCAAGAAACAGCGCCGGTCAGGATATTAATACGCGTCAGATGACCGTTATTGTACGTACCCTTTCCATAGTCGACATCAACGGTGCCGACATAGAGGTAATTGCCATCAACCGTCAGCTGAGAATTCGACTGAGCAGTCTCGCTCACGGAGTCAGTGACCCAAACCGTTGTGAGCGCGTCAGCCGTCAGGGCTTGGACCGCACCGCCGTCAAGCGGAACGATAACCAAACCGTTCGCATAAATCGGGCGCGAGGTGTAACCGACCGCAGCCTTAAGATTCGACTCGGCAAGAACCTTGCCCGACTTGGCGTCAATCTTTAGCAAACGCTTGTTGACGGCAAGATACACGTTGCCGTTCACGACAATAGGTTCACTCGCGTTGGGATACGCCGAACCAGAATACGCCTTCCAGTCGAACGTCCAAGAGCTCGCTAGCGCACCCGTAGGCGTCGAAACGTTCTCGACCGCCGCATTGGACTTGCCGTCCCAATCGGACTTCCAATCGGTCGGACGTGGGGCGCTCGGATTGACTACGACCTCGTCGGGATTAGGCACCGTATCGCCGGCAGCATAAGCCCAGACGATCTCGTCACGCGACTTGAGCACGTAGTCACTATCGAGCTGAGAACCGGGAACACCGTTAACAAAGTACGACCAAGCGCCGGCCAACTTAGTGCCGTCAAGCGGAGAGACAAGGCTGTGAACGCCCCAGAAGCCCAGTTGATCGTACATCTCGGACTTGATGCCCAAGGCATCAAAGTAGGCGGCAGTGGCGTCCTTGATCGTCGTGCCCTCAACAAACACCTGCGTCGAAGGATCGGTCCAGCGCTGTGCCTTATCGTCCTTCTTGCCGATGATTTCCATCGAGACAGAAACCTGACCGGGCATGGTGCCATCGGAACCATAAACCCAGGCAATCTCATCGCCGGCCTTGAGCGTGTAGTTGCCTGCGCCGACATTGGCCTTCTTGCCGTTGACAAAGAACTGCCAGAATTTCCAGGTACTCTCATTAACCTGCTCGGTCGAAAGCGTCACGTTCTTGTCGAACGGCGAGGTCAACGAATTGAGGAACCAGCCGTAAGAGCCCGTACCCGTAGCGGCAACAATTCCTGCCTGCTTAAATACCTGCTCGGAAAGATCTGCGGCAGTTGCGCCCTCTTCCACCAGCGAGGTCGTAGGTTGCGCCCACGTTTGCTGAGCACCCGAGGCGTCCTGGCCGACAACGCTGCAGCTTACCGAAAGCTGGTCGGTGGGTGCAGCGTCACCGTACTTCGAGTAGCACCAGACGACAGAGTCGCCCGCCTCGAGCTTGTAGTTGCCAGCGCCCACAGATGCAGCGACGCCGTTGATGAACAGCTGCCAATAGGCGCCCGTAGCATGGTCGTATGCAAGGGTGCAATCGGCATCGAAAGGCGACGTAATGGAATTGAGCACCCAACCCCAAGAGCCGTTGGGGTCGTAGTCGGCCTTGAGGCCGGCCTGCTTAAAGAGCTCCTCGGAAAGATCGGCAGCAGTCGAGCCGTTCTTGAGCGTGTACTGCGAAGCGGCAGCCCACGTCTGCTGCTTGCCCTTAGCGTCGACGCCAATAACCGAGCACGTCGCTGTGACCTCGGGGCTATCTTGACCACTCGTGCCCAGAACCGTGATTTTTGCCGACACGTCCTGGTTGGCAAGCTTGGCATACGTGGCATTGTCGGGATAGCGCTCGGCATAGCGAGCGTACTTCTCGCTCGTCAGGCGCGAGGAAACGACAACCTTCGTGTTGTACTGCGGCTGCGTGACCTTGAGATTCTCTGCGGAGACAATAGGGCTGTTGCTCGACTTAAACAGACGCCAATCCTGCCCGGACATCGCGTCATAGCCAGGCAGATCCACCGGAACAATACCAAGGGACGTCGAATCGGTCGTCGCCTTGTCGTAGCTCCACGCGAGCTTACCGTCGGCATCGAGATACGCCTTCTGGAACGCGTGCATGTCACCGGTGACAGCAGCGGCATCCTGACCGTTAAGGATGGCAGCAGCGTAGCCAGCCTTGGCCTGCTCCATAAGAGAAAGCTCGGCGTCGAGCTCGTCCTGGTCCTGCGGGGCAATCGCGAAGTCGAGGGTCTTGCTTGCCGTGACCTCGGCGTTGGACTTATCGGTCACCGTAAGGGTGACCTTGGTCTTCGCTGCCTCGGTGCCAGGCAGCGGCTGGTAGACCGTGCCCTTGTAGCCGTTAATCGTGATGTCATCGGTGCTGGCAGAGTACTTGACCTCGTAGTACTTGCCGTCGATATTGAGCGTGCTCGTGCGCGGCATCTGCAGGTCGGCGGTCAGGCCATCCTTGTTGGCAACCGTTTCGGTGCCGGAGTATTTAATGTTGTCGTAGGTAAAGGCCGCATCGACCTTTTCCTGCAGTGCCTTCTTGTCGGCGGCGACCTTCTCGGGATCGCCCTTGACGGTCACCGTGAAGTCGTGCGCGCCCTTAACGTCAGACGGGCCACCGCTCACAAACGAAACGGTCGCGGTCAGCGTTACGGCGCGATCGCTCGAAACGCGCGTCACCTTGCCGGTGTAGTCGTCCCAGCCATAACCGGAAGGCCAAATGACATCGCCGTCGGAACTCTTCCATTCAACCTCGAACTTGCTCTTGGAGCCCGCGCGGTACGGAAGTGTGAGATTCGACGTGACGGACTCGGCCGAATCGCCCGAAGCGTAGCCTATGGCAATTTGCTCGGCAGCATCGTCGAGCATCTGCTGCACACGAGCCTCGTCCCAAGCAACCTGCACTGTCTTGCTGGGCTGATAGTATTCGGTTTCGTCGCCACGTGACAGCTCAAACACGACGTCGGCGCTGCGCAGGCCGTCGATGTTGTGGCCGGTGTAATCGTTGGGATCGATGTAGAAGAACGTCACATCGCCGTTGGTCTTATCCTGGGCGTCGGAGATACCGACCGTGGCCTTGTCATCCTCTGCATTAAAGGCAACGCCGCCCTCAGAGATCTTGACGTCGATATCGGTAAATCCCAGATCGACAAGCTGCGCCTTCAGAACATCGTTGACGTTGCCGCCCTTGGCGCTGTAATCAACAGCGATCTGTTTGTTAGCATTGTTGAGCTTTTGGACTGCAGCCTCAAGCGAGCCTGCGGCGATAACCTTGTTGGTGGAGACGAGCTCGACCGTCGAGCTTCCGCTCGTGGCGACAGCCTTCAGATACTTGCCAGCAGCAGATGCCGAGACCGTCGCCTCGGCGCCCGACATATCGGACAGAAGCGTCCAGTCGGCCGCGGGAGCCTTCGCGTCGTCGGCCGCATACCAAGCAACAGTCGCCTGACCGGTGACGTCGATACCGTTAGTGGCCGAACCGTCGGCGCGCTTGGCCTGCGCCGTCGCCTTAACGCTATCGCCCGCGACGAGATGGGTCGAATCGCTATTGATCTGCGGCGCAGTGGTCACACGCAGCAGGTTATACTCCCCCGCCGCGGTAACGCTATCGGGCGAAACCCACTCAACGGTGTTATCGAGCGCGCTCGCGGTGACCTTGATCTTCTTGCCGACAAGCGCATCCGTAATAGTCAGGCTGCCATCAGTCGTATCGACGCCGTCGGTGAGCTCGGTCCAATCGGTACCGTTCTCGCTCGCGTACCACGCCATGGTGAGGTCGGCATCATCGGGCACGTCCTTGGTCGAGCCCGACCAAGGACCCGGAACCTGCACGCTCGGTGTGATCTTTGAACCCACGCTCAGCGTAACGTTCTTATCGGCAAGCTCAATGCCCGCCAGCTTGTACTGGCCCTTAAGCGTCACGGGGCCAAGCGGAGCAACAGACTGCGTGCCGCCGGAGGAGCTCTTCTTCTGCGTGCTGAAAACGGTATTTTCGCTCGTCACCTTCACGCGCAGGTACTTGCCGGCATAGGCGGCGTCAACGGTATAGGTCGCCTCGGTGGCACCGGGGATATCGGTGTAAGCGGAGTCGTAGCTCGAGCTGCTGTTTGCATACTGCCACTGATAGGTCACATTATCGGTGCGGTCGATATAGCTGTAGCGCGAACCGTCCTTTTTGCGCACCTTAGTCTTGAGCGTATCACCCACATGTACGCCATTGGTGGCGGGAGAGCCCTCAAACTGTACGTCGTACAGCTCAACCTGGCCCGCGACGGAAACGGGACCCGCCGCATAGTAGGGCTTCTGCTCGCCATAGCCGCCGTTGGCCTTGGCCACGACGTAGCAGCCCTTAAGGGCAGCAGTCACCGTCAGGGTGTTACCGGTCTCACCCTTGATAGGCGTGTCGCACGAGCTCGCGTATCTCGAGGTGCCCATATACCACTGCCACGTGACATGCGAATCGGTGGTAACGTCGGTGGAACCCGCCATGGCGGTCGCCGTAATCGTGGAACCAACCTCGACTTTGCCCGAAGTCGGGCTCATAGTCACGCTCGTGATATTAATTGAACCGGCAGCAGCAATGAGAGCGCCCGTCGAGTTGGTCATGCTCGAAGAGCCGATCTTCGAAGACACCTTGCACTTGAGGTACTTGCCACCCAAAGCATCGGTTAGCTCGAGGGTCTCACCCGTGGCACCCGCAATGTCGGCATACGTGCCACTCTTGGTGTCAGAACACTGCCACTGATAGTTGAGCTTGCTCGCGTCGACGAACGCGCCGGACGCACCGCCCTTCTCCTTGGCGCGAGCCTTAGCGGTATCCCCCACCGCAAAGACGCTCGTGTTGTCCTTGGTGTTAACGATGGACACGGCCGAAATCTCGACCGCACCGGCCTGTTTGACCTTGCTGGAAGTGGTCTTGTTCACCGTGTTGACGCCAGCGTTGGCCTCGACCCTGATGTACTTGCCCTCAAGGTCGTCGGTTACCGTGAGGGAAGCGCCCGTCTCGCCCTCGATCTTGGTAAAGCCCGAGGACCGCGAGGTGGATGCGGACCACGTGTAGGTAACCTTGGCGTCGGCGGGGGCTTGCTGATAATAGCTTATGTACGGAGTCGCCGTCAGGGTATCGCCTATGCTCGGCGTGTCGCTATTCAGCTTGACGCTGTTAAGCTCCATCTGACCGGCGCCCAGCACGGGACCGGGGATGTTGTTGGCATTGATACCCGAGCCGTACGAAACCGAGGGGCCGAAGTAATCCTTGCCATCCACAGTCACCTTGCAGATGAAGTACTTGCCCACCATCGCATCGGTGACAGTGAGGGACTGCTCGTAGCCTACGACCTCGGTGTAGTCAGCGACATTGCTGCTGGCCCTAGTCGTGCCGGCGAGCCAGGTGTAAGTCCAGGTGCCGGGATTGACAACGGACTCAGTCGAAGTGCCGTACCAGTCGTCCTCGACCTCATCGTACATATTGGCCCAGAGCGTATCGCCCGCTTTGAGCGGGCCGGACTTCGTGGAATACGAGTTGCCATCATCCTTGGAATCCTGGATGAAGACCTTGGCCTCGCTCGAAAGCGTTGTGGCGGACGCGGCGGCAACGGCGTTCTTCTGCTCCGAAGCAGCAGACGCCGCAGCAGAGTTCTCGGACTCAGTCGCGTTGTCTGCGGCGGTGTCAGCACCATTCGCGGCACTCGCATTTGCGCCCTGATCTGCGTCGGCGCCATCGGCAGCACCGTTCGCACCGGAATCGGCGGCAGCAGTGCCCTCGTCGGCCGGCGCACCCTCGCCGCCCGTCGTAGCCTGGGTCACGGCCTCGGCAATGCCCTCGGCGCCCTCGGCCCAAAGTTGCGCCGGCGTGGTGCCAAAAGCCATGGCAAAAGCCAGGAACGCCACCAGACCGCGCTTGGCTACGCCACGGGCAATCGCTCCATGACGACGCCACGAGGCGCGCTGGCTCTCGTCCTCAAACATATCCATTTGTCTCCTACTGTCTGCACTTGGAGCATTGCCCAGCGGCTGCCCCACGTCATCGCGCACATTGCGCTCGAGTACCCCCATCGGGGTCCCCCTTCCCTCCAGAGCCCAACGCGTACCGGCGGCATGCGCCGCGGCCGCGTACAAGATGGGAGGCGATCCGACTTAACCTTACCGACCCGAGCGCGCCGTCCGATCTGCGACGCGACCATCCCGGGCCAAGAGGAATTACGGTTACTGGTACAGCCGGGGACTTGCACCCCGATTCTCCCAAACGCGCAGGAAAACCACGCATTCGTGCGTCTCCACACCACCATCTAGGCCATCGATTATTACTGTCGATATGGTAGCACGCAAAAGGGCCCCGCACACAGGCGAAGCCCAAGGTAAAAGCTATGGTTTGCGATAGAAAAGGGTGAGGATGGAATGCCGAGCAAAATAACCCGTTTCCCCCGACCCCGGAAAATCGCTAGCGCTTGCCGCCGTGGCTGTTACGCCAGATCTCGCGGCCCAGCATCAGCGCCAGCACCAGCGCGCTCACGTAGCCCATAAAGCCAATGACCGGGATACCAAACACAACCGGCTCGATGCGCGCGTAGTACACCACCGACGAGCCGATAAACAGGCCGGCAATCACAATTGCCATCGACATGCGGTCGATAATTCCACCCAGCTGCCGCAGCGCCTTATCGCTGCTCATGATCTGCGTGTTTACCTTAAGCTGACCGCGCGTGAGCATACGCGACGCCAAGCCCAGATACTCGGCCGCCTCGAGCGAGCCTTTTGCCGCGCGATAGCTGCTCGCGGCAAGGTCGCGTCCCATTTCGCGGACGCGTGCGTAGGTGCTCTTTTCGTTTTTGATGTGCGTCTGGATAATCTGGATCATGTTGACGTTGGGCATGTACTCGGTCAGCAGGCCCTCGAGCGTCACCATGCCGCGGGCGAACATCGTCACCACGCTCGGCAGCTCAACGTCGTTCTTGCGCGCCAGGTTTAGCAGCGAGGTCAAAAACTCGCCGATATCCAGGTCCTTAAGATCAAGACCCGCAAAGTCGGCGACGATAAAGTCCAAGTCGGACAAAAAGGCCGAATGGTCGAGCTCGGCGGAGTCGCCGCGCGTCACGGCAAAGCGCATGAGCGAGTCCTTGAGCTTGGGCACGTCGCCCTCGGCCACGGCGAAAATCATGTCCTTGACGATACCGCGGTCGTGACTCGACATGCGCCCGACCATGCCCAGGTCGATAAAGTAGACGATGCCGTCCTTGAGGATGATGTTTCCCGCATGCGGGTCGGCATGGAAAAAGCCGTCATCGAGCACCTGCGTCGAATAGTCCTCGACAATCGCCGAGCCGATCTTTTCCAGGTCATAGCCCTCGGCCACCAGGCGCTCGGGATCGGCAATCGAGATACCATCGATATAGTCCATGACCACGACGTGTTCGGTGCAAAGGTCCAAGTAGGATTTGGGACACGACACGCCATGCACGCTTTTGTGGAAGTCATAGAAATCGTTGAGGTTTTTGGCCTCGGCCAAAAAGTTGGTCTCCTCGCGAAACGAGGCCCACAGCTCTTCGACCACGGCATGTAAGTCAACAAACTGGTCGGTGTTGACGAACTTGGAAACGATGCGCACCACCGAGCGAATGATGTCGATGTCCTGCGCCATGACCTGCTGCGCGCCGGGGCGCTGCACCTTAACGGCCACGTCCTCGCCCGTCACCAGGCGGGCGCGGTGCACCTGCGCGAGCGATGCGCTACCGAGCGGGTTGGGGTCGATCGCGTCGAACATCTGCCCCAGGCGTTGGCCGTACTCCTCTTCCAGACAGCGGAGCACTACCTCATACGGCACCGGCTCTACGTCGGAACGCAGGCGGCGCAGCTCGTCGCAAAACCGCTGCGGCAAAATCTCGGACCGGTTGGCCAGAATCTGCCCCATTTTAACGAACATGGGGCCGAGCTCTTCGAGCAGGCGGCGCAGGCGAACCGGCGTGAGGTTATCCCACACACGGTACTTTTTGATCAGGCGAACGATCTGCCCAATGCGTTCGCGGCGGCCTGCCGGCGTGAGCTGGTATTCCTCATCCGGCGCCATCGCGTCGGGCTCCTCGGGCACCATATCGACAGCGCGCGGCTTCTTGCGAGCGCCCGAGACGGCGGCATCGACCTCGTCGACAACCGCCGCCTCGTCACCCAAGGGATCTAGATTGTTGTAATCGGTGGTGGAATCTGCCATCTGCGCTGCTACTCGGCCTCTTCGGTGTCCTCTGCATCGTCGGGCTCAACGGACTCGACGGGCACCGAGGTCACGTTGTCCTCGACCGAATCGACGATGTCGCGTACATGGGCCAGGAAGGCCGTGCGCTCGGGGGCGGTCATAACGCGGACGCGGGCCAGGATGAGCTCGTCGAGCACGCGCTGTGCCGCAGTCTCGCCCTGCATGCCCAGGCGCTCGGTCAGGTCGGAGATGGTGCCGCCGGCCTGCTCGAACATATCGGACACGCTACGGGCGATATCGGGAGTGCCGGCGTCCTTGCGCACCTGCTCACCCTTGGTATTGAGGTCGTCGAGAACCTTCTTGCCGCCCTCGACGGCAACGGCGGCGGCGCCGAAGCCCACGTTGATGGCACCGTTAACAAGCTGATCGAATTTCATAACCATGGTTGGCTCCAATCATGAACAACTGCATTGGCCTTCTTGTACCCAAGATTGAGTGAACGACACAAAATCGTTTTACCGCCGAGATAGAAATCGAGCGGGGCAAAGCCTTTGACGGCGTTTGTCCCGCTCGCTCGCTGCAAGGCCGTCTTTACCTTACGTTATCGTTCATCGCGAAGGAATTCTTCATGGCACAGCTCGTGGTGTAGAGCACCTTGCCCAACAGAGCATCGGTCTCCACGCGCACAAGCTCGGCAAAGGCCTCGTTAGCACGGGCGAGCTCGGCAGGCACCTCGGCCTCGGGCAGCGCGGCTACGACAGCGTCAACATCGTGAATCTGCTTGTGGCCCATGCCGCCGACCTTCTCCTGATAGTCCTCGACCGCGCGACCGCACTCGTGGAAGCGAACATCGGCCAAGGCACCGATCAGGCGATTTGCCCAATAGAAATTCTCGGACGTCACGCGAGCCTGCGTGTCGGCGTAGTACTCGGGCATGGTCTCGACATTGGCGTACAGCGGCACGAGCGCGTTAAATGAGTTGGAGCCAAACGCCATCCACTGCACGGCACGATACGCCGGCTGCGCATAGGGGCGCAGCTGCAGCACGGCGAGCTGGCTGTTGCGGTTGATGCCGATGGGACGATAGGCGCCGCGCGTGGCGGGCGTGCCCTTGCTGCCGTAGCAATCGTACTCCGTGCCCTGGTAGTGACTCGAAAGCACGTACTTGATGTCCTCGATGGTCACCTTGCGCTCGGGCACGCGGCTCCAGGGGATGTCATCGCTCTCGGGCGTGTAGTCGGCCTCGGGACCGTCCCACACATCGCTGGGGTTGAGACAGCGCTGCATGTACCAGGCGCGCGGCGTGTTGTAGACGTGGTCGCTGTCGCTGTGCGAGCCAAAGGCCTCGCGCGGGTTGAAGACCGTCGCCGGACCGTCGCCCTTAACGCCCAACGTCAGGTCCAGATGCCACTCGGCCATCCAGGAGCGCAGGTCGGCGGAGCACATGTGATCGGCTTGGGCGCCCTCGGCGTCGTCCAGGTCAAAGCTATCGATACCCAGCTGGTTGGGCATGGTCACATAGGCGTCATCGGGCACGCGTTTGGCGATCCAGTGGTGGCCGCCGATGGTCTCGAGCCACCAGATCTCGTCAACGTCACTAAAGGCAATGCCGTTGTTCTCGTAGGTACCGTAGCGCTCGAGCAGGTCGCCCAGGATACGCACGCCGTCACGGGCGGACTTGGCATACGGCAGCACCAGGGTCACCATGTCCTCCTCGCCCAGGCCACCGGGCTGCGCCGGCACATAGCCGTCCTCGCCCTCGTTACCCTTGGCGGGCACATAGTCCACGAGCGGATCGGCGCCGCGGACGCGCTCGTTGGTGGTGAGCGTCTCGGTTGCGGACATGCCAACATTGAGCTCGTTGAAACCGGCCTCGGCCCAGATGCCGTGGCCCGGGACAACATCGGGGACGCTCGTGTAGCGCATGGGGTTATCGGGCAGTTCAACGGTCAGGTGGCTCAGGACACTCGTGTAGACACGCGGCTGCTCGTCGGGGTGCACCACGCGCATGCGCTTGGGCTCAAACACCCCGTTGGACGAGTCCTCGTTGCGGGCGACAAGCGTCGACCCGTCGTAGCTCGCGTTCTTACCAACCAAAATCGTTGTGCACGGCATGCGCATCCTCCTTGAGCGAAGAAATCAAACGGCAACAGTGTATCGCTTCGGCACAAATTGGGCGAAACCACGGTCTCGGCAGCCCCTGTGGTCAAAAACACCTATTTCGATGCGCGCTCCGCCGCCTCGATCACGTGTTTGGCGAGAATCGCGGTGGTCACAGCCCCCACGCCGCCCGGCACCGGAGTAATTGCGCCAACGATCGGTTCCGTAGCATCAAAATCGACATCGCCGACCAGCTTGCCAGCGGCCTCGTCCCAATTAATGCCAACATCGATGATCGTCTGGCCCCCACGAACCGCATCCGCGCCAATCGTGCGCGCGCGTCCAACGGCCGCAACCACAATATCAGCTACACGGCACTCGGCAGCCAAGTCGCGCGTATGCGTATGGCACGTCGTCACCGTGGCATTGCGAGCCATAAGCATGGCGGCAACGGGACGACCAATTACCAGCGACCGACCAACAACCGCGACCTTGGCCCCATCCAGTTCAACGCCGTAATGGTCCAGCAACGCCAACACGGCTTCTGCCGTGCAAGGAGCAAAGCCCTCGCCACGACCCGAAAGCGTGGTGAGCAGCGAGGCCGGTGTCATGGAGTCAACATCCTTGGCGGGATCGAGTGCCGCGGCAACTGTATCCTCGTCAAGGCCGGCGGGCAACGGACGAAACATCAGGCAGCCGTGAACAGCGGGGTCAGCATTGATGTCCTTAATAGCCGCCAGCAGCTCGTCCTGCAAAACATCGGCGGAAAGCAAGACGCGGCGAGCCTCAATGCCAACCTTCTCGCAGCGCTTGAGGGCGCCGCGCTCGTAGGACAGGTCGTCCTCGCGCTCGCCCACGCGAACGATGGCCAGCGTCGGCACAACGCCGCGCTCGCACAAAGCCGTGCAGCGAGCGGCGAGCTCCTCGGTCAAAGCACGGGCAACGGGAGCACCCTTGAGCAGCTCGGCCATGGCTATCCCCTCTTCCTTGCGGCGTCAGCAGCACGGCGCGCCAGTGCATCGGCGCGCGGCAGCCACGTATCCAGCAGCTCATCGCACGCCGCCTCGAGCTCCTCGGCGCGCGCCCGGTCTTTCATAGATGTGGTGTTGGCAAAGAGCGTCAGGCTTGCGCCCTGCATGGCGGCGCGGCAGAACACGGCGCCGCACGCCACGTCGGACAGCAGTTGGCGCGAGCCTTTGTCGGCCATGTCCTCGAGCAGCGCCAGCGCGCGCCCACAGGCGTCCATGATCCGATACGGCGGCATGGCCGCCACGCGCAACGCGTCCTGAATCGCCGCGGGTCGAGCCGGGTCCTCGCGCGGAATGCCATACGATGCGGACACCTGGCCGTATGCACGAACATCCTCGGCAACCAGACCCACTAGTTCCTGCGCCAACTCGTCTGCCTGGGCAAATGCACGCGTCAGATCGTCCGCCCGATCGCTAAGCGCGGGATTGGTCGCCCCGTAGCGAGCAACCATCCCGCAAAGCGAGGCGCCCAGCGCGCCCACAAAGGCGCTCGCGCTACCGCCGCCGGGAACCGGCTCGCGCGCGGCCAGCGCCTCGGCAAACCCACGGCAGGTCTTGTCCATCATCTCTTGGCTCATACGTATGCACCTTCAAGTCATATAGATCGGTCGGGCGGCGACCGCCGACCAACCGCATCAAACACGTAATGATGCTAAGTCTAGCCCATAAGCACATGAGCGTCAGCACACCTGGCCATCGCGGATTTCTATGACGAACGATAGGCGTCGGCGCCGCAAACATGGGACACATGGCCCACCTTTCGAGACTTCCGAATGGCACAAACTGGGGCATATCTATAAGTAAGGAACCCGTTGGGGCACGGCCGCGCAACGGCCACAAGCGATGAACGGAGGCATAAGCCGCACAGTGCACAGAGACATCCGCCGCCAGTGCAATCAGTACCCCAACAGCATGCGGCGCCGTGATGTCACCGGCAGACAAGGAGGACGCCACCATGAAGAAAAAGACCCTATCGATCCTTTCCCTTTGCATCGCCCTCTTTGCCGCATTTGCCCTTGTCGGCTGCGGCGGGAGCGCATCGGGCGGGAGCGGCAGCGCCGCTAAGAGCGAGAGCAAAGAAAAGGCCCCCGTTGCCAAGAAGACTGACTTTATCTGGTTTAAGGTCGAGATGCCCGAGGGCGTTGGCGTAAGCGACTCCGCTGGCAAGAATGCCGACAGGGTCCAGCTCACTTTCCCCGAAGACGAGAACGGTTCGGTCGATCGCTTTATCCCCGTTTGGAAAAAAGCGCTGACGGCAGAGGAATCCCACGCCGACCAGGCAGAAAAGAAAGGCGATACGTTCCAGTGGAAGGATGGCGGGTCCGTCGAGTATAACGGCAGGACGTGGCTCATCGGAACGTACGAGGACAACAGCGGCGTCTCAACCCTCCTCTTTACCGACGTTGAGCCGGGAAGTGTCTACGTCCTCATCTCGAACTTCGATCTGCATAAGAAAGAAGCCGAGGCGCTCCTCAACTCCATCGAGTTTCCCGATGACATGGCGAAGGCAGTTGACGAGGCACGCGAAGTCGAGATTTCGAGCATCGAGATCAAGCATTAGAGGCTCGCACGCAGCATCGCATGCGCAGTCATTAAATGATCGGACGCCCAGCCAGGGGAGGATCGGATCGGCCGGCCCTCCCCTGGCTGGGCGTCCGGACATATTGCCACTTAACGGCGCAAATCCGGCCCCCAGAATGGGACACATGGCCCACCCGAACGAGCCGCTCGCGCGTACAGTAAAGGCAGGTAATCCATGGGCGGTTACAGATCGAGGAGGACACGACCATGAAAAAGAAGGCCTTTGCGATTCTCACCCTCTGCATCAGTCTCTTTGCCGCGGTTGCCCTGGTGGGCTGCGGTGGCAGCGGCGACGCTACCGGAAGTGGCGGTGGCGGCGGAGCAGAAAAGCCAGCCGTGGATATGAGGACCGACTTCATTTGGTTTAAGGTCGAGGTTCCCGAGGGCGTCGAGATCACCGACGTTGCGGGAGATACCGCCGACAGGGCCCAGTTTAAGTTCACCGAGAGCGAGCATGCCAGCGACCGCTTCATCCCCGTCTTCGATCCTGACAAGAACGCCGATGAACTGTTCGACTACGAGGCAAAGTGGAAGACCAACTCCGGATGGACCGAGAGCGATCCCGTTAAGTACAACGGCAAGACCTGGCGCAGCGCCTACTTTACACACTCGGGCGGCGTGACGACCGAGTACTTCACCGACGTTGACGGTGGCAGCGTGTATGTGCGCATCGACAACGTCGAGGAGCACAAGGACGCCGTCGAGACCATGATGAAGTCCCTGGAATTTGCCGACGACATCGCCGAGGCAAAGACCGAGGCCATGGATGTTAAGCTCGACGATATCGAGATTAAGCGCTAAGCGACTCGCGAGCGCAACGAAAAACACGAGCGCAGTGCCAACAAGCGGCGGTGCCCCAGCGCTTCGTACTAAGGGAGGGCCGGTAAACCGACCCTCCTTTTCTTATGCCGGTAGCCGACGAACGCAGGATGCCGGACGCCGGAACCACCCCAAATGTGGCAACGGTACGAAAACGGCAAGCACCCCAACACGTCCACCCGCCGATTTATAGCGCCGCGCACACAATTTAAGCCGACACCTTTAAACATCCGGGCAGTATAGTGACCAAAATGAGTGCATAACCGCACCCTGCGAATGGAGGAGTTATGACCGAACACCACGCCATCAGTCGTCGAGCATTTACGCTGGGCCTAGGACTTGCGGCGTTGTCACCACTTGCAAGCCTGCCTGAAACCGCAGCGCCGGGCATTCCCCTGCGAACGGCATTTGCAGACAACACACCCGCACCGTCGGACAGCCTCGACAATTTCGTCATTCGCCTTCGCCCCGCGGGCTATTTTCGCACCGCGAGCGTCAACCAAGACGGCAACGTTCGCGGCAACGTCTGCCACCTGTTTAACGACGGCACGTCCAGCAAGCTCATCCTTGAGAACGTAACGACCAAGAATGACGATACAAGCTGGTATGCTATCCGCACCTTGCTCAATTTCGAAGAGCATAAAAAGACGGGTTACAGCATTTGGTCGGTCGACGACGACTCGGACAAAGATGGAAAGGTCATCCACGTATGGGGCGGCGAGTATGACAACAAGCCCAGCCGCGCTTTTGCGTTCGAACGTCAATCAAACGGAACCTATATCATTCGAGACCGCACGGTCGAGAAAGAAACCGAGAAAAAAGACATTAAGTACCTGGCAATAGAATCGGACGGCAAAGACCAGGACAACAATAAGATCTGCCATAAGAGTAAGAGCATTCCGTGGGAGCTAGAACTTGTCGGTTACGACATGGGCAAGATCAATACCACAGTTAGAAGTATCGACTGGACCACGTATAGCAGCTACGTCGACGGACCATGCTGGATGAAATACGTCGACGACAACAAGTACCTCGACGAGCTGAGTATCCCGGGCACGCATGATTCGGGCACCTGCAGCGTGGACAACGACACCGAGCCCCAATCCTCACAAGCAAAGTGCCAGCAGGATTACATCCCGACGCAGTTGCTCGAAGGCATTCGCTATTTTGATATCCGACTCGGAAGGAACGACGAGAACGGCGACCCCGGTATCGACCATGGAAGATGCTACCTGCTCAAAAAAGACGGGGGCTTTATGCATCTCTCCGATGTCATCGGTTACTTCAAAACATTTTTGAACGAAAACCCGTCAGAAGCGCTCATCATGCTTGCGTCACGAGGCAACGACGAGGCTACCGACGAAAGCGTTACGACGGCTTTCGCCAAGGTTATGCACGATAATCCCGATCTGTTCTACACGTCGAGCCGAATCCCCACACTGAACGAGGTGCGCGGAAAGATCGTCCTGCTGCGTCGATTTGTACTCGCCGGCAACAGCGTAAGCAGCCACACGTGGGGCCTCGATCTCACCCAATGGGACGACAAAATCAAGGCGCATTCCGGGCAGTCGATGTGCCTCGTCCAAGACGCGCGAGGCTTTGAGACTACGGGCAATGCGGGCGACAAAGAGCCCTATTGCACCAAGGTATACGCCCAGGACCATTTTGAATGCACCGGAACCGACAAGATTAGCTGGGTCGATATGGCGCTGCGAGAGACGACCAATCTCACGCGCAACAAGGTGGACGTCGAGGACAATGATGGCGCCAAGGTGCAAGTCCTGGAACGCTGCTGGTCTATCAACTACACTAGTTGCACGAATTACAAACAAGGAAGCAATCCTTTTACCGCGGCGCGAGTGGTCAACGAGCATCTGTACAAGAGCCAGTACATCAATCCCAGCGGCAGCGATAAAACAAAGTCAGATTGCCTCAAGCACGTTGGCATTATCGCGTCCGACTTTGTCGATTCGGCACTGGCCCGGAGCATCTACCAACGCAATTACGACGCGAAGCACAAGCCAACAGTTTCATGCTGCCTCCCGGACCGCATGCACATGACGTATGGAGACTCGCTGAGCGATGCCTCGCTCCAAGATGGCAAGACCGTTGGCGAGGGCCATTTCCGCCTTGTCGACAGCAGCAACGTACTCAACGTGGCCGCTTCTGGCAGCGCGTTTGCCATCGAATACGTGGATGTCGACGCCCTGGGCAACGAGACCGTTACGGAGCTGCGGGGCTCCGTGCCCATCGATATCAATCCACGCGCGCTGACGCCCCATTTTGAGGGACTCGAAGGCCTTAAGGCCGGCGAAGACGTGCGCGCCAAGATTGCGGCATCACTCGAGGGCAAGCTCGAAACCGATGCCTGCACGGCCCAGCTCGAGTTTGTGCACGACGCGAACGGCGCTCCGGGAACGGCGATGGCCGAGGGCGAGGCATTTGCCGCGGGGACGTATTGGGTGCGTGCGAAAGGTCTGTTGGGCGACGCGGCACAAAACTACACACTCGCCAGCGATGGAGCCGTAAGCTTTACCGTAGCGGCCTCGGGCAGTGCAGGCGGCGCCGGCAACGGCACGGGCTCCAACACAGGCGGCGCCGACAAAAACGGCAAGGGCAACAAGAGCAAGGGCTCGGGCGAGAAGCTCGCCGGCACGGGCGACGGCTCTGGCATTGCCGCCGGGCTTGCCGCTGCCGCCGTGGCGACAACGGTCGCTGGCGCGGCAATGCTTGCCAGTGACCGCGAAAACGCTGGGGACGATAGCGAATAGGCAAGCCGGCCTTTTAAACACATCGACTCAATCGGGGGCGTAGGACACCGTTCTGTGCCCCCGATTTTTACCTTGGCCCGAACGCCGCCATAGGCTACATCACTATGTTCAGCACGTTGACGAATTCCTGAGCCTGGGAGCGGCTGCTCAGGCTAAAGACACAGGCAGTCAACAGCCTGTTGCGCAGAAAAACGTCGCGGCCCTTGATCCTGCTGACCCCCGTGATGTCCTTAAGGTAGACAATCTCGGTGTGCTTGCCGCCGAAAGTGCCCTTCTTGAGTACCTCAATGCGGTTAGGGTAGATCTTGACGTCTTTAAACCTACCCGAACCCTTGTCCTTAAACAGCAAGGTGTTGTTGTCCACATACGCCACCCCCAATGAGGTTCGTTAAAACTGCCTTCTCCATCACTTTCTAGTCGCCGCAAACCCTTTTCGCGATCGCGCTCAGAGCACCAAAATCGTGTCCGCACGAGCAAATAGACTAATACGATAAGGAATATAAGCCGCTATCCAAGGACTGCGAAGTAAGACAAAGGGTTAGCAATAGCTAAGATTTGAGTCTAAAACCCTTAGGAAGTGCTAATATATAGTTATTGAAAGAGGCTAAGATGCAGAGACGCGAATTGATCCGCATCCTCGAAGAAGCCGGCTTCATCTCGAAAGGAGGCACTAATCACGAGAAGTTCGTCAAAGGAGATAAACTCGTGCTCGTGAAACGCCACCGAGAGATTGAGGATCAAATTGCCAAAAGAATCCTAAGGCAGGCAGGACTTCGATAGCTCATCCTCATCACATTTCGCATCGAGTTTTAGAGGAGGTCTTACATGGTTTACGTATGGGAATTCGAGTTCTTTGATTCGGACGGCGTTGTCGACGCTGTGCCATGTGGCTCGCTGGGCGGAGGTGGAACGTTCGGATCCGACCTAAACGACGCTGTCGAAAGCGCCGCTGATTTTCTCGCATGCATGGTCGATGACCACCTAATGGGCGGCGTCGACCTGCCTGCGCCGGACTTTGGCCACGAGCCGCAGCACGGTGGCAAGATTATCGCCGTGGCCGTCAGTCGCGAACTCGGCGACATCCCCGCCGTCACCGCAGCGGATGCCGCGCGTATGCTCGGTGTTAGCTCAGCACGGGTATCGCAACTGATAAATGCAGGACTGTTGGATTCATGGAAGGATGGCACCAAGCGCATGGTGTCCAAAGCCTCCATCGAGGCACGACTCGCCGACGCTCCAAAGGCAGGACGCCCCAAAGAGGCCCCCGTTGCCGTGTAAGGCGATGCCGCTGTGGGCTTTCACCACTTGACATGCATGACAGCCAGGAACGCTCGATTCGGGACTCACTGCGCCCCGAATAGAGCTGGGCTCATTGCCGCAGGCTGATTCGCACCCCCGATCCCAAGAAGACAGAAGCGCCACTTGCTTCGTTGAGCCCCAACATCCGACCCCGGCTCCCCCTCATATCCCCAGTGGCATTTCAACTCCAGGATATGTCGCGATTATGCCCGGTCATCCATGCAAATGGACACCACTCTAACACTGGGGTCAGATATCCCCCGCTGCGGCGTATAGAGTAAAATCTTGACCGCCGCGGAATCCGCCTGCGGGCAACGCTCCGATCTCCGATTGGGGTGAAGCCTATGAACTTGTTTCTTGAAATCCTGCGCCTCTCGATGTATGTGACCGGCATTGCCCGGAACCTCTACTCGATCTGGCGGGAATATAAGCAGTAACGGATAGCGAAGGGAGTCATGAAAAGGGCCGGTTGCAGCCGGCCCTAGACGATAATACCTGCGTTGCCCGCGTCTCCGAAGTTTAAGCGCTGAGGAGCGGGTTCCGCGGCACAACCTGATTCTACCCAGTGGAAAGGCTCTTTTACAGCCGTTCCACCGATTATTTACATCTGGCACCCTCAAACAATCAGACGACAGTCCGCACTCCTGCGAGCTGCCCCGTTCCTCTAGCTATCGGATCGCAGCGCCGACCGGCACTACTCCCCTACTTCCCAAAGATCGCGGCGAACAAGCCTTTTCGTTTGGGCTTCTTCTCTCGGTAGGAACCCTCGGCCGCCGCCGCCACCTGACGCGGCTGCTCTCCGCCTCCACGGCGCACGATCTGGTATAGGAACGGCGATTTAACGTATTTGACCTCGATGGGCGTGGCGTGCACGGTACTTTCGCTCGACAGCATCACGTTGGGATTGAGCGGCACCACCACATGCGTCTCACGCTTGTCGCTAAACACCACCGCGGCCGCACGACCCGTCTGGCCGTTGACGGCAATGCGCACCTGCTCGCCATCGCGGCTGTCCGTCGCCGGGCGATCGACAAAGTAGACCGGCACCATCACCAGGCCGTCCTTATGCTTGCGGGCCTTGCGCGCCCAGGTGCGGATGCTCTTTTTATTGAGCCCCAGCACCGCCTCGGCATCGTTGCCGGCAACGTCGAGCGCCAGCTTATCAATGACCACCTGGTCCTTGGTGGACGCATCGACGGAGACAACACGGAAGTCACCTTCCTGCATGGCCGGGTCAAACGGCCCAACCTTGGCAAAGTCCCACGGTTCCAAAATGCCCATGAGGCGAACGTCCAGGTAGTTTGCCCGCGGATACGCCCAGTCGAGCACCTCGTAGTACACCAGGGTCTCCTTGCTCAGCCCCTTGCCCGGGAAGGACGCCATCATGCGCAGGTCCGCGAGCGCCATGGGGAAGTAGAAGAGCATCATGTCATTTTGAATCGCGTCTTCCACGTCGTGCCCGGCAAAGGCGTCGGGGTATTGGCGCACCAGCTGCAGCGCGTTGGCACGCGCCTGCTGCGGCGAGATTTCGCAGGGAATACCCTGCTCAGGCACATACTCGGCACCAACGCCCATGGTCAGGCGCTTGCTAAACGTGCCGGGCTTGAGAAGGTCGGCAACGCCGATCTTATTTCCGCAGGACGGGCACTCAAACACGCGCTGAGTGGACTCGCCTTCAAAGGACGCGCCGCAGAAGGGGCAGGGAATGCTCACGTGCGTGGCTTCTTGGAACTCCTGCGCCGTGCCGCGATCCTCCCACAGCAGATGCTCCAGAACCGACTGATTGCGCCAGTGTGAATTAAAGAAATACCAGTCCGGGTCCTCCGGGCGCTCGAGTTGCGACACATGGGTGAGCTTAAGTAGCCCATCGACAACCGTCAGCGGCGTATGGCGAATGCCCAGGGCGCTCTTGGGCTCCCCCGCATCGGCCTGCCACGGAACGACCGTGCCGCAATAGGCGCACTCAAAGCTGCGTTTAGCCTGGTGTGAGTACATAGGGCCGCCGCAGTTTTGGCATTTAATGGCAAACATCTCGTCCATGGATACGTCCTCCTTTGCACAGGGGCTGTCGACATTAAGTATGTCGGGCAGGCAGGCACATGCCCATACCCATGTGGCCCAAAATGGAGCACCTGGTCGGACAAGAAGGGCCGCTCGTTAGCTCCAGCAGACCATTGCTGCATTTTCTGAGCATCGGCGCACGGTGCGCTCATGCGAGCTACACTATCCCCTTAAACGAGGATGCGAGGAGATACGCCATGCTATTTGTAAATCGGCTGGTACATACGCTTGTTCCCGGCAGTGAGGACGAGCCGGTCGATACAACTTGTCGCACCAACGCGGGCTTTGTCGCAAGCCTCATTTGCATTGGCCTCAACATTGCCCTGTGCCTAGCCAAGGGCATCGCGGGTCTGCTCGCCGGCTCTGTCTCGCTTATCGCCGACGCCTTCAACAACCTCTCCGATGCCTCGAGCAACATCGTGAGCCTGCTCGGATTCCGACTTGCCAGCCGCCCGGCCGACGAAGGCCACCCCTATGGCCACGGCCGCTACGAATACCTCGCCGGTCTGGTTGTCGCCGTCCTCGTTTGTGCTGTCGGCATCAATCTGGTGCTCGAGTCCGTTACCAAAATCATCAAGCCCTCCCCCACCGCTTACACGCTCGTTTCCCTTGCGGCACTGGCTACATCCATGCTCGTTAAGCTCTGGATGGCCGCGTTCAACCGCACGTTGGGTGATCGCATCGGCTCGGAGACGCTCATCGCCACGGCACAGGACTCCAAGAATGACGTCATCACCTCGGGCTCGGTCTTGGCGGCGGCGCTTATTTCGCAAGCGACCGGCTTTGATCTCGACGGCTGGGCAGGCCTGGGCGTGGGCGTCTTCATCTGCATCAGCGGCATGGGCCTGGTGCGCGACGCCATCAGCCCGCTGTTGGGGCAAGCGCCCGACCCCAAGCTCGTCCAGGAAATCCGCGACAGGATCATGTCATACCCCCAGGTTCTAGGCACGCACGACCTCATGGTGCACGACTACGGCCCCGGCCGTCAGTTTGCCAGCGCACACGTGGAAATGCCCGGCGAGGGCGATGCCTTTGAGCACCACGAGATCCTGGACACCATCGAACACGATATCAAACGCCAGATGGGCATTGGCATTACGCTGCACTGCGACCCCATTGCAACAACCGGTGACGACCTGCGCGGCTGGGTCAAGCGCGGCGTAGCGCAGATCGACCCTGCGCTCTCCATCCACGACTTGCATGAGCACGACGGCTTCGTTTCGTTTGACCTGGTGCGTCCCGACGGCTTTGACATATCCGACGAGGAGCTACTGGAGCTCGTCACGCGCATCGTGCACGAGCGCCGGCCCGATGCGTCATGCGTCGTCACGTTCGATTCGGGCTTCAGCTCGCCCGAGCGTCCGGCAGAGCAGCTGTAATCGACAGCAAAACGGGACGCAGGACCGCCGACCAACGCGCCTATGCGCCCGGTCACGCGATCCTGCGCCCCGTTTTTGTTTGCACTGTTAAGGCCCCAGCCGCTCGTCCGCTAGTTTCCCTGTGCGCCCGAAATGCCGTTTTGCAGAGCGTCCCAGGCATTGGTAGCCATATCGCCCAGATTCTGAGCAGTATCACCCAGGTTTTGTGCCGTATCGCCCAGCTCTTGCGCCTTATCTCCCAACTCCTGCGCCTTGTTGCTCAAGTCCTCCAGCGTATTGGAGCTCGAGCTGTCGGTACCGCTTTGGCCGCCGAACGAGTTGCCATAGCTGTTCTTGTGCGTGAGCTGAATCTCCAGGTTGCCGTTGTCGTTATAGTAGGCATTCGTAACAACCCAGTTGGAATCGATGACGGGCGTTGAGCCATCGTCGGTCAGAATCACGGCGTTCGAAAGGTCGGCTCCGCGCGACTTGAGGAGCTTCTTGGCGTTGGACCAGTACTGTCCCGGGATATCGCTCAGGTCGACGGCAGCAGACTGGGTGATCTCGGCCTGCTCGGTCGTGGCATCGGTCGTGGCGCCCCGCTTGTTGAGCATGCCCGACACGATGGCGAACACGACCGACAAGGCAAAGAAGATCGCCAGCACAATCAGGATTTTCTTGATCACGCTCGACGAACGCGACGGTGCCTTCTCCTCGTCCTCACCATACTGCGAAATCGATTTGGGATACTCGCGATACGGCTGGCACGCATGCGGATCGCGCGACTCATAACGAGACTGGACCTGCGCCGTACGCGGCATATACGTCGTCTGCTGAGGCTGCGGAATGGGATTATGCGGCAGGTTGTTATAAGCATCTGTCGCCGCATTGCCATACGGGTCCGGCGCCGCATTGTCATACGGGTCCTGCGGTGCATAATCAAACGGATCCCGTGGTGTATCGCCGTAGCCTATAACCCGTGTGGGTTCGGCAGACGTCTGCGTCGCGGCGGGAGCAGCATTGCCGGGATTCGGCACAATACGGGTCGCATCGGCGCTGCCGCCAGCCTGTGCGGAGCCATATCCGCCCATCACGGTCGTCTTATCCTGGTCCATGCAACGTTTCCTTTCCGTCGCCTGTAAGCATCAAGTTATCCATGCATTCTACCCGCGCAAAAGCCTATGATGGGCAAAGCCCGCCGGTATCTACAAGACATGCGCGGCTGACGGTCACAAGCGAATCGAGGAACGTCATGGCAAAAAGCAAGCTCATCAAGGACACGACTCGTGCCGAACGTGAGGAGATCATCAAGCTAGCGCTCGCTGGCTGCGGCAACGGCAGCTGCGATAACTGTGGAAGCTGCAGCTTGGGAGCAGGCGACCCATACGGCACCTACCAGCCCTACCTTGACGACGAGATGGAAATCGCCGATATCAACATGATGGTCGCCGAGCGCAGCGCCAAACTTTTCGGCCTCCAGCGCGGTTAATGATCCCTTCTTGGGCTGTGCACCAAAAAATGCGCCCATCTACTACGTTCAACCCAAGGGAGCCAACCATAGCCATATTTGTGTTAACAAAACCGCAGGTAAACGTCTTGCCGCATTGTTAAAAAACACTCCATGGTCGCTCCAACCCTGGTAAACGTAGTAGATGGGCGCTTTTCGTGGCGCGGCTAGCCCAGATAGCTTGTTTCGGAGCCCATTTGCATCAAAAAGTCCCCGGTGGCGCTGTATTTTGCGTCACCGGGGACAGTTCAATTTATCCCTCGCGGCCTACCTTACTCATTGGGTACGTACGTGGCCTTGGCTCGCTCGGGCGTTACATCCTGACCGCAAGAATAGCTCGAATCGAAGGCATGCGCAACCAAGTCGTGGGTATCCCATGCCATGCAGTCAAACTCACCAGTATCGAGGACAACGATATAGCCCTTTCCGTCGTAGTAGAAATGATCCTCGGTAAAGTTATCGTCATCGTCGATGTTGTCTTCGGACACGGAGTCAATATTCGGCTTTGCCGTCTTAATCGCCTGTTTGGCCTCGCTCTTGAGGGTGTCGAACGAAAGGCGATGCTGTGCAAGCGAGTCCTCGAGCGAAACCTGCTCACCCGTCTTGAGGTTGTAGTACGCCGACCTTGTCACTCGCTCCGATCGATACGAAGGTTGATAGCTATCGGTGTAGGTTCGCACGCAGGCGATATCGCCGTCAATCGAGACGATCTCGGCGGTATACATCATGGTCACGCGGCTGTCCTCGTCATCCATCGAGGCCTGCTTGCTCGCATCGAGCGTGTCCGCAACGAGCTGAACCATATCCTGGTTAAACTTAGCGACGCCCACGCCCTGGCCCTTCACCTGAGGATAAGTCCACGTAGCCGAAATCTGGCACGTATCATCGGGGGACGGATTCAGCGGGCCTTCGCCAACCGCAGCCGTAAAGTTGACATCCTGCGTGGCAGAGACGGCCTCATGGCTCGCCTGCGCATCGTCAGAGTCCTTCGACTTCAGCTGCTCCAGCGTCGTGGCGACCGTTGCGATGGTGCTGGCTACGCTCTCCTCGGTGCTGGTAAGCACGGCACTCAGCTCGGACACTTCATTGGTGCCGGCAATCTTCGAATCGCTTATCGGTGCCGGACCGGCAACGGCGCTAAAGGCCTTACCATCGTAGGCATCGAATTCGCACTCATAGCCATCACGAGATTCGTTCATCCCAACTGGAACCTCTTTGGCGTTGATCTTTTCCCCGTCATGCAAATATCGCCTGAACCCATAGGTGCCATCGTAATCGAATACACGGAGCGAAACGCCAACGCACATAACGTCAACCCAGATATCGGGCTCATATACTTTCTCGATTTTGCCGTCACGGTATGCCCAAACTTCGGCCTTGGCTGCAGTGGCGCCATTAGTGTTGAAGAGCGGCTCGTCAGAATACTCAATCAGGAGTTCGTCCTGACCATCACCGTCAAAATCGACGAGTTTAGCGAAAGCAACGCCCTGGGCTCCATACGTAGATTGAGAAACCTCGACAGCCTCACCCTCGCCGTACTTTTTCTGGTACTCGAGGATCTTGTCGGTGAACAGCTCGTTTGCCGTCTTGACCGCTGCCTTGGCAGAGGCCTTGGCCTCCTTCTTGGACTGCATGAGCTCGACGCTCTTGGGGGCGTCCGAGCCTTCCTTGGCGTAGTCCACCTTCATGGTGCTGGCGCTCTTCTTTTTGCCCTTGCCCGAGGTAATGGTCATCTGATATTTCTGGTCGGGCAGCTCTCCAAAGTCCTCCATGGCAAAGCCGTCCTCGCCATCGACCTTAATGGTGTAGTTCTTGCCCTTGCCATTCGCGGGCGCCAGCTCGACGGTATAGCTCTTGAGCTTTTTTCCTTTGCTGTTTTTGGGCAGGATTTTGGTCTCGCACGCGCAGACAACATAGCCCTTGCCGCCCGAAGTCACCTCGGACGACACGCCGATACGCGGCACGATCACGATAGCGGCGACAATGGCGACAATAGCCACGCCGCCGATAACGGCCGCGACGATGCGGCCCCTGTGTTTGGGCTTCTTGAGCTGGGGCGCCGAATCAAACGACCGAGCAGCCTCGTCGGGCTCGGTCGTAGGAGACCCATAATAACGTTCCACGATCACAGGAGACGGAACATCCTGAGGAGCGTGCTGGCCAGCAGGAGCGGTCGCCGTCGCATCCCCTACCGGAAACGTCGCAGACTCCGCCTGGTCCTCAACTCCGCCCACGCGTGCTCCGCAACTCGTGCAAAACATGGAGCCATCGGGTATCTGAGCTCCGCACTTGGTGCAATACATCGCATCTCCCGTCTCTCGTCGCAGCCGCAATGCGCCCGCGTAGTTCTTCCAACTGCACCGTACGAGAGAAATCCCCAACCTTGTTGCGCAACATTGCCGCCGAATAAATGATCCCAAGGGGACGGAGGAAAACGGATCACTTAGGGGGTTGGCCCTGTGCGGTGATCCGTTTTCCTCCGTCCCCTTGGGATCAAAAAGCCCCGCCGAGCCTGGTGGGCACGGCGGGGCAGACTAGCAGCTATGGACAGCAGACTTAGAACAGGCCGGTGATGTTGCCGTCGTTGTCGACGTCGATGTTTTCGGCCGCGGGAACCTTGGGCAGGCCAGGCATGGTCAGAACGCTGCCGGTCAGCGCGACCACAAAGTGGGCACCGGCGGAAACCTTGAGCTCGCGCACGGTGATGCGGAAGCCCTCGGGAGCGCCCAGCGCCTTGGCGTTGTCGCTAAAGCTGTACTGCGTCTTGGCGACGCACACCGGCAGGTTGCCAAAGCCGTTCTCGCGCAGCTCGGCAAGCTGACGCTTGGCAGCCGGCGTAAAGTCGACGCCGTCGGCGCGGTAGACCTTGGTAGCAACGGCCTCGAGGGCATCGGCAACATCGGCGCCGTCCTCGTAGGCAAACTTGAGCTCGCTCGGCTGCTCAATCAGGCGCATGACCTCATCGGCCAGCTCGAGCGCGCCCTCGCCGCCCTTGGCCCAGACCTCGGAAAGCTTAACGTTAACGCCGAGCTTCTGGCACTCGGACTCGATGAGGGCGAGTTCAGCCTCGGTATCGGTCGGGAAGCGGTTAATGGCGACCACGCAGGGCAGACCGTAGACGTTCTGGATGTTGTCGACGTGACGGAGCAGGTTGGGCATACCGGCCTTGAGCGCCTCGAGGTTCTCCTCGTTGAGATCGGCCTTGGCAACGCCGCCGTTGTACTTAAGCGCACGGGCGGTGGCGACAATCACGACGGCGCTGGGGCGAACGCCCGTCATGCGGCACTTGATGTCGAGAAACTTCTCGGCACCCAAATCGGCGCCAAAGCCTGCCTCGGTAATGGCGACATCGCCAAAGCGCATAGCCATACGCGTAGCCATGATGGAGTTGCAGCCGTGGGCGATGTTGGCGAAGGGGCCGCCGTGGACAAACGCGGGCGTACCCTCGAGCGTCTGCACCAAATTGGGCTTGAGCGCATCCTTAAGCAGCGCAGCCATGGCACCCTGGGCCTTGAGGTCGCGTGCGCGGACGGGCTCGCCGGCATAGCTGTAGCCGACGACGATCTCGCCCAGGCGCTCCTTGAGGTCGTTGATGCTCGTGGACAGGCACAGGATTGCCATGACCTCGGAGGCAACGGTGATATCGAAGCCATCCTCGCGCGGCACGCCCTGGGCCTTGCCGCCAATGCCGTCGATAACATGGCGCAGCTGGCGATCGTTCATGTCGACGACGCGCTTCCAAGTGATGCGCTTGACGTCGATACCGAGCTGGTTGCCTTGCTGAATATGGTTGTCGAGCATGGCGGCCAGCAGGTTATTGGCGGCACCGATAGCGTGGAAGTCGCCGGTAAAGTGCAGGTTGATATCCTCCATGGGGATGACCTGGGCCCAACCGCCGCCGGCGGCGCCGCCCTTGACGCCAAAGACGGGACCGAGCGAAGGCTCGCGCAAGGCCACAGCGCTCTTGACACCGCGACGGCGCAGGCCATCGGCAAGGCCGATGGTCGTGGTGGTCTTGCCCTCGCCCGCGGGCGTGGGATTGATAGCGGTCACGAGGACGAGCTTGGCCTGGTGATCAGTTGGCTCATTGAGCAGAGAGTAGTCGACCTTAGCCTTGTCGAAGCCGTACGGAATCAGGTGCTTTACGTCGACACCGGCGTTCTTGGCCACCTCGGTAATGGGCAGCGGTGTGACGGAACGTGCGATTTCGATGTCAGTAGGCATGGACGGTCCTTTCGTTACCGGATGAGAAAAAGACCAATTCAGCATAGCACGGGCGCGCAATAGTAAAGCACCCGCAACCGACAAACGGCGATATGTTTATCCAATGCTCAGCGATAGCCCAACAGCCCGCCATAACAAAGCGCCCTAAACGGTAGGTTCAATCCCCAGGTGCTCAAAGGTGCGAAGGGTTGCCTGACGGCCCTGCGGCGTGCGAATCATCAAGCCGCACTGCAGCAGATATGGCTCATAGACATCCTCAAGTGTTCCCGGGTCCTCGCCCACCGCGCTGGCAAGCGTCGTCAGGCCCACGGCACGGCCGGAGAACGTCTTGGCAAGCGTCTCCAAGATACGAATATCCATCCAGTCCAGACCGAGCTCGTCGATCTCGAAGAACTCGAGCGCCTGGCGGCAGATATCGAGCTCGATGGGGCCGTTGCCACGCACCTGTGCGTAATCGCGCACGCGCTTGAGCAGGCGGTTGGCAAGACGTGGCGTGCCGCGCGAACGCGAGCCGATCTCGAGTGCGCTGGAATGGTCGATCGTCACGCCCAGGATAGTCGCCGAGCGCGTCACAATCTGCGCGAGCTCCTCGACCGTGTAGTAATCCAGGCGATATGAAATGCCAAAGCGGTCGCGCAACGGGCCGGTCAACATGCCTGAACGGGTCGTTGCCGCTACCAGCGTAAACTTGGGAATATCCAGGCGAATCGAGCGCGCCGCCGGACCCTTGCCAATCACGATATCGAGCGCAAAGTCCTCCATCGCGGGATACAGGACTTCCTCGACCGAACGGTTGAGGCGGTGGATCTCGTCGATAAACAGCACATCACCCGGCTGCAAGTTAGTAAGGATGGCCGCCAGGTCGCCCGTGCGCGCGATGGCAGGACCACTCGTGGTCTTGATCTGAGCGCCCAGCTCATTGGCGATAACGGTGGCCAGCGTGGTCTTGCCCAGACCCGGAGGGCCCGAGAAGATCACGTGGTCGAGCGTCTCGCCGCGGCTCTGCGCGGCCTCAATCAGCACGCGCAGACTCTGTTTGATGTGCTCCTGGCCGCAGTAGTCATCCAGGCGCTGGGGGCGCAGGGTACGGTCGACATCGAGGTCCTCGGACGTTAGCTCCGAACCCACCATACGCTCGCCATGCGCCATGGATGCCGCCGGCGAGTTGCCGGGCGTCGCCCACAGGTCCTGAGAGTCATCGGCTTCCCACATCACGCATCCATTCCGAGTCGCTTAAGCGCCGCGCCGAGCAGATCCTCGACACGCATATTCTGCCCATCATACCCGCTCAGGGCAACATCGGTCTCCTGCGGGCTAAAGCCCATGGAAAGGAGCGCCGCACGGGCGTCATCGATCGCCGAGGGAGCGGCGGCGGGAACCGGCATCGCAACCTGTCCGGGAATCACGTCGACCGGCACAAAGCCCTTGTCCTTGGCAAAGGTGCTCTTGAGCTCCAAGATGAGGCGCTGGGCGGTCTTTTTGCCCACACCGGGAACCTTGGCCATGCCTTTGTCATCCTCGGCCATCACCAGGGAATACAGCTGTCCCACGGTATAGGTGGAGAGCACGGCAAGCGCCAGGCGCGGACCGACACCCGACACGGACACGAGCCGATCGAACATCGTGCGCTCGTCCTTGGAGGCAAAACCAAAGAGCGTCATGGCGTCCTCGCGCACCTGCATACGGGTATAGAGGCGAACCTCGCCGCCGGGCGTAGGCAGCGTGGCGGCAGTACTGCCCGAGATGCCGAGTTCAAAGCCCACACCCGATACATCGACAATGGCCGAGCTCATCGTGGCCTCGACAAGCGTTCCATGGAGCTGGGAGATCATCAGTATCCGGTTCCTCTCTGTTGATAAAACTCGCCGCCGGTAAGCGCCCGGGTGCGGCTGAGGTTAACGTGGCAGATGGCGCAGGCCAGGGCATCGGCGGCATGGTCGGGATGCGGGTCGTGATCGAGCTGTGTGAGCGTGCGTACCATGTAGGCGACCTGCCGTTTGTCCGCGGCGCCGGTGCCCACAACAGCCTGCTTAATCTGCATAGGCGTATACTCGCCAATCTCGAGCGCGCATTCCGAAAGCGCCACGAGTGCAGCACCGCGGGCATGCGCCGTTGGGATGGCCGAGCGAACGTTGGCGCCAAAGTAAATACTCTCGATAGCAGCAGTATCGGGCCGATAACGCTCCACGACACCCTTGAGGTCGCGGGCGATATGCGACAGGCGCACCGCGAGCGGACTTCCGGCACTGGTCTCGATGCAGCCGTAGGCACGACAGCGAACCTCGCCGCGCCGCTCCTCGATAATCCCCCAACCCGTATGGGCCAAACCGGGGTCGATACCCAAAATGACCAAGCCGACCTCCCCTCGCCACAAGCACAGCGCAAGACAAGGCCCCGCGCATCATTCACGAACGTCTGTTCTAGAATAACACAACGGGGCCGAAATGCTTAGTTGAAGTATCGGGGTTGAGAGCGAATCCTATCCCATAATTAGTTCTGCGAGAAAAAGGGGAACTGCCTCGGATCCACTGGCGGGTGCGACATCGGTCCGCTCTGGGGCCCACCCTGCGAGCCGCCCTGACCGCCCATCATCTTATCGATGGCGTCCTGAACTTCGCCCTCGAACTTTTTCATTCCCTCGTGCAAACGACGCTGACCGTCCTCAGAGCGCAGCTCCTCCATTTGCTCGGGCGAAATACCCAGTAGCTCGCCCAGCACGCCCATCATCTCGTTTCGCACGCGCTCGCTCGTATCCTCGTCGGCAAAGCGGCGCACCTCGGCGCGCGCCAGCGAATCGACCGTCATACGCTCCTTGCCGTTAAGCCCCAGGTCGGACCACGCGAGCATATACGGCCAGGCACGCTCGGCAAACGAACGGGCCGAGACGATCGGCGTCGTCGGCAGCATGCGACGGGAAGCCTCACCCTGTCGAACGAGCATCAGCAGCAGCGAGCAAGCCTCGGGCTTGCCGGCGGCCATTGGGATGTCGTCGAAAGATCGATTGCGGTCCACGTGCGCCTCGAGCGCGCCATCGACCTCACCCGGCTCAAGCCCGCCGAGCAGCTGTGCCGCGCGGTCGAGCATATCGACCGGACCGTCGAGCGTCGAGAGCGCTTGCGCCAGCACGCGCTCCATACAATCTTCCACCGCGTTGAGCGTCACGAGCTCTTGGGGCACCACGGCAGACGCGCGGTTGCGCACACGCGCCACAAACTCAAGCGTCGACAGGTACACATCGCCAAAGGGCGCGTAATCGCCCTGGTAGCCGCCGCAAAGCGCCGGCGCCGCCAGCGCGTACTCGGTTTTGGACAGCGGGCTCAGCGCCATCGCACCCAGCTCGAGCGCCGTGTCCTCCAGCATGAGGCCCAACGTGCGCGAGCGCAGACGCTCGGCATCGCCCGCCGACACGTCGCGATCGAGCACACGCGCCGCATCCGGTGCATCGCGCTCGACGGTGCGAATGTGCAGACGCTCGGCGATGGCGCGGACGGCGGCACAGCGGGCAGCCTCGGCCTCTTCCTGCGCCGGCGTAAAGATACGGTTGCGCCCCAGCACCAGGCCAATCACATTACGCGGGCCCAGGGCGTCGACGGCCAGCGCCGCCAGCAGGGACGATGGCAAGTCACCCTCGAGTGCCACCACAGCACGCGACGCACCGTGGGCCCGGGCGTTGTCGCGCACGGCGAGCACCAGCGCCTGCCACAGCCACTCCTCGGAACGGAACTCGGGCAGTTCGTGATCTTCCAGGGCATCGAGCATCACGCCGCGCTGAATCTCCTGAACCAGCAGGCTCTCCTCAAAACACGGTGCCTGGGCCACCACGCGACCGCAGTCGTCGAGCACAAACGAACCGCCGGTATACACCGACTCGTCAAAGGCACCGACCGGCGCCATGCAGGCAAACCACACGCTGCGCTTGGATGCGATCTTGCGGTAGGCGCCGCTGCGAACGGCGGCAATGGCGGCAGTCTCGCGGTCGGTCATGTCAAACGCGTTGAATTGGAAATACGCAATGAGGTCAACACCGGTCGGCAACATCTCGAGTTCGCGGTCCAAGTCAAAAATCACGGCGATGCGCACGCCGTCCACGTCGAACACCGGCGGCGCCCAACGTGTGTCGTTGTTCTCGCCACGCTGCAGGGCAATGCTCGAACGCGCCGGCACCACATGACCGTCCTTGAGCATCATGTAGTCGAGCAGCGGCTGGCCCTCAAACGAAACCGCCGCGGGCACGATGCAGATCATGTCAAGCTCCTGAATACGCTCGGCGACACCAGTCAAGCCGGCAAGCATGTCATGCTCAAAGTCGGCAGCGCCCACCAGGCCACCGGGCATAGCGCCCATAAAGAGCGGAGCCGGAACGCACAGCACGCGCGCACCGCGCTCGTGGGCCAGACGAGCCTGGTCCTCGATGCGGCCGCAAATGCCCTCAATATCACCCAGGCGCATATCGATCTGTGCAAGCGCGAGCTTCATGGCTCAGCCCTTTCCGTCGTAAACCATCGAAATCGTAGTAAAAGCGCCGGCCGCATAATGCAGTCGGCGCTTGCATGTGCATATGCTAGCTATGATACCCCGAGCGGGGGCGCGCTCCTAGAATGTCGCGGACCACAGCCCGTGCAGGTTGCAGTAGGCATAGACGGTACCGGTCTTGGAGCCGCCCGCGAAAAACGTCGCGGGTTTCATGCCGGGCTCAAGGTAATGGACCTCCAAGCGGCCCTCGGCCTCAAGGGCGATCCACTCAATGTAGTGCTCGGGCAGGCTGGGGTGCTCGACCGAGCCAACGCGGGCGCGAATCACGTGACCGTCACGCTCGGTCTCGACAACAGGAACGTGCTTCTCATGCGCCGCGTCCTCAGTGTTTGCAGTCAGTTCCGTGCAACCGGCAGGGGTCGCAACGTCGTCGCCAAGGGCAGCGATGAGCTTGCCGTCGGGGTCCTTAAAGAATTTCGCCATGATGTTCTCCTTTGCTGATGTGCCAATGTTCTTGATGGTTCTTATGCCCAAAGGCAGACAAACCATCCACGGCATTGCAAATGAACACATAACGGATCAGGCAAGCGGTCGGACCAAAATGCGTCGACCGTCCTGCCCACTCCAGCAGTCCCACCCCGCGCGCGGCTAGCGCCCGTCGCCGCCGAGCAGCGCCAGAACATCCTCGCGCGTGAACAGTGCCGACGAGATGCCGTCGCCGCCGAGCACGCTGTTGACCAGGTCGCGCTTGGACTCCTGCATCCGCATAATGCGTTCCTCGATCGTGTCCTTGGCGATGAGCTTGTACACGGTCACGGTATGTTGCTGGCCAATACGGTGTGCACGGTCAGTTGCTTGGTCCTGCGCCGCCACGTTCCACCACGGGTCGTAGTGGATGACCACGTCGGCAGCCGTCAGGTTAAGGCCCACGCCGCCCGCCTTGAGCGAAATCAAAAAGACCGGAACCTCGCCCTCCTGGAACTGCGCGACCATCTTGGCGCGGCTCTCCTTAGACGAAGCGCCCGTGAGCTTAAAGAAGGCGATGTCCTCCTTGGCCAAGCGCTTACCGATGATATCGAGCATACCCGTAAACTGGCTGAACAACAGGATGCGATGCCCGCCGTCGAGTGCGCCGTGCACGAGCTCCATGCACGTATCGAGTTTGGCGCTCCCCGCCTTGTAATCCTCGTAGTGCAGACGCGGGTCGCAGCAGATCTGGCGCAGCTTGGTGAGCTCGGCGAGCACCTTGAGCTTGTCTTTCTTAAACTCGGATGACTCGCGGTGCTGCACCTGTTGGGCGATGCGGTCCTGGTTGGCCAGGTAGAGCTTGCGCTGCTCGCCGGTGAGCTGCGCCATGACCGTATCCTCGATCTTCTCGGGCAGGTCGGCCACCACGTCTTCCTTGACACGGCGCAGCACAAACGGCGACACGAACGCTTGCAGGCGGGCGGCACTGTCGCCCTCGGCATGCTCGACCGGGCTTTCGAAGCGCTTTGCAAACAATTCACGCGTGCCAAGCAGGCCCGGCATCAAAAAGTCGAAGATGCTCCAGAGCTCGGACAAGCGGTTTTCGATGGGCGTGCCCGTCAAGGCAAAGCGCACGCCGGCCGGCAGGCGCTTGGCAGCGCGCGCCACCTGCGTGAGCGGGTTTTTAATGTACTGGGCCTCATCGAGTACCACGCGGGCAAAGTCCTGCTCGGCGTATTCGTCGATATCGCGGCGCATGAGATCATACGACGTCACGACCACGTTGTGCTCGGCGGCACCGGCAATTTGCACGCGACGCTGGGCCTTGGCGCCCACGATGGCGCACACATCGAGCGAGGGCGCAAAGCGCTCCAGCTCGGCAGTCCAGTTGTACACGAGTGAGGCCGGGCATACCACGAGCGTGGACTTGGTGTCCCCCGCCTCCACGCGCGCCAGGATATGCGCGATCATCTGGAGCGTTTTGCCCAGGCCCATATCGTCGGCCAAGATACCGCCGAGGCCCAGATGCTCAAGCGAGCCGAGCCACTGGTAGCCGTCGACCTGGTAGCCACGCAGCGTGGCCTTGAGCGAGGCGGGTACCGTAAAGTCCATCTTGCCGAGCGTGTCCAGGCGCTCGACGGTGCGGCGGAACGCAGCGTCGCGATCGGCCTCAAGCGCCGGCGTGCGCGCAAGCATGCTGTCGACGAACAGGGTACTCGACGCGGGGAGCGACACGCCGTCGAGCAGGTCGACAGCATCGACACCCAGGTCCTCGGCAAGGCCAAACGCGGCCCGGGCGCCCTCGTCCAGGCGAATGATGTCGCCCGACGTGAGACGCGCAAACGTCTGGTGACGCTTGTACGAATCGAGATAGACGGCAAGGTCCGCGGCCGAAAGCCCGCTCGCGCCCAGCTCGACATCGAGCAGATTGCTCTTGACGGTCGCACGCACCGAAAGCTTGGGCGCAGGGCGGACCGAAATCTGGCGCAGACGGTCGCTGAGCATGACCTCGCCCAGCTCGGACAGGGCGGACAGGCCCTCGGTCAGCAGGCAGAACAAGCTCTCGTCATCGCGCTCCTCAAACGCCAGGCCGCCCTCGTAAAAGTCGAAATACAGGGCCGCCGTGTCCATAACGCGAAACTCCGCCACCTCGTCGCGGGGCGGCACGCCGGGGCGTTGCTCTTCGAAGGGGCTGCCCGGAGCGCCCAGGCTAAAGAGATCCGCCGACCAATCGCCGTAGGCAACCGTAATTTTGCAGGTCACGAGCCCATCGTCGACGCCGATCGCCATAGCAAAGCTCGGCTCGGGTGCCACGGTATCGAGCACGGCGGGCGCGGTAAGGTCGGTATAGTCGCGCAAAATGGGCAGCGCCATACGACAGAACTCCCCCACCTGGTCGGCAGCGATATGGACCGGCGTGCGACAGGGCAGTAAGCGCGATAGGAACGGCGCCGCATGCTGGGCAAACGCTACATCGGCGCGGCGCGCACGGCGGGTGTCGACCAGATAGGCAACGTCGCCCGAAGCAAAGCAGTATGCATCGGCCGGCAGGCGTAGATCGTAGCTGCCACCAGCCGCCGGCGCGATTTTGGCGGCAAGGAGCGGTGGGCGCTTAGACAGCACCTCGTCCTCCCCTTCCGGAGGCATCTCAACCGCCACGTCATAGGTGCGATGCGTCGTCGTCCCCCGCGACCAGGCGGGCTCAAAAGAGATGGTCTGGCCGCGCAACAGGTCCAGCACATATACGATGCTATGCTCGGACAGCGGCAACTGACGCTCGGCGACAAAACCACTGCGGGCAAAGTCGTACGACGCCGAACGCGAGCTTGTGATGTCATCGAGATAGGCAACTGTCGTCACGACAAGGTTGAGCAGCTTTGTCGACACGTCTTCGAAGGCTTCGGGCGTATGGACAAACGTGAGCTTCTTACCGTACGAGAAGGTGCCGCCGCGCACGTAGGCATCGGCCATGCCGTCGATGTCCTTGACCACGTAGGACACCGAACCGCAGCGAATGCGGAACTCGAGCGCCCAGCTAAAGCGGTCGGCGAACAGCGGATTGTAGTACGGCACCAACGAAGGCTCCAACGCCGCTTTGGGGGCGTCGGGGTCAACGGCACCGGCAAGCTTGCGGCGCATGCTCGCCAGCTCATCCATGCGCGCGTCCGAAAGATCGGAGAGCGCCGCCATAAGGCTCGGGCTCGTGGGGACGGGCGCCGGAAAGGGAAAGTTGGGATTGACGGCCGGCGCTTTGGGCGCGGTGCGCGCGGGCTGTTTCGGCTGCGCCGCAAACGTGCGGACCGGTGTGCGCAGCCCCTCAACAGGCTCAACGCCGCTGGCGTCCAGATACGCCAGCGCTGTAGCGATGGCATGCTTGCACATACCGGAGTAACGATAGGCAGCGGGGCAATCGCAGTCGTAGTCGATCACCTCGTGCTCGTCCATGTCGAGCGCCACGCGCGTCTTGTACAGGTCGCCGCGCGAGCCGCGCACCGAGCCCTCAACCGTCACGTTTTTGGAGAAGCGCGAGCCGCTGTCCTCGATCGACAGCACGGCGCCGTTGAGCATGAGCGAACGCCCCTTCATAAAGGTGCCGCTCAGTGCCGCCTCTTTCCGGAGCGCCTGCACAAACGTCCCCTGCGCCATCACTTCCTCCAATCTCACCCGGGTTAGCTTAGATAACCGTCACGCGGCCTTGGTTGCCGACGATGGCCTTGGCCTCTGCCAACAGCGGAATCGAGCGTGCGTTGACCTTGGCCGGCACCTCGGCACGCAGCACGCGCCCGTCGACTTGTTCAATAAAGATCTCCACGCGGTCGCCGCCCGGGTTGGTGGTGAGCACCGTGGCCAGGCGCGCCATATTGCCCTGGCTAAAGCGGCTGTTGGGCACCATGACCTCAAAGACCTTGGGCTTGTTGTTCTCCTCGCTAAGCTCCAGCGGCACAATCTCCTGCGCGATGATCTGGTCGCCGCGGTCCGAGCGCTCGAGCTTGCCCTTAATGCGCACAAACGCGTCGGACAGCTGCGCGCCGGTCTCGGGATCGACCTCGCCGTACAGATACCCCTCGGCCTCCTTGTAGGTCTTGGGGAACACCACGACCGTGGCCTCGCCTTCCATGTCTTCGAGCTGCACGATACCCATGGGGTCGCCGTTTTTGGTCACGCGCTTGGACACGCTCGAGACCATGCCGGCCCACCACAGCGCCTTACCCTCGGGAATCTCCTGGTTGATGGTGCCGCCCGTAGGATTCTGAACCTCGTAGCCGGTGTCGATCTGCGAGAACGAGAAGTCGCGCGCCTTGGCTAGTGCATACTCAAACGGGCGCAGCGGGTGGTCCGAGACATAGATGCCCAGAACCTCTTTCTCCTGGCTCAGCTTAAGGTGGCGGTCCCACTCCTGGCCATCCGGATCGGGTACGCTCACCTCAAAGCCCGAGCCCTCAACGTCGCCAAACATATCGAAGAACGACGTCTGGCCGCTCGCGCGGTCCTTCTGGCGCTTTACCGCGGCATCGATGATGTTCTCGGGGTTGTTCTTGTCCACAAAGTGCATCATCTGGCGACGCGGATACCCCGTGGAGTCGAAGGCGCCTGCCTTGATCAGCGATTCGATCACGCGACGGTTGGCCTGGCTCGAGTCCACGCGCTCGACAAAGTCGTGCAGCGTCTTAAACGGACCGCCTGCCTCGCGCTCGGCGATAATCGCCTGCGCCACGCCGGTGCCCACGCCGCGGATGCCGGCCAGACCAAAGCGCACGCCCTCCTTGGTAGCCGTGAACTCGGTACCGGACTCGTTGACATCTGGCGACAGCACGGGAATGCCGTCGTGACGGCACGCCGAGACGTAGTGCACGATCTTGTCGGTCTTGCCCGTATAGGACGTCAGAACAGCCGCCATGTACTCGTGCGGATAGTGCGCCTTGAGCCACGCCGTCTGCATAACCAGGATGGCGTAGCCGGCGGAGTGCGACTTGTTGAAGGCGTAGGATGCGAACTCGAGAACATCGTCCCAAATCTTCTGGGCGACCTCGCGCGTGTAGTTGTTCTTGATAGCGCCGTTCATCCAGTGGTCGTAGGTAGTCTCGTCCGAGCCATCCTCCCAGTGGAGCACCGTCGACGTGAGCAGCTTAATCTTTTTCTTAGCCACGGGCTTACGGATACGCGAGTCCGATTCGCCCTTGGAGAAGCCGCACATCTCGACGGAGATGAGCATAACCTGCTCCTGGTAGACCATGGTGCCGTAGGTTTCGCCCAGGATGTCGTCCAGGCGGTCGTCGTAGGAAACGGCCGGCTCCTTGCCGTTCATACGGTTGATGTAGGACGAGACCATGCCGGCGCCCAGCGGGCCCGGGCGGTATAGGGCGATCAATGCCACGACGTGCTTGTACTCGGTGGGCTTCATGTTCTTGATCGTGGCCGTCATGCCAGCGGACTCGACCTGGAAGACGCCGGCGGTATGGCCGGAACCCATGAGCTTAAAGATCTCGGGATCGTCAAAGGGGATCTCTTCCTCTTTGATGTCGATGCCGAAGTTCTTTTTGATGTTGGCCTTGGCCTTGGAGATAACCGTCAGCGTGCGCAGGCCCAAGAAGTCCATCTTGAGCAGGCCCATGTCGGCGACGGTATGGCCCTCGTACTGGGTAATCTCGACGCCGCCCTTGGTGTCGAGCTTGGTGGGCACGTGCTCGTTGACGGGGTCACGGCAGATCAAAACGGCGCACGCGTGCACGCCCTCGCCACGGGTGAGGCCCTCGATCGAGAGCGCCGTGTCGATGATGCGGCGAGCGTCGTCGTCCTTTTTATAGGCCTCGGCAAAATCGGGGTTAAACAGATCCTCTTTGCCGGGTTGCTTTTCGAGCACCTGCTTGAGCTTGACCTTGGGGTCGCTCGAGACCATCTTGGACAGGCGCTGGCCCATGTAGACCGGATAGTCCAGCACGCGCGCGGCGTCGTTGATGGCCTGCTTGGCCTTAATGGTCGAGTAGGTGATGACGTGGGTGACCTTCTCGGGGCCGTAGAGCTGGCGAACGTGCTCCACGACCTCGAGGCGCCGCTCATCGTCGAAGTCCATATCGATATCGGGCATCTCGGTACGTTGCGGGGACAGGAACCTCTCGAACATCAGGCCGTTCTCGAGCGGGTCGAACGCGGTGATGTTCATGGCGTAGGCGACGATAGCGCCGGCGGCCGAGCCACGGCCGGGGCCGACGCCGATGCCGTTGTCCTTAGCCCATTGCACGTACTCGGCAACGATCAAGAAGTAGGCAGCGAAGCCCTTGTCGCAGATGACCTTGTATTCGTACTCAAAGCGCTCTTTGATGTTGACGCCACCGATCTCGCGTGTGGCCCAGTCGTCGCCGTAGTGCTGGCGCAGGCCCTTCTCGCACTCGCGGCGGAACTGGCTCTCGTGCGTCTCGCCGGGGTCGAGCAACGGGAAGCGCGGCAGGATGATGGAGTCCCAGTCCAGCTCCACGTAGCACTTATCGGCGATCTCGAGCGTGTTGTCGCAGGCCTCGGGGCAATACGGGAACATCGCCCGCATCTCCTCCTCGGTCTTCATGTAAAACTCCGAGCCGGTCATGCGCATGCGGTTGGGGTCATCGACCTTGGCGTTCATGCCAATACACATGATGACGTCCTGCACGGGCGCATCCTCGCGGCGCAGGTAGTGGAAGTCGTTGGTGGCGATGACCTTGACGCCCACCTGCTTGGCGATATCGATGAGCGTGCGGTCCATCTGCTCGTCGGTCAGGCCGTTGTCGGTGGTGATGCCATGTTCCTGGATCTCGATGTAGAAGTCGCCGGGGTCGAAGGTATCGCGGAAGGTCTCGGCCCACTTGATGGCGCCCTCCATGTCACCGCGGTCGATGTATTTGGGGATGATGCCCGCGATGCAGGCGCTCGTGCAGATCATGCCCTTGGCGTGGCGGCGTAGGTTGTCGAGCGTCACGCGCGGCTTGTAGTAAAAGCCCTGCACGGCGGCCTCGGAAACCGTCTGCATCAGGTTGACGTAGCCTTCCTGGTCTTTGGCCAGAAGGATCATGTGGTAGAGCTCGGGCTTGTGGTCGCGGGCAAGGGTCTCGTCCGGCGTAAAGTAGACCTCGCAGCCAAAGATGGGCTTGATGACCAGAGGCGGCTTGAGCTCGTCGATATTGCCCTTCTCGTCCCACATGGCCATGTCCTTCACATACTGGGCATGCTCGCGCGGGTTTTCCTCGGGGTCGGGCTCCACCAGCTCGTCGCGGCGGTCCTTTTCCAAGAAGGCCTTGTCGTGGCTCCAGGTTTTGTACTCGGGCGTGTTGTGATTGACGGCGTCGCAGGCCAGCGCCAGGTCGGGCACGCCATACATGTAGCCGTGGTCGGTAATGGCCACGGCGGGCATGCCAAGTTCAACGGCACGATTGACCATATCCTGGATACGGGTTGCGCCGTCGAGCATGGAGAAAACAGTGTGATTGTGCAGATGGACGAATGCCATGTGATGAGCTCCGATGCGGGTTCGTGTTCTGACTGAACGATTTTACCGCACGGCGCGGACGGCACCCGAACCTAGCCAAACCAACACGGCTCCTCTTGCAGTTGCGGTGAAATGCGGACTGTTTGGCGGCTTTTTTGGCCAAAACAGCCCGTATTCCACCGCAAGTTATCTGAGGGCTAGAGATTGTAGATGACTACTTGAGGTTCGGCGGGTTCGACGAAGATGGCTGGATTCGCCTGCTCCACGCGAACGAACTTGACCGTCACCGTCTCAAAGCCCGCCTTGTGCAACACGTCGGCGTAGACGCGCGCCTGCAGGGCGTGCTTCTCCTGCAGCTGGTCCGGCGTCTCGTCCGGCGTGCCGCCCGTCTTATAGTCGATGACCAGCGCGCGTGACGAATCCGCCGGGTTCGTCGCCAGTGCATCGATGGCGCCTTCGGCATATGCGCCGTAGCGAGCGATGTCCTCGTCCTCGCAGCCCAGCGAAAAGAACGGCACCTCGGCGCGAACGCACGGCCACGCGAGCAGGTCGGCACGAACCGACGACTTGAGCCAGCGCTCCAGAGCGACATCGAAGCGCTCGCGCTGTTCTGGCGTCAGGTGCCACAGGCGAGCCAGGGCGTCGGCACGCTCAGCGGGCAGCGCATCGGCACCCATCTCGATGAGCCACTGGCAGGCGGCGTGGAAGGCCGAGCCCAGCGCCATGGGATTGCCGGCGGGCTCGACAGCAGCCACGTCTGCATCCGTCATCTCCGAGCCATCCGACTCTGCATCATCGCCGGCCTCGTCCATGGGAACACGAGCCTCGGCGGCACGGTCTTCCGTCTCGGCATGGAGTGCCGCGGCGATTGACGAGTAGCTATACGAGTCACGCATCGGATACGGACAGATGCCCATGCGCACGCCCACTGCCTGGGGATACACAAGCTCGAACGAATCGGGCTTGGGGTCGACAGGACCGGGGACGATTGTACTGGCCGAATCGTCGGCAGCATCCGTATCGGCATCGCCACGAACAAGCCTGCCCTCGGCATCCAGCGAAGCGTTGGCCTCAAACGTCTGCTCGCCAAAGGTAAAGCCCGCGAGCGAAATGAGCTCGTAGTCGCCCGACTTGGAGTTGTCGAACACCAAACGGTCGCTATCGAGCTGCGGCATGTCCAGAGCGTCGGTCGGCAGAATGCGGCGCAGCACGTCGTAGGTCAGATCCGTCTCGACATCGAAGGTCGGCGCCGTCACCTTGCCGCGGCTCACGCCGGCATCCATCGCCAAGATCACCAGCTCGCGCGCACGCGTCATGGCAACATAGAGCAGACGAGCCCGCTCCTCGAGCGAAAGCTGCAGGTCGTCGTTGCGCAGGCGAGCAAATGCCTCGGCGGGAGAACCCGTCGCGCAGACGTCCTCCATGAGCTCCGGCGGCAGCCACAGCGACGTGCCCTTGCCCTTAAACGCGTGCTCAAACTGCTTTTTGACGTCGTCGCCCTTCACAAAGGTACCGTCGGCAAGCTTAACGCCGTCGAAGCGTGCCGGCAGTGCCACGACCTGTGCTCCGCCCTCAACGCGACCCATCTGTGCCGCACCCGAGGACTTACGCACGCCAAAGCACTCGGCGACCGCCACGACCGGATATTCCAGACCCTTGGAGGCATGCACCGTCATGATGCGTACCGCGCCGTCACCCTCCTCGTTGAGCGCGCCCGGGGCCTCCTTGCCCGCCAAGAAGCGGTCGAAGGCCAGCGCGATGGAACGCGGCGAGTTGCCGAACTCGGCCTCAGCCTCAGCCACGGCGTCGAGCGCCTTGAGCACGTTGGCGGCAATGGCCTTGCCCTCGGGACCACGCTGTCCCAGACGCACAAACCAGCCGGAGGCATTGACCGCGTCGCGCGCGATGGCGGCGAACGAATCACGCCCCACGCGACGCAGTGCGTAGCGCAGCACCTCGCGGGCACGCGTCACAAGCGGCAAGCCCTGCAAGCCCGGCACATCGGAATCGCTCATGATGCCCATGTCGATATTCCGGCGCGAGGTCTCCCCCGTCTCGCCATCGAGCTTGGTCGCCAGCGCCAGGAACTCCTGGGCGCCGAGCGCAAACATCGGCGAGGCGAGCAGCGGCATAAGGCCCTGCGCCGTATCGGCCGGATTGGCGAGCGCGCAGACCAGGGCACGCACCGTCTGCACCTCGGCTGCCTGGGCAAAGACCGAGCCGCCTGCGATGACGCAGTCGAGCCCCTGATCGCGGAAGGCCTGGGCGTAGACATCGGCGTTGGTCATGCGGCCCAGCAGCAGTACCATGCCGCCCTGGGGCTGGCCGGCATCGGCAAGCGCGCGGAAGCGCTCGGCGATCGCGCGGGCCTTGGCCTGTGTGCGCTCCTGCATACTGCCGCCGGCAACAAAGAGGGCCTGGCGGCGCGAGGCGTCCGCCACCAGCGTGTCCTTGCGGCCGTCGCTCGCCTCAAGATCCAAAAAGCCCTGCATCAGGCCGCCGTCATCGCCGTCGAAGACGCGTGCCACGTAACGCAGCACCTCGTCATGGCTGCGGAAGTTGCGCACGAGTTTGACGAGTTCGCCGGCAGGGGCATCGGCCACGGCAGTCGCCTCGGGCGCGGCAGACGAGCCCACCTTGCGCTCCTGACGACGGAACACCTCGACCTCGGCGCCACGGAAGCGATAGATGGACTGCTGCGCATCGCCCACGGTGCACAGCGCGCGCTCCCCCGCACCCGTCAGGTAGCGTATCAGATCGACCTGCATCTGGTCGGTATCCTGAAACTCATCGATCATGACCATCTTAAAGCGGCCCTCGTACGCAGCACGGATGGCAGGGTAATCGCGCAGGGCCTCGTAGGCCATACGCAGCAGGTCGTTATTATCGAGGGCGGACTGGGCAGCCTTCAGCGCGCGATACTCAGCCTCCACGGAACGGGCCAGGCCCACCAGCGCATCGAGCGCCGGGCCACCGCAGGCAAGCACGATATTGATAAACGCATCGGCGGCCTCGGCCTTGAGCAGCTCGACCTGCTCCTTAGGGAATGCCTTGCTCGCGCGCGGCATGGTGCACGACATCATGAGTCGCGCTGCATCGGCCATGGTCTTGCCGCTCGCCTCGAACGCGTCAATGGCGTCGAGTGCCATCTGCGCCTTCTCGGTCGCGGCCTTGCTTGCGCCCAGCGCCGCGCGATAGGCATCGGCGAGTGCCGAGGTATCGGCCTGCCCGCGCGCCACGCACACGTCGTCCATACCGCCCGGCAACTGGCTCGACAGCTCCAGCAGGTCGCGCACCAGGCCCTTGATGGTCGCGCCAGCGCCAAAGGAACCGCCCTCGCCCGCCATGGGATACCAGGCATAGAGGGCCTTGAGCGATGCCGCGAGCTCGGGGGCGGCATCGGGCGCCGTCGCGCGGGCCAACACATGCTCAACAGCCTGGTCCATAAGCTCGTCGGTATCGGTGAGCACCGTGAACTCGGGGTCGATGCCCAGCTCCAGCGCATGCGCGCGCAGGATACGCGAGCACATGCCGTGAATGGTCGAGATCCACGCGTCGTCGACGGTCAGTGCTTCCTCGTCCATGCCCTCGTCGATAAGCGCACGGCGCACGCGGTCACGGATCTCGGCCGCGGCATCTTTGGTAAAGGTAATGGCGAGCACCTGGTCAAGATGTTCAACGAACGGACCGGATTCAGGCGAGAGCGCGTAGACGATGCGACGCGTGAGGGTAAAGGTCTTGCCCGAACCGGCGCCCGCCGAGACAAACAGCGGACGGTCGAGCGTTTTGACAATCTGCAGCTGTTGCGGCATCAAAGTCGAAAGATCCATGGTCTACACGTCCCTCCTTACAAACGTTCCTTCGTGGTTATACGAGCAGCGCGCATGCGCGGCCTGAGCCGACGTCGGGTCGACGGCGGCAACGTTGCCTGCCTCGAGCTCGCGCAGGCGCTCGGCGATGCCGGCCTCAACGCGATCGAGCAGGGCGTCGAAGTCCATGCTGCCACCCTCGCCGGGGAAACCTTTCTTAAGGCCCGGGATGCGACCGTCGCCGCGCTCTTCCTCGAGCAGCTCGGCGCTCGCGGCACCGCGCAACGCCGGCTTGCCGCCCTTGGTCGAAAAGTAGAGCGCCGCGCGGGTGTCCAAATCCAGCGCCCGGCGCATGGCCTGGGCGTAGATGAGCGTTTGGGTATGTGGTGGCAACCAGCGCGGATCGTCGATGGGCGCCGTGCCCGATTCCTCGTCGCGCACCGTGGGGTCGGCGAGCTTAAACTCCTCAACGCCCGTGCGATGCTTGTAGTCGATCACCACGGCACGATTCTCGGCGTCCACGTCCACGCGGTCGATGCGCCCGCCAAGCGGCCAACCGGCATACTCGACCTTGAGCTCGTTGAAGGCGAACTCCAGGTAGCGCGGGGCAAAGGGGGCAAGTGCCTCGGACTCGTAGGCAAGCACACCCTCCAGCTGCGGCAAGATCTCGGCCACCTGGCGTTCCTCCACCGCAGAGAGCGGCACCAGCGGGCCCTCCGTGCCGCGCTTGCCGGCGTGCTCGGCCAACGTCTCGTCAAAGACCTCGTGCAGCAGCTCCTGTGCGCGCGGCAGATTCTCGGGCGTCACGCGCTCCATGCCCTCTTGGGGCAGACGGGCATGCAGATGCTCCAGCACGTCGTGGACAAAGTTGCCCTTTTCCATGTTGCCAAAGCCCGCGTCGATCGACTGGGGCTTCACGCGGTACGAGACGAACCAGCATAGCGGGCAGGTCGAATAGGCCTCGATCTGCGAGGCGGACGTCAGACGCGGCACGAGCGGCGCGTCCTCACCCTCGCCATCGCGACGGCGCAGGACCAAATACGGCACGGCCTCGGCACTCAGATGCTGAGGGGCTTCACAGGTCACGCGCTCGCGCTTGAGGCCTTCACCTGCCGCGGGATCAAAGTCGGCGATGATATCGCCCTCGCCCACGCGCATGGGCTTGGCAGCGCCAGCGGCCTCGGCATGTGCCCACAGCTCGGTCCATACGGCTGCCGGGTAGCACTCGCGTGCCTGGCGATCGTGCGTCACACGGGCGAGCGCGACCGGACCGCTCGCCGCCTGCATCGCACGGCCAAAGCGCACGCGCAGCAGGGCAGCGGGCTCCAAAGACACGCCGTCGCGGCGCAGCTCGGCTGTCAACGTGGCAAGCGGGCCCTCTTCGTGCGAAAGCGGATAGCTGTCCAGGTCGACATCGGCAAACAGCACGGCATCGTAGCTGCCAGGGCGAAGAACCGACGCATCGGCAAGCGACGCGAAGCGCACTTGTGCTCGTGGTGTGCGATCGACCTCATAGGTCTCGTAATCGTAGGCGGTACTGCGCTTGTCCACCTTGGTTCGAACGCCGTCGAGAACCGGCACGGTCGCGGCCTGCGACACGTCGAGCGCGCGAGCATCGTTCATAAGGATGTCGATGGCATGGCGCAGCAAAGCCGTCTCTGCCTGGCGACGGGCCTGGCCGTCAAGGCCGCCTAGAGCGCGATCGGGCAACGCCTCGGCAACGGCAAGCATGGCCTTAAGCGCCGTCACGGGCTTGTCACGCCACAGCGCCTGGAACACGTCCGAGACCACACACGGTACGTTCTTAAACCAGTTATCGTCGCTCGTCGCCTTGCGCGCGCCCCTCACCTGGCCCTGAACGCTCTGCAGCAGGCTCTTGACGCCCGCGGTAGTCTTGCTGCGCGAGAGACGCATATTCTTATCGAAGGTACGGGCATTGACGGCATCAGCGCCCGAAAGCGGACTGTAGATCCAGTCGGTAAGCTCCGGCGCGGGCCACCACTCAGTCTTGGAAGCGGTGCCCTCGTCGGCGGCTTTCATACGCTCGATCAGGTTGGCGAGCGCCGTAAACTGCCTGCCCGCGATGGACTGGGAAAACGCCGTGAACTCAGTCGTCTCGGCCGCAATGTGACGCGCCGCCAAACGGGCGGCGAGCTCGCCGAACAGCTGGGGTGCCCGGGCAGAAACGACGAGCACGCGCACGGGGTCGGCGGGCGTTGCAGTAGCTTTATCGGCCTTGGACTCCTTGTGCGCTTTCACCAACTTATCGATGGCGTCCGCATAGACATGAGCACGGGCATGGGGGCCGGCGACCTCAATAAAGGCAGGCTGAGCGGCGGCCCCGCAAGCGACATCAGACGCGACGGCGTCCTCCCCCAGCGGCGCGATCTCAAACAGCACACCGCGGGCATCAAATGCCGTGGCAAGCTCCTCGCGCATCGCCGCCTGCTCGCGGGCAAGCAGCACGACGACCTCTCCCCCATTGTTCGCCACGGCAGACAGCAGCTCGAGTAGACCGTGCGTAAACGACGTGGTACCGCGCACGCATACGGCGCGGGCGCACGCCGGCAGGCTATCGGCCAGGGCACCGGCCATAATGTCGGCTGCCTCGCAGGGCTCGACCATATCTCGACGGTCCAAACCGCCCGCGTAGGCACGCAAAAGCTCAAACACACGAGCCTCGGCATCGCTTTTTGGCTCAGGCTGGCAATTGTTGCCACCGCATCGCTCGGCCGTCGTCCCCGCCACACCCGGCAGCACATCGCGGGCCATGCGCGCGAGCATGCGCACCGTGCCCTGGCCACGCGAAAGCGGCTGCAGGTCGGCATCGTCGCGGCGGGCAATCATATCCGAAAACAGCATCTGACGTTGCAGGTTGTCGACGAAACCGCGCCCGTCGCCCAAAAGCTCCCAAAGCGAGCGAAGCCACGATGCGGGTGTCTTGTAGTCGATACCCAGCGAAATGCCGGCTTCCGCCGCATCATGACGGCACAGATCGAGCTCGGCAAACGTTGGTGCCAGCAACACGGCACGCCCGTGACGGGCAATAAGGTCGGCAAGCAGCGCCGACTCGGCATCGCTCAAATCCGTGCCGGCATTGGTGGTATAGATTCGAACAGGCATGGTCCTCCGCTCAAACCGTTCGCAATAATCAATGCATCCATCCTACCCGCCCAAGCGGACACATTGCCACCGCAGTTCCATCTTTTGGTACAAAGCAACCTGAACCCAACGCACCAGCCGATTGCAGGCATATAAAAACCGCCCCCGGAGGGACGGTTCTTCGTAATTCAATGTTGTCGCTGGCCTACTCGCCATCCTCCAACTTAATGAGGATCTTGCGGTAGCCACCGTACTCGCCGTTCAGCGCCTTTGAAACGCGGCTCACCGTGGTGGACGAAGCGCCGGTACGGGCCTGAACCTCAACATAAGGCTCGCCCTCGTCCAAATAGCGCGCAACCTGCAAACGCTGAGAAAGGTCGCAAATCTCGCGCGGCGTGCAGATATCGGTCAAAAACGCTTGGATATCCTTCTCGTCGTCCAAAAGGCTAAATGCGTGGACCAGCTGCTTGACATCAGGCTTGTCAAACATGTTCTCGATATTCATCGATCACCGCCAAACCCGCCAAAAGGCATCGAAGTTGATACTGACATCGGGCATCGTTCGCCCGTTCTATGCAATAGGGCAACGCCTGTGGCTTTTGCCCGTAGCAGTGTAGCACACCACCAAACTAAAGCGACAAGACTCTCTGCCAGCGGCGCGTTTTTCAGGACGAACGCCGTTTAGAAACCATATGCGCACGTAAGCTCCACGAATATTTGAGACAATGGGCGCCCAAACACCGCGGCGCGCCCGCGCAACCATCCAGGTCGCCGCCGTAAGCCGCTTCACGCGACGCCAGCAATCCCGGCGCAAGAAAGGATTCACGCCATGCGCTTTATGCTTAACTGGCTCTTCACCTCGATCGCCATCGCGATCGCCACGTTCCTCGTCCCCGGTATCCAACCCTTCGGCTTTGCCGAGACCTGGGTCTGCTTTGCCTTTGTGGGACTGTTCCTGAACATTGTCGATTCGTTCGTCAAACCGTTCCTCACGGTCATCTCGCTGCCGCTCACGATCATTACGCTGGGCATTTTCCAGCTTGTCGTCAACAGCTTTATGCTTGAGCTCGCGAGTTACCTGTCGGTCAACCTGCTGGGCGTCGGCATCTCCATCGCCAGCTTTGGATCGGCCTTTATGGGCAGCATCCTGGTGTCCATCACGCGCAGCATCCTCGACAGCATCGCCGAGGACTAAAACGGCCATTCCGGCCGTGTCCGTCTCAACAGCCCAAAACGAAGGCCGCCCATCGCAAAAATGGGCGGCCTTCTTATTTGCCAAGTCTCAAAGGGCGAGAAAATCTACCATTTCCACCCCGTCCCCAAATGCAGGTGTGGGTTAGATGACGTAGTCGTAGCCATGGTTGGGAGCGACAAGTTGATCGAGCGTCACACCGTCGAGGTAGTCGTTGATGAGCTTGTCCAGGTTCTTCCACACGTCGAGCGTGGGGCACTCATCCGAACGCGAGCAGCCCTTGCAGTCGCCATCCAGACAGGCGACCGGCGCCAGACTGCCCTCGGTCAGGCGCAAGATCTCGCCCACCGTGTACTGCTCGGGCGGGCGCGTGAGCACATAGCCGCCGCCCTTGCCACGCATACCCGAAAGCATGTTGGCGCGCACGAGCGTAGCCAAGATGTTCTCGAGATATTTCTCGGAAATCCCCTGTCGCGCCGCGATCTCTTTGAGCGGGATGCGACCGGCCGCCTGGTGCTCGGCCAGATCGACCATAACGCGCAGGGCATATCTGCCCTTAGTAGAAACCAACATGTATAGTGCTGCCTTTCGGTCATTTAGTCCGTAGAAATTCTAGCCGAAAAATTGGTTTTGAAAATACCCATTCCCGTCAAGATGGTTAATCGACTCGTAATAATCTTCTATTTCCTATTGCGTTACTAGGCTTTACTGTCTACTATGCTTGCCAACAGCAAAACGAACAACCCATAAGGTTTGTGGGTTTAGCTGTTATACACACCGTAAAACCACACGGTATCCAGTCATTTGAACACTTTGGAGGTTCACCATGAGCAATGTTTACACGTCCATCGATCAGCTTATCGGCCACACCCCGCTTCTGGAGCTCACTCACTTTGAGGCCGATGAGGACCTCAAGGCCCGCGTGCTCGTCAAGCTGGAATACTTCAACCCCGCCGGGTCCGTTAAAGACCGCGTCGCCAAAAACATGATCGACGAGGCCGAAAAGGCCGGCAAGCTCGTGCGCGGCGGCGACTACACCATCATCGAGCCCACGAGCGGCAACACCGGCGTCGGCATCGCCTCGGTGGCGGCGGCTCGCGGCTACAAGGTGATCATCACCATGCCCGAGACCATGTCCGTCGAGCGCCGCAAACTTATGCAGGCATATGGCGCACAGCTCGTGCTCACCGACGGTTCCAAGGGCATGAAGGGCGCCATCGCCAAGGCCGAGGAGCTGCAGAAGGAGACGCCCAACAGCATTATCGCCGGCCAGTTTGCGAACCCCGCCAACCCCGCCATCCACAAGGCCACGACCGGCCCCGAGATCTGGGATGACACCGACGGCAAGGTCGACATCTTCGTCGCCGGCGTTGGAACCGGCGGCACCGTGACCGGCGTGGGCGAGTTCCTCAAGGAGCAGAACCCCGAGATTAAGGTCGTCGCCGTCGAGCCCGCCACCTCCCCGGTGCTCTCCAAGGGCCAGGCCGGCCCGCACAAGATCCAGGGCATCGGCGCCGGCTTTGTGCCCGACGTCCTCGACACCCAGGTCTATGACGAGATCATCCCCGTCGAGAACGACGACGCCTTTGCCACCGGCCGTGCCGTGGGCCACAAGGAGGGCGTGCTCGTGGGCATTTCGTCCGGTGCCGCCGTGTGGGCCGCACTGCAGCTGGCCAAGCGCCCCGAGAACGAGGGGAAGACCATCGTGGCCCTGCTTGCCGACACCGGCGAGCGTTACCTGTCCACGGCACTGTTCCAGGACTAGAGCTTCTCGTTCTTAGAACGAGTCCAAGGCACGCCGGCCTTCCCTCTCTTCTGGCAGCCTGGGCTCATCCCAACAGGGCGTCCCACATGACACCCGAACTTGCTACAATGTCTGCGGCGCGGAACCAGCCTCCCGCGCCGCTTTTCTTTTTTGGCCACATGCCACCAAGGAGAACCTCCCCATGCACAACAAGCGCGTGCTCGTCGCCATGAGCGGCGGCGTCGATTCCAGCGTGACTGCCTATCTGCTCAAGCGCCAGGGCTACGAATGCGTCGGTGCCACCATGCGCCTCACCTGTCCCGCGCCCGATCCCGTCACGGGCATGAGTAAGGTCGACCGCGACATCGCTGATGCAAAGGCCGTCGCCGAGCGCCTGGGGATACCCCACCATGTGCTCGACCTGCAGCAGACCTTCGACCGCAACGTAATCGAGCGCTTTGTTAACGCCTACCAGGAGGGGCTGACGCCCAATCCGTGCATCATCTGCAACCGCCATATTAAGTTTGGCGCGCTGCTCGATGCGGCACTCGATATGGGCTGCGACTACATCGCCACAGGTCACTACGCCAAAACGAGCCAGGCGTCCGACGGCACCTGGCAGCTGCATCGCGGCGAGGACCCCAAGAAGGACCAGAGCTACTTTTTGTATTCGCTCACGCAGGAGCGGCTGTCGCGCACAATCTTTCCGCTGGCCGGGCTGGACAAAGAGCGCGACGTGCGCCGCATTGCCGCCGAACAGGGCTTTGCCAACGCCAAAAAGGCCGAGAGCGAGGATATCTGCTTTATTCCAGACGGCGACTACGCGGGCTATATCGAGCGCCGCTGCGGACATGCCGCCGAGCCGGGCGATATTGTATGGCGCGACGGCAGCGTGGTCGGGCGCCACAACGGCGCACTGCGCTATACCATCGGCCAGCGCAAGGGTTTGGGCGTAGCGATGGCGCATCCCGTATACGTGACAGGCGTCGACGCCGTCAACAACACCGTGCATCTGGGCGAGGCCGAGGACCTAACGGCCACAGCACTCACGGCCGACGACTGGATCTGGAGCGCCCCTGCCGACCGCATGGAGGCAGAACTCGATGCCGGCGGCATTCGCGTGGGCGCCAAGTACCGTTACCGTCAGAAAGACCAAGCAGCGACCCTTACGCGCGGCGAAGACGGGCAAATGCTGCTGACTTTTGACGAGCCGCAGCGAGCCATCGCCCCCGGCCAAGCCGTTGTAGTCTATCGCGGCGACATCGTCCTCGGCGGCGGTACCGTGACCGGCGCCATCAAGTAGTCCCATCCCCTTCATAAGTTGCGGTGAAATAGGGACTGTTTAAGCGTTTAAAACCGCCAAACAGTCCCTATTTCACCGCAACTTAGAGAGGACGGCCTCGGTCGGTACTGCCGTATCAGCCGAGGCCGCTGCATCGCTAGCGCTGTACGTAGGCGCGGACGAGCTCGAAGGTGTTGCGCACGCCGTCCATGTGGCTACGCTCGTAGTTGTGGCTCGCATACACGCCGGGGCCGATCAGACCATGGCGAATGTCGTAGCCGGCAGAGAGCGTGGCTTCGACGTCCGAACCGTAATGCGGATACACGTCGATAGCGTAATCGAGCTCAAGCTCGCGCGCGATATTGGACAGCGCCGTCACCAGGTCGTAGTTGTACGGACCGCCCGAATCCTTGGCGCAGATCGACACCATGTGCTCGGTGCAGCCTAGGTCGTCGCCCACGCAGCCCATGTCAACGCTGATCATCTCGCGCGTGTCGGCCGGCACGAAGGCGCCGCCGTGGCCCACCTCCTCGTACACGGTAAAGAGCAGCGAAACCTTACGCGAAAGCGTCACCTCGCCACCGGCGACGGCACGCGCCAAGCCCAACAAAATGGCGGCCGATAGCTTATCATCCAGGAAGCGGCTCTTAATGTAGCCGCTCTCCGTCACCGTCGTGCGAGGATCCATAGCGATGATGTCGCCGGTCTGAATGCCCAGCTCAAGCACATCGTCCTTGCTGTCGACGTTCTCGTCGAGCAAGATCTCCATGTTCTTCTCGATGGTCTTGACCGACTCGTCGGCCACGTGCGCCGAAGGCTCGGTGTTAAGAACCACGCCCGTGTAGACATTGCCGTCGCGCGTGTAGACGGTGCAGTTCTCGCCATCGGCCGTAGACCACTGATGCCCACCGAGCGTCGTGGGGCGCAGGCGGCCATTGTCCTTAATGGAACGCACCATGGCGCCTAGGGTATCGACATGGCTCGCCAGTACGAGCGGCTCGCCCTCGCCGCCAAGCTCAACGAGCACGTTACCCTTATTAGAACGCTCGGGCCCAAAGCCCATATCGCGCAGGGCCTCCATCAGATAATCAGTAGCCGCACGGGTATAGCCCGTAGGCGAGGCGATAGAAGTCAGCGTCTTAAGCTGTCCCGCGATATAGGAGAGCGTCCCCTCTAGAGAAGCATCAACATTAGAAGCCATATGCATCCTTCCAAGTAAAACTAAGACCGAGTCCCGATTTTAACCGTTCTGCACGGTCAATGCCCTAGGAGCCGAGCCGCCTCCCGACGTCCCCGCACCGGTTTTGTGCACGCGCACGGTTTACAACCCGAATCTTGCATAAATCCTATCAGTATCTGCATAAATATGAGACATCTTTTTGCTTCGTCTCAGGGTACCCCACCTTGGACCGTGCAAAAAACGGAGTATTCAGCACCGTGGGCCCCAACGACCCCATCACAAACGACAAAACGACGCGGTTACAGCAGTGTTGTAGACCGTCGCAAACCAAAAACGCGGCGACAGCCATCTCCGTCCATCGATAGCCCGCCCACAGGGGCTGTCGATGGGCGCCCGCGGGCCACTACGGCCCATTCACAACGTTATGCATTTTTCAGAGCTTGCTGAATACTCCCAAAAATGCACGCTGGGAAGTGCACCACCTATCCGCAGCGGGCAGCATGCTTTGGTTTTACCCGTCTCAGGACATTGACGCAGCACAAAAAGCCCCGCCGTGCGCAGCACGGCGGGGCCAGCAGCAAGTCAAAAGACCATACGCCTACGGGCGAAGGACCACCAAACTGGGTTAGGCAGCCGGGCAGATCTTCTTGAAGAGCTCGATGACGTCGTCGAGCGTCGCCTCGCGCGGGTTGCCCGGGAAGCAGGCGTCAGCCATGGCGTCCTTGGCCAGGATCTCGATCTCGTCAGCCTTCATGGCCTCGCAGACGTGTGGGATGTTCACGTCGGCGGAAAGCTGCTTGACGGCGGCGATAGCGGCGTCGGCAGCCTCGTCGGTGCTCATGCCCGTGGTGTCAACACCCATGGCGACGGCAACCTTGGCCAGACGCTCGGCGCAAACCGGCTTGTTGAACTCCATGGCGATCGGCAGCAGCATGGCGCAAGCGACGCCGTGCGGGGTGTCGTAGTGAGCAGACAGGGTGTGAGCCATTGCGTGGTCGATGCCCAGGCCAACGTTGGAGAAGCCCATGCCGGCGACATACTGGCCAAGGGCCATGCCCTCGCGGCCGGAGCCGGGCTGGCCGGACTTGGCCTCGGCGACGGAGTCACGCAGGTTCTCGCTGATCAGCTTAATAGCCTCAAAGTGGAACATGTCGGAGAGCTCCCAGGCACCCTTGGTGGTGTAGCCCTCGATGGCGTGGGTCAGAGCGTCCATGCCGGTGGAAGCGGTCAGGCCGGCGGGCATGGAAGCCATCATGTCGGGGTCGACGACGGCGACCTCGGGGGCGTCGTTGGTATCGACGCACACGAACTTGCGGACCTTCTCGGGGTCGGTGATGACGTAGTTGATGGTCACCTCGGCAGCGGTACCGGCGGTCGTCGGCACGGCGATGGTGAACACGGCGTGGTTCTTAGTCGGAGCAACGCCCTCGAGGCTGCGGACATCGGCGAACTCGGGGTTATTGATGATGATGCCAATAGCCTTGGCAGTGTCCATAGAGGAGCCGCCACCGATGGTCACGATAGCGTCAGCCTCGGCGGCCTTGAAGGCCTCGACGCCGTCCTTGACGTTCTGGATGGTGGGGTTGGGCTTGATCTCGGAGTAGAGGCTCCAAGCGATGCCGGCGGCGTCGAGCTCGTCAGTCACCTTAGCGGTAACGCCAAACTTGACCAGATCGGGGTCGGAGCAGACGAAGATCTTCTTGTAGCCACGACGCTGGAGCTCACCGGGGATCTCCTTGATGGCGCCGGAACCATGATAAGAAATGGTGTTGAGAACGAAACGATTAGCCATTGATAGCCTCCCATCGTGTGCGGGGCACCCATTACGCCCCACGCTATGAGTCCCATCCTAACGCTTTTGAAACGAAAAACGCGTGAGAACGTCAAAATTGTTAAAGCGTTTCAACAGATGATGAAAAATAATGCGGCAAAGGGACAGCCCCTTTGCCGCGTTCGGTTACTTTCGGCAGCCCTCTTTCCAAGCCTCGGCCGCAACCTTCCAGCGTAAGCGCAAGTCGCGCTCGCGGTCGATGAACATGATGGCAAACGCGACAAACAGCAGCAAGCTCGCCACGACGATGGCGTGCAGGCCCATGCGCTCAATGCACCAGTTGCCCAACACGGCGCCAAACACAAAGGTAAAGATCACGCCAAAGTACAGCAGGCCGTTTTCCAAAAAGCCGCGCCTGTGGGTGATGATGTAATCGTCCACGTTTTGCAGCGCGTTGCGCAAGTTGCCGATGCACATGGTCGTAGCGATGCCGTGACCGTGGATCTTGCGGAAGCTCTCGACCTGCATGCCGCAAGCAAACGAGGTGAGGCAGTTGGCGAGCAGGTTGAAATTGCCGCCCGGGATAAAGCTCACGCCCAGCAAGATGACAGCTTCAAAGAACACCGTTACCTGGCGCCAGTGAATCACGCTGCCAAACCGCTCGTGCACCAGGTCGGCAAGCATAATGCCCACGGCAAACGACACCACGGGGAAGAAATAGCGTCCCGCCAGCGCCCAATTGCCCTCCGAGATGCTCACGCCCACCAGCAAGATGTTGCCCGTCTGCGCGTTGGCGAAAACATGGTCGCGCCCAATGTACGAATACACGTCCATAAAGCCACCGGCGAGCGCCAAGATGATGCCCAGCTCGATGGACTCCGATATCTGTTTGGCACGCTGCATCGTCGTGCATCCTCCTTGTTGACGACTCTCTCGTGCGTTGGCGGAAACATAACCGCCGTTCATACTGTAACCCATTGACAACATGGCGTGCGCGCGAGACGGGTTCTCCAACGCGCAGATACACAGTCTGGAAACAAACGATCCTCGCATCGACGCGCCGATCCCCCAGCTCATGTACTCCCCCAGTCTTTTTAGCCCCATTACAGTTTGAGTCGTCCGAAAGGGCGGCTCTTTTCCGTTGCACGGCTATACGATTGAGCCGTACCGGTGGTCGCTGGCCGACCGCCCCGGACGGCCGTCAGCCCCTGCCC
>DBGAXC010000015.1:0-15082 GCA_048447565.1 Collinsella aerofaciens | reverse complement strand
CTGCTCTACAGTCCTGCGCAAGACGGAAAGCACATTAAGTGCTTTCCTTTGCGTGCGGAACTCGCGACAAACTTAACCCCCGCCCTCAGCCCCGGAAGCCCTCCCTGCCGTCACATTATTCAACCAGTTTTGCGGGCGTGCGCCGCTGCGCGGCTAGCCCGCGTGCTCCTCGGCGGGGTTGGTCTGATTGTTTTTGTTGAAGCTCTGCCTTTGGCTCAAATGGAAACGGGGGACGCATTTGCATCCCCCGTTTTTGTTGTGGTTACTCTAGATCAATAAATTTGGTGCTTATGATCTTGCCGTCTTTTACTAGCATTCTGGCCATGGTGGGGCCTCGGGTGCCTCTGGGGTAGCTAGCGCTGCCCGGGTTGAGGACTAAACAACGGCCCACTTGGGCTTCTTTGGTTACGTGGGTGTGACCATTGATGGCTACGTCTACGGATCCCACCGGAAGGTCTTCGCGGTAGTGGGCTACGGCGAATTTGAGGCCTTCGTAGGTAAAGAGCGCAAGACGGTCTACATCGGGACCGTAGTCGCGGTAGTAATCGTTGTTGCCCAGTACGGCCCGCACGGGGGCGATGGTGCATAGGTGCTCGTAGTCCATCTCTGACGTGAGATCGCCGGCGTGGATGATCAGGTCTGCGCCCTCAAGCTCATCCAGGAGCGCAGGCGAAAGATAGCCGTGGGTGTCCGAGATGATGTCGATACGCTTGGCGCTTGCACTGTTCATGGGATCCCTTCCGCAAAAAACGATTCGGCAGATACATACAAAAAGGCCCCACGGCTCCGCAGACGATGGGTCTACAGGGCTGCGGGGCCAGTGTGCTAGAGACTCAGAGCCTTCTTGAGCGGCACGACGCGGCGGCGCGAAACCGGCACGCGTTCGTCGACGCCCGTAATGCCCAGCTGGATGGCGCCCGAGGGCACCGTCTCCACATCCGTGACGCACGCCAAGTTGACGATATAGCGGCGGTGAACACGGAAGAAGCCAAAGTCGCAGAGCTTGGCCTCAAACTGCGCCAGCGAGGTCGTCGACAAAAAGCGATCATCGACGGTATAGATGCAGGAGTAATCGTCCTTGGCCATGATAAAGCGAATGTCGTCCACGGGAATGAGCACCTTGCGGCCGCCCTTTTCCACCGGGATACGCTCGATGGTCACCTTGCTGTCCGTAACCGGCTTGGCGCGTTGCATGACCTTCTCGATCGCGCGATCCAAGCGAGCTTCCTCGACCGGCTTCATCAGATAATCGACGGCATCCACGTCGAATGCCTCGACCGCATGGTCACTATACGCAGTCACAAACACGATCGCCGGCGGATTTTTGAGCTTATGCAGCGCCTCGGCAAGTTGCAGGCCCGAGGCACCGGGCATCGAGATATCGAGAAACACGACATCCACGCGACTTTCCATAAGCATCTCGATGGCGGAGCGGACGCTCGACGCCTCCGTGATCGTGCCGATCTTGCCCGTTTGCTCGAGCAGGAAGCGAAGCTCCGAGCGAGCCGGCGCCTCATCATCCACAATCATCGCACGCAGCATAGGGATAAAACCTTTCGTCAACTAACTACGCCGGGCATCCGTCGCATGACGTTGAGCCCGTAGCCCTTTATTTTACTCTTGAATGTCAAAGATGCTCTCTGACAAATCAAGATGAAGGAGCACTTTGGTGCCCTTGCCCGGCGCCGATTCGACACGCGTATAGGAGTGCGGCCCATAAAAGCGATGGATGCGCTCCGAAATATTGTGCATGGCTACACCGGCGCCGCCACCCTGGGGAGAGCTGGCGTCGGGACGGGCAGAGCGCTCGTCAAACAGTCTGGCGGCGGTACCCTCATCCATGCCCACGCCATTATCGGCCACGGCAATCAAGATTGCATCCTCGCCGTCTTGGTGAACGGTCACGTCGATCCTCAGGGCGTCGTCATCGCCCATACCATGACGTACGGCGTTCTCGACAATCGGCTGGATCACGAACGCCGGCACCAGCGTATCTTCCACGTCCTCGGACACATCGAACGTCGCAAGCACGCGGTCCTCGCCAAAGCGGGCCTTCTCAAAGGTAAGGTAGCGCTTGGTCTGTGCAACCTCGCGCGAGACCGGAATAAGCGATCCCGAGTTGTCGAGCGTGGCACGATAGAACGATGAGAACTCACGAAGCAGTTCGCGGGCCCGCAGCGGGTCGGTGCGCGTAAACGATGCAATGGTGTTCAGCGTGTTGAACAGGAAGTGTGGGTTAATCTGCGCCTGCAGCGCACGCACCTCGGCGCGCGCTGTGAGTTCCTTTTGCACCTCGAGCTCGTGGATGGCGAGCTGCGTGGACAAGATCTCGGCAAAGCCCGAGGCAAGCGCGTACTGGGTACGGTCGACGGCGCGCGGGGTCTTGTAGTAGAACTTGAGCGTGCCGACGGTACGATCGCCCACCTTGATGGGGGCGATAATGCCGGCGGGGACTTGGTTGTGCGAGCCATCCGAGCCCACGACATCCACCATACGGTTGAACGACTGCACGATGCCATGTTCGATAACGTAGCGTGTGGCAAGCGTGTGGATAGGAGAATCTGGCAGTAGTTTTTCCTCAAACTCGCCCGCGCAGGCCAACACGTTGCCCTCGTCGGTGATGGCCACCGTCATGGCGCGCGTCTCGGGCAAAATGCGCCGGCACACCAAACGCGCCGACTCCTGCGTCAGACCGCCCTTAATGTCCTCGAGCATGGCCGAGGCCACCGAGAGCGTCTCCTCGGTGTACTGGGAGCGCACCGAATCGGGATTGAGCGTCAAAAAGATAAAGATGCACAGAAAGATGCACAGCAGCGCGCAGGCAATCACCGTGGCGATCGGCTCGATACCGGTCACCAAGGCAAAAATAAAGTACACCAGCACGCAAATGGCGCAGGCAACGGCAATGATGCGAAAGATTGATATTGAACTATCGCGCTGGGCGCGGCGGTCGATCATTCGGCCCCCTCCAGGATACTGATCAGTTGTGCGTCACGCCAAAGCCCGTCCATGATCTTGGGCCAAAAGCTCTGGAAACGCAGGTAGCTTGCGGCGTTTTGGCGCGCGTAGGTCTTGGCCTCGTCAATACCGTGGCGCCAGATGCGCAGGTAGCCCTCATGCTCGCGGGTAAACACGCTGCGGACCATAGCGGTCTTGCGCACGCGGTCGTCGAGCTCGCGCGAAATCCACGGGCCCGGGTAGGGCATGAGTGATGCCGCCGTAACGGGAATGAGCTCCTTTTGATGCGCGGCGAATGTCAACTTGGCCCGTTCGTAGTACCAACGGTATACATCCTGCATAAAGCGCGGTGAGCGCTTTTCGGACTCCGGAGGCAGATGGCGCACGGTCCACTCGTTATCGAACCACACGTCGTAGCCAAACATGCGCATGTTAAAGAGGTAATCCAAGTCCTCGCCGCGGGTGATAAACGGGTCAAAGGCCACACGCGTAAAGGCGCGGGCGTGCAGGGCCATCAGGCCGCCGCACACGTAGTTGGAGCGCGAGATGCGGGTGCCCGAGAGCGCCTTTTTCATCCAACGGTTGAACTCGATGCGCTTGGTCCACCAACGATGGCAGATGCCCGCCTTGTCCGTGGGAGCCAGCGGCGAGCCGTCGCGATCGTAGAAATAGCCGCTCTTGACCAAGATCGGCAAGCCCTGACGCGTCTGCTGCCCCAACGCATAGGTCGCGCGCTTCATAAAGTCGGCGTCGATGACAGTCTCATCGTCATCCAAAAAGATAACCGCGTCATGCCCCAGCACAGCGGCACAGGCTAGCCCCATGTTGCGGATGGCACCGTAGCCTCGCAGGCTCACGCACTCGCCCGAACCCTTGGGCGCGATCTGAGCAACCCGGTCTGCAATGCGCGAGGCCTGGGTGTTGGTGACAACGGTGACCTTGAGCGTGGGATGCGCGTCGACAATCTCGCGCACGCGCAGCGACACATCGGCTGTGGCAGAAACGGGACAGACCACCAAAAGGATGATGCGCGGGATGTCACGTACCTGCTCAAGCGAGGCCAGGCAGCGGTCGAGTTCGGGATTGTCGGCGTTGAGTCGCGTCGAATGGTCATAGGTGCCAGGGGCGTTTGCGCAAGCGTCATCGCCCGCCCAATACGTTGGAATCACGACTGTGGCGTTCATGCCTTACCCTCCCTGCAACACAAAAACGGGACGCCGCCAAACACAGGCGACGCCCCGCGACCTAGCTGATTCCATCATACCCACTTGGGCAAATCATTGCTCGCAAGTCGCAATGTTTATTGCGGATAACCCCAAAAGAGTACCGTGGACAGGCACAATAGCCGCTCGCTCCTATGCGGCATGCTCTGCCGCCCGAGTCATGCGGGACAGGCGGACCAGCAGCATAAAGCCAACGATCAGCAGCACGCCAATGGAAAGGACGCCCAGCGACGGGTTGCCGGTCAGCGAGGTGACGACCGACACTAGGAAAGTGCCCATGACGCTTGCATAGCGACCGAAGATGTCAAAGAAGCCGTAGTACTCGTTGGATTTTTCCTTGGGGATAATGCGGCCAAAGTAGCTACGGCTGAGCGCCTGCACGCCGCCCTGGAACAGGCCGACCATAATGGCAAGCACCCAAAACTCAAAGGCGGTCTTTAGGAAGAACGCGGCGAACAGCACAATGCCCATATAGGCGGCGACTGCCACCAAGATCATGTTGAGCGTGCCCACGCGGCCGGCGAGCTTGCCGTAGATGATGGCGGACGGAAAGGCCACGAACTGCGTGACGAGCAGCGCCAGTACCAGCTGGGTCGAATCGATGCCCAAAGCCGAGCCGTAGCTGGTAGCCATGGAAATGACCGTGTGGACGCCATCGATATAGAAGAAGAACGCAATCATGTAGACCAGCACGGTCTTGTTGTGGGCGATCTCGCGCATGGTGTGTCCGACCTCGGAGAACACACCGCCAACGATGTGGCCGATGGTGTCCTCGGGACCGCGCTCGCGACCATACTTTTGCTTATAGGTGTGAATGAGCGGCAGGGTAAAGATGAGCCACCAGGCACCAGTGATGATAAAAGACAGACGCGTTGCCAGCATGGTGGGGACGCCAAGAGCGGGGCCACCCATGATGAGCGCCAGGCAGATGACGAACGGCACGGTGGAACCGATGTAGCCCCAGGCATAACCCGAGCTGGACACGGCGTCCATGCGCTCGTCGGTGGTAACGTCGGGCAGCATGGCGTCGTAGAACGTCATAGAAGAGTTAAGGCCGATGGTGCACAGCACGTACACGGTCAAAAATGCCATGGCGGACATTGGGATAGCCTGCGCCAGGCAAAGAACCAGGCCCGTGAGGAAAAAGCCCAAGAAGAACTTGATTTTGTTGCCAGCGTAGTCGGCAAGTGCGCCCAGAATGGGCATGAGCATGGCGATGACCAGCGAGGCGATCGTCTGTGCATTGCCCCAGGCGACCACCAGGTCGGCCGAGGAAGCGCCGGTATTGATGGCGTTAAAGTAAATGGGCACCACCGAGGTATTGAGCAGCACGAGGGCCGAATTGCCCACATCATACATAACCCAGTTACGCTCGAGCTTGGTGTATTTCATGGACAGGGACCCTTCGTATTCGCCCGATATGCAGTTAGTTCATCGTACCCCAATTGTCCAGAACCGCCGGTAAGGATTCGGCAAAGGGGCACGCACGGGCCCTATTCCTCGCGGTCGAACTCCTCATCGGCATTGAGCATGCGACCGCTGTAGTTGACGTGACTGGTCACGGCATCCATGTCACCGGTCTCGATAAAACGTGCGACCGTGCACTCGTAATCGCCCAGCGCGCGATCAAAGACCTCGGGGAAACTCTCGTTCGAGGCCTCGTCGGTAAAGGGATTCTTCCATGTCAGATGGCCCAGGTTACCGGTGCGCTCGGGCAACTCCGTCGTCACGCGATGAGCAAGGCCGTCGAGCAGCGAGTAATCGTGCACCAAGCCCTCAACCAGCGAGATCGCGCGCGTCTTTGCGGAGCCGGCCGGCTCAATCGCGCGGTAAAGTCGCTGCATATTGGCAACGGCAGCACCGTACTCCCCCGCCGGAATGTCAATGCCGTACACGCGTCCGGCAACATAGCTCATCAGCACGCCGGCCACGCGATTGATGCGATCGGTGGTGACGATCTCGCCCGCCGGCGGGTAATCGTCGACCGTAGCGCCATCGCGTTTAAGCTGCAGCATCAGTACATCCAGGTCGCTCTCGATCACAGCATGGACCTGACTGCTCGAATCCTCAAGCTCTGAATCGGACTCCACGATGCCAAACTGCTGCTCATAGACAAAGGGGTGGGCGTTGCGGTCGAGCACGTAATGAGACAGCAGGCCCAGCGCAAAGGCACGACCCAAGCTGGCGTCGCGCGGCAGCAGATGCGACACGCCGTCGCGCAGGCACGCGAACTGGCGAGACATGCGCGACCGATGCATGACCTGCGCCAGCAGCGTGCAGTCGGAAACACGCGGTGTCAGAATGTGAAAGAAGAACGGGTCGGGGCCTTGGTTGCCCAAGATAAAGGCAATGCGCTCTTCATCGGACGTGATGACGCCCTGCGGAAGACGGTCGATGCTTTCCTCGCCAAACAGATGATGGGTGATAAGCGCGGGCATAATGATCCTTTCGATTTCATTCGATGCCACCCATTATGCCCACCGCGCGCCCATGCCAAACCTGCAATGGTAAACGACGGCATGCAGACCGTCTACGCAAGCCCCAGGTGCGACTTGACCTCGGCGGCACGACGACGGGACACCGGTACCGTCGAGTTCACGCGGTCGAGCCTGAGCTCCATCAACCCCGTGGAGCCAATCTCAACATTGTGCACGTCTTCCAAATTGACCAGGTAGCTGCGATGAACGCGAATAAAGCCCTCGGAGTCCAAGCGACGCTCGAGCGAAGAGATCGACTCATTGATCAGGTACGTTCCCTCGGCGCAGATGGCGTTGCAAAAATCGGCGCGCGCCTCAAAGTAGCAGACGTCTGCGGCGGGAATGAACACCTTTTTGCCCCCGCGGTCCACCGTCAGACGCAAAGGTTGGCGCGGAGCATGGATAGCACGACGGGCACCCAAGGCTGCCTCGATCTTGTCGAGTGCCTTTGACAGGCGTGCGTCCTCGACCGGCTTGACGACATAGTCGACCGCATCGAGGTTATACGCATCGGCGGCAAATTCGGCAAACGCTGTCACAAACACAACCACCGGCGGCGTCTTTAGGTTCTGCAGCGTCTCGGCAAGCTCAATTCCCGAGCGACCGGGCATGGTAATGTCTAAAAACAGCACGTCGGGCTTGTTCGACAGAATCGACTCCACGGCTTCGGTGACATTGCCCGCCTCGGCAATCTGACCCACACGCGCATCCTTTTCCAACAGATAGCGTAGCTCAGCCCTAATGGGAGGCTCGTCATCAACCACCAAGATGTTCCAGCCTTCGGACATATGTGCTTCCCCTCTTTTTCTCTCAATCCAACCGCGTGCTACGCCGTCAACGGCGCCGGCTCATGCGGCTCGCCGTTCAGCTCGACGATGACCTGCGTGCCAACGCCCTCCTGGGACTTCACGCGCATGCCAGAATCTTCTCCGTAAAAGAAATGGATGCGCTGAAGCACGTTGAAGAGCGCCAAGCCGCAGCCTCGTTTGATGGAGCCGTCGGCGGTAATGCTCTCGGGCTCCTCCAGGCGATGCTGCTCAAACAGATGCGCGCAGACCTCTTCGCTCATACCGATGCCATCGTCCTCGACGATGATCTCCAAACCGTCATCGGTCTCGAAAGCCCTAACACGAATAGAAAGCGGCTCGGTCTCGCGCTGCGCGTGTTTGATGCAGTTTTCGAGCAACGGCTGCAAGATAAACGGCGGCACCATGCAATCGCGCACCTCAAAGTCGATATCGACCGAGACGCGCAAACGGCCGTCGCCATACCGGGCCTGCATAAGATTGATATAACGAGTACCCTGTTCCACCTCGTGCTCGAGCGTGGTGAGCGTATCGGAATCAGAAAGCGTCTGACGATAGTAATTGGAGAAGTCGATCAGCAGCGATCGAGCCTTGTCGGGCTCGGTTCGAACGAGCGACACGATGGTGCTGATGGTGTTAAACAGAAAATGAGGATCGACCTGCGATTGCAAGGCGCGCAGCTCCACGCGGGCCGTAAGCTCGTCCTGGCGCTCGAGCTCAAAGCTCGCAAGCTGCGTGGAAATGAGGTCGGCAAAGCCCGAGGCAAGCGCCGTCTGGCGCATATCGATGCTGCTCAGACGGGGATAATACAGCTCGAGCGTGCCCACGCAATGCCCGCGCACGGTAAGCGGTGCGACAATACCGGCGCGCAGGCGCGGAAAGTAGCCACCTGTCTCGGTCGAGGCATCGCGCGAGAACACGCTTTGCTCACCGCTGTTGATCACGTTGAGCGTAGTCCGCAGCACCACCGGGGTGCCCGCGGGGCATTTTGCCGAGTCCTCGCCCCAGCTTGCCAACACCTGCTTGCCGTCGGTAAAGCAGATGGCAGAGGCGATAGTTTCGGACAGGATGATCTTAGAGGCGCCCAGGGCAGCTTCGGGCGTAAGGCCGCGCGACGTGTAGGCGAATATTTTTGAAGCGATGGCGAGCGTGCGGTCGGTTGCGCTCGATGTGAGGTCGTCGGGAACGACAAAGACGTACGAGAAGAAGAAGCACAGCATGACCAAGCCGGCAATGACGACAACGGCCGGAACGGGATTGGGATTATCGGTTAGATCCCAGATGAGCAGCAGGATAAGCAGCGGAACGACAATACCGAGCAAAATGGCTTGAACCACATGCTGAGCGGTACGAAAGACCTTGGTAGAGTTGTAGCTCTTGCCCAGAATCAGCCTATTGAGATCCACCGTCATCTCCTTCTTACCGACGCACCCCATAGCAATAAAGAGGGCCGCAAGCGACCCTCTCCATTGCATTATGCAATCAAATACTGTGTTTTACATCAAGCCATCGATGAACGGTAGCTTAGGCGCTGTACTTGTTTGCCTCGCCGAAGGTGCCGCCCTCGACAATCCAGCCGTCCTTCATGATGACGTCCATGTTGTCGGTGTTGAGCACGTGGATGTCGGCGGCGACGTCACCGTTGACGACCAGCAGGTCGGCGCACTTGCCGGCCTCGATGGAACCGGTCTCGTCCTCGATGTGGCACATCTTGGCACCGTTGAGGGTGGCACAGGTGATGGTCTCGACCGGGGTGAAGCCGATCTTGTCGACGAACTCGTACATCTCCTCGATGGAGCAGGTGCCGTACGGGGTGACGAAGGAGAAGGAGTCGGAGCCGATCGTCATGACGACGCCGCGCTTCTTGGCCTCGCGCAGGCAGTCGTAGTTGCGCTGCAGCTCCTTCTCGACCAGGGTGCCCTCGTACTTGTCGTGCAGCTCGGGGACGTAGACGGGCGGATAGGTGGCGTACCAGGTGGGCAGGAAGGCGATCGTCGGGGTGAAGAAGGTGCCCTGCTCGGCCATGAGGTCCATGGTACGCTCATCGATATCGAAGCCGTGAATCAGCTGCTCGCAGCCAAAGCGAACGGAATCGTAGGCAGCGGCGTGGTTGTTGTAGCAGTGGCTCCACACGGGGATGCCGACCATCTTGGCCTCTTCGACCACGGCCTGAATCTCCTCGGAGCAGTAGTGCTGGTCGCGGCCGGAGTCCCAGCGCCAGATGCCGCCACCGGTAGCCCAGATCTTGATGGCATCGGGGTTCTCGCGCAGGCGACGACGGACGGCCTTGCGCAGATCCCAAGGACCGTCGACCTGATCGCCCCAGGGGTGCGATTCCTTGTTGAGCTCCTGGCTGCAGTGGTGGGAGTCGCCGTGGCCGGCAACGCGGCAGAAGCCAAGGCCGGTGGCCAGAACGCGCGGGCCCTTGAAGACGCCCTTGTCGATGCAGTCACGGATCTGGATACCAAAGCGGCCGATCTCGCAGACGGTGGTGAGGCCGTGGGTGAGGCAGTCGTAGGCCTGCTTCACGGCGACGGCCTGCTTCTCGAGGAGCGGCTGCATGACCCAATCGGTATCATCGTCGGTCAGGTTGCCCGAGAAGTGCAGGTGGGTGTCGATCAGGCCGGGAAGGACGGTCTTGCCGGCGGCGTCGATAACCTCAACGCCCTCGGGAAGGTCCTGCATAGCACCGGCGTACTCGATCTTGCCGTTGTCGTCGACGAGAACGAGGGAGTTCTCGACCGGCTCGGCACCGGTACCGTCGATGAGCTTGCCGCCAACGATTGCATACTTAGTGGACATGGTTCCTCCTTATGGATCCATATAGTGGGCGAGGCCGTGTTGGGTTAAGGCCTCACAAAGCTACCCAAGTGGCGCCGGGTTCGGTGCGCGGAAGAGAGGGGCCCGCGCACCTGATCCGCCCCGGCTCGGCGTTACTTTTTGCGGGAATTGGTGAAAGCCATGAGGGCCAGGCCAATAGCCAACCAGCCGATCACGATGCTCCACTCCACCATGTTGAGGGAGGCGGGAGAGAACGGAATCACAAGCAGGCCGATGATGATGGCGCAGGCAGCGATAGCGAGGGAGATGCCAAACTTGCCACCGGGCACCTCGTAGGGACGAGGTAGGTCGGGCTCGGTGAAGCGCATGCGCAGGCAAGCGAGGGCGACCATGCCGCAGGAGAAGATGAAGGCGAGAGCCGACACGTTGGTCAGAGGGATGAGCATGTTCTTGCCCAGGAACGGACCGACGACGGTGATGACGCCCAGAACGACGCAGGCGAGCTTGGGAGCGCCAGACTTGGGGTCGACCTCGGCGAACTGCTCGGGCAACTGGCCCTTGCGGCCCATGGCGAGCATGATGCGGCTCGTGGCGCCGTAGAAGGAGTTCATCGGGCCCATGGGTCCAAGCGTGGCGATGACGAGCATGGCCAGGTACAGAAGCATGTTGATGCCCTTGAGGCAGGCGAGCGCGGGAACCGGGCTCTTAACGAACTCATGCCAGTCGAGGATGGTGCCGAACGAGTAGATGCAGACCATGTAGAAGCCGCCAGCGGCCAGCAGAGCCAGGGAGATGATCTTGCCGAACTTGTTCCAGTTGAGGCCCTCGGCTGCTTCCTCAGCCTGCTGAGGAATGGTGTCGAAGCCAGCGTAGAAGAACGGGGTCAGAACCAGGACCGACACGATGCCGGCAAACAGGCTGGTGCTCTCGGTAGCGGCCTTGCCGCCGCCAGCGCCGGTGACCTGGGAGAACACGGGCATGGCATTGTCCGGCGAGCCGGTGAACAGCGAGACGCCCATGGCGAGCAGCATGCCGCAGAGCAGGGCCTTGGTCAGGAAGGCCTGGAGCTTGGCAGCCGAGCTGGCACCGCGGAAATTGAGGAAGATGACGTAGACTGCAAAGCCGAGCGCGATCAGCGTCGGGAACAGGTAAACGTCGGCCCCCAGGATGGTGTAGAGCTTGACGGCGCGCAGCCACTCAAGGCCGGGCAGGCTGCCGAACATTTCAGACACGAGGGTCGAAATGGCGATGGCCTCCCACGGGCACAGGATGCCGTTGCCCAGGGCCAAAAGCCATCCGGTGATGTAGCTCAGCGTACGGCCAAAGCTACGATCGACATACTCGACAATGCCGCCCGAGATGGGGATAGCAGCCGTGAGCTCACCGAAAACAGCTCCGACGGGCACGAGGAAGATTGCACCCAAGAGGAATGCGATCATAGCGGGAACGGGACCGCCGCCCACGACCATCCAGTCGCCGACCTGCAGAACCCAACCGGTACCGATGATGGCACCGAAGCCGATGGTGAAGAAGTTCCAGAGCGAAAGCGTTTTCTTCATGCCGCCGTTATCCTCGACTGCAACTTCTGCGTTCTTGTCCGCCATTGTTCCCCTCCTTTCCTGTTTGACGCCCTTGGCGTCACCCCTTGCGCGGTCCGTTTTGCCGCGCGCTTTTATTCCATGGCTTTAAGATACGGCCTTGGCGCAGCAGCGCCGCTCGCAGCTCGACCGAAGGCAGAATTGCAAAACGAGCGGCACCGTTTTTGGGACGAACGGCGGGAGACGTCATTCGTCTTGGACGCTTTCATCTTGTCTGCTTTTGAATACCTGTTGCCGTGACGCTTGGCGCGCGGCGCGGCAACGTTCATACCATTTGTCAGGCTTTTGGCGCACATACCCATGTGTCGTGCATCTTTTTATGTAGGATAGACAAGTTACACATGAGGCAAGGTGATTCGAATGGCATACGGATACAATGACGGCGACCAACGGCCACAAAGCGTGCGCCTTGCCGGCCGCACCACGTCAACGCCCAAAATCACCTCCGACAACGACAACCCGCAGCGCCCCCAAGAGCAGCTCGGGGCTTCTTCGCGGCAGCAAAGCCGTACCGTGCAGCAGTCAGACCGTGTAAGTACGAGCACACGCCAACGCCAGACCGGCACATCGCAGCCACGCCGCTACGATCGCCGTAAGACCGACTACTACGTCAAGCGCTCCTTTTCGCGACCTCAACGCGATCGCGGCAATTCCGCCCCTCACCCCGCGTCGCACACCACAAGCCACGCGCTTCCGGCCCGCCGCCTACGCCTTGCGCTTTGCTCCATTGCCGCCTGCCTCGTCTTTGTGTTTTTGGGATCCTGTATCTCCCACGGATCAGCCGGTCTTGAGCCCACTGCCGAGGACAAGCTGCTTAAAGCTCCCGTCGCGCCCGGTTACTCCTTTGCGTTCTCGACCCCACGCTCGCAATGGCAGGCCGGCGCCATGCCCCACATCTACCAAATTGACCCCGCATGGTCGGAGCTGCCCTATGCCGGTGGCACTATTCGAGAAAACGCTTGCGGTCCCACTTGCCTCACCATGGTCTATATCTTTAAGACCGGCCACACCGATAAGACGCCGGTCGATGTATGCGCACTGGCCGAAGCCGGCAACTACGCCCCCACTGGTGCCACCGAGTGGTCGTTTATGACAGGCGGTGCGTGGCAGCTAGGGCTCAACGGAACACAGCTCTATAACGATCGCGAATCGATTACCCAAGCACTTCGCTCGGGTGCGCCCGTCATCGCCGCAGTGCGCCCCGGTACGTTTACCAACGTAGGCCACTACATCGTGCTCTACGGCATCGACAACGCCAACCAGATTGGCGTCTACGACCCCAACTCGGCCAACCGCAGCGCCCGCCGCTGGGGCGTCGTAGAGGTCCTCAACGAAGTCGAAGCCATGTGGGCCTACTACTAGTCATTGGGGACAGACTTAAATGAGTGGTCATTGGGGGCGCTCTTGTTTGACTAGTCATTTAAGAACGTCCCCAATGACTAGGTGAATAGCAAAAGCCCCGCAGTCGGAGCGGACTGCGGGGCTCATGAAGAGAGGCTAGTTTGTGGGCGCTTTGCCTGGCGCCCACAAGAGAGGCAGCAGAGTAGAGACTACTCGTGGATGCGGGTACCGGAGAGGCCGGCCATGGTCTCGGCGGCCTTGTCCAGAGCGCCGATGATGCAGGTACGACCCTTGCGGGAACGCGCGAACTTGATAGCAGCGCGAACCTTGGGCTCCATGGAACCCTTGCCGAACTGGCCCTCGTCGGCCAGGCGCTCGGCCTCGTCGGCGGTGAGGTCCTCGAGCTCCTCCTGGTTGGGCTTGCCGAAGTTGATGGCGACATGCTCAACGGCGGTCAGCAGGAACAGAACGTCAGCGTCGCAGTCCTCGGCCAACAGCTCGCCGCCCAGGTCCTTGTCGATGACGGCGGGAACGCCCTTGTAGCAGCCCTTGTTCTCGTAGTCGCGGACGACGGGGATGCCGCCGCCACCGCAGGCGATGACGATGAACTCGTTGTCGAGCAGGTTGAGGATGGAGTCGGCCTCGACGATCTTCTTGGGATCGGGGGAAGCGACGACGCGACGCCAGCCGCGGCCGGAATCCTCGACGAAGACCTTGGAGGGATCCTCGGCCATGAACTCCTTGGCCTGCTCCTCGGTATAGAAGGGACCGATCGGCTTGGTCGGGTTCTTGAACGCGGGATCGTCGGGATCGCACTCGATCTGGGTGACGACGGTGGCGGCGTGCCAACGCTTATAGCGCTTGTGCATCTCGCGGCCGATGCCCTGCTGCAGGTGATAACCAATGTAGCCCTGGGACATGGCGCCGCACTCGGGCAGCGGCATCTCGGGGGTACCGATGGCATCGTGGGCAGCGGCGAAGGCGTTCTGGATCATGCCGACCTGCGGGCCGTTGCCGTGGGTGATGATGATCTCGTTGCCCTGCTCGATGAGGCCGAGGAGGGCATGGGCGGTGTTGCTCACGGCCTCGATCTGCTCGACGGGGTTGTTGCCGAGGGCGTTGCCGCCAAGGGCGACGACAATACGATCGGGCTTACCAAGAGGCTTAGACATTGCTGGAATCCTTTCTGTAAAAGGCCTACAACCCATTAATAACCCGCGTCCGTGCGATACGCGAGTTTATTAAGGTTTATATTCTCTTTATCGCTCATTTTATTCATTTTGAAAATAGCGGAACGGTGAACGGTCGTTTTTATCCGCTCAGCGTACAGAACTCCAGCTCAGACATATCTACGTAATTTACGTGCGACTTTATTTAAATGAAGCAAGGATTATGTCGGATTATGCAAACTACATCTCTGCTAAACACAAAACGGACAGCGCAATATCTTACTCGCACTATACGAGATTCTATGCACATATAAGTCGAGTATGCACCCCTGCAAAAACAAGGGGCTTTTCATCCAGCATAAGGAATAAAGAAGAGCTCCGAAAAGGCGGCAACAGCCAAGTCCCCCATCCATCCCCAAAGTGGCGCGAGGTTTCGCGGCAAAGCCGCGAAACAGCGAAAGGGATGGAATACCCGCCAACTACGTCCTTCATCCGCCCACACAATCCGAGGACGTAGTCGTAGCAGGATCTGAGGGCTGACCTTCGCGGGCACTCCGCAGGACGAAAGAACCCCCGCCGCACGTAGTGTGAACTGCCTCCCATTTCTTGGACATGAGAAATGGGAGGCTTTTTATGCGTGTCGACTTGAGGGTGAAGCACGACATCGAGGCCAGGAAGGCGGCGATCGGGCTCTTCGAGCGAGGCCACGGCTCCGAGTCGGCGGCGAAG
>DBGAXC010000014.1:0-12625 GCA_048447565.1 Collinsella aerofaciens | reverse complement strand
TCCCAACCTCGTTGCGGCGCGGCTGCGCCTATGGCACTTCAACATCATTGTCGCAGCCCCGACCCGCGGTCACGAGCGGGGGCTCCTATCTTTTTAGTGCCCTCGGATTGGGTCATAGTGTCTGACATTGCCAGAACATCGACGTTGCCGGGCCGGCACTTGGGGACGTTCCTTTTCTGTCGGCACCTGGGGACACTCCTTAGTCATTGGGGACGCTCTTAAACGACTAGTCTGGGCGGCGGCCGTGTGCTGCTGTCCGCGTGGCGGCGTATAATCGGCGGCAGATGACTTGGACGTTAGGAAACCATGACCGATAGCATGCAGCAGATGGCGCTCGACACGCTCGGCGCCTATTTTGGCTACACCTCGTTTCGCCCGGGACAGGACCGCATGGTCGATGCGATCCTTGCCGGTCGCGATGCGCTGGGTGTTATGCCCACGGGTGCCGGCAAGTCCATTTGCTACCAGGTGCCCGCGCTCATGCTGCCCGGCATCACCTTTGTGGTGAGTCCGCTGCTGTCGCTTATGGAGGACCAGACCCGTGCGTTGCTCGCGGCGGGTGCGCGACCCAGCTATCTCAACTCCAGCCTTACTCCGGCCCAGCAAAACACCGTGCTCAAGCGGGCGCGCGAGGGCCGCTACCAGCTTATGTACGTGGCGCCCGAGCGCTTGCTCGAGCCGCGTTTTTTGGCCTTTGCGCAGGAGGCTGCGGGTTCCGCCGGCATTGGCGTGCCGCTCGTGGCCATTGACGAGGCCCACTGCGTAAGCCAATGGGGTCAGGATTTCCGCCCCGCCTATCTGCAGATTCGTGAGTTCATCGATTCCCTGCCGCAGCGCCCCATCGTGGCGGCGTTTACCGCCACGGCGACCGAACGCGTGCGTGCGGATATTCAGCAGATGCTCGGCCTGCAAAACCCTGCGACGGTGGTGACGGGCTTCGATCGCAAGAATCTCTACTTTGGTTGCGAGGAGATGGGCGACAAGGCCAAGACTGCCTGGGTGCGCGACTATGTGATCGCGCATTCGAGCGAGAGCGGTATCGTGTATTGCTCGACCCGCAAGACGGTCGATGCGCTGGCGGGCGAGCTTGCCGAGGCGCTGGGCCCCAGCGGCATTCGCGTTGGCCGCTACCATGCCGGCATGGGCAACGACGCCCGTCGCCAAAGCCAGCGCGCCTTTATCGACGACGATATCCAGGTGATGGCTGCCACCAACGCCTTTGGCATGGGCATCGACAAGCCCAACGTGCGCTACGTGATCCACAACAACGTGCCCGAGAGCATCGAAGCCTACTACCAGGAGGCGGGCCGCGCCGGCCGCGATGGCGACCCGGCCAGCTGCTACTTGCTGTGGAACGGCAACGATTTTCGCATGCGCCGCTTTCTGATCGACCGCGGCGATGCTGCCGATGAGGCGCTCGACGACGAGCAGCGCGCGTGGGCGCTCCAGAATCGATATCGTCTGCTCAGCCAGATGGAGGGCTACTGCAATACCACCGGCTGCCTGCGCGAATACATGCTGCGCTACTTTGGCGACGAGGCCGCGGCCGAGCATGCCGCGGCCAGTACGGGCGGCACCGCCACGGACGACGTCGAGAGCTGCGGCAACTGCAGCAACTGCCTCACGCAGTTCGAGGTCGAGGACGTCACCGATATGGCCCGCGCCGCCGTGCGCTACGTGGCCACGCGTCCCATGCGCTTTGGCAAGTCGCTCATCGCCGATGTGCTCCACGGCGGCAACACCGAGCGCATTCGCCAGATGCATCTGGACGAGGACCGCGGCTACGGTGAGCTGTCGAGCGAATCGGTCGGGCGCATCAAGGACATCATCGGCCAGCTGTGCGGCCGCGGTTATCTGGCCACCTCGCAGGGGCAGTACCCGGTCGTGGGGCTGGGTCCGCGTGCCGTCGAGGTCGAGGATGAGGCGTTCGCCTTTACCGTTAAGCGTCGTGCGTCCAAGCGCAAGGCCTCGGCCCGCGCCCGCCGCGCCGTCGATCTGCTGCGCGAGGAGGCCGAGCTGGATCAGCGCCCGCGTGTTGGCGACGATGCCGAGCTGTTCGAGCGCCTGCGTGCCCTCCGCAAGGAGATCTCGACGGAGCTGGAGATGGCGCCGTACATGGTCTTTTCCGACAAGGCCCTGCGCGGCCTGTGCCGCCTACGCCCACAGACGCGCGACGAGCTTATCCAGGTCAACGGCATCGGCGAGAAAAAGGCCGACGCCTTTGGCGAGCAGTTTATGGCGGCGATTGAAGAGTTTGAGTCCGAGCATGCACGGAATGGAGCATAACGATGGCATCCGATGATAAAACCGAGCGCACTGAGGTGTCCGCTGTGCCGCTGTACCAGCAGGTTATGGACGACCTAAAGGGCGAGATCGCGCGTGGCGTGTACGCATCCGGCTCGCGCATTCCTTCCGAGATGGAGCTCGCGAAGTACTACGGCGTGGGACGCATCACCGTGCGCCGCGCCATCGAGGAGCTGTCGCGCGCGGGGTATCTCAACCGCCAGCAGGGGAGGGGCACGTTCGTGTGCGCGCCCAAGCTCAAGCGCAAGATTGTCCAGAAGGGTGATGTTCAGAGCTTTTCCGAGGGTTGCGCTGCCAACGACATGGTGCCGGGTGCGCGCCTGGTATCGCGCACGGTGGTTGCGGCGACGCGCGAGGACGCGGCGTTCTTTGGCGTAGAGCCCGGCTGCGAGCTTATCGTGGTCGAGCGCGTGCGCACGGCCGACGGCATCCCCGTCATGCTCGAGAACAACGCCTTTGTGCTGGCTGACCATCCCTATCTGCAGACACTTGCCGATAAGGACCTCACCGATAACTCGATCTTTGCGCTCGTTGCCGAGCATTCGGGCCGCGCGCCGCTCAAGTCCGACCCTTGCACCGTGGAGATTGCGCTTGCCGATGCTCAGGCGGCCCCGCTGTTGGAGGTGCCGGTCGGCGAGCCGCTCTTCTATATGGAGGCGTACTTTACCGATGCGGACGAGCGGCCCTTGCTGCTCGGACGCCAAAAGATCGTGGGCTCGCGCTACGTGTTCGACATCTAACGTCCATAGATAGAACAACATAGAATAAGTTTGGTGAAATGACTTCACGAGCGTCGTCGTGCGTGCTATAAATAGGACAACATAGAACGACTGCAGGTACGAGCTGTCGTCGTTCAAAACCGCCACACAAGGAGGAGCATCACCGTGAACGCACGCGATCTGGTTCAGGAAATTATCGAGCGCAAGGGCAAGATTGAGAACGTCTTTTGGATCGCCTGCGGCGGTTCGATGATCGACCTGATGCCGGCCAACGAGCTGCTCAAGCGCGAGGCCACCACGTTTGCCTCGACGGTCTACACGGCGCGCGAGTTTTGCCTGATGGCTCCCAAGAGTCTTGGCGAGAAATCACTCGTCATCGCCTGCAGCCACAGCGGCAATACGCAGGAGGTCGTCGACGGTTGCGAGATGGCGCTGGCAGCCGGCGCCGAGGTCGTGGCCATGACCGACTGCGAGGGCTCCAAGATTGATAACGGCAAGTGGACCACCTGGGTCTATCCGTGGGGCGAAGGCGTGCCGCAGGCCGAGGTTCCGCAAGGCATCGGCGTCCTGATGGCTGCCGAGCTGCTCGACCAGCAGGAGGGTTACGAGGCACTCGCCGACATGTACGCCGGCCTCAAGCAGATGGATGCCCTGCTGCCCGCTGCCCGCGAGAAGGTCAACGCCGAGCTGGGCGATCGCTTTGCCGAGCTCTGCCAGCAGCACAAGTTCTTCTATATCCTGGGCTCCGGCCCCAACTTTAGCCAGACCTACGCCATGGCCATCTGCTCGCTCATGGAGATGCAGTGGCAGCACTGCTGCTACATCCACTCCGGCGAGTATTTCCACGGTCCCTTCGAGGCTACCGAGCCCGGCGTGTTCTACTTTGTGCAGCTTGGCGCTGGCGAGTGCCGCCCCATGGAGGAGCGCGCACTGGCATTTCTCAACACGCACACCGATACAGTCATGGTGCTCGATGCGCTTGAGTACGGCGTGGGCGAGGTGCCTGCCAGCGTGCGTTCGTACCTGGAGCCGATCTTCTTCTATGCGATGAGCTGTGAGCTGCGCGCCGCCCGCGGCAAGGTATTTGACCACAGCCCCGAGGTTCGCCGCTACATGGGCGTCGAGCGGTACTAGGTAACGGGGAACGCGATTTTTCATGACGGGGCCTTCGCCAAGCGCGGGCCCCGTTTGCGTTACGGTGCCTCTTTCTGTTTGTCGAAAACGAAGTCAAATACTTTTCCCGAGAAGTGAACGACCTATTTTGGATCCCCGAAACATCGACATTTTTTGACGCCAAAACAGCAGGAAAATCTTAATGAAACTGCAGGAAATGGTCTCCACAAAGTGCCGATGCTTCGGGGGCTCGTTTTTGCTCGTTCACTTTTCGGGAAAAGTATTAGACCTAAATCTGCAAGCGTGTCGCGTGAGTCAAAAAGCGGGCCGCGCCGGTGGGTTTCCGGCGCGGCCCGCTTTACATTGTGTCCGTATGAGTGAGTTGTCGCATCAACCGGCGGACTACTTGGCGTCGTAGGCCTCGGCGTCCCACCAGTCGAGCTGGGCGATGTTGTCGCGGATATGCTGACAGCTCTTGTGGAAGCCCTCGAGCTCGTGCTCGGAAAGGTCGAGCGTGTAGACCTCCTCGACGCCCTCGGCGCCGATCACGCACGGCAGGGAGGTAAAGATGCCCTCCTCGCCATACTGGCCGGTCATAAGCGTAGAGGCCGAAAGCACGGCGTGCTCGTTGTGCAGCACGGCGGCGCAGACGCGCGCGGCGGAGTTGGCAACGGCGTACTCGGTGCACTGCTTGCCGGCGTAAGTCACATAACCGCCCTTGCGTGCGAGCTCCTCGACCTCCATGTGGTCGAAGGCGTACTTGTCGGGGTTCTCGGCCTGAAGCTCGTTGAGGCTCTTGCCGGCGATGGTTGCGGCCTTAAAGGCGGCCAGCTGGCTAAAGCCATGCTCGCCGATCATGTAGGCGTCGATGGACTTGGGGCTCACCCCGACCTTCTTGGAGATCTCGGTGCGCAGGCGGGCAGAGTCCAGGCCACAGCCCGAGCCGATGATCTTCTTGGGATCGTAGCCGGTCAGATGCCACAGCTCAGTGCACACGACGTCGCAGGGGTTGGAGATGCTCACGAAGATGCCGTCGAAGCCGGCATCGACGATGCGCTTGGCAAAGGTGCGGGCGGCGTCGGTGGTAAAGAACAGCTCGCCGTCGCGGTTGCCGGCGGCCAGCGCGACCTTACCGGCGGCGTTGACGATGACGTCGCAGCAGGCCAGCTCCTCGTAGTGGTCGTAGCAGTTGACGATCTTGGTGTTGTACGGGACAAATGAAAGGGAGTCGCGCAGGTCCTGGACCTCGGACGTCACCTTGGCCTCGTTGATATCGCACAGGTACAGCTCGTCGGCAATGCCCTGCATAAGCAGGCTGTTGGCGACATGTGCTCCTACGTGGCCCTGGCCGACCACACCGATCTTACGCGTCTGGTACATATACGTATCCTTTCGGCCGAGTTTTTCGCGTCGAACCATTGTAGCCTCCTGCCGTCACTTTGCTAGGCTAAAGCGCCATAGATTTTTGGGCATGCCTTAATCTCTACTTTTGGCTGTTTTGGACCACTGACGGTATCGCTGGGCGATGCACTCGCGCGGATGGGGCCGGTCGTTGTACCATAGCTGCAACTGACTCGTAAGGAGCATCCATGCCCATTCGCATCCCCGACGCCCTCCCTGCCGCCGCGCAGCTCGAGAGCGAGAACATCTTTGTCATGACCGAGTACCGCGCGCTGCACCAAGACATCCGCCCGCTGCGCGTGCTCATCCTCAACCTCATGCCCACCAAGATTGCCACCGAGACGCAGATCATGCGCAAACTCTCCAACACGCCGCTGCAGGTGGAAGTGGACCTGCTGCGCACCAAGACGCACGAGGCCACGCACGTGAGCGCCGGCCACCTGGAGACGTTCTACCGCACGTTCGACGACATCCGCGACATCCACTACGACGGCCTGATCATCACGGGCGCGCCGGTGGAACAGATGCCGTTCGAGGAGGTCGACTACTGGCCCGAGCTCTGCCAGATCATGGATTGGTCCACCACGCACGTGCACTCTACGCTGCACATTTGTTGGGGCGCGCAGGCCGGCCTGTACCATCATTACGGCATCCAGAAGTACGACCTGCCGGCAAAGGCGAGCGGCGTGTTCGAGCATTATCTGGTGAAGCCGCAAAGCCCGCTGGTCCGCGGCTTTGACGACCGCTTCTATGCCGTACATTCGCGCAACACCGACGTGCGCCGCGAGGACGTGGAGGCCGAGCCGCAGCTTGAGGTCGTGGCCGTGTCCGACGAGGTGGGCCTGTACATCGTCAAGTCGACCGACAGCCGTCGCTTCTTTGTCTTTGGCCATCCCGAGTACGACACCGATACGCTGCGCCTGGAGTACGAGCGCGATGTGAAGCGCGGGCTCAACCCGGAGGTGCCGGCGCATTACTTCCCGGGCGACGACCCCTCCGCCGAGCCGCGCAACGTCTGGCGCAGCCAAGCTCAGCTGTTCTACACCAACTGGCTCAACTACTACGTCTACCAGACCACGCCCTACGACCTGGCCCGCGCCGGCGAGGAGCACTAGGCTGCGATGGTACTGCTGTAGCCGTGGCTGATATGGCGGCGATTAGGCGCTGATGATGTGGGGTAGCGGCAGGTCGTGAGCGTCGGTGGGAACGCGGTCGACACGCTGCTCGTCAAAGGCGATGCCGATGATTTGGCATGCGGGCGAGAGCATGGGCAGATAGCGGTCATAGCAACCGCCGCCGTAGCCCAGGCGCGCGCCGGTTTGGTCGAAGGCCACGAGCGGCACGACGATCATGTCGAGAGCTTCGGCAGGCACGATAGGGAAGTGGTTGCTGTCGATGTCCGTGGCCGCGAAGGCCCGCGTGGGGTGGGCGATAAACGGAGCCGCGGACGCATCGTCGGCGGCAACTGCCCGCATACACATGCGCTGGCCACAAGCCACGGCGTCTGTTGCCGAGAGCATGCACGGATAGGCCACGCGCCAGTCGCGTTTGGCGGCCGCCGCGGCAAACGCGGCAGGGTCTGCCTCGGAACCCATCGCGGCGTAGACGGCAACGGTGCGCGGCGCCGCGGCATCCGAGCGGCCCAGCAGCTCAACCAGCCGCGCACAGATATCAGCAGACTTCGCCGCCTGCAAGTCCAAATCAAGAGCATCGCGCCGAGCAATCACCGCCCGCCGCAACTCAGCCTTGTCCATCCCGGCCCTCTCTCCCAAACCTACCAAAAAGGGACAGGTTTATTTTGGCAGGCTTTATCTGGGCAAACGCGATAAAGACGGCAAAACCACCACGAAGGTGCTGTCTCCTTTGTGGTGGTTTTGATTGCCGTGCCTTAGCCCAGCAGGTCGACTACGTTGAAGCCGGCGTTGCTCTTGGCGATGACGTCGCGTCCGCCAAAGACGCAGGTGGGCGACTCGGCTGCGATGCGCGTCACGTCGGCGCCGAGCGAGCGAAGCTCGCCGGGCGTGGCGGCGAGCATCTGGGCGCGACGCTCCTCGCGTGCGTGCGGATCGAGCCCGGCCAGGTAGGTCGTGTTGCGGCGCTTGGTGAGCGCGTACGGCTTCACCGGCGCGTCTATGCCGCTCACGCAGCTTACGATAAAGCCCTCAAAGGCGGCCTCGTCGGGCTCAAAGCTGCCGAGCCATTCGCCTGCGCGCGCCACGCGCTCAATCGAGGGGTCGATTGCCGGGTCGCGGTAGGTGTAGAACGCCGCCTGACGCTCGCCGGCCGCGCGGAATCCGCAGCCGTACGCGCCGCCCTTCACGCGGATCTCGTTCCACAGGTAGTCGTAGGAAAGCGCGTTGGCAGCAACCGCCCAGGCGCCCGTCACGTCGATGCCCAAGCGACGCGGATCGCACGCGCTTGCCGCAAAGCAGATATCGCTGGGGATGACAAAAGCCTCGTGGCGGTCGCACGGCGTCGGCACCACAAGCGCGTCGCGGCCGGCATTGGCGCCGTCGCCCGCGCCCAACCCCAGGTCGCCCGCGGCGGTCCAGTACGCGTTAAAGTCCTCATCACTGCCGGTAAAGCTCGCCAGGCACCCATCGGTCACAAAGATGCGGCCTGCCAGCTCGGCAAGCTTGGCGCGCAGGCCGTCCAGGCGCTCGTCAAAGTGGTCGAGCAGATCGCGCAGGAACAGGTAGAAGTCCACGCCCGAAAGCTGCTCGCGCACCACGGCCGAAGGCGAGCTGTAGCTCATCGCGCGACCGAGCGCCGCCGAGTGACCGTTGTTGATAAAGCCCTGCTCAAGCCCAATGCGAATCTGCGTGAGCACGTCGCGCATGCGGTCGGCATCGGCATCGAGCAAAAGCGTGCTCGACCATACCTCGCGCGGCAGGCTCGCCAGCGCATCGATCTTCTCGGACAGGGCGCCGGCGCTCACCAGCAGGTAGGGGCGCACGCCGTCCACTTCGGGCTGCGTCATGACTTCGGTCGTAAAGCTCAAAAAGCCGAGCTTGCCAGCGAGCAAGTTGTCGAGTTCCTCGGCCGAGTGCTCGCGCGTGGGCAGCTGCTTAAACAGGCGGCAGAGTAGCGTCACATAGGGCAGGTCCTCAAACGCGACGCAGCTCAGGTCGAAATACTGCATGGCGTAGGCCAGACGGTTGGTGGGGATGCCGTGGCGCAGGCAGGGGATGGGCGCGGTCGTGTCCACGATCAGCGGCGGCTCGGGGCGCGCCTCGCCAATGTCGGACACGCGCAGGCGCGGCAGCGTGGCCTTGGCCTCGGGTGTGTCTTCCGCCTCCTGCGCGGTGCGCAGCGCAGCCGTGCGCTCGACCACGTCGGCCAGCTCGGCATCGGTCATGGCGTCGCGCTCGGCAGCCAGCTCGGCAGCTTCGGCGCCCTCCGAACCCTCGGCGGCGTCCACCGGCACCAGCTCGACCAGCGCCATGTGATCGTTCTGCAGCACCAGCTCGCGCAGCAGGTCCTCAAAATAGCTGCCGTCCAGCTCGCTACGCAGCTCCTCGTACACCGGGCCGTACTTGAGCGCCAGCGTCGCGGCGTCGTCATCGTAGAGCCACGTGCTCAGCGCGTCGCACGCAATGGCCACGCCGTCGGCGATACCGTAGTCGCGCTGGCGCAGGTCGTATTCGTTGCTGCTGATGATGGCTTCCAGGCGCTCGCGCGGAACGCCATGTTCGCATAAGTCGCGGCAGGCGTCCTGGAACACGCGGCGCAGCTCGCGCGCCACGCCGGGCTGCGCGTTTTGCAGCATGATGAGCTCGTAGGGCTGCAGGCTCTCGGCCGCCGTGTAGCTCACCACGTTGCCGCCCAGGTCGGCGGACAGAATGGCCTTCTTAACCGGCGCTTCGTTGGAGCCCAGCAGTGCCTCGAACAGGATATCCGCCGCGATCGTGCGTTTGCGGTCGAGCGCGTTGCCCAGCACCAGGCCCAGGCCCACCAGGGCGTTCTCGGGTGTGGTGGCCATCTCGACGCGCTTGTACTCGCAGGTCACGGGCGCCTGCACGACCAGCGGATTGGGCGCCAGCGTGGACGGGTCCTCGCCGGCTGCAACGGCAGCGTCCATGCGGCGGCTCGCGGCACTCGGCTGCGACAGATAGCGCTCGTCCAAAAAGGCCAGTGCACGGTCCACGTCCAGGTCGCCGTAGAGCGTGATGTAGGAGTTGGAAGGATTGTAGTGGCGCGCGTGCGTGTCCAGGAACTGCTCGTAGGTGAGCGCGGGAATCGCGCGCGGGTCGCCACCGCTCTCGTGTGCATAGGCGGTGTCGGGGTAGAGCGCGGCGTTGACGGCGTCGTCCAGCACACTCATGGGGTCGGACAGCGCACCCTTCATCTCGTTGAACACCACGCCGTTATAGCGCAGCGTGCCCTCGCGCAGGCTCGCGGAGCCGCCGTCGCCCTCGCCCTCGACGCTCTCCGGCAGGTCCAGCTCGTAGTGCCAGCCCTCCTGCTCAAAAATGGTGGGCTTGGTATAGATGGCCGGGTTGAACACCGCGTCCAGGTACACGTCCATCAGGTTGTACAGATCCTGCTCGTTGGTGGTGGCGACAGGGTAGATGGTCTTGTCGGGGTAGGTCATGGCGTTGAGGAACGTCTGCATAGAGCTCTTGATCAGGTCGACGAACGGCTCCTTGACGGGAAATTTGGCCGATCCGCACAGCACCGAGTGCTCGAGGATATGGAACACGCCGGTGGAATCAGCCGGCGGCGTCTTAAAGCCAATGGCAAAAGCCTTGTTTTCGTCGTCGCACGCCAGGTACAGCAGGCGGGCGCCCGAGGCGGTGTGGCGCAGCACGTAGGCGTCCGAGTCGAGCTCGGGCACGGTCTCGCAGCGCTCGACGGCAAAACCGTGGCAGGTGGTGCCAGGCACCAGCAGCGCGGCGGCAGCGGCGCGCGGATCGGTTGAGGTGGTGGGCATATGCAGTCTCCTTTGACGCCCCAGCGGGGGCGAATCGAGTCGAATCCTCGTGAGTATACCCATATGGGGCCGCGGCTCTGCGGCGAACTGGAGACGATGTGGGTGGACTAGCCTAGCTAGGTTGATAACGAATGCCGCGGGTAGCCGCTGCACCCCGCTAAAGTGAAATAACACCCCGTTTACCGAATCATTTAGGAAATATATGGACTCCTAAAAAGTTCTAATACAATATAAGTCATCTATCTATAAGCTGCTGATTCCTTGCAAAGGTATGGTTGATATGGTTGAAGCAAATAGCGTTATCCCCCTGTACAAACAGATTGTTCGTGCGCTTTCTGATTCGATCGCCAACGGCACGTACCGCCCGGGAGATAAGCTCCCGACCGAGGCGGAGCTCATCGAGCAATTTGGCGTGAGCCGAATAACGGTTCGCTCCGCAATTAAAGAAATGGAAGATGCTGGGCTTGTTGAGAGGGCCCGCGGCAAGGGCACGTTCGTTTCGTCGGACACACAGATGTATGCTGCGGACGACCGTGAGAGCTTTACCCATTCGTGCCAGCTTGCTGGAAAACAGGCGTCTACCAGGGTTCTCGCAATGGGCTGGGACTTCCCAAGCCTGCGAGACGCGAAGTTCCTAGGCGTAGACGATACCCAAAAGGTATTGCGTAGTCGTCGTCTGCGCCTTGTGGATGACAAGCCCACGATGCTGGAAACCAATAGCTATTCCGCTGCGCTTTCTTTTTTGGAGCATGAATCCCTCGAGGATTCGCTGATGGCGGTACTCGATCGCCAGGGGATCAAGATGGGCCCCAACACGCGTACGCTCGAGGTCTGCTATGCGAGCGAGCTCGAAGCGGCATACCTTAACGTGGAGCTGGACTCTCCGCTGCTTCTGTTTGTCGATAGACGTTATGCTCCAAGCGGCGAGCCGCTTTTCATCTCCCGTCAGGTGTACTGCACCGAGCGACTGAAGTTCTATCTGTAAGCAAGGGCGGCCGTTCTGTAAAAGGAGCGGCCGTTTTACCGACCAATTGTTACCGTTCGCGGAATTAGAGAATTAACGCACCGCAAAAAGGAAATTGCTTATATACTTTGTTATGACAATATAGTACGTCTTATTGATATTGGAGAACTATGAATAAGATATTGCTAGCGAGTCATGGTTATCTCGCCCAAGGTATGAAAAGCTCTCTCGAGATCCTGATGGGCGCCAACGACCGAATCGAGTGTCTGTGCGCCTATGTCGATGACGACACGAGGGATGTCGCAGCGCTTATCGATGCTTGGATGGAGTCGAAGGATCCGGCCGACACGTGGTTTGTCGTAACTGACATCTTTGGCGGTTCCGTAAACAACGAGTTCATCCAGAGGCAGGCCGCCGGATCGTTTACGTTGATCGCCGGAATGAACTTGCCGCTGCTGGTGGAAATGGTTACACAGCTGGACTCCCTGGATGCGGACAAGGCCAAAGCCGCGGTCGAGGGATCGCGTTCGTTTATCCAGCTTTGCGAGGCGGCGGATATGCTCGCCGATGTCGAAGAAGAAGAGTTCTAGCTCAAGCTTCAACGAATAATTCAACCCTGTCATTACCTTTATTACGCGCGGAGATGATTACGATGATTAAGCTTACGAGGGTCGATTACCGATTGATTCACGGCCAGGTCGCCATGTCCTGGACGCATGCGCTGGATGTAGATTGCATCCTGTGTGCCAGCGACGCCGTGGCAAAAGACGACATGAGAAAAGCCGCTTTGAGGCTGGCTCGTCCCAATGGCGTGAAGCTCGTCATAAAAGACGTAAACGCGGCCATCGAGGCGCTCAACAGCGGCGTCACCGACAAGTATTCGCTGTTTATCATTGTCGAGACGATCGAGGATGCCTATCGCCTTGCTAAGGGTTGCAAAGACATCAAGGAGATCAATTTGGGCGGAACTCGAAAGTCTCCCGAGACCACGCTTCATCCGACCCCCGCGATCTTTGCGACCGAAACCGATGCCGAGCATATCCAAGAGCTTGTCAACGATGGCGTGGTTATCGAAATCCGTCAGGTTCCCAATGACTCAAAGGTATTTGCCAAGGACGTTTTCTAGCTGGAAACATGCCATTGTCTAGCATTTATTAACTAGATCCTCCTTTCTTTAGCCCGTCGATCATT
>DBGAXC010000013.1:0-3304 GCA_048447565.1 Collinsella aerofaciens | reverse complement strand
CCCACGTGGAGCTCAGATCTAAGGATGAGCCAACAAGTCTAACCGAGGATCCACAACTCAGAGATATGTCTTCAAACGGAAGCTTTGTCAAGCCGGCCCAAAAGCGCTGGGCGTTTATACTGTAACATTTATGGCCGATTTTGATTTTCGCCCCTTCGCGCTCGAGCACGTAAAGATCTCTTTGGTCAAGGCTTCTGAAGCCGCCTTCAACAACGAAAACCCCTTCTCTAGAGCGCGATTTTCTTATGAACATCGGCATGGGTACGCGTTGGTAAGTGGTGAAGTAGCCGTAGCTATTCGCATAGAGTTCGCACTCGTGAGCTCTTTCGTTATTGCGCTCGTGCCTAAAATGGGGTGACTGCCTGCTTCCTGATGACATCGCAGCGGGAAACAGAGGTTGCCGGCATAGAGGGCAAATGAAGCTAATGCCCCAAGGGTTTCTTCCGTGAAATTCATTCTGGATTTCATTTGCGGAAACTAATTGCTCCTTTCCGCGCTGAATCTTCAGCGCTTTTTCCATGCTCTTGTCACCTCCTCAGTCCCCCACGACATCACTTCTGAAAGTGAGTTAGTCAAACGTGATTTCAGCTTGTTCAGTTGAATATCATACTTTGACATGGAATGTCTCCTCAGATACAAACCGGCTAAGGCACCATCTATCTCGACCTATGTTAAATCGCTCGCTGTTTTTATCGAAGCTTTTGATATCTTTGCCTCCTGCGCGCTTGTCCGATGATGATTCCGCGCGTCGCCGATACTCATTCCACGCGTTGCCGATAGCCTAAGGCTCTTTCCTCCTCCACTTCCTTTCCTAGAATTCACCTGGGTGCCAAAAGGGCGCCTATGGCCATCTAGGGAAAGGAAAGAAGAATGGTCAAGTACAGAGAAATCCTCCGATTGATCGCGATGGGGGTGAGCCAGGAAAGCGTCGCCTTCTCTTGCGGCTGCGCGCAATCGACCGTCTCGGACGTTATCCGAGCGGCACGAGCGCGCGGCCTTTCCTGGCCGCTCCCGGAGGAGATGGACGATGCGGCGATCCGGTCCGTTATCTACCCGAAGAGGAGCCGCAAGGCCACGGACAAGGCCGCCATCGACTTCGAGCATGTGGCCCGGGAGCTTGGACGGCGCGGCATGACGCTGTCGCTTCTGTGGAACGAGTACTGCGATTCCGCCGTGTCGCGGGGCGAGGAGCCCTACATGTACTCGGCCTTCTGCAGGGAGTACAGGAAGTGGGCGCAGGCCCACGACATCCGCATGCGCATCGACCACAGGCCGGCCGAGACCATCCAGGTGGACTGGGTCGGGGACACGGCGGAAGTGGTCGATCCCGATACGGGCGAACTTCTGAGGGTCTACGTGTTCGCGGGATGCCTGCCCTACTCCAACTACCTGTTCGCCGAGGGATTCTACAGAACCGACGAGCAGGCCTGGATCGACGCCCATGCCCATATGTTCTCCTTCTTCGGCGGCGCGACCCCCGTTCTCGTGCCGGACAACTGCAAGACCGCGGTGTCCAAGAACACCAAAGAGGCGCTCATCGTCAACGAGCAGTACCGCCGCATGAGCGAGCACTACGGGTGCGCCGTCGTGCCCGCCAGGGTCAGAAGGCCCAGGGACAAGGCGAGCGTGGAGATGGGAGTCGGCCTCATCGAGCGCCAGGCCATGCTCGCGCTGAGGGGAAGGCGGTTCATGTCCCTCGGCGAGTTCAACTCGGCCCTTGCGGACCAGGTCGCCGCCATCAACTCGCGCCCCTTCCAAAGGCGCGAGGGCAGCAGGGAGAGCGTATTCCTCGCCCAGGAAAAACCGCTGCTCATCCCGCTGCCGGCGACTCCCTACGAGATGACGGCCCGCAAGGAGGTCACCGTCAATTTTAACTACCACGTGTGCTTCGACGGCTGCTGGTACTCGGTTCCGTTCGAATTCGTGAAGCGCACGGTCGCCGTGGTCGCGACGGCGAGGACCGTGTCGGTGATGGCGGACGGCACGCGGATCGCCATGCACGAGCGCGCTCACCGCAAGGGCGAGTACCGCACCAACCCCGACCACATGCCGGATGCCCACAGGGACTACGCCGAATGGGACGGCGCGCGGTTCAGGTCGTGGGCCGAGAGCATCGGGGAGGCCACCGCGCGGGCGATCGGGGCCATCCTGTCGTCGCGCAGGATCGAGCAGCAGTCGTACCGCTCGTGCCGCGCCGTGCTCGCCCTGGAGAAGACCTATGGAGGGGAGCTTTTGGAGGAAGCGTGCCAAAAGGCCCTTCTCAGGACGCAGAGGCCCAGCTACAAGACTATAAAGGGCGTAATAGCGGCACTTGCCCGGGAAGTCGGGCGCACCGACGAGGCGGCAGGCGCCTATCTGAGGGGCCAGGACTACTACCGAAAGATCGAGAGCGCAGGCGCCGACAACGGCGAGAAAGGCGGACGATGATGGCGAGCCAATCGACTATGGACAAGCTGCACGACATGAGGCTGTCGGTGATGGCCCGGGCCTATCGCGACCAAGAAGAGCTTCCCGCGGCATCAGGATTGAGCTTCGACGAGCGCCTCGCCATGATCGTCGACGCCGAATGGGACTCGCGCAGGACCAACAAGCGCCTTCGGCACCTGAGGCAGGCGGGCTTTCCCGAGCAGGATGCGAATATCGCCGATGTCCGCTACGATGACGACCGAAAACTCGACCGCGCCCAGATGGTCGAGCTGTCCAACTGCTCGTGGATCGCGAGCAGGCGCAACATCATCGTCACAGGGGCGAGCGGAGCCGGCAAGACCTGGATATCCAACGCCCTTGGAGTGGCTGCCTGCAACGCGTTCTACACCGTGCGCTACACCAGGCTGCCGGAGCTGCTGGACGAGCTCACCGTCTTCAAAGACGAGGAATGGCTCAAGCAGCGCAAGAAGTACATCAAGTGCGATCTGCTGATCATCGACGATTGGCTGCTGGAGCAGGTCAAGCCAAATGAGGCCAGGGAGATTATGGAGGTAATCGAGGCGAGGGACAGGACCGGATCGCTCATCCTGCGCTCGCAGTTCCCGCCGTCGGCATGGCACGCGAACCTGGGCAACGGGGCCATTGCCGACGCCGTCATCGACCGCGTGGTGTGCAAGTCCTACACCATCCACATTGCAGGCGAGGAATCTATGCGCAAGCGGATGAGAGGAATGGAATAGGAGCAAACCGACGAAGAGCGGGAGGGGTCGAAACGGCCCCTCCCGATTATCGGCGCTGCATGGAACAGGCATCGGCGCTGTGGACATACATCATCGGCGTAGCGTGGAACAGTCACCGCTCAGGCGTACCGTACGCA
>DBGAXC010000012.1:0-3892 GCA_048447565.1 Collinsella aerofaciens | reverse complement strand
CCTTCAAGGCGGACCTCGACGACTTCGTGGTCCATTGGAACACGAGGAGGCGCCAGGTTAAACTGAAGGGACTGACCCCGGAGGAGTTCCGGAGACAGTCCCTTGCGGCGTAGTTCTTATTTAAGCCGTCCAAGTTTTGGGGTGCAGTTCACACACATCCGGACGGGGGCTGTTTAGTAGATTTTTGGGATATACCTAGAAATCTACTGGAATAAAAAGGGCGCCACGGATGGAATTCCGCGGCGCCAAAGCCACACGCTAACAGCTTTGAGGAGTCAAAGCTGGTTTAGCCAAAGAAGCGCTTGATCTCGATCTCGGCGTTCTCCAGGCAGTCGGAGCCGTGGATCACGTTGGCGTTGACATCGACAGCGAAGTCGCCGCGAATGGTGCCGGGGGCAGCGTCAAGCGGGTTAGTAGCGCCCATAAGGGTGCGCATCTTGGAGACAGCGGAGAGACCGGAAACGACCATCTTGACGACCGGACCGCTCGTCATAAAGTCGCAGAGATCGCCAAAGAAGGGCTTGTCGGCCAGATGGGCGTAGTGCTCCTCGACGGTAGCGCGCTCGAGCGTGGTCATCTCCATGCGCTCGATGACAAGGCCGCTACGCTCAATGCGAGCGACGATCTCGCCGATCTTGCGATCGCGCACAGCGTCGGGCTTAATCATGATGAAGGTCTTCTCGATAGCCATAAGGTAGCCTTTCAAGTAGGTTCGCGCGTGCCCAAGTCCCATTCCGGCACCCGCCTGGACTGCATCGTAACAGAGTTTTAGCTGCAGTTAAACAAAAAACTGTTTATTGAAACACTACAAATTATTAAAACGTTTCATATGTGTCACTTCTGTTTCGAAGCCCGATTAGAGTACCATCCGACCGCGCATCAACCGCACCGAACCGAGCGGACGGTCGGTTGCCGCCCGTGAACGTAGCCCCTTCACAACCTGCCCAAAGGTCCTACAGAAGTTCTCGACAAGCCCCTTCCCCATTGCAACAAAATACGGGCGTCCGATGCAGCAGACGCCCGTAAAAGCAAAAACGATTTATCAATAAAGGGCCAAAGCCGCTGCAACTAAACCCTTACTTTGCCCCGTGGCCCATCTCGACGACCTTGGTCAGCGATCCAAGCACACCTTCGTCGGCAACGAGTTGTGCCTGCGCACGCTGCAGCTGCACGGCAACGGCGGCAGGGGCGGTACCGCCCTCGGTCGTGCGTGCAGCGACAATCGACGGGATGTCGAGCGCCTCGGTAATGTCGTGCTCAAAGAGCGGGCTTGCCTCTTGGAACACCTCAAACGGCAGGTCCTCAAGATTGCAGCCGCGCTTCTCGCACATCAGGACCAAATGGCCCACCACGGCGTGGGCCTCGCGGAACGGCAGGCCACGCTTGGCCAGGTAATCGGCAACATCGGTGGCGGCAAGGTGCCCCACGCCGCACTCGCGCGCCATGGCATCCTCGTTGACGGTCCAGGTCGAAATCATACCGGCCATAACGGACAGGCACTGCATGAGCGTATGGGCGGTATCGAGCGCGCCCTCCTTGTCCTCCTGCAAGTCCTTGTTATAAGCGAGCGGCAGGCCCTTCATGGTCACGAGCAGCTGCACCAGGTTGCCATAGACTCGGCCGCTCTTGCCGCGGATAAGCTCGGCAAAATCGGGGTTCTTCTTCTGCGGCATGATGGACGAGCCAGTGGAATACGAGTCGGAAAGCGTGATAAAGCCAAATTCGGAGCTCGACCACAGCACGATCTCCTCGGAAAGACGCGACAGGTGCATCGCCATGACGGAGCCGGCGTAATGCAGGTCGAGGAGGAAATCACGGTCGGAAACCGCATCGAGCGAGTTGGGAATCACGCCCGCAAAGCCAAGTTCGGCGGCCGTCATCTGACGATCGAGCGGATAGCTCGTACCGGCAAGCGCGGCAGCGCCCAGCGGGCAGTTGTCGGCAGCATCAAAGGCGGCCTTCAGGCGTGTAAAGTCGCGCGCGAACATCCAAGAATACGCCAGCAGATGATGCGACAGCAGCACGGGCTGAGCATGCTGCATGTGCGTGTAACCCGGCAGAATCACCTTGTCGTACTGTTTGGCCGCATCCACCAGCACGTGGCGCAGCTCAAGATTGGCCTCCATGAGCTCCTTGGCCAGCGCCTTGACGCCCAGGCGCGTATCGGTCGCCACCTGGTCGTTGCGCGAACGCCCGGTATGCAGGCGTTTGCCCGCCTCGCCGATGCGACGGGTCAGCTCGCTCTCGATGGACATATGAATGTCCTCGTCGTTGATATCGAAGGTGAAGTTGCCGGCATCGATATCCTGTTCGATTGCGGTCAGACCCTCGGCAATCGCCTGCTCGTCCTTTGCACTGATAATGCCCTGGGCCGCCAGCATCTTGGCATGTGCCTTAGAGCCAGCGATATCCTGCTTATAGAGATGTTTGTCGACCGGCAGCGACGCGCCAAACTCCTGCGTGACCTCGGCCACGCCTGTCTCAAAACGACCGCCCCAAAGAGCCATGGAACCGTCCCCTTTCTCTAAATACCAAAACAAGCGCCCAAAGCAAAGCGCCATGTCGCTAAAGCGATTTATCAACCGCTAGTTTTGCACATTCCCCGCCGTGCGCGAGACCATGTGGCTAATTTGCAAAGAAGTGACGCACCAGGCACTTGGCGCCCATCGACTCCCGCCAGCCGTTGCTTGCCGAGCCGTCAATCCATGCCTTCAGGCTCATAGGGACATCCTCGACCTTTGCAGCATCGAACTCGGGCGCGAGGGCAAGTAAAGCATGCGCGATAGCATTGAACATAATGGATACTCCTCAGATATATATAGGCGCAGAGCCGCCAAATTGATAGAAGGAGCCCCGCCGGACAACTGAACTGCACCCCAAAACTTGGACGGCTTAAATAAGAACTACGCCGCAAGGGGCTGGTTCCGGAACTCCTCCGGGGTCAGCCCCTTCAGTTTAACCTGCCTTCGCCTCGTGTTCCAATGGGCGACGTACGCGTCCAGGTCCGCCTTGAAGGACTCGAAGTCGGGCCATGTCCTTCCCCGGAAGAACTCGTCCTTCATGTGGCCGAAGACCTGCTCGGTGGCGCCGTTGTCGATGCAGTTGCCCTTTCTGGACATGCTCTGGACGATCCCGGCGTCCTTCAGCCTCCCGCACCATGCGGCGTGCTGGTACTGCCAGCCCATGTCGCTGTGGAGCACCGGCGTCGCGCCCTCGGGCATCTTCGCCAGCAGCTGGTCGAGCAGCTCGGCCTGCTGCGCCATGTCCGGTCTGGTCGACGTCGACCACGCGACTATCTCCTTGCTGCCGAAGTCGTACACCGGCGCGAAGTAGGCCTTGCCCCAGGGCTGCTTGAACTCGGTGACGTCGGTGCCCATCTTCTGCCACGGCCCGTCGGCGGCGAAGTCGCGCCCGATGACGTTCTCGAACGTCTCGCCCACGACCCCCCTGTACGAGTTGTACCTATGGTAGTCGGTCTCGCGGCGGATGCCGCAGCGGACCCCCATCTCCCGCATCATCTTGAGCACGGTCTTGTTGGCTATGCGCGCGCCCAGCTCGGCGCGCAGGCACATGGCGACCTGGCGGTGGCCGCACCCGTTGGCCGTGCGCGAGAAGATCTCCGCCACCGCGTCCCGCAGCTCCGGGCGCGTCGGCCTGGCCGGGTGCGACAGCGCGTAATAGTAGCTGGACCGGGCCAGGCCGGCGCATTCCAGCAGGCTCCCCAGCTTCCACCCCTCCGCGCGCAGGGCGCTCACGGCCTCGACCTTCGCCCTGGTCAGAGCCCGTCCCTCTCGACCAGGGCACGCAATTTTTTTAGGTAGGCCACCTCGGTCTCGAGCCTTCGGCAGCGCTCCTCGAGCTCCTGCTCGCGGGTGCGCCCGCTCGACTTGGG
>DBGAXC010000011.1:0-31306 GCA_048447565.1 Collinsella aerofaciens | reverse complement strand
CAGAAGCTGGCCCGCCTGATGATGACTGCGGGCTTTGGCGATGTGGACATGGAGGGAAAGTACGTCGCCATTAAGATGCATTTTGGTGAGCCGGGGAACCTGGCGTATCTGCGCCCCAACTGGGCGCGGGTCGTGGTGGACCTGGTGAAGAGCCAAGGCGGCAAGCCCTTCCTCACGGACTGCAATACGCTCTATGTCGGCGGGCGCAAAAACGCGCTGGACCATCTGGAGTCCGCCTACATCAACGGCTTCACCCCCTACTCCACCGGCTGCCACATCCTGATCGCCGACGGCCTGAAGGGCAACGACGAGGTGGAGGTGCCCGTCGAGGGCGGCGAGTACGTCAAAAACGCGAAGATCGGCCGCGCCGTGATGGACGCCGACGTCTTCATCTCCCTGACGCACTTCAAGGGTCACGAGTCGGCGGGCTTCGGCGGATGTCTCAAGAACATCGGCATGGGCTGCGGCAGCCGTGCCGGCAAGATGGAGCAGCATGCCGCCGGCAAGCCGAACGTCGCGACCGAGCACTGCGTTGGCTGCCATGCCTGCGAAAAGATCTGCGCGCACAACGCTATCTCGTTCGACGGCACCCGCGAGCGCGAGCTTGCCAGCGGCGCTACTCGCACGGTGCACGTGGCTGCCATCGACCACGATCGCTGCGTGGGCTGCGGACGCTGCATTGCGGCATGCAACCAGGACTGCATCAAGCCCGGTTATGAGGCCGCGGCCGACGTGCTCAACTGCAAGATCGCCGAGTATACGAAGGCCGTCGTCGACGGCCGCCCGAGCTTCCACATCTCGCTTGCCATGGACATCAGTCCCAACTGCGACTGCCATCCCGAAAACGATACGCCTATCGTCAACGACATCGGCATGTTCGCGAGCTTCGACCCGGTCGCCATCGACCAGGCCTGCGCCGACGCCGTCATGGCGTCTGAGCCGCTGCCCAACACCGAGCTCACCGATAGCGCGGCCAAGATGGAGCACAACCACGAGCATCTGGAGGGCGAGCAGGCCAAGGATCCCTTCTGCATCACGCATCCCGACACCGACTGGCGCGTGTGCATCGCGCACGCCGAGAAGATCGGCCTGGGCACGAGCAAGTACGAGCTCATCGAGGTCAAGTAGCACCTAGCTATTAGACAAAACAAGCGCCTTTGTAGCACAACTGTTAGCAAAAGCCGCCCGTGAGCACAGTGCCCACGGGCGGCTTTTCGGAAGTGCTAGGGGGTCAGATAGGCCAGTAAACCGTACTATTTGCCTAAAAATACTCGTCGAGGAAGTCGTCGACCGTGTTCCAGTAGAGTTCGGGGTCGACCTGCGCGCTCTTGGCGTGGGTGGCGCCATGGACGGTGAGCTTTTGCTTGACCTTGCTGGCGCACGCGTCGTAGTTTTGGTCGAGCATGCTGTACGGCACAAAGGTGTCTTGGTCACCGTGGATAAACAGCATGGGAACCGTCGCGCGCTTGAGCTGTTCCACGCTGCTCGCCTTATGAAAGTCGTAGCCCGCGCGCACGTTGCACACCAAGTTTGCTACATCGAGCAAGGGAAAGCTGGGCAGGCCGAACACGTCCTTGAGCTGCAGAGAAAACTCGTCCCAAACACTCGTATAACCGCAGTCCTCGATAATGCATTTCACGTTTGCGGGCAGAGGTTCCCCCGCGACGTTCATGGCGGTCGCCGCGCCCATGGATTCGCCAAAGACCAGGATGCGCGCCTTGGGGTCAGCCTGAACGATTCGCTCGATCCATGCGACGATGTCGAGGCGCTCGGGCCAGCCCATGCCGATATAGTCGCCGCCGGAGCGCTCGTGGGCGCGGGCGGCGGGTGCGAGTACGTTCATGCCACGGTCGTGGAAGCGTTTGGCGTATCGGGCCATACCGATGGGCTCGTTGGTATATCCATGCAGGCAGACGGCGTAATCGTGGGTGTTCTCCGAGGCAGTAAAATACCAGGCGGCGAGCTCTGTTCCGTCATCTGCGGTGAGGCCGCTGCTCTCGCGGTTCTCTTTAAACCATGCCCGCGCCTCGGCATCCTCGGCATCCGGCTGCTCACTTTCTTTGTCGTTCTTGCTATCCTGCATCATCTTCATGGTGTATGGCGCGCGGGGATTCAGCGCGAAGTCAAACAGAAAGTTGCCGGCAAATCCGAGCAGCGCAACGACAGCCACCAGTGCAACGATGCCGGCTATCTTGAGCTTTCGATGGGAACGTGCGTTTTGAGACATAAGAAGCTTTCCTATAAGATGTTAATACATCAACATTTAATGCAAGCGCATTATGGACGTTCGTCGTTGATGCGTCAACAGACAAAGAATGGGTAAACAAAGGGTCACGTATGGTGCAAATTTCGCACGTACCTAGACGCTTTGATATAGTGTTGAGAACTCTTTACGTTGGAGGATGTAACCGGCATGTCCGATTCGAGCGACAGTTCTAAGCCGCGACCCAAGACCGCGGCCGTTCCACACTACACGGTGGGCGAGGAGATCATGAACTCCGTCACCCATGGTGTCGGCTGCCTGCTGGGTATCGCGGGCCTGGTGCTCCTGATCGTATTCGCCGCCCTGCGCGGCGGAGGCCCGGCCCACATGGCCGCGGCAATTGTCTATGGCGTCAGCATTATCCTCGAATACCTAGCCTCCACGCTCTACCACGCGATTCAGCCCGCGCGCGCCAAGCGCGTGTTCCGCATTATTGATCACAGTTGCATCTACCTGCTCATTGCGGGCAGCTATACGCCGTTTTGCCTCATCACGCTCGCAAACGACGGCGGCCCTGCGCTGTTCTTTGCCGTATGGGCCATCGCCATTATCGGCATCGCCCTCGAGTGCTTCCTACGCGAGCGTCAACCGCACTGGGTAAGCGGCCTGGTCTACCTGCTGATGGGCTGGCTCGTCGTCTTTAAGCTGCCTGAACTTGTGGCGCTGCTCAACCCCGTGGCACTTGCCCTGCTCGCCGTCGGCGGCGTGTGCTACACCGCGGGCGTGCCGTTCTATATCGCCAAAAACGTGCGCTATCTGCACAGCGTGTTTCACCTGTGGGTGCTCGCCGGCAGCATCTTCCAGTTCATGGCGGTGATCCTCTTCGTAATCTAGCGACCACGCCAGCGCCCGTGCCCCCGCTCGGTCGCCAGTGCAATTGCCGTATCCGCCACCAACGTTTTAATCCGACGTCCCGAATCTTGGAGGTTCGAGAAACTCCCGATGGACATAACCATCTCCCTTATCACCACCCTCGTTTTGACCCTCATCAACGGCTACTTCTCTATGTCCGAGATGGCGCTCACCACGGCCAAGCGCGCCGTGCTGGAGCACGAGGCCGAGGAAGGCGACAAGCGCGCCGAGCGTGCCATTAAGCTGGCTGCCGACTCCGACCAGCTGCTCGCCACCATCCAGGTCGCCATCACGCTCGTGGGCTTCGCCTCGTCCGCCGTCGCCTCGACGAGTCTGTCCGACCCGCTCGCCACGTGGCTCATGAGCTTTGGCATCGCGCCGCTCTCCGCCATCGCGCGCGGCCTGGCGCCGGTCATCATCACCGTCGCGGTCGCCTTCGTGTCCATCGTGATCGGCGAGCTTGTGCCCAAGCGCATCGGCCTGGCCAACGCCGAAGGCGTGTCCAAGCAGGTCGTGGGGCCGTTGTCGTTTTTCCAAAAGATCGCTCGTCCGCTCGTGTGGCTGACCGGCGCTTGCTCCGATGGCCTGGCCCGCATCCTGCGCATCAAGAGTGCCGACGACCGCCAGAACGTCTCGGAAGAAGAGATCAAGTACATGGTCTCGGAGCAGGACGACCTGCTCGACGAGGAAAAGCGCATGATCCACGAGATCTTCGACCTGGGCGACACCGTTGCCCGCGAGGTCATGGTGCCGCGCGTGGACACCACCATGTGCGAGGACGACGAGACGGTCGCCGACGTGCTGTCCACCATGCGCCAGACCGGCTTTAGCCGCATCCCCGTCTATCACGAGGATCCCGACAACGTCGCCGGCATTGCGCACATCAAGGACCTGATTCAGCCCGCGCTCGACGGCAAGGGCGACCAGCCCATCGCCGGCTTTTTGCGCGACGCCACCTTTGTGCCCGACACCAAGGACATCCTGCCGCTGCTGTCCGAGATGCAGACCTCGCACGACCAGATCGTGGTGGTCGTGGACGAGTACGGCGGCACGGCCGGCATTATCACTATCGAGGACATCGTCGAGGAGATCGTCGGCGAGATCGAGGACGAGTTCGACCCCGACAACAAGTATCTCACGCGCCTTTCGCGCCGCGAGTGGCTCGTTGATGGGCGTTTTTCGTGCGATGACGCGATTGAGCTTGGTTGGCCGCTTGAGGAAAGCGATGATTATGAGACCATCGCCGGCTGGATTTTGGAGCTTTGCGACTCGGTGCCCGACATCGGAGAGGTGTTTGAGGTCGCGGGGTACAAGTTTAAAGTGCAGTCGATGCGTGGCCAGCGCATCTCGCTCATTCGCGTGATCGCTCCGGCCGAAACCGATAAGAAGGATTCCGAGTCTTCGGTAGACGAGCCGACGACGTCGGGTGCGGGCTCTGCGAATCCGCACGACGGCGACGAGTAGGACAAGGAAGAGTAGGGGAGAGTTATGGCAGGCCTGTTCAACATCCTTAAGGTCACCGTCAGCGAGGACAAGATTTGCGCGCACGTGCTGGTGAACCCCGGCATGCCGCTCATGACCTCGGAGGACATCGAGGCCACGGCGCGCGTGTACTACCTGGTGCCGGCGATTGCCAAGCACCTGTGCCTGGGCGATTCCGGCCGCGAGTTCCAGGACTGCATGGGCCAGACCGAGCTCTGCCACCTGCTGGAGCACGTGACGGTTGAGCTCATGAACGAGACCGGTCTTGCCGGTAGCATCTCGTGCGGCCGCACGCGCGTAAGCGAGCACGACGAGCGCGTCTTTGAGGTTGAGCTTTCGTGTCCCGACGACGCGCTGGCCATCGGTGCGCTGTCTTCGGCCACCTTTATGATGGACTGGGCGTACCTGCACGCCGACCAGCCTGCCCCCGACGTGGAGGGCACGGTCGCGGGCCTGCGCAACCTGGTGCTGGGCATGCGCGCCGAGGCCGAGGGCAAGGATCCTCACGAGGCCGTCGCCGCTGCGAACGGCGAAGATGCTGCCGAGGACGAGGGCGCTGACGAGGGCGATGTGCCGGTCGACGTCGAGCCCGTTGCCGATGCGACCGCCGAGCTCGTTCCCACCGAGCCCCAAGGCGTCCCCAACTTTGACGACGAGCCCCAGGTGGCGATTGATACCGAGGGTGCGGTTGCCGAGAACCACGAGGCCTCCGCTGCCGTCTTTGGCGGTGCGGCGACGGTTCCGGCAGGACCTGCGCATGAGGGCGGCCTGCCGCTCGTGGACGGCGCCGGCGAGGACCCGGGTGCCACGGTGGCCATGCCGGCTATGCCTCAGGAGTAGGCCTACGCGTTTATCACCATCACATACCTGCGCCTTTGCCGTACGCAGATGAGCGGAGCGGCAAGTGATGCGCTGCGGGTATAATGGACAGCATTCAAACGGTGGGCACCGACGTGCCCGCAGGAGAGGAATGATCATGGGTAAGACTTTCAGCTTTGTCTCCGGCGCACTTTTTGGTGCCGCTGCCGGCGCTATTGTCGGCGTTGCTCTGGCCCCGCGCTCGGGCGCCGAGACCCGCGCCATGGCTGCCGATATCGCCAACGACGCCTGGGACAATATGCGCGACACCTACGAGCACAGCGCCGAGGAGGCCCGTGCTGCGGTGAATGACTTTGGCCCGATGGTCGACGCCAAGACCGACGACCTGCGCGCCAAGGTCGACCTGGCCCGCGAGCGCATGGACCAGCTGCGCGAGCAGCTCAACGACGCCATTTCGGGCGGCAACGTGACGCCTGCCGCCGACGTCGTGGTCGAGAACGCCGTCGAGGCTGATACCGAGGCTGCGGAGCCCTCGACCGAGGCATAATGCGCGCCGGGGATTTTGTCGGCGCCAAGATCTATCGCAAGCCTACCGAGGACAAGCGCACCAAAAAGGACGGCACACCGCGCAGCCCTAAAAAGCTCGGAAAGATTCACTTTCCGGTCTTTACCCCGGGCGGTACGCGCGTGGTCGGCTTTATGGTCCGCCAGTCCGATATCGCGGGCATGATCGAGCGTCCCGACCGATTCGTAGCGCTCGACGCCATTGGTGTCTACGAGGGCGCCATTGCGGTCGATGACGTCAAGGACACGTACGATTCCGCCGCCGCTAAGCGCCTCGACATCAACTTGGACGATTGCATCATCTGGGTCGGTATGGACGTGCGCACGGAATCGGGCGACGTCGTGGGCTATTGCTCGGACGTTGAGTTCAAGCCACGCTCGGGCATCGTGCAGGCATTCTATGTGACCGCCGGTGCTGCTTCGAGTGTTTTGGTTGGTGACACGCAGGTGCCGCCGACGATGCTGCGCGGCTACGAGAACGGTGCGATGGTCGTCTCGGACGAGGTCAAGTCGCTCGGGTATTCGGGCGGTGCGGCCGCCAAGGCCGCCGAGGCCAGCGTCGTGGTGGGCGACAAGGTCAAAAAGGGTGCCAAGGTACTCGACGACAAGGGATCGGTTGCCGTGGACAAGGGCAGTCGCGCACTGGGCAAGCAGCTCGGCAAGACGCGCGGCATGTTCAAGGCCTTTAAGGACGAATACCAAAAGGCGAGCGGAGGCTCGTCAAAAGCTACAAAATAGCGACGTACCAAATGATGGGAGGCAAGCCGGAGACCTGTTGCTCCGGCTTGCTGTGTTTATGGGGGAGGGCACATGCACCAAAACGGATCCAACTTAAACGGGCGTTCGGGTGCGCATCCGACAGCGCGCCGCGACCTGGGGCAGCTGCCCAGCGGTCAGCGCCGCCGTCACCGTAAGCCCGGCGCGATGTATCTCAACCATAGCCGCGGCTTTAGCGATCGCAGCGCGCGCATCGGCAACAGCCGCACACCCCGTCGTTCGTCTCGCCTGCCCTATGCGCTGATCGCCGTGGGTTGCGCGCTCGTGCTGTTTATCGCTGCCGTCGTGGGCTACGTCAACCGCAGCGTGGACGTGGAGCTCAACGGCCAGAAGACCGCGGTGCGCGTGGGCTCTACGCTGCAGAATCTCATCGACGAACAGGATTTGACTGACACCTACGACGCAGGCGACCTGCTAGCCGTCGATGACAGCGTGCTCAAGCGCCATGGGGGCGAAAAGCTGTCGGTGAAGGTCGACGGCAAGCGCGTGAAGCAGGGCAAATGGGATAGCCGCGAACTCGAGGGCGGCGAGAAGGTGACGGTCAAGGATGGCCGTAACACTTACGAGAAGCACGAGGTTCAGGCTACGGTTATCGAGCCCAAGCTCAAGGTCGAGGGCACGGGCGCTATCGAGTATGTGCAGACATGGGGTGTCCAGGGCCGATCCGAGGTGTGGGTTGGTGAGCGGTCAGGCAAGACGCAAGACCGCGGCGAGGTTGTGCCCGCCACCGATTGCGTTGTTGCGTGCGCCAGCGTGGCGCCCAAGGGCAACAAAAAGTACGTGGCGCTGACGTTTGACGAGGGTCCGAGCGGCGCCACCAAACAGATCTTGCAGGTGCTCAAGGAAAAGGGCGTCACCGCGACGTTCTTCCTTTCGGGCGATGCGGCCGAGGCCTCGCCTGCCACGGCCAAGGCGATTGTCGACGCCGGGTGCGAGATCGGATCCAACAGCTACAGCGACGATTCGCTCAAGGGTCAGGACCGTGAGGCGGTGCGCGAACAGATCACGAAAGGCACCGATGCGATTAAGTCGGCGACCGGCGTGAAGACGATGCTGCTGCGTGCTCCCTACGCTGCCTTTGACGAGCAAAACTGGATTGATGCGATGGACCTGGTCTCCGCCGTGGTCTCGTGGAATATTGACTCGGGCGACTGGCTGCTCAACGGTGCCGACGAGCAGGTCTCGACGGTGCTCGATTCGGTGACGCCGGGCAATATCGTGCTGCTCACCGATAGAGACGAATGCGCCGAGCAGATGCTCGAGGCGCTGCCGCAGATTATCGACGGCCTCATTGCCGACGGCTACAAGATCGTGACGCTCAGCGACCTGGTCAAGACGGACACGTCGCTGAGCAAAAAGCTCACCTCGCTGACGAAGGTCACCATGCCCAAGGACGCCGTGTTCCCCCAGCTTGCCGAGGACGAAGATACCACAGAGTAGTCATTGGGTAGTCATTTAAGAACGTCCCCAATGACTATGTCACGGATGCGTCAGCGTTTGGTATGCCTGCAATGTGCAGCGCATAAATTCGATGCCGCAGGGCGATGCTGATGCTATAGTTACTGCGGTTAATGAGGGTCAAGAGAAAGGTTACAGGTGAAATCCAAACCTCGACCATACAGTCGATGACCCCATGCAGGTGCTTTTTGCGCATGCACGGGGTGTAAGCGTCGAGCGGCGTGCCGCCCGCGCATGCGTATACATATCCAGAAGCCCCCGGACGTCGCACATGCGGCCGCGTCCGGAGGAATAATGATGGGGAGCACCATTGAATTATCTGAGTGAGATGCTCAAATTGCCGGTCTTGGACGTCGATGGAGAAAAGCTCGGCGTGGTGAACGATTTTGGTATTGCTACCGGCGAAGTTTTTCCGCACGTGACGTCGCTCGCGTTCCGCGGTCCCGGCAAGACGCCGTTTATGATCAGCTGGCGCAAATGGGTCGACCGTATCGACGAGACGGGTGTACACCTTAAGACGTCGGCCACCGAAATCCGTTTTTCGTACCTGCAGCCGACCGAACTCTTGCTTGCCCGCGACGTGCTCAACAAGCAGATTGTCGACACGCAGGGCATGAAAGTCGTGCGCGTAAACGACATCAAGTTTTCCATGTCGGGCGAAAATCAGCTGCGCCTGCTGGGCGCCGAGGTCGGCGCCCGCGGTCTGCTACGCGCGATCAGCCCCGCACTCGAGCATATCGTCGAAGGCTTTATGAAGCACCTGGGCAAGCCGCTCAGTGAGGACATCATCGCTTGGTCCTACATGGACCTGCTCGATCGCTCGACCAAGAACATTCAACTCTCGGTGTCGCATAAGACGCTCGGCGAGCTGCACCCTGCCGACATCGCCGACATTATCGAGCAGCTCGACCCGCGCCTGCGTGCGCAGGTGTTTGCACAGCTCGATACTGCCCAGGCCGCCGAGGCCATCTCGGAGTTCGATGACGACGAGCTTATGACCGAGATGCTCGAGGGCCTGTCCGACACGGACGCATCGTCGATGCTGGCCATGATGGACCCGGACGACGCCGCCGACCTGATCGACGAGCTCGATTACGAGAAGGCCGAGAAGCTCCTGCGCCTGATGGGCGTCAAGGAGGAGAAGGCGATTCGTAACCTGCTGGGCTATGAGGACAACACCGCCGGCCGCATCATGACCTCGGAGTTTGTCTCGCTGCCCGCCACGGCGACGGTCGGCGATGCCATCGAGGCGATTCGCAAACTCGATGAGGACTTCGAGAGTGTCTATTACGTCTATACCGAGGATCCGAGCGGCATGCTCACCGGCGTGCTCTCGCTGCGCACGTTGATCGTGGCCGACCGCGATGCCACGCTGGGCCAGCTCGCCTATCGCGACCTGGTCTACGTGTCGCCCGACGAGGACCAGGAAGACGTGACGGACGAGATGACCAAGTACGACCTGGTTGCCATCCCTGTCTGCGACGAGAACCGTCATATCCTGGGCATCGTGACCTTCGACGACGCCATGGACGTTATCGCCGAGGAGCATCAGGAGGACCTGCAGATCGCCGGTGTCGGCTCGGGCGATAGCGCGTCGGACGACTCGACGAACGTGCTCAGCTGGTTTGTGCATCGCCAGTACTGGGTTGTCGTGTGGGGCATTGCCTCGTGCATCATGGCAACGGTGCTGGGGACGGCGCTCGGCTCCGCGCATCTGGTGGTGTTCCCCATGTGCGCCATGCCGCTCGTGCTGCTTGCTGCCTCGCGCATGGTGTCGTTCGTCAAGAACTACTTCTTGGAGTATGACGGTCACGACGACGAGCCCAAGCCGTATCTGGGGTTCTTCTTCCAGAGCACGGGCATGGGCCTGATTCTGTCACTCGTGACCTACCTGTGCGCCCAGCTGGTGCGCACCGCCGCGTTCCCCGATGCGCCCATGTTTGAGGAGCAACTCTTTACCGGGTCCTTTAATATCGCTGCCATCATTTGCCTGGTTGGCAACATGAGCGCCGTGATTTACCTGATGGTGCTGTTCTGGCGTGACGAGCATGACCTCAACACGTCGGGCACCGCCATGAACGTTATTGCCGTCATGATCTCGTGCGTAGCGTACTGCGCCGCTGCGGTGCTGCTCACCATGTCGGTCATTGGCTAGGTGGTCGCGTGCAAAATACCAAGCAAAAGTCGGGCACCAAGCAAAAGTTGACCATCGCGGCCATCTTTGGCGCTATGGGCCCCGGTCTGCTGGCGGCGCTTTCGGGCAATGACGCCGGCGGCATTGCAACGTATTCCAGTGCGGGCGCCAGCTATGGCTACAAGATGCTCTGGATGCTTCCCGTCATGACTGTGCTGCTCATCGTGACGCAGGAGACCGCGGCGCGCTGCGGCTGCGTCACGGGCAAGGGCCTGGCATCGCTCATCCGCGAGCGCTTTGGCGTGCGCAAGAGTGTACTTGCTATGGCGGCGCTGTTGATCGCCAACACGGCTGTGACCATTTCGGAGTTTGCGGGTATCGCCAGCGGCCTTGCTCTCTTTGGCGTGCCGGCGAGCATCTCGGTGCCGTTGGTGGCGCTGCTGGTGTGGATGCTTACCATGTCGGGTAGTTTCCAGCGCATCGAGAAGATTCTGCTGCTGGTAAGCTGCGTCTTCGTGACCTATATTGTCGCCGCGTTTATGGCTGGCCCCAACTGGGGTGAGGTCGCGGTCGACCTGGTCGTGCCTAACATTCAAAATGACCCCAGCTACGTGTCGCTCGTGGTCGCAACGATCGGTACCACCATCGCGCCGTGGATGATTTTCTTGGCGCAGAACAACGTGGTCGATAAGAACGCGGGCGAGGACGATATCGTGCTGCAGCGTATCGATACCGTGAGCGGCTCGATCGCTGCTGATATCATTGCGGGCTTCATTATCATCACGACCGGTACGGTGCTGTTCCCGGCGGGTATTCAGATTAGCGATGCCGCCGATGCCGCCCGCGCGCTGGAGCCTATTGCGGGTCAGTGGTCCACGGTACTGTTTGCCTCGGGCCTGGTCGCGGCGAGCTTCTTGGCCGCCTGCGTGCTGCCGGGCGTTACGTCGAGCGCTATCTGCGAGGCATTTGGCTGGGAGCGCGGTGCCGACCGCAGCTGGGACGAGGCCCCGGTTTACCGCGGCATCATTACGGCCATCATCGGTATCTCTGCCGTGCTGGTGCTTATGCCCGGCGTCGATCTGTTCCAGATTATGATGACCTCGCAGGTCATCAATGGCGTGCTACTGCCCGTGGTTCTGGTGTTTCAGGTGGTTATCGCCGCCGACCGTCACATCATGGGTGCCAACCGCAATGGCCGCGTGTGGAACGTGCTCACTTGGGCGACTATCGCCGTGATTACGGTGCTGACAGTCGTCATGTTTGTGCTGCAAGCGATGGGCTACAGCGCTTAACGCCCACTTTTGCTTCCGAACAGGTCGCAGCGATGGGCTGCGGCCTGTTTTCCGTCTGCTATAGGGTGTTAGTTGTATGGCAGTGGGCAAAAAATGCCAAATATGAGTACTGTTGCTAAGTGAATAGCATTTACATCGAAGAAGATAATGAACATAACTTATGTATGTCCATTAAAATTGGCGCCAATACGCCTTAAACCAGTCAGGTTGGCTGCTTTAGGGGGTTCTAGGGGCCGCTCGGACGTCATTTTGGGTTGTTTTGCCTGCTACTAAAATGGTACCAGTACTCATATTTGCCCTTTTTTGCCCACAGACCTTTGAGGCTGCGGCGAAAAAGGCTTGTTTTGATTGTTTGGGGCAGACGCGAGGCGCGGAAACGATGTCTGGAGCGGCGGAGCGGCTTGGAATTCATCCGTAGAGGTCTTCATCGGCTGCGCCAGGAGTGCCTCCAAGTGCCGGTACAAAAGGAGCGTCCCTAACTGCCGCAGGGGGCGTCGGCCGTGGCCGACGCCCCCTGCGGGTGGAAGCAGATTTGGCTGCGCGTTACTTGTCGGTGCCTAGCTTGTGCGGTTTGTAGGCGAGGGCGCTGACGAGTGCATCGGCAGCGGATTTGACAGCCGTCGGCTGCGGATCGTTAACGTGATCCTCGGGATGCACGGGCAGGTCCTTCTTGACGGCATCGTGGATGAGCTTAAGGTACTCGGTCACACCCGCGTTCGAGAGGTGCGTGCCATCGCCGTCGAACAGGTCGTTGCGGTTGGCACTGTATCCGTACCAATCGATAACGCGCACGTTCTTGTAGCGCGTAGCGGCGTTGGCGATGGCCTGGTTGGTAGAGCCAACCCACGGCTGCGGGCTGCGCGTGTTCACAAACACCACAATACGCTTATCTCCTGCATCGGCCATGATGGCGTCGATCTGGTCGTCGGTTACCAAGCCGTTGGTGCCCAGGGCAAAGACCACGATCTTGCCGGCAAGGTTCTGCTGGATATAGCCCTCAAATGTCGCGCGGCCCGCATCAAACTGGCGGCCCTTTTCGGCATCGATATGGCTGTGCGGGAACACGCCGTCAAAGGTGTCCACGGCACGCAGCGACACGGAGTCGCCGATCATAAGCAGATCGTAGGAGCCATCGGGGAAGCCGTCGTTGTCCTTGTCGGTGTCGTCGGCCGCCTGCTGGTCGGTGGGCGCGGTGTTCTTGGCTTCCTTGTTCAGAACTTCGGCGCCCTCGCCGCTCAGCGCAGACGTTTCGGGCACAAAGATCAGGCCGCCCAGTGCAACGACCAACACGACAGCGCAGGCTACGCAGACAGGGGCGTGCGCGCGTGCCCAGTTGGCGGGCGTGGTGGTGCCACCGCGGAATTCGGCGACGGTGCGCCCAAAGGCGCCCTTCCTAAACGGAGTCTCGATAAAGCGATAGCAGCACTCTGCCACGGCGACCACCACAAGTACCTGCAAGATATACTGCCACCACGGTGTATCGTTGATGTTGGCGACTGGGTTCATGAGCAACAGCAGCGGATAGTGCCACAGGTAGATGCTGTACGAGCGCTTGCCAACCCACACGAGTGGCTCGGCGGACAGCGCGCGGGCAACCATTCCCTGGGGCTGCACGCAGGCCGCGATGACCATGAGCGTGAGGATGGAGCATAACAGCGTGCCGCCGCGATACTGGAACGCGGTGTAGCCGTTGGTGAGCGCGACCATGGCGGCAAGGCCAACCAGACCCACGACGCCCAATACATCGATGGATGCGGGCGAGGACCAAAAGCGCACGAGGGCGCTCGGCTGTGCCGGGGCGGTCTCGGCTGATTCGTCGGCCTTCTCGCCAGGCTTGCCCTCGGCGTTCTTGCCGTGCTTGGCGGCGCCAGCCAGGCGATTGAGCCCCAAACGATGAACGAGACGCACCGGCGCCAGGTCGCGATCGGGGATAAAGGCCATCCAGGCACCCAGCAGCAGCGAGAACACGCGGGTGTCGGTGCCGTAGTACACGCGGCTGGGGTCGGCGGCAGGGTTGTAAAGCACCATCATGGCGAGGGCAGATACCGCGGCAAGGCCCAGAACCACGCGGCGCGTGTTGGGTTTGCTCACATGCATGGATACCATGGCAAACAGCAGTGGCGGCCAAATCAGGTAGAACTGTTCCTCGATGGCAAGCGACCAAAAGTGCGTGAGCGGCGAGGGGTCGCCCAGAGCATTGAAGTACGAGACGTTTTGGGCAATCTGCCACCAGTTATTGAAGAACAGCAGTGACGGCAGGATGTCGGGGCGCATCTTGGTGAGCATCACGTGGTTAAAGATAGTGCACAGCGCACAGGTTACAAACACTACCGTTACCACGGCGGGGACCAGGCGACGGATGCGGCGAATCCAGAAGCTCTTGAGGTCGATGCGTCCGGTCTTAGCGACTTCGTTGAGCAGCAAGCGCGTGATCAGATAGCCCGAAGGCACAAAGAAGATCGTGACGCCAAGCAGGCCGCCCTGAGCCCACGTGAGGTTAAGGTGATAGAGCACCACCGCGACGACGGCGAGCGTACGCAGACCGTCGAGTGCAGGGATGTAGCGGGACTTGGGGCGAGCAGGCGTCTGCTCCGCGGCGGGAGTGTTGGCGCGGCCCGCGTTGTTAGCAGAAGCACGATGGGGGCTCGCGGTGCGTCGCGGTTCGTTGGCACGGCGTTCACCCTTCACGCGTTCGTGCGGCGCCGGCTCGTTGCCCGTGCGGCGTCGACCGCGCGAGCCCGATTGCGAGAGTTGTTCCATAAAACATCATCCAATGACGAGAATAATCAGCACGCCTTCATTGTAGCTGCCTGCTCCTGTGAATGCTTGCTGCTGGCGCAAGCTCAAGCGCGCGTCCACATCAAAGTGAACTAAAGTTATAGGGGGTGCGAGAGTGCACGATCGACGGCTGGCGGTGGGCATAAGGCCCGCAGATGAGGAGGTTTCCATGGCAGATCGCGGCATCGTTGCGGTGTTCGGCAGCATGAACATGGACCTTTCGGTGGCGTGCGAGCGCATACCGCGTGCGGGCGAGACCGTCGGCGGCAGCGGGTTTATCACCAACGCCGGAGGCAAGGGCGCCAATCAGGCCGTAGCTGCCGCGCGTATGGGCGCGTGCACGCACATGATCGGCGCGGTCGGTCGCGATGCGTTCGGCGCGTCGCTCGTGGCGGGGCTCCAAGACGCCGGCGTGGACTGTGACTTTGTAGTGCATCGCGATGACGTGGAGACGGGAACGGCGACCATCATTCGCTGCGAGGGCGACAACCGCATCATACTGTCACCGGGCGCCAACCATGCGCTTGCGGGCGCGGACGTTGCCTGCGCGCTGAGGCGTCTGGTGGCCCATGAGCTCGACGGCGGCGCCAGCGAGATTGCCCCGGCTGCCGGAAGCGTCTTTATCGCCCAGGGCGAATGCGACCTTGCGGCGACGGCCGAGGCACTTGTTTGCGCTCACGAGCTGGGGTTCTATACGGTCTTTAATCCAGCGCCCGCCTGCGAGCTGCCTGCGGAGGTCTGGCCTGCGGTCGACCTGGTCTGCCCCAACGAGACCGAGTGCCATGTTCTGACGGGTATTCTGCCCGCGGATGACGTGAGTTGCGTCACCGCGCTCAATGCGCTGCTCGACAAGGGCGCCGGAGCTGCGGTCATCACGTTGGGCGGTGCCGGCTCGGTTACGCTCGGCGATGGCGGTGAGCTGCTGCGCATGCCGGCACTTTCGAGCACGGTAGTCGATACCACGGCCGCCGGCGATACGTTTATCGGCGCGTTGGCGGCGGCTCGCCTAGAGGGCTTGCCGCTCTTTGAGTGCATGGCCGCGGGTGCTCGCGCCTCGGCGGTGACGGTGTCGCGCCTGGGCGCTCAGCGATCGATTCCCACGCGCACCGAAGTTGAACATTGGTTTGGTTAAACGATAAAGACGGAGAAGCGGAGTAGAACAATGGCAATCAAGAAGCTGATCCTTGATCTGGATATGGGTGTGGACGATGCGATGGCGCTGGCCTATGCCATCGCGAGCCCCGAGGTGGAGCTCGTGGGCATCACCACGTGCTTTGGTAACGTGCGCGTCGAGCAATCGGCGCACAATTGCCTGGCGGTGCTCGATCTGCTGGGTCGTCCCGAGGTGCCGGTGTACCTGGGCGCCGACCGTCCTCTGCAGGCGACTGAGCCTTATACGCCGCCGGCGTCCACCGCGCTCATTCACGGCAAGAACGGCATCGGCGGCGCGAGCGTGCCCGCGTCGCCCTACGAGCCGGTGGGGGCGACCTCGGCCGACGGCAACGCTGCGGTCGATTATCTGATCGATGCCGCGCGCACCTATGGTCCCGATCTGGTCTACGTGGCGACTGGCCCGCTCTCCAACCTGGCGCTCGCCCTGGAGCGCGATGCGGCAGCGATGATGTCCATCGGCCGCGTGGTCGTGATGGGCGGCGCCCTTACCGTGCCCGGCAACGTGAGCGCGGGTGCCGAGGCCAATATGGCGAGCGACCCCGAGGCAGCCGACGCGGTGCTGCGCTCGGGCCGTAAGCTCACCATGGTGGGTCTGGACGTGACGCATCGCGTGGTGCTTACACGCCGCGACATTGCCGGCTGGACGGGCTCGGGCACTATGGCGGGCTGCGCATTTGCGAGCATGGTCGAGCACTACATTGGCTCGTACGAGATGAACGCACCCTACCTGGGTGGTTGTGCGCTGCACGATCCGCTGGCCGTTGCCGTGGCGATCGACCCCACGCTCGTAGGTGCGCTCGGCTGCAACCTGCGTGTTGATCTGCTGGGCGAGTACCGCGGTCGCACCATCTGCGATGAGCGTCGCCTGTCCGATCCGGACAAGAGCGCGCTTGTGGCACTGACCGTGGATGCCCCGCGCTTCCTGTCCGAGTTCAAGACACGTATGGCCCGTGTCCTTGGCTAAGTTGTCTTTTTGGGACGGGGCTTTTTTGACTGGTATGATTGGTGCGACCATTCGAACCAGCTAAAAGAGCCCCGTCCCAAATTGACTACCGAGAGGATCTGCCATGGAGCGCATCGCGAGTTTTTCCGTTGACCATCTGCTGCTTGAGCCCGGCGTGTATGTGAGCCGCATCGACCGCGATCCGGCGACCGGTGCTGCCGTCACCACGTTTGACCTGCGCCTGACCACGCCCAACAAGGAGCCGGTCATGAACACCGCCGAGTGCCACACCATTGAGCACCTGGGCGCGACGTTCCTTCGCAATCATGCCGAGTGGTCGAGCCGCATTGTCTACTTTGGCCCCATGGGCTGCCGCACGGGCTTTTACCTCGTCGTATTTGGCGAGGTGACGAGCGAGGAGATCCTGCCGCTCGTGCGTGAGCTGTTCGAGTTTGTCGCCGACTTTGAGGGCGATGTCCCCGGTGCCGCTCCCGAGGAGTGCGGCAACTACCTGGACCAGAACCTCCCCATGGCAAACTGGCTCGCGCGCCGTTACCTCGACCGCGACCTGGCCGATATCGACGAGAAACACCTGCACTATCAGCAGGCATAAGGGCTTTATCGCCCAAAACGCGCGCATTGGGCGCCTTCGCTTGTGCGGGGGCGCCTTTTTGTTGATTGGTCGGGGCGAGCGTTCAAAATCGCTCATGTTTGTTCTAGAATGTTCGTATAGTCACATTTACGAACAGGAGTGAACATGAATATCTACTCTGTCAACGATCCCGAGTTCAAATCCTATGGCAACGTTTGGGATAACGTTTCGTCCGAGCTCACGTCGCCCGTGCTCGAGGCGCTCTCTGCCACGCCCATTCCCGAGGGCAGCAAGTACGTAGCAAGCGCGCCGGAGCTCGAGGACGTCAAGGATGCCGACAAGCTTGGCTTTCTCATGTTTGGTGGCCGTCCGTTCCAGCTGGGCTGGTGCAACGGCCACAACACGCGTCTCAACTGCCTGGAGTACCACCGCACGAGCGAGTTCAACCTGGGCGCGCGCGACTTTATCCTGCTCGTGGCGCATCGCTGGGAGATCGAGGACGGCAAGCTCGACACCGCGTGCGTCAAGGCGTTCCGCGTGCCGGCGGGTACGGTCGTCGAAGTCTTCAACACCACGCTCCACTACACGCCGTGCATGGTCGACGACGGTGGCTTCCAGGTGATGGTGGCGCTGCCTGCCGGCACCAACGGCCCGCGCCCCGAGGTCGCGGCCGACATGCCCTCGGCCGGCGACAGCTACTGCTACTGGAAGGCCGACAAGTGGGTCCTCTGCCATGCTGACAGCCCCAAGGCAGCCGAAGGCGGCTACGTAGGCCTCATCGGCAAAAATCTCGACATCACCGTGGACTAGCGCATTGCCCCAAACCACCACAAAGGTGCCTGTCTCCTTTGCGGTGGTTTGGGGCGGGCGGATATCGGGAAGTGCCAGACGGGGGAGGCTGCCGGGCGCCTTGCCGTCTGCGGATTTTGGGACATGCGGCCCGCTTTTTCGACCCATCTGTCGGTACACTAAAAGCACTATGGGTACCCGCGAGCGACATATCGGCCACGCGGCCGCCCGGACCGCGCCGGTTGCGGATCCCAGGGGCGGCAGGCTCTTCGCCATGCCGCGATTCCTTGTTGGCATAACGCATCAGGTGTACCGTCACCGCGTCTTTGCTATCGCCGGTGCCATCACCGCGCTGTTCCTCGTGCTTTTGGCAGTCTTGCCGGCGCTGTTCGCCTTCGACCCCAAACTTTCTAACGCCGTGCCCGCCTATAGCGAGGTGTCCGAAGAGGTCGTGGATGCGCTCGTCCATTCGAGCTCTCTCCCGCTGCTTGTCGCCGCAATTGTATTTTCAATTTGGGGCGTATCGGTCTATCTGCGCTGTTTGGACTATGTGTTGCGCCGCCGCCTTGTTGCCATCGCCACCATCTGCGCCCTGTGGATGATCGAAGTCATTCTCAAGTACAAGTCGTTCACGCCGTTCTATGCCACCGTGTTGTGGTACCTGTACTACGTGCCCATGACGCTCATTCCGCTGCTCTACCAGTTGTGTGGTTTGCGCCTTGCGGGTCTGGAGCAACACCGCCTGGGTCGCCGCTACTGCGCTGCGCTGTGGATTGTGGCCATCCTGCTTATCGGATTTGTGCTCACCAACGATTTTCACCAGCAGGTCTTCCACTTTGACCGTACAAGCGACACCTGGAGCAACGATTACACGTACGGCTGGGGTTATTTTGCCGTCCTCGTGTGGACGGCCTTTAACTTTGTGGCCTTTTTTATCCTGGTGGGCCGGTCCTCGTCCTTTCGCATCCAACGTTTCTCGGGCACGGCGGCGCTCGTGCTGCTGGGCGGCGCGTTCTTTGCCATCTCATATGCGTTGCGCGTGCCCTGGGCATGGAGACTCAACTTCTCGCTCATCTATTGCGTTCTGTGCGTGGTGGCGATGGAAATCTGTCTCGATTGCGGTGTCATTCCGTCATATCACGACATCGCCGGCATTTTCGACACCTTGCCGCTTGACCTCAAAGTTCTAACGCGCGACCTGCAGGAAGTCTATGCCACGCCGGCGTCAAAGCCAATGCCGGTAGGCGTGCGCGAGGAGTTGCGGACCCAGGAGCACGGCCACGCCCATGCCTTTGCCGTGGCGTCCGATCCCGATGTGATGTACCGTGCCTTTCCACTGCTGGGCGGATCGGCCCTGCTTGCCCAAGACGTGTCGGATCTCAACGAGCTTAACCGTGAACTGGCACATCGTCGCATGGAGCTGCAGCGTCAAAACGAGCTGCTCGCCGCCGACTACGACCTCAAGACGCACTTGGCAGATCAAGAGGCCGAGACCTTGCTGGTCCAAGACGTGGACCAGGCGCTTGCCCGCGCGCTCGAAGGGATGTACGACCTGCTGAGCTCGCTGCCGCCGTTGACCGATGAAGCGTCTTCGCACGAGCGTTACCGCATGCTGCAGCGCGCCAAGATGCTCGTCGCCTATTGCAAGCGCAAGGGGTCGCTCACGTTGGCACAGCACGGGGAGAGCGGTTTTGATCGCGACCGCATTCAGCTCATTGCCAACGAGCTCGCAAGCGACCTGCGCACCATCGATATCGATTGCGCCTCGATTATCGCCATACGGCGCCCGATGCACGCCAGTACGGTAAGCGCCCTGTACGACTGCGTGTATGACTTTGCGTTTTTTGCCTACACCACCGACCATCCGGCGCTTATGTATCACTTGTGCGATCATGATCGATGCAGTGTCGAGCTGCGTGCCGCGCTTTTTTCCAACGATGATGCAGATCTTTCGCAGACGCCCGCTGCGCAAGAGCTCGATAGCGCTCTGCAAGGGCGCAACGTGGCATACCGCCTTGAGGGCGAGCCCGGCCAGCTGCGCATGATCGTCTTGATGCCGAGGGCGGGTGAGTGACGATGCAGATTTCGCTCATTCTTCCCCAAATCGTTGCGCTCGATGTTGTCTTTGCCCTGGCTGCGTGTCTGCAGACGATCCACGTCCCGCTCATCGCATCGCGCCGCTCGTCCTATAACCGTAAGGTGATTTGTGCCTACGAGGCGAGCCTTGTGCTTCACCTAGTTATTTCGGCGCTCATCTTGTTCGCGTCGTCTGGCTCATATCTGGTGGCGCCGCTTGACGTTTGCGCCAGGGCAATGGGCGGAGCGTTGTGGCTCAATGCCGTGATCTTTGCCTACGGCGTGGTGCTTATGGTGCGCTATCGTCGCCCCGTCATGCTGGTCGAGCTGCTGCTTGTTGTCACCGTTACACCGCCGGTGGTTTTTGCCATGGGCCCGGCGTGGACCGTTGTCCTTATCGCAGAGGGAGCGTTCTTCCTGTTCCGTTCCATCGCGGCGCTCTTGATGGACGTCCGTAACCGCCAGGAGGATATCACCGCGTTCTCGACGATCGAGACCATCAACGTGATTCCCGTGGGCATCCTGTATCTGGACCCGAGGGGCCGTCCGCTGCTCATGAACCGCTGCATGCGCAAAAACCTGGTGGAACTTCATATGCCAACCGATCTGTGTGACATGAGCAGCACATGGAACGACCTGCGCAAACTTAGCATGCAAATGCCCGAAAGCAGTAGGAACCGTGTGCGGATTAACTTGGACCGTTTTGGTGAGGCTCGCGCGGTGATCGAGATTTCTCCCGTCGAGATTCGCCTATTTGTGCACGACGAGGTTATGGTTTCGGGCCGCCTCTTTGAGCGCATTATCGGTCTTGATGTGACAGAGTACGCGCATGCTCATGACCGCTTGGCGCAAGCCAACCACCTGCTTGAGCTTGCGGGCAAAGAGCTCCAAGCCCAGATCGAAGAAGTCAAAAAAGTTGCCGACAATGCGGCCTACCTACGTATGCGCGCCCGCGTTCACGATGTGATCGGGCAGCGCCTGTCCATTCTTCATCGCTATTTGGAGGAGGGGCGTCTGGACGATGAGTCGCTCGAGCAGATTGACCCGTTGCTACGCTCAATTGCCGCCGATTTGCGCAGTGGCGGTGCCAGCGAGCCTGCAGAGCAGCTGGGTGATATCGTCCATGCTTTTGGCCTGGTTAGTGTGCAGATCGATGTCGAGGGTGTGCTGCCTGAGGACGCGCGTGTCGCCGCCGCATTTTTGCAGATTATCCGCGAGGCCTCGACCAATGCCACCAAGCATGCGCAGGCGCATCGGGTCCATGTGCGCCTGTGGCAGGAGGGGGCGGATGCTGACGGCATCGCGCACATGACGATTTCTAACGACGGGTCCCCGGCCCCCGTATCGTATCGCGAGGGAACGGGTATCCCAGGTATGAGGCATGTCGCGCAAAATCTGGGTGGCAGCCTAGAGGTCCACGCCGCCCCACCCTTTACGCTTACGGTATCCATTCCGCTTAACGCCAACGACACGTCCCAAAGGAGAAGCTCATGATTCGCGTCCTTATAGTCGAAGACCAGGCCATTCTGCGCGAGAGCCTGGCGCGCTCCGTTGGCGACCAGCCCGATATGACCGTTGTTTCAGCCATCGCCGATGCCTCCGAGGCCTTGGGTGTCGCGCTCAAGGAGCGTCCGGACATGATACTGATGGACGTATGCACCGAGCATGATTCCAACGGCATCGTGGCGGCGGCGCGCATCAAGGAGCAGCTGCCCGAGTGCCGCATCATTATCATGACCGGCATGCCCGAGATCACCTTTGTCGATCAGGCCCGCGAGGCGGGCGTCGATAGCTTTGTGTACAAGAACGTCGGTATCGACGAGCTGTTCGCCGTGATGCGCTCCACGCTGGCGGGCTATTGCACGTTTCCCAAGCCGCCCGAGAGCATTTTTTCGGGCACGGCGGCACTCGACGATGTTGAGCTGTCGATTTTGCGCCTTGCCTGCGAGGGCAAGAGCCGCCGCGAGATCGCGGCCGAGCTGTTTATGAGCGAGGGCACCATCAAGCGCCGCATCTCGGAGATCCTGAGTAAGACTGGCTACGACAACATCATGCGTCTTGCCGTGCATGCGGTGACCGAAGGCAGCATCGTCCCCAATATGGAGCGCCCGTAGTCGGTGCGCCGCCCGTGCTCCAACGCCAAAGATAGGCCTCCCGCCGTTTTGCATCAGAAAACGGCGGGAGGCCTGCTTGTATGGGCAGTGCTGTCGGCATAAAGCGGCGGGGCCGCAGGATCAACTCCTGCGGCCCCGTCTGGTGTGCGCGGATGTGTCCGCCAATCCGCGGCTGATGTTACGTGCCGTTACGCGATGGTTGCGCTGTAGGAGGCGACGTCCTCGTAGGAATCGGTCAGGTAGGCGTCGATGCCGATGGTCGTATTGACGAGGTCGTCAAGGCTATCGAGCGTGCCGTTCGAGAACGTGAATTCCTCGGTGGCGTTGGTGCCGGGCATCAGGTGAGCCGAGAACCAGGGTTCCTTCATGGTGCCGTTGACGTTGGTCTTGCCGGAAGGAGCGTAGAAGGTCAGGTCCTTGTCGCTCTTGTTGGTGATGTTGACGACAAAGCCGATGTCGCCCCAGTCGTCCTTGAACTTCTCGGTGATGGTGATGGTGCACAGGTCGTCATCGGCGACGGTGACGGCGGGGGAGATTTCGATGCTCTGGACGTCGTCGTCTTCGACGGCCTCATCGATCTCTTCTTCCTTCTCGGCGTTCTCGCGATCCTTCTTCACCGTACCGGACAGATCCTTGTCGGACTTCGTAAAGATAAGCTTGTCGCCGTCCACCTCCAGGACGAGCTTGTCGTCCTTGAGCTTCAGGTCGTGCGACTCATCTTCGGCGGTAATCGTTACGGTGGTGGCGTCCTTGGCCTCCCATTTCAGGTCGGCGACCTCAAGGAACATGTCGAGGACGCCCGTGCCGTCTTCGTCGAGGATCAGGATACAGTTGAGGCCCCACTCCTTGAGCATATCCATGTACTCATCGGTGAGCTCTTCGCCGTCCAAGGTTCCACCCGAGTACTGCCAGCTGCCGACGAAGTTGGCCTTGGGGTCTTTGCCGCCGCCGCTGCAGCCCGTCAGGGCAAAGGCGAGCGCCAAGATACATGTCAGGAATGCGAGCGCGGACTTTTTGAACGTTGTCTTCATGGTGTCCTCCTTTATCGAACGAAACCCATAGAAGCAAATGCGGGGGTGGCGGATCCCCCGCCAATTACCAGATAGAGGGGTTAGGGCCTGGGCGTTCCGCAGTTGCTGCAGAACTTGCCGCCGTTTTCGCTGCCGCAGTTGGGGCAGAACCACTTGGCCGGTGCCGGGGCGGGTGCGGGGCTGCCGCACTCGGAGCAGAACTTGCCGGTGTTGGTGGCGCCGCAGCTGCAGGTCCATGCGCCGGCCACAGGTGCGGCAGCGGGTGCCGGTGCGGGGGCGGGAGCCGGAGACGGCTGCGGGGCAGCCTGCTGCTGTGCCTGGCCGGCGGCAAACAGCTGGCTAGCGTTCATGCCGCCCATGCCACCTGCCATGCCCATGCCCATAAAGCCTGCCATCGCGCCGTTGGGGTTGGCCGCTGCCGCGCGCATCGCGTCGCTCTGGGCGCTGGCGATGTTGGCGGCCGCCATGGTGGGATCGCGCATGACTGCGGCCTTCTGCAGGTCCTTGATCATCTGCTCGTCTTCTTGCGAGGCGGCGATGGAGTTGACGCCAAAGCTCACGATCTCGACGCCACGTAGGTCGCGCCAGTCGGCCGAGAGGACCTCGTTGAGCGCGCGGGCGAGCTCGGTGGTGTGACCGGGGATGGCGCTGTAGCGAATGCCCATTTCCGAGATCTTGGCAAAGGCGGGCTGCAGAGCGGTGAGCAGCTCGGACTTAAGCTGGCTGTCGATCTTATCGCGCGTGTAGCTATCGGTCACGTTGCCGCACACGTTGGTGTAGAACAGCAGCGGGTTGGTGATGCGGTACGAATACTCGCCGTTGCAGCGCACGGAGATGTCGACGTCCAGGCCAATGTTGTTATCGACCACGCGGAAGGGCACAGGCGAGGCGGTGCCGTACTTGTTGCCGATGATCTCCTTGGTGTTGATGAAGTAGACGCGCTGGTCTTTGCCCGCGTCGCCGCCAAAGGTAAAGCGGCTGCCGATATTGGCGAACGTCTCCTTGATGGAGTCGCCCAGATTGCCGCTAAAGACGCTTGGCTCGCTGCCGGTGTCAAAGACAAACTCGCCAGGCTCCAGCGCGACCTCGATGATCTTGCCGTTTTGCACCACGAGCATGCCCTGGCCGTCGTTGACGGCGATGACGGAGCCGTTTGAGATGACGTTGTCCTCGCCGCGCGTGTTGGAGCTGCGGCCGCCGGTGCGCTTGCTGCCCTTGCAGGCCAAGACGTCAGCGGGCATCGATTCGCAATAGATAAATTCCTTCCACTGGTCGGCCATGACGCCGCCGGCAGCTCCCAATCCAGCTTTCAAGAGTCCCATGGTGATCTTCCTTTCTCGTCAAAGGCCGGGTGGTATTGGTCAGAATGGCTAATCGTCCTTGTTGTCCTTCATGACAACGGTGGTCTCGGTGTGGCTGAAGGTGTCGTGCTTCTCGGTCAGGTCGAGCTCGCCGCAGTAGCAATCGGCGTGGGTGGCCTCGTTGGCCGTCTTGAGCTGGCCCACCAGCAGCACGTCTGCGATGATCACGATGATCAGCGGCGCGACGATGTTGATGAGGATGCCCTCGATATCAAAGGTGAGGTAATCCAGATCGAAGGCGTTCTCTCCCATAAAGAGAATCTGGGAGAGGACAAACCCGATCACAAAGAACAGCACCGAGGCGATGGCGAGCTTGGGCTTGGAGCAGGGGAGCTCGCCGACCATGCGACCGGTCTGGCCGTTCATGGCAAACAGGTAACTCTTGCCGTTCCACGAGGTGGAGAGCATCCACACGGGGAACAGGGCGTAGTCGCTGTCTTCCCAGGTGTAGTCGAGCTGCTTGCTTTCAACCGTGGCGTCGTCATACTCGTCGACGACGGTCTCGCGCAGGGCCGAAATCGTACTTTCTTCCATACGACGCTCGGCGCGCGCCTTGCAGGTTTCGCAATCCTCGTCGTAGCGGTTGGCGATGTAGCCGGGCATATAAGCGACCGAGAACGGGCGCAGCGCGTCGAAGTCAAACGGCTCGATGGCGTCCATATGGCCGTCGGGCATCTTGGACGATCCGTCGACGGGCACGCGCTCAAACGAGATATTGCCTTTACGATAGGCGTCGTAGTGGTCGGTGGTCGTGACGGTGCGATCGGATTCCTCGGTTACGGTCTCGTTGGTTGCGTCGAAGCACACTTCGCCGTCCACGCGGGCACCGTAGAGCCAAAACGGCACGTAAACGCCTTGGACCTCGTCGATGTGGTTGCCGGTGACAAAGCTCTTGGGTAGCAGGATTTTGCCCTTGTAGTGGTCTTTGAGCGCGGCCATGACATCGTCGCGCCCGAGCTTAAACGGAATCACCAGGTCGGGTGAGAAGTCGCCCGAGAGCTGGCCGGGTGCCACGGCGGAGTTGCCGCAGTACGGGCAGGTGGTGACGGCGACGGTGCCGTCGGACACGAGCTCGGCGCCGCACGACGAGCAGATGTAACCGGCGTTCTGGGCCAACTTCTGCACGGCATCGTCGACAGCAGGCTTGGGGGCCGCGGCTGCGGCATCGGCTTTGGCATCTGCCTTGTCCTGGCGCTCGCGATAAAGGGCCTCGACTTCTTCGACTTCAAAACGCGAATCGCAGTAGTCGCAGACGAGCTTTTGCTCGGCACTGGCAAAGTGAAGGGGGCCGCCACACGCGGGGCACTGATAGTTGACGCTCTCGAAGGCCATGATCGGTCCTTTCGCTGCCGGAGGCTATGCGCCGATGGCGCCGCCGCAGTATTCGCAGCGCCCGCTGGCATCGGGAATGGTGGTTGCACCGCAGAAGGGGCAGGTGACCGCGGTCTTGGGGGCCTTAGCGGCCACGACGCTGTCGCGCGTTTCCTGACGCAGCTGCACCAGCGCGTCGCGGACCTCGGTTGCCTGGCGCTTGGCCTCGCGGTATTCGATGGAACCGCGCTGATCGATGGTGGAGTCGTTCACGCGCAGGTTGATCTCGGTAAAGTACGGCGTGTTGACGTGGATGGTCAGGTTAAAGTCGTAATCCAGGTCGTAGCGCGGCGGATTGTAGCTCTCGCGCTCGCCGTCTTTTGTCTCGCGATAGATTTCGGTGCGGTGCTCGTCGATATCCATATCGCAGCCGAGTACCTGCGAGAACTCGATGATGTCGGGATTTGCGTCGCGCCAGCGGCTCTGCGAAGTGATGATCAGCAGACCCGCGTCTTCGTCGAGCATGATGTTGGTGCGCCCGGCCGAGAGTGTGCGCGTGGGGTTGAACGACGCCAGGCGCTCGGCATTGGCCTCGCGGTAGGCGAGTTGCTCGCGGATATCGTCCGCGGTGCTGGAGCGATAGCCGTGGAAGTAGGGGGAGAGCTTGCCGGCACACTCTTTGCACAGGTAGCCTTCGCTGATCTTGGTCTTTCCCAAAAGTCCCAGCTCGGTACCGCAAATCGCGCACTCTTTCTTTTCGAACATCTTGTCAAAGAAGCCCATGGCTGCCTCCCATCAACAGGTAGCGTGTGTCACTTTTGATGATGGACGAGCACGCGATCTTTCACGATACCCAGACGGCTCAACGAGTCTCCACAACTGGGACACATGGCCCATTTTTGGCTAGTCGCTGGGGACACTCTTCGGCCACTCATTGGGGACGTACGCTGCTGGGGCAGTTGGGGCGACGAGCCGATGATGTCGTGATGTGGGATGGACTGGCACTTGCTACCGACGATTTTGGTGGGGATTTTGCACCCGCATGTTCCGATTCCGCGCCCGTGGAGGCAGCGGAGTTCACGCCCGAAAAGACCGGTGCCGCCTCGCGTGTGGCCCTTATCAACTTCTTCTGGTCCTGGACACCAAATGACTAGCTAATCCTCCAATAAGTTGCGGTGGAATAGTCCCTAAATCAAAGTCATGGGGCTTTAAACAGGAACTATTCCACCGCAACTGCTGAGGGGACAGACTGCGGCAGCGGCAGAGGCGTTGGCAGCTGTGGTAGTGGCAACGGCAGCTGGCAGGGTGTTTTCCGTCTGCTCGCTACAGTAGCTCGCCGTGGCGTGCAATGTAGCGGCGCTTTGCCAGCTGGGTGAGCGCGATGTAGGCGGCGACGATGCCGATGAGCAGCGCGAAGAAGCTCACGGGCAGCGTCATGAGACCGAGCGCGTCGGCGGCGGGGCTTGCCGGCAGCCAGGTGACGAGCGCCAGGCCCAGTACAGTGAGAACGCACAGTGCCGGCGCGGCGTGGTCGCGCGGGCTCGGCAGGCGCGGGGAGCGCAGCATGTGGATCACGAGCGTCTGCGACCACATGGACTCGATAAACCAGCCACTCTGGAAGAGCGCGGCAAAGGTCGCCATGCTCGCGACATTGCTCGTAGCGGCGAGCTCGGACCAGCTTGCGCCCACGGTGGCGGGGCACACCACAAAGAAGAGCGCGGCGAAGGTCGCGATGTCAAACAGCGAGCTCACGGGGCCCAGCTCGAGCATAAAGCCCTTGATGGACGCGGCGTCCCAGGAGCGCGGACGGGCAGTCCAGGCGTCATCGACGGTGTCCCACGGTAGCGTGATGCACACGATCTCGTAGACGAGCGACAGCAGCACCAGCTGCAGGGCGCTCATGGGCAAAAACGGCAAGAACAGGCTTGCGACGGTCACGGACAGCACGTTGCCAAAGTTGGAGCTCACTGTGGTCTTGAGGTACTTGAGCAGGTTGCCGTAGGTGCGGCGGCCTTCGATGATGCCGCGTTCGAGCACGCCCAGGTCCTTCTGAAGCAAGATGATATCGGCGGATTCCTTGGCAATGTCGACGGCCGAATCGACTGAGATGCCGCAATCGCTCGCACGCATGGCGGCGGCGTCGTTGATGCCGTCGCCCATAAAGCCCACGGTGTGGCCGAGTAGCTCGCGCATGACGCGCACCAGGCGCGCCTTCTGCAACGGCGAGAGCTTGGCGAAGAGGTGGGTTTTCTCGGCGCGCTCGGCAAGCTCGGCGTCGTCGAGCGCATCGATCTCGGAGCCGAGCAAGACGTTGCTCGCATCGATGCCGATCTGCGCGCAGACGGTGGCGGCGACGCGGTCGTTGTCGCCGGTCAGGACCTTGACCGCCACGCCCTTGGCCTCGAGGGTGGCGACGGCGCCCGCGGCACTTGCTTTGGGCGGATCGAGGAAGGCCAAAAAGCCCATCAGCACCATGTCGCATTCGTCGGCGATGCCAAACTCGCCCACGCAGCGCGGATCGGTCTTCTGTGCCACGGCAATCACGCGCAGGCCCTCGGCGTTAAGATCGGCGACCTGCTTGCGAATCTGGGCGAGCTTGTCTTCGGCGAGCGGCCGGGCGATGCCATCGACCTCGACAAAGGAGCAGATCTCGAGCATCTCCTCGGCAGCTCCCTTGGTAACCATCTGGGTTTTGCCTTGGGCGTCGGAGACAACTACGCTCAGGCGACGGCGCGAGAAATCGAAGGGAACCTCGTCGACCTTGGTGTAGCGGTCGCGCAGGCTCTGGCCCAGCATGGAATCGGGTGCGACGGTCGAGGGTGTCACATCGGCACGGTCGATTACGGCCAGGTCGATAAGGTTTTTGAGGCCGGTCTGGAAGAAGCTGTTCAAAAACGCATGGCGCAGCACGCGCGCGTCCTCGTTGCCATCGGTGTTGAGATAGCGCTCGAGCACGATGCGGTCTTCGGTGAGGGTGCCGGTCTTGTCGCAGCACAGGACGTCCATGGCGCCCAGGTTTTGAATCGCCGGCAGCTCCTTGACGATAACCTGGCGACGGGCGAGGTCCTTGGCGCCCTGCGACAGGCTTGTGGTCACGATGACGGGAAGCATCTGCGGCGTGATGCCCACGCCCACGCTCGTGGCGAACAGCAGCGCGTCGATGACGTTGCCCTTGGTGGCGGCGTTGATGGCAAAGACGGCCGGCGCCATAACGAGCATGAGGCGTACGAGCAACATGGAGACGCTCGAGACGCCGCGGTCAAACGCGCTCTTTTCGCCGCGCCCGTTGAGTATCTTGGCGATGCCGCCCAGGTAGGTGTCCGAGCCGGTGGCAACGACAAGCGCCATGGCGGTGCCGTTTTGCACGGAGGTGCCGGTAAAGACGATGTTCTTGCAGGCAGAGAGTGGCAGCGCGGAGCCGTCGGCGCCCTCGACGACGGTGACGGCAGCGGTCTTCTCGACTGCCTCGCTCTCGCCGGTGAGTGCGGACTCGATGACAAACAGGTCGCGCGCGGTGATGACGCGGGCATCTGCTGGCACCATATCGCCGGCAGAGAGGCGGATCACATCGCCGGGGACGAGCTCGTCGAAGAGGATCTCGATGCGCTCGTCGTCGCGCAGGGCGGTGCAAGTGTTGGAGACCAGGTCCTTGAGGGCATCTGCCGCATTGCCGCTGCGGGCTTCCTGGATAAACTTCATGCCGCCCGATACCAGCAGCATGATGCTGATGACGATGACCGTGGAGGGGTCGCGCTGCGGCTCGGGCACGGCGAGCACGTCGATGTAGAGTGAGACCAGCGCGAGCGCGGCGAGGATGCCGGCGAAGGGATCGATGAACGCGTCGGCGATGCGGCGGGCGAGCGTCTTGGTCGGCGCTTCGATGGTGTTGGGGCCGGCGGCATCCAGGCGCTCGGTTGCCTGCTCGGCGGTGAGGCCGTTTGCCGTGGCGTCAAGCAGTACGAGAGCGTCCTCGGCGCTATGGGTGGCGGCGAATATGGTGTTCTTGGACAGGCCGGTGCGAGCGGCAGGGCGTGCCGTGCGGCGGCGCTTGGAGATGGCTTCGAGAACCGTGGCGGTTTTGAGCATCAGCATAGGGTCCTCCTTGTTGAAGGGAGTTAGCGTACGTGTCGTATTGAGTTGCAAAAAACCTAGATGTCGCTCACGTCAAGCTCACGAACTACCACAAAGGGGACAGGCGCCTTTGTGGGGGGGTTGACGATCTGCCGGTGGCGTTTATGCGTGTGCGGAGTCCTCGCGGCGTGCCGAGGGCGACATGCAGGTTTTTCGACTAGGACTGCCTTCCATGGCACACCTCCTAAAGGCTGAGCGCAGCGCGCTTTGGGTATCTCGTACCCCTTTTTAATCCGCCCGTATTCTTGATGAGGGGGTTTGACATGTCAACCCCATTGTTCGGAAAACCATTCCCTCTGACAAAGCCTTTACAGAATGCCGTGGCCCCAAAGCGCGCCCGCATCGACGCTTCGCCTGCGCTAAACTGGAAGGCACGTACGCGATTACGAGAGGAGCCCGCATGGAGGCTTACAAGCAAGAGTTCATCAAGTTTATGGTTGAGTCCGACGTCCTTAAGTTCGGCAGCTTTACGCTCAAGAGCGGCCGTCAGTCTCCGTTCTTTATGAATGCCGGCGCTTACGTGACGGGCTATCAGCTCAAGAAGCTGGGCGAGTATTACGCCCAGGCCATCCACGATAACTTTGGCGACGATTTTGACGTGCTGTTTGGGCCGGCCTACAAGGGCATTCCGCTGGCCGTCGTGACCGCAATTGCCTACCACGAGCTGTACGGCAAGGAGGTCAAGTACTGCTGCGACCGCAAGGAGGCCAAGGACCACGGCGCCGACAAGGGCAACCTGCTGGGCTATGAGCCCCAGGACGGCGATCGCGTGGTCATGGTCGAGGATGTCACCACCAGCGGCAAGTCCATCGACGAGACCTATCCCAAGGTTAAGGCTGCTGCCGACGTCGAAATCAAGGGCCTGATCGTGTCCCTCAACCGCATGGAGGTCGGCAAGGGCGGCGTGACCACCGCGCAGAAGGAGATCGAGGCCAAGTACGGTTTCCCCGTCGCGAGCATCGTTTCCATGGCCGAGGTCGTCGAGACCCTCTACAACCGCGAGATCGATGGCAAGGTCGTCATCGATGACGAGCTCAAGGCCGCCATCGATGCCTACTACGAGCAGTACGGAGCTCGGGAGTAGGTAGTTACGCGGGTTTACCAACCCGCGTAACCAGTTGACGCTGCAAGCCCGCCAGAGCGGCAATCTGCCTTTCAGCTTCGGCGGCATGACCAGAAGGTCAATGCCGCCTCGTTTCAAGGCACCTTGCTCGCTCTGACGGGCTTTCGCTCATATGACCCAATCCGCTGTCAAGAGCCACAATGGCCCCGCCGACCGCTTGCAATCGGTCGGCGGGGCCTGCCGTTAACCCGTCCCGGTCCGCCCCCGGCATGTCATCGACGCCTTCGGCTCAGTCTCATATCC
>DBGAXC010000010.1:0-66586 GCA_048447565.1 Collinsella aerofaciens | reverse complement strand
CTGGCGCCGGACGACTTTGCCCCACTGGGCCTTTCGCCGCTTGCCCTTACGCTCCTGCGCGTGGTGATGAGCTTCGTTGGCGTATTCGGCTTCTCGGTGATGTTCAACAGCCCGGTAAAGATGGCCGCGGCAGCTGGGTTGATCGGCGCCGTGTCCAATACCCTGCGTCTGACCCTTGTCGATGCGCCGACGATGATTCCCTTCCTGGGCCTCAGCACGGGAATGCCTCCCGAGGCAGCAGCGTTTATCGGCGCGCTGGTATCGGGTCTGCTGGCAAGCTTGGCCGAAGTCAAGCTCACCTACCCGCGCATCGCCCTCACGGTGCCTTCGATTGTCATTATGGTGCCCGGTCTGTATCTCTATCGCTCTATGTATTACATGTGCACCTTCGACACAGTCAATATGCTCGGCTGGTTTGTGCGCGCAGTGCTCATCGTAGCGTTTCTGCCCGTTGGGCTGGGTGTGGCGCGTACGCTCACCGACCCTCGCTGGCGCCACACCAGCTAATTGGTACAAGGGGGACAGGTTACTTTGCACCAAATGAGCTGCGGTGAAATAGGGACTGAATTGCTGCTTAAAGGGTCAAAACAGTCCGTATTCCACTGCAACTTATGGGGTCGGGGGATTATCGGTGCCCTGCATCTTCATAAACTCAACGCTTACGAAGCGCATGCGTTTCGTGCTAGGCTGGTTCCACCACATAAGTAGTCGCAGACGCGCGTACCACGGGCGGGCGAGATGAAGTTCCAACAGCTCCATCTTGCCCGCCCGTTTTTGTTGCGTGGCGCCGCGGTACAACACAGAGAGGAATCTGCCCTTTATGCCTATCAACAAACGAGAGAGCCTGCTGTTCACCTTTATCATGTGCTTTTGCATGGTGCTCTGGATGAGCATCTACAACGTTGCCCTGCAGCACGGGGCCATCAACGGCGAGGTCGTTGCCACTGCGTGGCTCGGCTTCCCCGTTGCCTACATTTTTGCCATGTGCTGCGACTGGTTCGTCGCCAGCCCGCTCGCCAAGGGTTTCGCCTTTAAGTACTTGGTCACGCCGGGCAAGAGCTCGCCACTTGCCATGACGCTCGCCGTCAGCTCCTGCATGGTCGTTCCCATGGTCATCATCATGTCGCTGTACGGTGCCTGTGAGGGTCTGACGCACATGCCCGGCGGCATCCTTGCGAACCTGTATTCCGTGCCCGCGATCTGGATGATCAACATCCCGCATAATTTTGTGATGGCGCTGCCGTGGAACCTTTTGGTAGCCGGTCCGATTTCCCGCTTCGTCTTCCGTCGCGCCTTCCCTGTGGGGACGGTTTTCGAGGAGGAGCATGCCGAGCTCTTGGAGCAGGCTATGGCTCCTGAGTGCGAGTAGCTCGCTTAGGGATCTGCTGAGCGCGGGCGACTTGCTTGGTTGGAGCCCTAAGCGTGGATAGCTCTCTCGGCGACATCGCGGGCGTGAGCGGTGCGCATGACCGGAGGGCCCGTGCTGCTCCGTTGCCCGACGTGCTAGCGCGCAGAACAATCTGTTGGTGCATTCGGCGGCTGCTGAAGCGTTTCGGCAGCCGCTTTTTATACGGAGTTTAAATACAACAGTCTGTTGTATTACGTAGAGTGGTATATCTCTAGCGGGAAAAATGCGAGAGACGGAGCATTATGGCGTTGCTAGTAGGACTGGACGTAGGGTCGACGACGACCAAAGTTTACGCGATGCACGAGGATATGACCGAGGCGTGGTGGGGATATCGCCGCCACGGGGCGTGTCAGACAGCGAGCGTGCGCGCCATGCTCGGCGAGCTCGCCGAGCGCTTTCCCCATGAGTCACTGCGCGTTGCGGTGACCGGCTCGGGTGCGCGCGATATCGCGACCGCGCTGGGCGCCTCGTACGTTCAGGAGGTGGTCGCCAACGCGCTCGCGATCAGCAGGTTCTATCCGCAGACGCGCTGCGCCATCGAGCTGGGCGGCCAAGACGCCAAGATGATCTTCTTCCGCACCAACGATAAGGGAGACATCGAGGTTGCCGACATGCGCATGAACGGCTCGTGCGCAGGCGGTACCGGTGCATTTATCGACGAGATGGCAAAGCTCATGGGGGTCGGCACCGAATCGGGCGAGTTCGAGCAGCTCGCAAGCCGGGGAACGACCGTCCACGAGGTCTCGGGCCGCTGCGGCGTGTACGCAAAGACCGATATCCAGCCGCTGCTCAACGAGGGCATTCCTACCACCGACCTGGCGCTTTCGGCGCTTCACGCGGTCGCCCGCCAAACGATCGGCGGTCTGGCCCAGGGTATCGACATCGAGCCGCCGGTAATCTTCGAGGGCGGTACGCTCGCCTACAACCCCACACTGGTCCGCGTGTTCCGGGAGCAACTGAATCTATCGGACGATCAGGTTATCGTCCCGCGCGATCCGCAGATCATGGTCGCGCGCGGTGCCGCCCTGTCGCTGACCGACATGTTCGCATCGTCCCAACCGATCGACCTTCCCGACGCTTTTGTCCGGCTGGATAAGCTCGAGACGGTCGCGCCCGCAAGCGGGGAGGGACGTCTTGCCCAGCCCTTTTTTGCCACACCTGCCGAGCAGGCGGATTTTACGGCACGCCATGGCAAAGAGACGCCGGCAAAGGGTCCGGATGCGTATGCGCCCGGAGAGACGGTGCGTGTGGCGCTCGGTATCGATTCGGGGAGCACGACGACCAAGTTCGCCCTGGTCGATGAGGCGGGTGAGCTTGTCGATTCGTTCTACGCGTCTAATAACGGCAGACCGCTCGACGTCGCCCAACAGGGTCTTGTCAGCTTGAAGAACCGCTGGGAGACAGCGGGAGTCACGCTTGCGATCGATGCCGTGGGCACCACGGGATACGGCGAGGAGCTTTTCGCGCGCGCGTTCCACGCCGACTACCATACGGTCGAGACGGTCGCGCACGCCCGCGCCGCGTGCGCATGCGTTCCCGATGCGACCTTCGTGCTCGACATCGGCGGACAGGATATGAAGGCCATCTGGCTCAACCACGGCGTGCTGACCGATATCGTCGTCAACGAGGCGTGCTCTGCGGGCTGCGGCTCGTTCCTCGAGGGTTTTGCCAAAAACCTCGGAATAGCCGTTGAGGATATCGCGACCGAGGCATTTTCGTCCAAAGCCCCCGCCGTTCTCGGCAGCCGCTGCACGGTGTTCATGAACAGCAGCGTCGTTTCCGAGCAGCGGCGCGGTAAGGGTCCGGGCGACATCATGGCCGGTCTCTGCCGTTCGATTATCGAGAACGTGTTCACCAAGGTCATTCGCGTTTCAAATCTCAACCGTCTGGGCGACAAAGTCGTCGTCCAGGGCGGCACGTTCCGAAACGACGCGGTGCTGCGCGCATTCGAGCAGTATCTGGGCAAACCCGTCACGCGTGCGCCCCACCCGGGGCTGATGGGCGCTATCGGTATCGCCCTGCTCGCGCGCGAGGAATGCCGCAAGGGCGACGCCGGCACGTCGTTTATCGGGCTCGATGCCGTGGAGCGCTTCGAGCATCGCGAGTTCGGCGGCGTTACCTGCCGTCGGTGCAACAACCGCTGCCAGCGCGCGGTCGTGGCATTTGGCGACGGCTCGCTTTACGTCACGGGCAATCGCTGCCCGCGCGGCGGCGCCATCTCATGGGATGAGCTCGTGCGCGAGGTTCCCGCGGCGGAGGAGCTGCGTCCGCAGGGTGCTTGCGAGGCACAGGCACCCGGCACGGGGCGCGACCGGACCGCGGCTGCCCCCAATCTCTTTGTCGACCGCGAGAAGCTGCTGTTCGAGTCGTACCCCACGGTTCCCGTCAGCGGGGGGCGCGATGTCACGATCGGCATTCCCCGTGTGCTCGAGTTCTGGGACACCATGCCGTTCTGGTCGACGTTCTTCAGCACGCTCGGCTTTAAGGTGCGCGTCTCGGGACGCAGCACCAAGGCGATGTACGAGCGCGGTCTGGCGCACGTCACATCCGACACCGTGTGCTTCCCGGCCAAGCTCGTCCACGGGCACATCCGCAATCTCGTCGACGCCGGCGTCGACCGCATCTTCATGCCCATCATCACGACGGTGCCCACCGAAAACACCGCCTCTACCAGCGAGTGGATGTGCGCCGTCGTAAAGGGATACCCCTACGTGATGCGCAATTCCGATAACCCGGAGGAGCGTTTCGGCGTTCCGTTCGATACGCCGCTGTTCCACTGGTACGACGAGGGCGACCGAAACCGCCAGCTCAAGGCGTGGTGCAAGGAGACCTTCGATATCGATGCCGACCTGGTTGCCAAGGCGACCGAGCAGGCGGACCGCGCGCAGGAGACGTTTGAGAACCAGCTGCAGCTGCGCGGCAGGCAGGTGCTCGAGAACGTGCACGAGGACGGCGGCTACGCGGTGGTGATCGCTTCGCGCCCGTACCACAACGACCCGCTGGTCAACCACGGGCTGCCCAAGCTCTTCTCTGAGCGCGGCATCCCCGTGCTGACGCCCGATGCGGTGCCGGGGGTCTGCAACGTCGATCTTTCCAACAGCCGCATCGACATCGTGAACAACTACCATGCGCGCATGCTGTCGTGCGCGGTCATCGTCGCATCGACGCCCGAGCTCGAGCTCGTGCAGATGGGCAGCTTCGGCTGCGGCCACGATGCGTATCTCACCGACGAGATCGCGCGCATGATGGGCGAGATGGGCTCCAAGGTTCCGATGATGATCAAGCTCGATGAGAGCGACGTCGCCGGTCCCATGGGCATTCGCGTGCGTTCGTTTATCGAGTCGGTCAACCGTCGTCGCGCGGAGGAGCGTGCCGAGGGCGCCCGGGTGCACGCGGTCCATCCGCTCGACGACCCGTATAAGGTCAAGTACACCAAGCGCGACCGGCACGACAAGATCGCGCTGGTCCCCAACACCTCCCATGCGTTCTGCAGGCTCATGACCGCGGCGATGCGCAATCAGGGCGTGCGCGCCGAGGCCCTTGATATCGGGCGCGAGGATGCCATCCGCCTGGGCAAACGCTATGTGCACAACGACATCTGCTTCCCCGCGCAAATCGTGATCGGCGAGGCGCTCGCGGCACTCGAGAGCGGTAAGTACGACCCGCACGACGTCGCCGTGGTGACTGGCAAGTATATCGGCGACTGCCGCCTGACGCACTACATGCCCCTGCTGCGCCGCGCGCTCGACGACGCGGGATACGACTATGTCCCGGTGCTCACCAACGACGACGTCGATGCCCACAATGCGCATCCGGGCTTCAAGCTCGGCCTTGGCCCGAGCATCCAGATCGCCTACGGTCTTCCCATGATCGATGCCCTCGAGGCCATGCTTAGGCGCATCCGTCCCTACGAGCTCGAGAAGGGCGCGGCGGACGCTGCGTTCGACCGCGCGCTCGATGAGGTTATCGAGGGCATGGAGCGCTCCGGGCTGAGAGGCCAGGCGACGGGCTTCAAACGCGCGCTTGCGATCATGGATGCCGTTCCGTACGACCGCTCGAACCCGCATCCGACCGTTCTCATCGTGGGCGAGTACCTGCTCAATTTCCATCTCGGCGCCAACCACGAGATCGAGCGCTACCTCGAGGACAACGGGCTCGAGGTCATCGAGGCGCGCATGACCGACGTGATCCGCAAGACCTATTTCTACAAGCATGCGCAGTCGCGCGAGTTCCACGTCGACCTGTCGCTGCCCGAAAAGGCCTGGTACGCCACGGCGGACAACCTGTTCGAGCTCGCGCACGACCGTTGCGACCGCCTGGGCGCGGCGAGCCCGCTCTACGAGCCGCCGACGCGCATGCCCGAGCTCGTGCGCGCGAGCGATAAGATCCTGCACCATACGTTCGATGCGGGCGAGGGCGTGCTGATTCCGGCGGAGATTCTCGAGCACGCCAAGCGCGGCTGCCGCAACTTCGTGATCCTGCAGCCGTTCGGGTGTCTGCCCAACCATGTCGTGGGGCGCGGGCTCATCCATGCGCTCAAGGAGCAGTATCCCACGGCGCAGTTCCTGCCGCTCGACTACGATCCCGACGTGAGCTTCGCCAACGTGGAGAACCGTCTTCAGATGCTCATCATGAACGCCAAGGCGCAGGGGTGCGGTGAGGCGCATGGCGAGACCGCGTAAGGACGCCGATGCGCCCGATGCACGCACCCGTATCATCGAGGCGTTTTGGGAGCTCATCGAGAACAACAGCATCTTCGAGCTGTCGGTTGGCGAGGTGACCCGCGCCGCCCAGTGCAATCGCGGAACGTTTTACTACTATTTTCACGATTTCGATGAACTCGTCGCCATCGCCATAGCCCAGCTGCTGCAGGATAACGAGCTCATCACCGATGCCCTCTGGCATTTTTCGAGCGAGGGCGACCTTTCGGCGTTCGACCGGCGCGACGTCCGCTGCCTGCTGCGGCGCGTCGTCATCACCATGAGGGCGGGTGCCGCCGAGCAGGTCGTGCAGGGCATCCATACGATCATCATCGACCGCGTGAGAGAGATCGTCCACCCCGACGGAGAAGAGCTCAAGGCAGATTCGAGCTTTGCGGTGGGCTTTCTGGTCTCGGGCATCATGGGCTTTGTGATGGCGGTCGGCTTTGCCCGGGAGGGCGGCGAGGAGATAGACCTCGAGCAGCCGGGGGACAGCGCGTGCGCGTACCTGAGGGCGGTCGCCATGCAGACGGTGGAAACGGTCGCGCAAGTCGAGGGCGTCGATACATCCGAGCTGCTCGAACGCGTCTCCAAGGAGGCCGATGCCTATCGCGCATCGCGTGCGACGAGTCCCGACGTGGTGAAAGACGCCTAGGGTTTCTCTTGCGGGGCGCCTGTCGCGCATCGCGCGGTGAGTCCCGCGATGCGGTCATAACCTGCATTCATGTGAGCCGGGTTTATAGATATTCCTCCAGCTGTTAACATAGACAACCTGTGGGTAAAGAGACAAAAGCGCCGCCGACGGGCGGGCGTTTTGATTTCGATGAACTCATGTAAGGAAACGAGCATGTTAGATAGATTTACCGATCGAGCGCGCAAGGTCATGTCGATGGCCAAACAGGAGGCGCTCGATCTGCACTCAAATAAGGTGGGCACCGAGCACCTGCTGCTCGCACTCGCCAAGGAGGACGAGGGCATCGCTGCCGAGGCGCTGCGCTCGCTTGATATCTCCTACGACGACATCATGGACACCCTCAAGGAGGTCCAGACCACGGTTCCCGAGCCCAGCGAGGAGACCGAGGCTGCCAAGCTTGCCTTTACGCCGCTCGTCATTAGCGTGATGGAGCGCTCCTTCCGCGTGGCACGTGAGAACAACCAGACCTACGTGTCGACCGAGCACTTGCTGATTGGCATCGTCGAAGAGGGTAACGGCATGGCCATGGATATCCTCATGCGCCTGGGTGTGTCGTCCGCCTCCATCAAAAAGGCTATCGAGAAACTTACCGCCAAGGACCAGGACAAGAAGCGTCCGCTCGCCGGCGCCGGTGCCGGGCGTCCCGGTGCGGGCCTGCCGTTCTTTAGCGGCTCGGACGCGTCGCAGCAAAAGGGGAGCGGCACCGATACGCTTAAGCAGTTCGCCACCAACCTTACGCAGAAGGCGCGCGACGGCGAGCTCGACCCTGTAATTGGTCGCGAAAAGGAAGTCCAGCGTATGATGGAAATTCTTTCGCGCCGCACCAAGAACAACCCGCTCATTCTGGGCGACCCCGGCGTGGGCAAGACGGCCATCGTCGAGGGTCTGGCTCAGCAGATTGCAGCTGGCAACGTGCCCGAGAACCTTATGAACCAGAACATCTGGACGCTCGACCTGCCGGGCCTCGTTGCGGGCGCCAAGTATCGCGGTGAGTTTGAGGAGCGCCTCAAGAACGTGATCCAGGAGGCCACCGAAGCTGACGACGTCATCCTGTTTATTGACGAGATGCACACCATCATCGGTGCCGGCTCTGCCGAGGGCTCCATCGACGCGAGCTCCATGCTCAAGCCCGTGCTCGCGCGCGGTGCCTTCCAGATTATCGGCGCCACCACGGCCGAGGAATTCCGCAAGTACCTCACCAAGGACCCGGCCTTCGAGCGTCGCTTCCAGACCATCGATGTCGAGGAGCCGAGCGTCGAGGACACGGTCAAGATCCTGACCGCGCTCAAGCCGCGCTACGAGGAGCACCACCATGTGCGCTATACGCAGGGTGCTATCGAGGCCGCCGCGAACCTCTCCGACCGCTACATCCAGGATCGCTTCCTGCCCGATAAGGCCATCGACCTCATTGACGAGGCCGGCGCCCGCGCCCGCATCGCCGCCAACCGCGCGCCCGAGCCGGTGCGCGAGGCCGAGCATCGCGTGGAGGAGCTTAAGGCCGCCGCGCAGGAGGCCACCGAGAGCGACGACATGAACAAGGCCGCCGAGATCACCGAGCAGCAAAAGGCTGCCGAGATTGAGCTCGCCGAGGCCAAGGCTGCCTGGACGGCCGAGCTCGACGCCAGCCCGCTCACCATCGATGTCTCCCAGATTGCCGACATCGTGTCCGTGACCTCGGGCGTGCCGGTGTCCTCGCTCACCGAGAGCGAGAGCCGCCGCCTGCTGCAGGCCGAAAGCGTGCTCAAGACGCGCATCATCGGTCAGGACGAGGCCGTCGAGGCCGTTGCCAAGGCCGTGCGCCGCAGCCGCTCGCCGCTCAAGGACCCGCGTCGCCCCGGCGGCAGCTTTATCTTCCTGGGCCCCACCGGCACGGGCAAAACCGAGCTCGCCAAGACGCTCGCCGAGTATCTCTTTGGCAGCAAGGACGCGCTCATCAGCTTCGATATGTCGGAGTTTGGCAGTGAGTTCGAGGTCTCCAAGCTCATCGGTAGCCCCCCGGGCTATGTGGGCCACGACGAGGGCGGCCAGCTCACCAAGGCTGTTCGCCGTCACCCGTACTCGGTCGTGCTGTTCGACGAGATCGAGAAGGCGCATCCCGACATCTTCAATATCCTGCTGCAGGTGTTGGAGGAGGGCCGTCTGACCGATAGCCAGGGCAAGACGGTCGACTTCCGCAATACGGTGATCATCATGACGTCAAACGTGGGCGCTCGCGAGATCGCGCAGGATGCGAGCGTTGGCTTTGGCACCACCGGCGAGCAGGGCCTCACCTCGAGTGAGATCCGCGGCCGCGCGATGGGCGAGCTCAAGCGCCTGTTCCGCCCCGAGCTGCTCAACCGTATCGACGACATCGTGGTGTTCCAGAAGCTCTCGGGCGAGAACCTGACCAAGATTGCGCACCTGCTGGTGGACGATCTGCGCCAGCGCCTGATCGCAAACGGCATGAACATCAAGCTTACCGATGCGGCCTACGACAAGATTGTGGCGGAGGGTACCGACCTCACCAACGGCGCGCGTCCGCTGCGTCGTGCCATCCAAAAGCTCATCGAGGATCCGCTGTCCGAGGAACTGCTGGCTGGCGAGTGGGGCGAGGGCGATACCGTCCTGTGCGACGTGGCCGATGGCAAGTTTGTCTTTAGCCGCGGCACGGGCGAGATCCCGGCACCGCGTCCGGCGGGCACGCTTGGTGGCGATACCGCCCCGGCGGTACCGCACACCGGCAACGCCGCGCCCGTGAGCGGCGGCGTGACCTCGGGCCCCGGCGGCATGATGCAAGCCGGTTCCGGCGCGCTGTAGGGCGTGGCGACAATTTGATACGCGCAATCGAGGCGCTCCGGAAAGGGCGCCTCGATTTGTAGAGCTGCGGAAGTTGTGACCGTTACGTTATACGGTCCACCGTTAGCCGATGATGCGAGGGCGCTCGGCGTTTTCGACTGGTTTATGCACGCAAAGTCTGGGAATATACAAGTCGCATGTCTTACTGTCTAACCAGTTGCGCCAAGGAGGCACCATGGACTACAAGATTACCGGCTACGAGCCCGCCCAGCTGTTCCATTTCTTTGAGGAGGTCAGCGCGATCCCCCGTGGGTCTGGCAACGAGAAGGGCATCAGCGATTTCCTGGTTGCGTTTGCCAAGGAGCGCGGCCTCGATGTGTATCAGGACGAGGTCTACAACGTCATCATTCGCAAGCCCGCATCTGCCGGTGCCGAGAATGCCCCGACCGTGATGCTGCAGGGCCACATCGATATGGTGTGCGACAAGTTGGGCTCCGTTGAGCACGACTTTACGACCGATGGTATCGACCTGGTCGTCAAGGACGGCGTCCTCACCGCTAACGGCACCACTCTGGGCGCCGACAACGGTATTGCCGTCGCGCTTATGCTTACCGTGCTCAACGACGATTCGATTACCCATCCGGCCCTCGAGTGCGTGTTCACCACCGACGAGGAGACTGGCCTGGTCGGCGCCGAGACGCTCGACAAGTCCCAGATTAGCGCCCGCACCATGATCAACCTTGACTCCGAGGAAGAGGGCGTTGCCACCGTCAGCTGTGCCGGCGGCGTCGTCGTTACCTACACCTGCCCGATCGCGCGCGAGCACAAGACCGGTAGCACCCTCACGCTCGACATCTCCGGCCTGCTGGGCGGCCACTCCGGCAGCGATATCAACCTGGAGCGCGGCAACGGCAACCTCATCATGGCCCGCATCATCGACCGCCTGATGGTTGCCGGCGAGCCCGCCATCGTTAGCTTTAACGGCGGCACCAAGGACAACGCCATCAACCGTGAGTGCAAGGCTGTTCTGGTCTACGCCGACCACGCTGCCGCCGAGGCCGCGGCCCAGATCGCAAAGGGCATCATCGCCGACGTCACTGCCGAGCTCGAGGTCTTCGACCCCGGCTTTACTTGCACCGTCGAGATTGCCGACGACGCCGAGGTTGAGGCCATGGACCAGAAGTCCGCGCTTGCCCTCATCCGCGCCCTGCGCCTTGCCCCTAACGGCGTGATTCGCCGTAACGTCGCCACCGACGGCTCCGTCGAGGTTTCCTCCAACATCGGCGTGGTCGCCACCTCCGATGACGAGGTCAAGATTATGCTGTCCCCGCGCTCTTCGATCACCTCGCTGCAGAACGAGTTCAAGGACCGTCTGCAGACGCTGGCCGATGTCCTGGGCTTCGACGCCAAGTTTGAGTTTGAGTATCCCGGCTGGAGCTATGCCGAGCATTCGCCGGTCCGCGAAGTCTTTGTCGAGAGCTATCGAGAGCTCTTTGGCTCCGAGCTGCGCATCGAGTCCATTCACGCCGGCCTTGAGTGCGGCCTGTTTGCCGAGGCTCTGCACGGCCTGGACGCCATCGCCGTGGGCCCGACGCTCTCCGATGTCCATACCCCGGACGAGAGCATGGAGCTCGCTTCTGCCGAGCGCTTCTACGAGCTGCTCATCGACGTCCTCAAGCGCCTTGCCGCGTAAAGGTCGCCTTGGTTAAGCCGCTCTAAAACGGCTGGCTATGAATACGGCCGCCTGGCGTAATGCCGGGCGGCCGTTATTCGTTACAGTGCGAGGATCCCAAGGTGCTCAAGCAAGATCTTAAGCCCGATGAGGACGAGTACGACGCCACCCACGATGGTGGCGGGTTTTTCGTAGCGCGCGCCAAAGGTGTGGCCGATCGCTACGCCGGCAACGGAGAAGAGAAAGGTCGTGATGCCAATGAGCGACACGGCAGGAACGATATCGACCGAGAGCGCGGCAAACGAGATACCCACGGCGAGCGCGTCAATCGAGGTGGCGATGGCAAGAATCAGGTATTCTACCAGGTCAATTTTCTCGGCATCCTCGCCGTCGCCTTCGTCCTCATCCTCGTCTTCGGTAAAGGCTTCCCACAGCATCTTGCCGCCAATAAAGGCCAAAAGGATGAAGGCGATCCAATGGTCGATGGGCCCGATGATGCCCATGAACTGGCTGCCGAGTGCCCATCCGATTACGGGCATGCCGGCCTGAAAACCGCCAAAGAACAGGCCGAGCACCACGGCGACTTTAAGGTTGATTTTCTTCATGCCAAGGCCTTTGCAGATGGAAACGGCAAAGGCGTCCATCGAAAGGCCAACGGCGAGCAACACGAGCTCTGCGAGTCCCATAGTCTGGCTCCCTCTCTGCGGGCGAACCCGATTACACGACTACTCCCTCATTTATATGAGACCCGATGCTACCACATGAGCAGCTAAAAGAGCTCCGTCCCAAATGAGCTACCTAAGCGGTGTTCGCTCATTCTGTAAGCATCGGATTTTGCGGGCGTCACAGGGGCAAACCGTGAGAAACTTATTGACGTTTATGGAGCGTATACGATGGGAGCGATGCCTTGGATAAGAACGAGCTGCAAAAGCGTATGGAACAGGCTATTCGCCTGACTGCCCCCGGCCAGCCGATCCGCACCGCCCTCGACATGATCATCGCCGGTCACCTGGGCGCCCTTATCTGCGTCGGCGACACCGAAAACGTGCTCGCTGCCGGTAACGACGGCTTCCCGCTCAACATTTCGTTCACCTCGAACCGTCTGTTCGAGCTCTCCAAGATGGACGGCGCCATCGTCATCGACGGCGACCTCACCCAGATCCTGCGCGCCAACTTCCACCTCAATCCCGATCCCTCGCTTGCCACGAGCGAGACGGGCATGCGTCACCGCACCGCCGCTCGCATGTCGGTGCTCACCGATGCCATCGTGATCTCGGTCTCGGCCCGTCGTGCCGTCGTTAACGTGTACGTTCACGGCAAGAGCTACGAGATCCAGCCTGTCACCACCATCATGAGCTCGGTCAACCAGCTCGTCGCCACGCTCCAGACTACCCGTCAGTCGCTCGATCGCTCCCTGTTGCGCCTGACGGCCCTCGAGCTCGACGACTACGTTACGCTCGCCGACATTACCGGTATTTTCTCGAGCTTCGAGATCATGCAGCAGGCAAAGACTGAGCTTAAGGGTTGCATTGTCAAGCTGGGCAACCAGGGCAAGCTCGTGCAGATGCAGCTCGAGCAGCTCGCCGGCTCCAGCATGGATACCGAATACGACCTGATGATTCGCGACTACGCGAGCGATTCCTCCGAGGCAAACGCCGAGAAGATTCGCGCCGAGCTGAGCCGCATGACGCCTAAGGACCTGTCCGACCCGCAACACGTGGCGGCAGTTCTGGGCTATGACGACCTGGACGAGGACTCCGTCATGACGCCGCTAGGCCTGCGCACGCTTTCGCGTGTGTCCGTCGTGCGCGACGGCGTGGCCGAGAAGATCGTCGACGAGTACGGCTCGCTGCAGGAGCTCATGGACGACATTAGCGAGGATCCGGAGCGCCTGGGCGACTTTGGCGTCAACAACCCTGCCATTCTTGCGGACTCGCTGTACCGCATGAAGGGCACCAAACAGGGGAACGCATAATGGCGCCCGTATGCGCCGTGGTCGTTGCCGGTGGCAGCGGCCAGCGCTTTGGAAATCCCGGCGGCAAGCAGCTCGTTAACGTGGCGGGCCGTCCGCTCATGAGCTGGTCCATCCGCGCGTTCGATCGGAGCGACAAGGTCGGCCACATCGTGGTGGTGTGTCCTGCCGAGCGTCGTGCCGAGATGCGACGCCTGGCCATCGACCCGTTTGACTATGACACGCCCATCAGCTTTGCCGATGCCGGCGCGACCCGCCAGGATTCCACCCGTGCCGGTGTGCGTGCGGTTCCGGCGGGCTTTGAATACGTTGCCATTCACGATGGCGCTCGTCCGCTCATTACGACCGAGGCCATCGACCACGCTATCGACGTGCTCGTGAGCGACCGTGCCCTCGACGGTGTCGTGTGCGGTCAGCCCGCGATTGACACGCTCAAGATCGTCGACGGCGACAACATCGTCGAGACGCCGCCGCGCGAGCTGTACTGGGCCGCGCAGACGCCGCAGATCTTTAGTGTCGACGCCATGAAACGCGCCCATGCCGCGGCGATTGCTGAGGGCTTTATCGGCACGGACGATTCGTCGCTGGTCGAGCGCATGGGTGGGCGTGTCCGCTGCGTCCAGAGCCCGCGCGATAACCTTAAGGTGACGGTGCCCGAGGACCTGCGTCCCGTAACCGCGATTCTGCTCGGCCGCATGGCCGAGGGAGAGGACCTTCCCCATGTTCAGTAACCTGCGCATTGGACACGGCTACGATGTTCACCGTCTGGTGGAGGGGCGTCGATGTATTATCGGCGGTGTCGACATTCCCTACGAGCGCGGTCTGCTGGGCCACTCGGATGCCGATGTGCTCGCGCACGCGCTGGCCGACGCCATTCTGGGCGCCTGCCGCGGGGGAGACATCGGCAAGCTGTTCCCCGACACCGATCCTGCCTATGAGGGCGCCGACTCGATGGTGCTGCTCGCCCGTGTGATGGACTATGCGCGCGAGTTGGGCTTTGAGTTTGTCGATGCCGATTGCACCATTGCCTGCCAGCAGCCCAAGATCACCCCGCACCGCGATGCCATGCGCGCCAACCTGGCCCATGCCCTGGGCGTTGACGTCGAAAACGTGGGCGTCGCCGCCACTACGACCGAAAAACTCGGCTGGGAAGGCCAAGGCGAGGGAATTGGCGCCTGGGCCGTCTGCCTGCTACAGAAAACCGTTAAGGAGTAACGAATGCGTATCTACAACAGCGCTACCCATAAAAAGGAAGAGTTCCAGCCCATCGAGCCCGGTAAGGTCCGCATGTATGTGTGCGGCCCCACGGTCTACGACAACATCCACATCGGCAACGCCCGCACGTTCATCAGCTTTGACGTGATTCGCCGCTGGCTCATCGCGAGCGGCTACGAGGTCACGTTCGCTCAGAACCTCACCGATGTCGATGACAAGATCATCAAGCGCGCCAACGAGCAAGGCCGTACGGCTGCCGAGGTTGCGACGGAGTTCTCCGACAAGTTCATCGGCGTCATGCGCGCTGCCAACGTGCTCGATCCCGATGTGCGTCCCCGCGCCACCAAGGAGATCGGTCCCATGATCGCCATGATCAAGACGCTTATCGAGCAGGGTCACGCCTATGCCGCCGATAACGGCGACGTGTATTTTGCCGTGCGCAGCGATCCCAACTATGGTCAGGTCTCGGGCCGCAACATCGACGACCTTATGGTGGGTGCGCGCATCGAGGAGAACGAGGACAAGAACGACCCGCTCGACTTTGCCCTGTGGAAGGCCGCCAAGCCCGGCGAGCCCAGCTGGCCGAGCCCCTGGGGCGAGGGCCGTCCCGGCTGGCACACCGAGTGCGCCGCCATGGTGCACCGCTACCTGGGCACCCCGATCGACATCCACGGCGGTGGCTCCGACCTTGCCTTCCCGCATCACGAGAACGAGTGCGCTCAGGCTACCTGCGCCTGGCACCAGGGCTTCTCCAACACCTGGATGCACACGGGCATGCTACTGGTCGACGGCGAGAAGATGTCCAAGTCGCTCGGTAACTTCTTTACACTGGCCGAGGTCCTCGAGCAGCACTCTGCCGCGGCCCTGCGCCTGCTGATGCTGCAGACGAGCTATCGCTCGCCGCTCGACTTTTCTTGGGAGCGCCTGGAGGGTGCCGAGAACTCGCTCACGCGTATCGCCGGTACGGTCGAGAACCTGCGTTGGGCCGCGAACCACGCGACGGCCGATGCCGACGAAGCGGCTGCCGAGGCGTTTGCCGCCAAGGCCGCCGAGACCCGTGCCACCTTTAAGGAGTGCATGGACGACGACTTTAACACCGCTGGTGCCATGGGTGCCGTCTTTGGCTTTGTCACCGAGTGCAACCAGTACCTGGAGCAGGCGGGCGACGCTGCCGACAAGACCGCCGCGCTTGCCGCCGCCGACACGCTGGCCGAGCTGCTCGATACGTTTGGCGTCGAGCTTCCCGAGCCCAAGGTCGAGCTGCCGCTGGGTCTGCTGGGCGTTGCCGCCGGCCTGGTCGCCTACACGGGCGACGACGTGGACGAGGCCGCTGCCAAGATTCTCGAGGCCCGCGCCGAGGCCCGTGCCGCCAAGAACTGGGACCTGGCAGACGCCATCCGCGACCAGCTCAAGGACCTGGGCCTCACCATTGAAGATACGGCCGCGGGTACTCGTATTAAGACCCTCTAGTATTTGTCGACCGTTCGAGGTGTGGCAGATTGCCTTGAAAGGGGAAGGCATAGACCTGGTGGTCATGCCCGACGATTGAAAGGCAAGGTGCCGTGGCTCGGACGGTCGATTCTTGTTCGTTATCTATTTAAGGAGGCCGTTTTATGGCCGACAATCGCAAGCGTGTACCGCGTGGAGGCAAACAGGCCGCTTCTGGCTCGCGTCCGATTCGCCACAATGACCGCGCTGCCGCTCCCAAGGGCCAGCGCGATCGCACCCAGGCCGCACGTCCGCAGCGCGATCGCAACCGCGACGCTGCCCAGGCTCCCAAGGGTGAGTTCATCGAGGGTCGCCGTGCTGCTGCCGAGGCGCTGCGCACCGGTTTTCCCATCAAGTGCGCGCTCATTGCCGAGGGCGGGGAGCGCGATGCCGCCTTGTCGCGCCTGGTCGACGACCTCAACGCTGCGGGCGTCCGCATCAAGTATGTGCCGCGCGCGCAGCTCGACGCACTGTCGAGCCATGGCGCTCACCAGGGTATCGCGCTCGAGGTTGGTAACTTCCCTTACGCCGATGTCGCCGACATCCTCGACCGCGCGGGTGACGGACCGGCGCTCGTCGTCGTGCTCGACCATGTGACTGACGACGGCAACTTTGGTGCCATCGTGCGTTCCGCCGAGGTTGTGGGCGCGGCCGGCGTCATCATCGCCAACAAGCGCGCCGCCGGCGTGACCGTGGGCAGCTACAAGACTTCAGCCGGCGCCGTCATGCATCTGCCTATCGCGCAGGTGCCCAACATCGCCCGCGCACTCGACGATCTTAAGGACGCTGGCTTTTGGGTGGGCGGTGCCTCCGAGCACGCCGAAGGCAGTTGCTGGGATGCTCCCTTCGAGGGCCGCGTGGCGCTCGTCATGGGCTCCGAGGGCGACGGCATCTCGCGCCTGGTGCTCGAGAAATGCGACTTTTTGGCCAAGCTTCCCCAGCGCGGCATGACCGAGAGCCTCAATGTTGCCCAGGCGACCACGGCGCTGTGCTTTGAGTGGCTGCGCCGCAACGCCGGCGAGCTCATGGGGGAGGAGTAGCGCATGTCCAAAAAGAACCGCGCCAAGTCCAAGGCCAAGCGCTTTGGCGAGGGCTCGGCCAAGCCGATTGTTTCGGCCGCGACCTATGGCGTGGGCGGCAATGCGTTTGCGCAGGCCATCGCCGATCCGGTCTCGACGGTGCACTCCAACAAGCCCGAGCTGCTGGTGGTCGACGGCTACAACGTGATCCACTGTACGCCGCGCTACGAAAAGCTCGTGTACGACCATTCTGACGATCCGTATTCCAGCGACGTTCACGATATGGCGCGCACGGCGCTCATTAATGACGTAGCTGCGTTTGCCCAGGGCCGCTACGAGGCTGTGATCGTATTTGACGGCGCGGGCAATATCTCCAGCGAGCGCCCCAACCTACCGGCCCGCGGTGTGCGCATTGAGTTTTCGCCGACGGGTGTTTCGGCCGATACCGTGGTGCAGAAGCTCTGCATCGAGGCACGTGAGGAAGGCCGCGCGTGCTCCGTGGTATCGAGCGACGGCACGATCCAGGCCGTTGTCATGGGCAAGGGCGTCACGCGCATCTCGAGCCGTATGCTGGTGGACGAGATCAAACAGATCGATAACGACGTTCACGAGGCAGAGGAAGCTCCGCAGATTAAGATGACTCTGGGCAGCCGCCTGAGTCCCGATGCCCTGGCCAAGCTCAAGGCCCTGCGCGGACGGTAGGGGAGTTGGCGGGGCAATGCTGCCTTGCTAACTCCATTCAGCGATGTCGATCATTCTTTCGAGGCGCCACGTTAGCGCCTCTTTTAGATAAGGCAGTCTCGCTGCTAGGGCATCGTTTTTAGACAGAATCTCGATTGCCTCGTCGACAAAACCTTCGAGTTTGCCCCCGTCAAACCAGCTCATATCCTCAACAAGCAACATTTGTTTCGCGGGACTTGAATGGAACTGCGCGCTGGCAAAACTGTGCTCTCCTGCCCTAAGCTCCTCTAGAGATATGTTGCACCAGAGCGATGAGCCCGAATCGAAGATGGGGGCTGGTCTGCAGGCCAGTGAGTTGACGTTTCGCACGAGGCCGAAGTTGCGCCAATGACGATCGTAGTTGGCGATGATGTCGTCGCATACGATCATGCGGTCAAGGGCATCCTTAACGCCTGCCACCCCGAGCTCCTCGCAATTTGCTACATATCGCTCGTAGTCGGTTAGCCGTTCATCTGCGTTTGCGTGCTGGTTTACATAGAACGCAGGGACATACTCTTCTTCATCAGTTAAGAAGACATCGCATATGCTCAGGGCGGAAGTGCCCGTGCCCTCGAGCGAGTAAGGCACGTAATCGCAGGCGTTTAGGATGCGACGGTGGAGCGCGGTCGCCACCAGCTCGTTATAAGGTTCCTGGTTCAGGTGCGCTCCTGCCTTATGCAGAATTCGACGCCCGCCCTCGCACGTCCAGTACTTTTGAAGATTGCCGTCCGAGGTGTTATCGGGCTTTGCGGCAGCCGCTTTTCCCTCTGGGGCAAAGGGCGCAATGGACAGCGAGACGTCATCAAAGGCGTTATTGAAGAAGTTGATATCCTCCCAGGCGAGACCGGAATCTTGGGGTCTAATCCAATACTGGTCGGATAGGGAGAGGCCAAGATTTCGCTGGACGAGTTCATCGGGAACATCGACTGCGGCTTCTGCAAGCAGGGAGGCTAGCCCAATGCGTGCGAGCGGGATACCGCGGCCGCGCCACCAGATGCGGAAGGAGTCGAGCGATATGGGGCTATTAGGGCCAAATACTCCAATAGGGGCGTGGGCGTAATCGATGTCGGCGCCGATGTGGGTAAAGTCTTTTCGAGATGTGCTGTAGACCAGCTGAGCGACTTCGTGCGTGCGATTCATGAGGGTGAACGCGATCTCGCTCTTACCGTGGCCGCGGCGGGGACGTCCCCCCGTTTTGGTCACGGAGCGGAGTCGCGTGTCGACGCTGTCTTTGTCGATGAGCCATACACCAGAAGCCTTGCGGGCCTCAAGTGCTCCGTTTTTTATGAGCTCCTGCACCCTGCGCGGAGTGATGCCGAGCAGTTCGGCTGTTTCCTTGGTAGTAAGCATCGCGAAACCCTTCGTCAGAACGAATAGTTTTATATATAGCAATTGTAATTAAAACTATTCGTTCTGACGAATGGTTTTGAGATGTGGTCGGGTGAAGGGCCTGTTGCGCCTCGTCGGCAATTCCTTTATTCTTAACTGGCTTCGCGTGAAAGCGCCAAGTGTGCCAGTGTGGCGCAACGGTAGCGCAACTGATTTGTAATCAGTGGGTTGCAGGTTCGATTCCTGTCACTGGCTCCATGAGAGTTTCGGGCTCTGTCTCCAATTGGGACAGGGCCCGTTTCTATTTATGTCGACATGTAAGCGGGTTTGACTCCCACCAAGCTTCAGGTTTGTCTCGATCTGTAACACGGGTGGGCTGAAAACCCTCCTTATAGTTACAGATTGAGACAATGCCAAGGGTTGGCCGATAATATCTCGATCTGTAACACGAAGAGGCTGAAACCGTTCTTACTGTTACAGAATGAGACGTAAGCTGGTGTCTCTGCGTAATATCTCGATCTGTAACAGATGGGGGAGGAATAACCCTCTTACTGTTACAGATCGAGACAAAGGCCGGACCGGTCCCAGTCATCCTGGTCGAGTGAGGATTTCCGGACATACGAGGGTGGATAATCTCCCACTTTGGACTCGAAGCCACGCCAAAAGTGGGAGATTATCCACGCTCGATTCTGTCTGGGAAGCCCCGATCTCGACCTATATATAGGTGCAAATAAGCCATTATCGAAGTTCGATCCTGAAGGTGTACTCCACTACACCAAAGTGTTACCTCGGGAAACGTCACCTCAGTATTCAAAACCACCGTCCTTCATATCCAAACTCAACAAAACCGCAGGTCACAGCTATATAGATACGCCCGGCACCGTGTATCTAGAGGTTTTCGTTGACAGCCCCCAAGGTTGCATCGTATTATCTTTTTCGTTCGCGGGGGCGGCGGTCCAAAAGACCAAAGGACCTGCGGATACTTGAACGATTGGGAGTTTGCCCGAGTGGTTAATGGGGACGGGCTGTAAACCCGTTGGCTCTGCCTACATAGGTTCGAATCCTATAGCTCCCACCCGTCAAGTGCCTGTATAGCTCAGTCGGTAGAGCACTTCGTTGGTAACGAAGAGGTCACCAGTTCAAGTCTGGTTGCAGGCTCCATCCGGCGGTGTAGCTCAGTTGGTTAGAGCACACGGTTCATACCCGTGGCGTCACTGGTTCGAATCCAGTCACCGCTACCATAGGTAACACGGTGGCTTCTCAATAGTATGTTGAGAGGCCACTATGGTATAAAGGCAAAGTCCCGTCCGGGGACGACCTGTTTAGAGGAGGGCTTTATGGCCAAAGAGAAGTTTGAGCGCACTAAGCCGCATGTTAACATCGGCACCATTGGTCACGTCGACCACGGCAAGACCACGCTGACCGCTGCCATCACCAAGGTTCTCTCCGAGACCGAGGGCTGCAAGGCTGACTTCACTGCGTTCGAGAACATCGACAAGGCTCCCGAGGAGCGCGAGCGCGGCATCACGATTTCCGTCTCCCACGTTGAGTACGAGACCGCTGCCCGTCACTACGCTCACGTTGACTGCCCGGGCCACGCTGACTACGTCAAGAACATGATCTCCGGCGCTGCTCAGATGGACGGCGCTATCCTGGTCATCGCTGCTACCGACGGCCCCATGGCTCAGACCCGCGAGCACATCCTGCTCGCCCGTCAGGTCGGCGTTCCCTACATCGTCGTCTTCCTGAACAAGTGCGACATGGTCGACGATGACGAGCTCATCGACCTCGTCGAGATGGAGACCCGTGAGCTCCTCTCCGAGTACGATTTCCCCGGCGACGACATCCCCGTCATCCGTGGCTCCGCTCTGGGCGCTCTCGAGGGCGACGCCAAGTGGATGGACGCCATTCGCGAGCTCATGAAGGCCGTCGACGAGTACATCCCGACGCCTGCTCGTAACAACGACCTCCCGTTCCTGATGGCCGTTGAGGACGTTATGACCATCTCCGGCCGTGGTACCGTTGCTACTGGCCGTGTCGAGCGCGGTGAGCTCAAGCTCAACGAGCCCGTCGAGATCGTCGGCATCAAGGATACCCAGAACACCGTCGTTACCGGTATCGAGATGTTCCGTAAGTCCATGGACTTCTGCGAGGCTGGCGACAACGTCGGTCTGCTGCTCCGCGGCATCAAGCGTGAGGACATCGAGCGCGGCCAGGTTCTCTGCAAGCCCGGTTCGGTTACCCCGCACACCAAGTTCACCGGCGAGATCTACGTTCTGACCAAGGAGGAGGGCGGCCGTCACACCCCGTTCTTCGATGGTTATCGTCCTCAGTTCTACTTCCGTACCACCGACGTTACCGGTACGGTCAAGCTCCCCGAGGGCACCGAGATGGCTATGCCTGGTGACCACATCACCATCGAGGGCGACCTCATCCACCCGATCGCCATGGAGGAGGGTCTGCGCTTCGCTATCCGCGAGGGTGGCCACACCGTCGGTTCGGGCATCGTCTCCACGATCATTGAGTAAATTAGCTCTTTGATATAGCTGACTTAGAGAACCCGGCACTTATATGGGTGCCGGGTTCTTTTCTGCAATGGATATTGAGCCGTTGCTGGTGTCGAGAGGATCGATAATGGTCCTGGATGCACCGTCGATTAGCTCTCGATGGCTTCATTGATGTGTTCCAAATATGAATGGATCCACCGAGAACCAATTGACTCGAGGTTTTCATTGACAGCACTTACGTGGAGCTGATAAAGTAACAACTCGTGCCCGTACGGGGCGGAAATGAAAGGTTCAGGATACATGCGTACTCTAGTTACTCTTGCGTGCACTGAGTGCAAGCGCCGCAACTATACGACCACCAAGAACAAGTCGACCATGCCTGATCGTATGGAGATCAAGAAGTATTGCCCCTGGTGCCGTCACCACACGCTGCACAAAGAGACTCGCTAGTCTCTAGTCACATACGCCAGTAGTTCAATTGGTAGAGCATCGGTCTCCAAAACCGAGTGTTGAGGGTTCGAGTCCTTCCTGGCGTGCCAGTCATTATTCCGTAAGCTCCCACTTGGGGGCTTACGGTTTACTCATGTATAAGCGCATTGCGCGGAGGTAACCCAAATGGCCAACAAGAAGAACAAGAAGAAGGCTCAGCAGCCGGCACCTGCCAACAAAGCTGCCGCCAACTCCAAGGTTGAGGCCAAGAAGGCCGTTGCCAAGAAGAACGAGAAGGCTGCGAAGTCCAAGAAGAACGAGAAGCCTGGTTTCTTCGCCCGCACCAAGAAGTATTTCGCTTCGGTCAAGTCCGAGATGAAGCGTGTCACGTGGCCCGATAAGAAGGAGCTCGTGAACTACTCGGTTGTTGTTTGCGCTTCTCTGATCGTCGTCGGCGTCGTCATCGCTCTGCTCGATGCTGGCTTTGGCGAGGCTCTTGCTCTGTTCTCTGGATTGAGGGGCTAAACCATGTCTAAGCGTTGGTACGTCGTTCACACTTACTCTGGATACGAGAACCGCGTTAAGTCCGATCTCGAGCATCGCATCGAGACTATGGGCATGCAGGACCGTATCTTTGATATCGAGATTCCTATGGAGCGCGTCACCGAGATTAAAGAGGGTGGCAAGCGTGAGACCAAGGATTCCAAGATCTTCCCGGGTTATGTCCTGGTCCGCATGGAGATGGATGACGATGCTTGGACGTGTGTTCGTAACACGCCTGGCGTCACCGGTTTCCTAGGCGGCAACGGCAAGCCCGCTCCGCTTTCCCGCGACGAGTACAACAAGATGACTCGTCGTCCCGGTAAGGGCGATTCGCCCAAGCGCACCTCGGTTGATATTGAGGTCGGTACGTCCGTCCGCGTCACCGATGGCCCGCTTACCGACTTTGATGGCAAGGTCTCCGAGGTTAACACCGAGGCTGGCAAGCTCAAGGTCACGCTGATGATCTTTGGCCGCGAGACGCCGGTCGAGCTCGACTTTAACCAGGTCGCTGTCATCGCTTAAGTTTTCGTCCGTTCGCGCGAGCGTGCTTCTTCTGTGACTGCTCATCTCAGGAGTGCTTCTAACACGTGCGTGCTTACGATATAGCAAGTACTTCACACTCGTGATTCGAAAGGAATGACCATGGCTGAGAAGAAGGTTGCCAACGTCATTAAGCTCCAGATTCCTGCTGGTGCAGCAAACCCCGCTCCTCCCGTCGGCCCCGCCCTGGGCGCTGCTGGCGTGAACATCATGCAGTTCTGCCAGGCCTTTAACGCCGAGACGCAGGACAAGAAGGGTGACATCATCCCCGTTGAGATCTCTGTCTACGAGGACAAGTCCTTCTCCTTCATCACCAAGACCCCGCCGGCGGCTCACCTTATCAAGAAGGAGCTGAACCTCAAGTCTGGTTCCGCTAAGCCCCAGGCTGACAAGGTTGGTCAGCTCTCCCAGGAGCAGCTCACCAAGATCGCCGAGATCAAGATACCGGACCTCAATGCCAACGACATTGACGCCGCCAAGAAGATCATCGCCGGTACCGCCCGTTCCATGGGCGTCACCATCGCTGAGTAGCGATTTCTTATGGTAACGGCGGGTGCTCCGACCGGGGCGCCCGTTAAATGTGTGCAATAGGGCACACGATACGATGTGGGAGGGCTCACGCCCGTTTAACCACAGGAGGTAATGCACATGGCTAAGCATGGTAAGAGCTATAACGCCGCTGCCGAGAAGATCGACCGCGCCACGCTCTACACCCCCCTTCAGGCTGCCAAGCTCATCAAGGAGCTCGACACCGCCAAGTTCGACGAGACCGTCGAGGCTCACTTCCGTCTGGGCATCGATACTCGTAAGGCTGACCAGAACATCCGTGGTTCCATCTCCCTGCCCCACGGCACCGGCAAGACCGTTCGTGTTGCCGTCTTCGCCGAGGGCGAGAAGGCCCGTGAGGCTGAGGCTGCCGGCGCCGACATCATCGGTTCCGACGAGCTCGTCGCCCAGATTCAGAAGGGCGAGATCAACTTCGACGCCGCTATCGCTACGCCGAACATGATGGCCAAGGTTGGCCGCATCGGTAAGATCCTTGGTCCCCGTGGCCTCATGCCGAACCCCAAGCTCGGCACCGTGACCATGGACGTCGCCAAGATGGTCTCCGAGCTCAAGGCTGGCCGCGTTGAGTACCGCGCCGACCGCTACGGCATCTGCCACGTGCCCCTGGGCAAGAAGTCCTTCTCTGAGCAGCAGCTCGTCGAGAACTACGCTGCCCTGTACACCGAGATTCTGCGCGTCAAGCCCTCTTCTGCTAAGGGCAAGTACGTCAAGTCCATCTCCGTGTCTTCCACCATGGGCCCTGGCGTCAAGGTCGATCCCGCTGTCCAGCGTGACTTCCTGGCTGAGTAACTGCTAGTTACTGCCTGAGTACAGCAAGCATTGCTAAAGAAACCCGGTTCTGCCTTGTGCAGGACCGGGTTTCTTGCTATCGCGTCAAAAGCACCATAAAGGGGACAGTGTCCCCTTTATGGTGGTTACCAGGGTGTTCTGGCTGTTGAGGACTCGATGGCATCGTGGCGTTTGAGCTCGCGGCGCATGGTTTGCGAATTGAGCCAGGCTGCCTGCCAGCCACGGATGGGGTAGCGCGTCTGGTCGAGCTCAAACTGCGTATAGCCGCAGGCGTTGATGATCGTCGTTCCACACACATGCTGCCGCTCGCGCTGAAAATCGTAACCGTAGCTTTGGTGTACATGCCCATGCACCATGTAGTCGGCCCCCCAGGATTCAAGCGCCGTGTTAAAGCACTCAAACCCTCGATGCGGCAGATCGTCCAGATCACCCATACCGGCGGCGGGTGCATGGGTAAGCAGAATGTCGCACCCGCCGACCATCCTAACCTTACGCGACAGCTTACGCATGCGCTTGGACATCTCGCGTTCGGTGTACATGTTGGCGCCGTCGCGATAACGCATGGACCCGCCAAGGCCCGCAATGCGAATCCCTCGGTACGTGTACACGCTGTCTTCTACGCAGATACATCCGCCCGGTGCATGACGTGCGTAGCGGTCATCGTGATTGCCACGCACGTAGATGAGCGGTTTGTTGATGACCGTAACCAAAAACTCAAGATAGTCCGGGTCCAGATCGCCGGCGGACAAAATCAGGTCGACGCCCTCAAAGCGTTCCTTGCGAAAGCACTCCCAAAGGCATCGTTCTTCGGTATCGGCTATGGCAAGGATTTTCATAGGGCAGGGACTTTCGGCTCATCGTCGAGCTGCGGAATGGTGCCTACCACGTTATCCGCCAGCCAATTCATCTCGACAATCTGCGTGCTCGGCAGCGGAGGGAAGCCTTCGATCTGTACCACGCCGTTCTGGCTGTGGAGCTCGCCGCCAAAGGGGTTGATGGATCCCTCAACAATGCCGTTACGGAGCAACTGCACGAGTTTGCGCGTCTGGTAGGGTAGGCCCGGAGCGTAACGGATGTCGATAACGCCAGAGCTCATGCCGTACCAGTAGTTGACGGCGCGCACTTGGTTGTCATCGCTGGTCTCGTCCCACGTGCCGTGCAGAAGGCTGCGAACGATGAGCTCGTAGTAACGGCCCCAGTTCCATACCGGCATGGCGATGCCGGTAACCTTGCCATCGACCAGGCGGTGAAGTCCGTAGGCCGTGGGGTCTTCGAGCGACTTTGACATGTCGGCGCCGGTCATGACGCTTACACCTTCGCGGCACATGGCCTCGGCAAGGCCTCCGGCGGGCACATCGCCCCAAGTCAGGATAATTTGCGCACGGGGGTCGAGCAGCGAGGCGCCAATCGCAAAGGCGTTGATCTCGCTGAGCGCGCCCGAGGCGAAGACCGACGCGTGGTAGCCGATGCGGTGGTTGTCCGCCATGCTGGCGGCAAGGGCGCCCAGGAGGAACTTGGCCTCGTACATCTTGCCAAAGTACGAACGGACGCTTTGATGGGGAAGGCCGATAGAGCAGTTGAGGAACCGAACCTGGGGATACTCAACGGCAGCCCTGAGCGTGTATTCCATCAGGCGGTGCGAGGTCGAGAAGATGACGTTTGCCCCATGTTTGACAGCCGTTTCCACGGCGGCGTAGAACACATCCGGATCGTGACAGTCCTCGAACGCCTCGGTGCGCACGATACCGCCAAAGTGCTCATCGAGATACTGACGCCCTTGGTCGTGCAGGCTGTCCCAGCTCGACGTCGCACAGGGGAACTCATGGATAAAGGCGATGCGCAGGGGGTTGGTCGCCGAATAGACGGTCTTGCCCATAAAGAAGTTGAGCACGCCGGAGGTGGACTTGGCGGGCGACTCCTCCTCGTCGACGCTCGGCGCTTCAACAAGATCGACCTTGTCCTCGTCATTTTTGCCGGCAATGACCAGCTCGCGCCAAATCTTGCACAGGCGGTTTACGACGATATCCGTTGGCGTATCCAGCAGGCGGTCCTGGTTGTACACATTGAGGTACACGAGCATGGCGTCGGCGGGCGTAATGTCCAGGTGGTCGCCGCCTGCGCGAAGGTAGGCGCGCTTAAAGAGCAGGAAGGTGTGGCGCAGGTAGTCGACCTTTTTCTGCGGCCATTTTTCGATAAGATTCTGACCGAGCATCTTGGCGAGCGTCTCGTAGCTTCCCTCACGCGAGAACTCGATCTCGTATAGGGGGCAGACGCGCCAAAACGCGCAGAATTCACCGTACAGGCGGCTTTCGACGGAATCCCATGTGCCGGGGTAGAGACGGGTGACCCTGGCCGAAACCGTTGGAGCGTCCAAGAATTTGAGGACACTGACGCGTTTATTGCCTTCCTGGACATAGAACCGATGCATGAACTCGGTGACGATGATGGGGTCGCGATAGCCCTCGGTTACCTGGATGTCGTAGAGGTTGGACCACTTGCGGGCGAACTCGGTGTTAAACGGCAGCAGGGGCATAAAGTTGCATGAAAAGGCGGACTGACGGCCCTTGGTGACAGTGCCGACGACCATTTCGATCGGAATATCCCGCAGGCCGACACTCACTCGCTGACCTAAGGGGAGCTGGGCAATCAAACTGTCGAGGTCCGTAAGGTACGGATGCTCGCTTTGGCTAATGGCGCGTCGACGTCCTTGCTCGCTGCGCTTGCGTGCTTGACGATAGGCCTCTTCCATGATGTTGCTCCCTTAGTCGTTTAAACAACTACATAAACCATGGTACCACGAATGAAAACCACCACAAAGGTGCCTGTCCCTTTTTGGCGGGTTAGGCGATGATGGGGGCGATGGCGCGGATGCAGGCGTCGGCTGCCGTGAAAGTAGTGCTGTCGTCGCTGACGATAAAGATGATCTTTCCTTTGATGCCAAAGTCGCCGATTTCGCTAAAGAGTACGTAGGGCTCCTTGTCAAAGCCCGAGATGGGAAGCACGGCGGCTTTGGTGGCGCTGGTCAGCTCGTCTGCCAGTACGTCCAGTGAAGCCCACTTGGACGTGTCCTTGACCGCGACGGGCACGGCAACGCGCCCAAAGGGCATGAGGTGCACGAGCGTGTTCTTGGAGATGTTGGAGTTGGGGACGATGATGGTCTGCCCACAGGCATCCTCAATCGTTGTATGGCGCCAAGTGATGTCTTGGACCACGCCGGATACGCCGCCGACCTCGATATTGTCGCCGGGCTTGATGATGCCCATAAAGGTCACCTGCATGCCGCCGATAAGGTTTGACAGCGTGTCCTGAAAGCCGAGCGAGATGGCGATGCCGCCGACGCCAAGGGCGGCGACGAGCGCGTTTGCGTTAATGCCAAAGCAGTTATCGAGGATAAAGCTGCCGCCAATCATCCAGATGACGGCGCGCGCGATGTTGATGAAGATACTCGATGCCGGAAGCGGGTTATCGTCTCGGTTAAGCAGATGGTTCAGGGTCTTGGATACGACCTTGGCGGCGACGGCGGTGCCTATCGCCAAGATGACGGCCCAGATGATGTTGTGGACCCACCGTTGCTCAAAGAAATGAAGAATCGGCTCAAACAATTCCATGTAGGGAAAACCTCCTAATGATCGTTCAACCATGATACCCACCAAGAAGCCCGTCCGATCAAATTCGGACGGGCTTCTGTGCTCGATATAAGGTTTACGCGGCGGGGCTGTAAGGCCCGGCGGTGTAGCTTAGCGTCGACGCTTCCAGATAATGCCGAGCATGATGACGATGATGCCGCCGATAAGGCACGCGCCAACTACTGCCAGCGTGCGGTCTCCCGTTGCGGCGAGCTTACCGGTCGTCTTCTTGGTGATGACCTTCGTGGTCGTCGTGTCCGTCTTAGGCGAGGGCTTAGGCGTCGGGGCCGGTGTGGGCGTGGGGTCCACGGCAGCGTAGCCAAAGCTGATGGTGCCCGCGAGCGAGGTCATCTTGCTCTCCCAGCTGTCCTGCCCGATCAGCGCCCTTAGCGCTGACTCGCAGGTACCCCACTCGGTGTGCTTGGTGGCGTTTGCGAAGGTGGGGAAGTCGGTCGTGTTGGTGATGATGTAGTTGTTGGTGGCGACGGTATAGGTCTTGGCGGGGTCGAGCGTGCTGCCGTCTTTGGTGAGTGTGGCGCTCACAATGCGCTTGCCTTCGGGCTGTGTCCAATCAATCGTCACGTTGATGCCGCCAAAGGAGAGAACGCTGCCAGAGTCATCGCGCCACTTGTACTTGTCTTGCGCCTCCTGCTCGCTGTGACCGGCCGCCACATAAGCCTGCTGAAGCTCGTAGCTGTCGTTGCAATCGTCGCTGATTTGTAGCGAGTGCTCGAGCGCTGCGAGGAAGTCCGCGCCGGTCATGGTCCAGGTCTCCACAGTGTTGCCGTAGGGCGAGATGGCGATGACGTTGCCGGCGGTCACGTTGCCCGCCGCGATGCCGCCGCGGATGCCGCCAGCGTTTTCGATAGCGAAGTCCGCGCCCGTCAGGGCAAGATAGGAGCCGCAAATCACGTGGCCGATGGTCTGGGCCTTGGTGGTGTCGCCCTCCTTGCCGGGGCGGAAATCGGTGGTGCGCACCATTTCCCAACCATGCGTGCCTGCGGCGTCCTCGCCGTAGAAATAGTTGGTGGTGGATGTGCCGAGCACCTTGTTCGATTCGTTTTCAAAGTCCTCGTCGAGCGGCTTGATCTTGTTGCGGACGGCTTCAAGGCGGCTTTGGTAGTCGGAGCCCTTGTCGGGGTCTGTCAAAAGGTCGTTGACGTTCTTGGCGGTGTAGAGCTTCTCGTCGCTGCCGTCTGCAGGGACCGTGACCGTGTCATCGTCGGTCGTCTCGGTGCCATTCGTGTCGTATTTGTACGGAATGGAAAGCAGCCCCACCTCGGCAAAGGCGCTGCCTGCCTCGACAACGTGGATCGTCTTGCCGTCGGCTCCCGTCACCTTCTCGTTAAGGTTGATGTGCTCGTGGCCTGCGATAAGGGCATCGACGCCACGGAGCCGCGTGGCAAAGGTCTTTGCGTCGAGCGTGTGCGCGATACACACAACAACATCGCAGCCCTCCTTGCGCAGCTGCTCTGCCTCGGCATTGATGGCGTTCGCGGCACTCGAGAAGCTGGTGCCCGCGACCAGGTCCGCGCGCAGCGAGGAACCTAGCGACTCATCCATGGCTCCGACGACGCCGACCTTGATTTTGTAGTCGAATGTGGAGTGATCCTCGCTATCCTCCCAGGTGCGATCGAGCGTCTTCGTGATGCTCGAGCTCCATGCGCCGTTCGAGGACGTTGCATTCGCGCAGAGCATGGCGAAGGGCGTGCCGGTGGTGCTGTAGCCGGTCATGGTGCGGAGTTTGTCCGCGCCGTAGCTCCAGTCGTGGTTGCCTGGCGTGGTTGCGTCGTAGCCGTCGGCGTAGAAGGTGTCCATGAGCTCGGCGATGCTCTTGCCCTCGCTCATGGTGGCGAAGGACTGTCCGTGGAAGGTGTCGCCCGCATCGAGTAAAAGATCGGGGGCGCTGCTTTGGGCGCTATAGAGAACCGCCAGTCCGTCAAAGCCCACAGTGCCGGTGCCCTTGCTTGCGTTGTAGCTGTACTTGTAGCTGCCGTGGATATCGTTGGTGTGCATGACGGCCACGGAGCCGTCAATAGCGGCGGGCAGGTTTCCCGCGAAAGCGAGGCTTGGGATGCCTGCGAGCGCGCCGGCAAACAACGCGGCGGCCAACGCAAAGCGGGGGAGTCTTTTCATGGCAGTTTCCTTAGTCCTTAGCCAGAATGTCTGGTTGAATATCGGATTATCGACATAATATGCGAAAACCGCCGCAAGGGCGTCTGTCCCTTAGCGGCGGTTTTGACGCTTGCGCAGATAAAACCTACCAAAATAAACCTGTCCCTTTTTGGCAGGTTTTAGCTCAGCAGCATGCGGTCGTTGGCGAGCTCACCGCCCGAGACCTCCTCGAACTTCTGCAGCAGGTCGGCTACGGTGAGCGACTTCTTCTCATCGCCCGCCACGTCGTAGATCACGTGGCCTTCGTGCATCATGATCAGACGGTTGCCCAGACGGATGGCGTCGTTCATGTTGTGCGTGACCATGAGCGTGGTCAGGTGGTTCTCGTCGACGATCTCCTCGGTCAGGTTGAGCACCTTAGAGGCCGTCTTGGGGTCGAGGGCCGCGGTGTGCTCGTCGAGCAGCAGCAGGCGCGGCCTGGTGAGCGTGGCCATCAGCAGGGTGAGTGCCTGGCGCTGGCCACCCGAGAGCAGGCCGACCTTGGCGTTGAGACGCGTGTCCAGACCAAGGTCCAGGCGCTTGAGCAGCTCAACGTACTCGTCCTTCTCGGCCTTGGTGACGCCCCACGAAAGGCCGCGACGCTGGCCGCGACGCTTGGCGAGGGCCAGGTTCTCGGCGATCTGCATGTCGGCAGCGGTACCGCGCATAGGGTCCTGAAACACGCGGCCCAGGTACTTGGCGCGCTGCGACTCGCTCAGGCGCGAGATGTCGGTGCCGTCGAGCTCAATAACGCCCGAATCGAGCGGGTACACGCCGGCGATCATGTTGAGCAGCGTGGACTTGCCGGCGCCGTTGCCGCCGATCACGGTTACAAAGTCGCCGTCATTCAGGGTGAGGTCGACGCCGGTGAGCGCGCGCTTCTCGGTGACGGTGCCCTTGTTAAAGGTCTTCTTGACGTGCGAGAGCTTAAGCATCTGCCTCATCCCCCTTCGTGTAGGAGCTGCGGAGCTTATAGCGCTCCCAAACCACGGGCACGCACAGGGCCACAGCGACAATTACGGCGGAGAGCAGCTTCATGTCGTTGGCGTCCATGCCCAACTGCAGCACGATGGCGCGGATAAGGAAGTACACCACGGAGCCAAAGACGGCGGAGGCAAGACGGACGCTAAACTGCGTGAGGCCGCCGGGCAGCAGACGGCCGAGCACCTCGCCGATAACAATGGCGGCAAGACCGATAACGATGGCACCGGTGCCCATACCAATGTCGGCATACTTTTGGCTCTGGCAGATGAGCGCGCCCGAAAGGCCGATGAGGGCGTTGGAGAGCACGAGGGCGATCATCTTGGTGGAGTTGGTGTTGACGCCCAGAGCGCGGATCATGTACTCGTTGTTGCCGGTGGCGCGCAGTGCCGAGCCGATCTCGGTGCCAAAGAACCAATACAGGATGGCAACGATAGCCACAGCGAGCAAGATGCCCAGGATGATGGCGACGGTGGACTGCGGCAGGCCCGTCATGTTGCTGACAGACGAGAAGATGGTGCCTTTGGCAAGGATGGGCGTATTGGATTTGCCCATGATGCGCAGGTTGATGGACCACAGGCTGATCTGCGTCAGGATTCCGGCGAGGATCGCGGGAATCTCAAAGACGGTGGTTAAAATGCCCGTGACGGCGCCCGCGATGGCACCGGCACACATGCCGGCCAAAACGGCGAGCAGCGGGTCGACGTTGTTATTGACGATGAGCACGGCGCAGACGCAGCCGCCGAGGGCAAAGCTGCCGTCGCAGGTCATATCGGGGATGTCGAGCAGGCGGAACGTGATAAACACGCCAAGCACCATAATGCCCCAGAGGACGCCCTGCGAAACGGCGCCTTGCAATGCAATAAGCATGCTTTATACCTCCTAGGATAGGGTGGACACGTGAGTCACCATGATAGCGGTAACAATGCATAAAAGAGCTGCGGCCGGATGTTTTGTCTCATCCGTAACAAGCAGGGCGAACGCCGGTCTTTGGCGTTCGCCCCTGTGGCTCACATATTGAATAACACGACAACGGCACGAGCGCGTGCCCTAGACGCGTTACCGCACATGGCGCTACTCGTCCAGAACGGAAAGGTCGATGCCCAGAGCCTCGGCCATCTCGTCGTTCTTGACGACGACCAGGTCCTTGCTCGAGAGGTGCTTAATCGGCATATCCTCGGGCTTGGCCTCGCCCTTCAGGATCTTGACGGCCATCTCGCCCGCGGCGTAGCCCAGGTCCTCGTAGTTGATGGAGAGGGTGAACAGACCGCCGGCCTTGCACATGCCCTCCTCGCCAGTCACGAAGGGGAGCTTGTTCTCCTTGCAGATCTGGCCGACCTGCGAGGCGCCCGCGGCGATGGTGTTGTCGGTGGGGGAGTACAGCGCGTCGACCTTGCCCACGGCGGACTCGACGACGGACTGGATCTCATTGGAGCTCGAGACGGTGAAGTCGGTGTAGTCCAGGCCCAGCTTGTCGAGCTCCTTCTTGGCGGCCTTGATCTGGACGTCGGAGTTGGACTCGGCGGTGCAGTAGAGCAGGCCGACCTTCTTTACGTCGGGCAGGACCTTCTGCATCATCTCGAGCTGCTCGGCGACCGGGGTGAGGTCGGAGGCGCCCGTGACGTTGGTGCCGGGCTTATCGTTGTCCTGGACCAAGCCCGAGGCAGCGTAGTCGGTGATGGCGCAGCCCACGACGGGGATATCGGCGGTGGCGCCAGCGGCGGCCTGCGCGGCGGGCGTAGCGATGGCATAGATCAGGTCGACGCCATCGCCCACGAACTTGTCGGCGATGGACTTACACGTGGACTGGTCGTTCTGGGCGTTCTTCTGATCGATCTTGACCTTGAGACCGCTCTTCTTGATGGCCTTGACAAAGCCGTCGTTGGCGGCGTCGAGTGCGGAGTGCTCGGTGAGCTGCAGAACGCCGACGGTGTAGTCGGAACCGGCGGCAGCAGAGCCGGAACCAGAGTTGCCGCCGCATCCGGCGAGCGGAGCGAGCGCGAGCAAGCCAGCAGAGACCAGAAGGCTCCTGCGGCTGATGGTGATGTCCTTCATATCGTTACCCCCAAGTATAGAAATGGCTGGAAACACTGCACTCAAACAAAGTGCAAGTGGAACTATAGTAGCGCGGATGTCCATTTTTACAATAACCTGGCGGGTTTTTTAATACAGAACCGGATGGGCGGTACGGGTAGTCGAATGGACGGCGGGGGTTCTTATGCGGCGGAGGCGGCGTCGTCCTCGTCGAGGGCGGCGAAGAGCTTCTTGCCGTCGAGGAGACGCGTGGTGACGTTTCTCATGCGGCCAATCTCTACGGTACGCAGCGTGTCATCGGCGCCTCGGGCGTCATAGACCGTTCCCAGCAAATACGAGATGCCGTCTCGTTGCTTGATGGCAAAGGGGCGGAGTGTCATCCGTGCTACTTCGGTTTCGCCACGTGCCGTGACGCTCGAAATATCAAAACTCACCGTGGTTCCGTGGTCGATGGCCTGCTCGACGAGCTCGCACGTGTCGATGCGCTTGATGGGCGTGCGTGTTGCCTTGGTAGCCTTGCTGCCTGCGCTTGGAGCGGGTTCGGGTGTATCGAGGTAGCCGCGAACGTCGGCGCTCGCCATGGCAACTAAGTGCTGCGCCATGCTCTTGCGGATAGCGATAGGCGTGGAGCGGTTGCGCATGACCATACCGTGGAGCCGGATGATCTCTTCATCGGTGAGCGGACGGGTAAGAAGTTTGTAGCCCACGCCGCGTTTGTACTCAATTTCGTATCCGGCATGGCGAAGCGCGGAGATGGCGGTGTAGATGCTGCGCCGCGCCGCCGAGATGGGCATGCGGGCGGGGTCGTCGGGATGGGCGAGGCGCCGGATCAACTCATCGGAAAGCATGGCCTTGTCTTCGCCGGTGTTTTCGCTCAAGAGCTGCAGGATACGAACGGCGCGATAGGCTGCCATCGAGGCGGCGCCTCTCGTCGTGGTGTCGTAGGTTTCAACAGCGGCTTCGGTCATCGTGCCCACGTCCTTTCCGTTTTGGGTGGCGACGGTATGGAGCCTAGGACGTGGGGCTTTCCCAGGGGCGCAGAGCGCTCTGGGCGGTCGGTAGTCGTCGGCAAACGGCGGGTTGAGTTTTCAACAGCCCTGCTCAACTGACCAAAACCTTGCCAAAAGCTTGACGGATGCTGTTGAAAAAAGCGTCTCTCGACTGATGTCGAGAGACGCTTATGCGATGAGCATTGGCGTGTGGCGACGCGAGCTAGCGTCCGACGATTAGAAGTCGGCGTTGCCCACGGTGCGCGGGTGCGGCAGGACGTCGCGGATGTTGCCCACGCCGGTCAGATACATGACCAAGCGCTCGAAGCCCAGACCGTAGCCGGCGTGCTTGCAGGAACCGTAGCGGCGCAGGTCAAGGTAGTACTTGTACTGCTCGGGATTCATGCCCAGGTCCTTGATGCGGGCCTCGAGCAGATCCAGGCGCTCCTCGCGCTGGGAGCCGCCGATAATCTCGCCGATACCGGGCACCAGGCAGTCGGCGGCGGCGACGGTCTTGCCGTCCTCGTTCATGCGCATGTAGAATGCCTTGATCTCGGCCGGGTAGTCGGTCACAAAAGTCGGTCGCTTAAAGTGCTCCTCGGTCAGGAAGCGCTCGTGCTCGGTCTGCAGGTCGATGCCCCAGCTCACGGGGTAATCAAACTGGTGGCCAGCAGCGACTGCCTGCTCCAGGATCTCGACGGCCTCGGTGTAGGTAACGCGGGCAAAGTCGGAGTTGGCGACATGGTCCAGGCGCTCGAGCAGACCCTTGTCCACAAACTTGTTGAGCATATTGAGCTCGTCGGGGCAGGTTGCCATAACGTCCTTGAGGACGTACTTGAGCATGGCCTCGGCGTTATCCATGTAGTCGTTCAGGTCGGCAAAGGCCATCTCGGGCTCGATCATCCAAAACTCGGCGGCGTGGCGCGTGGTGTTGGAGTTCTCGGCACGGAAGGTGGGGCCAAAGGTGTACACGTCGCCAAAGGCCATGGCAAAGTTCTCGGCATTGAGCTGGCCGGACACGGTGAGGCTTGCATGCTTGCCAAAGAAGTCCTGGCTCCAGTCGACCTCGCCGGACTCGGTGAGGGGCGGATTTTTGGGGTCGAGCGTGGTCACGCGGAACATCTCGCCGGCGCCCTCGCAGTCACTCGTGGTGATGATGGGGGTGTTGACGTAGACAAAGCCCTGCTCCTGGAAGAAGCGGTGAATGGCGGCAGCCGCGACAGAGCGGATGCGGAACACGGCGCGGAACAGGTTGGTGCGCGGGCGCAGGTGCTGCTGGGTGCGCAGGAACTCGACGGTTGCGCGCTTCTTCTGCAGCGGGTAATCCGGGGCGCTCGTGCCCTCGACCTCGATGGAGGTGGCAGAAAGCTCGAAAGGCTGGGGCGCATCGGGGGTCAGCTTGACGGTGCCGGTGCAAATGAGTGCGGCCGAGACGTTTTGATGGGCGATCTCGTCGTAGTTGTCGAGTGCCTCGCGGTTCATGACGACCTGCAGGTCGCGGAAGCAGCTGCCGTCGTTGAGCGTAACAAAGCCAAAGTTCTTCATGTCGCGGACGGACTTGACCCAGCCGGCGACGGTGACGGTCTGGCCGCCGAGCGACTCGGCATCGGCATAGAGCTGCGCGATTTTGGTGCGGTTCACGTATCCTCCCATAACGGTTGAATGATAGTTATCCATACAGTTCGATATTCTAGCAGCTCGGCTCATTTGAGCTATACAGATAAAGCATTGGCGGGATGGTTTTTCAAACGAAAAGCGCCCGCGGCCAAATGGTCGCGGGCGCTTGACGAGGTGCCTTTTGGCTGTGTGGCGTGGGGCCTGGCTACTTGGTCTTGGCAACCAGCAGCGGGTCGCCCAGCTTGACGAGCGGGTTGCCGCCGATAAGCGTTCCAGACTCGCCGACATGGTCGATGCTCTTAAGACGATCGAGCTCGGAGACGATGACGGTCACGATGTCCTCGTGACCAGCGGCCTTAATGGCCTCGCGGTCGAAGCTGATGAGCGGCTGGCCTGCCTTGACCACATCGCCCATCTCGACAAAGCGGGCAAAACCCTTGCCGTTCATTTCCACGGTGCCCAGGCCAACATGGATGAACACGCGCAGGCCGTCCTCGGTAATCATGCCGATGGAGTGGTTGGTGACAGTGGTGGCACCGATGCGGCCGTTGGCGGGCGCATAGATGGTGCCGGTAATGGGCTCGATGCCATAGCCCTGGCCAAGCATGCCCGAGGCGATCGTCTCGTCGGGAACCTCGTTCAGGTTGACGAGCACGCCGTTGACGGGGGCATAGATGACGCCTTCGCGGGTAGCGAAGCTTGCTGCGGGCGGAACGGACGCCTCGCCGGTCGAGGTGAAGGTGGACTTAAGCGAATCGAGCAGACCCATAGTTGCCTCCAACTTAAATAGGCGCATATCGCGCGTTTGGTTTGCCGGAAACGTTTCACATGTGTTTCGCGGCTTGGTCAACGCCCCTATTCTACGCTGCTCAACGATACCTCTGAACTGGGATTATGTGATATATCAGTTGAAGGGAAACTTATTGCCGGAGTGTTTCTGCGCCACGGGTTCAAGTGGGGTACGCTTGAAGGCGAAAAACAAGGGCGCATAATTTGCGCGAAGGGAGCACATATGATTGTCGAGAACCATGCGCTGTGGGGCGAGGAGCCGACCGAGGATTATCCGGCGACGTTTACGTATTTGGGTGCCGAGCCGCTGCCCGATAAACCGAATGGCCGCCGCCCCGCGGTGATCATCTGCGGCGGAGGCGGGTTTACGCATATCGCTCCGCACGAGCAGGACCCGGTGGCGTTTGCATTTTTGGATCGCGGCTACCAGGCCTTTGTGCTCAACTATGTCACGAGTTCTACGGGTGACGTGAGCTTTCCGCACCCCCAGGCAGATCTTGCCAAGATGGTCGCCACGGTGCGCGCCAACGCCGACGAGTGGCATGTCGATCCTAAGCGCGTGTGCGTCGTGGGCTTTTCTGCTGGCGGCATGATTTGCGCCTCGCTGGCAACACAGTGGAAGACCGGCCCCTTCGCGGCACTTGCCGGGGCGCGTCCGGACGACATTCGTCCCGATGCCGTGGTGCTGGGCTATCCATTGCTCGACTTTGCCTATGTGCGTGACATGCAGACGCGCGATCCGCGCATTGACTTGCGTGTGCCCAAGACGGGCGGCAAGACGGGGCGCGATTTGCTCAACGACTACCTGTCGATGGTGACGGGCGGCGAGGCAACTGACGAGCATCTGGCCGACATCTGCCCCACCACGCATGTTTCGCGTCAGATGCCACCGACCTTTGTGTGGGGCGTGTCCGACGACAAGACGGCGCCGATCGCGCAGGTCTACCCGTTTGCGCAGCGCATGGCCGAGGAGGGCGTTGCATGCGAGATGCACGTCTTCGACCAGGGTGGTCACGGCCTTTCGCTCGGCAACGCCAACACCGCGGTCGACAACGAGGACAAGCAGGCGGCAGTCCGTCCCTGGATCCGCCTAGCCTTCCGCTTCCTGGAGCGCCATCTGTAAGAGTAAGAGGGCCAGCCCCATCCCGTCCCTCATAACTTGCGGTGAAATAGTTCCAATTAAAGTCACGGGGCTTTAAACAGGAACTATTCCACCGCAACTTCGTTTTGATCTGTTGGAGACGGAGGAAAATGGATCATTTTGTCGAGGGAGCGGGCGGCTGTTTCTGCTCCCGCGGGAAACCACGTCCCGTTTGGGAAATCGTGACCCGTTTTGGGCGCAGATTCCGGGTCGCAGTTTCCCCGAGGGGCTCGATCGGGAAATCGCATCCCAGTCTGAGCGCCGATTCCGGGCTGCAGTTTCCGCTAGATGCCTCAACCGGAAAGCCCGTCCCGTTTAGGTGTTCCGGAGTGGGATTCGGTTTCCGCAACAGGCCCGTCTGGGAAGCAATGGCCCAGAATTCCCCTTGCACCGATCTGTCGATTGAACGTCGTTGTGTGTTCACGCTATCATGTAAGCTTAAAATTGGTTAGCCATGGCAAACGGTTAGCCATGGTGAACATAAATACAACGCCCTGCGGGCGCCGGGGGAGGAGCACGGACGTGAAGCTCGATACACTCGAGATTGGAAAGGACGCCGTTGTCGCATCGGTGGCATCGGACGATCAGGCACTCCGACAGCATATTTTGGACATGGGTCTAACGCCGGGCACCGAAGTCACCATGATGAAGTACGCCCCCATGGGTGACCCGCTCGAGATCCGCCTGCGTGGCTACGAGTTGACGCTGCGCAAGGACGATGCCGCACGCATTGAGCTCGTGGATGTGCACGACACCGATACCGGCCCGCGCGTTAACGCCGCTATCGGCACGACAGATCACCCGGCACTGGGCGAGGGGACGTATTCGCCTCGTGCTGCCAAAACAGCCGTGCCCGAGGGCGCACCGCTACATTTTGCCCTCGCCGGCAACCAAAACTGCGGTAAGACCACGCTGTTCAACCAGCTTACGGGCTCCAACCAGCACGTCGGTAACTTTCCCGGCGTGACGGTCGACCGCAAGGACGGCACTATCCGTAACCATCCCGAGGCAAGCGTTACCGACCTGCCCGGCATCTATTCGCTGTCTCCGTACACGGGCGAAGAGATCGTCAGCCGCCAATTCATCTTGGACGAAAATCCCGACGCCATCATCGATATCATCGACGCCACCAACATCGAGCGTAACCTGTACCTGACGCTGCAGCTTATGGAGCTCGACCGCCCCATGGTCATCGCGCTCAACATGATGGACGAGGTGACGGCCAACGGCGGCGCCGTGGACGTCAACCTGCTCGAGAGCCTGTTGGGCGTGCCTGTTGTCCCCATTAGCGCTGCTCGCAACGAGGGTATCGGCGAGCTGGTGGATCATGCCCTGCACGTGGCGCGCTTTCGCGAGCGCCCCGGTCGCTTGGACTTTTGTGCGCCCGATGGTCCGGATGGCGGTGCACTGCATCGCTGCATCCACGGCATTGCCAACCTGATCGAGGACCATGCCGCGACGGCGCACATTCCCGTGCGTTTTGCGGCGACCAAGCTGGTTGAGGGCGACGAGCTGGTAACCGAGGCGCTTCACCTGGATCGCAACGAGCTCGACGCCATCGAACACATCATTACCCAGATGGAGGGCGAGGCCGGCACCGACCGCCTGTCTGCGCTGGCCGATATGCGCTTTAGCTTCATCGGCGACGTGTGTGGGCGCTGTGTTGTCAAGCCGCACGAGAGCCGCGAGCATGTGCGCTCCGTCAAGATCGACCGCATCCTGACAGGTCGTTACACAGCCATTCCGGCGTTTCTGGTGATCATGGGCCTTGTCTTTTGGCTGACGTTTGGCGTGATCGGCGCGGCGTTGCAGGGGCTTATGGAGGACGGCATTGCTGCCATCATCGCCTCGGCCGATGCGGGTCTCAAAGCGTTCGGCACCAACGACGTGGTGCGCTCGCTGGCTGTCGACGGCGTGCTTACGGGCGTGGGCAGCGTGCTGACCTTCCTGCCGATTATCGTCGTGCTCTTCTTGTTCCTCTCCATTCTGGAAGACTCCGGCTACATGGCACGCGTGGCCTTTGTCATGGATAAGGTGTTGCGTCGCTTTGGTCTGTCGGGCCGCAGCTTCGTGCCCATGCTCGTCGGTTTTGGCTGCACCGTGCCGGCTATCATGTCGACCCGTACGCTCCCATCCGAGCACGACCGCAAGATGACGGTCATGCTCACGCCGTTCATGAGCTGTTCGGCCAAGTTGCCGGTCTACGGTCTGCTGTGCGGGGCGTTTTTCCCGCAGGCGACAGTTCCCGCCATGGTTTCGCTCTATCTGATCGGCATCGTGGTCGGTTGCATTGCCGCCCTGGTGCTCAACCGCACGGCATTTAAGGGCGACCCGGTGCCGTTTATCATGGAGCTCCCCAATTACCGCCTGCCGAGCGTCAAGACGACGGTGATGCTGGCATGGGATAAGGCCAAAGACTTTATTACCAAGGCCTTTACCATTATCTTTGCCGCTACCGTGGTCATCTGGTTCCTTCAGACGTTCGACATTCGCTTTAATGTGGTCGCCGATCAGTCGCAAAGCCTGCTTGCGGGCCTCGGCAGCATCATCGCGCCGGCGCTGGCGCCGCTTGGGTTTGGCGACTGGCGTGCGTCCACGGCGCTCGTCACCGGACTTATCGCCAAGGAGAGCGTCATATCGACGCTCACGGTGCTTTTGGGCGCGACCTCGCCCGCGGCACTGTCGACCATGTTTTCGCCGTTTACTGCCTATGTGTTTCTGGTCTTTACGCTGCTGTATCCGCCCTGCGTGGCTGCCATCGGCGCCGTCAAGAGCGAGCTGGGCGCGCGCTACGCCGTTGCCGTGTTCGCGTTTCAGGTGGCAGTCGCCTGGATCGTGGCGTTTGTCGTGCATTCGGCGGGCATATTGCTGGGGTTGGCTTAGTTATGTATTGACGGCGCAACCTCTGTGTATCGAATTGTTTTCGGCCCTGCATCTGTTGCTGACGGATGCGGGGCCGTTGCTATATAATCGCCTCCACTCAAAATGATTGGAGACGTTATATATGAGTCAGGCAAGGCAAGACGGCATCACGCTCAGGCAGTGGCTCCCGCTCGTCGGGCTCACCTGCTGTGCGTTCGTGTTCAACACGTCGGAGTTTATGCCCATCGGCCTTTTGACTGATATCGCCGCGTCGTTCTCGCTCACCGAGGCCCAGGCGGGCATCATGATCTCGGTCTATGCCTGGGGCGTCATGCTGCTGTCGTTGCCGCTCATGGTGTTCGCTTCGCGTTTCGAGTTCAAGCGGATGCTGCTGGGCGTGCTCGCCGTGTTCTCGCTCGGCCAGTTTCTGTCCGCTGTGGCGCCGACTTATCCCATCCTGGTCTGCGCGCGCCTGGTGGTCGCTTGCGCACATGCCGTGTTCTGGTCGGTCGCCTCGATTATGGCGTCGCGCCTGGTTGACACACGCCACGGGGCGCTCGCCATCAGCATGATCGCCACGGGCTCTTCCATCGCACAGATCTTCGGCCTGCCGCTCGGCCGCGCCATTGGCCTGGCCGTGGGCTGGCGTATGACGTTTGCCGTGGTCGGAGCACTGTCTGCTGTCGCGGTCGTCTACCAGGCGACCGTGTTTCCAACCATGCCGGCGGGCGAGCGCTTTACCGTCAAGCAACTGCCCGAGCTGCTCAAGAACCCGTTACTGATCGCGCTCTATGCGGTCACGGTGTTCATGGCAACTGGCTATTACACGGGCTATAGCTATATCGAGCCTTTCCTGGCTCAGGTCGCGCATGTCGACGCAAGCGCCATCACTATGACGCTGACGGCGTTCGGCTGCTCTGGTCTGCTCGGAAGCTGGCTATTCGGCCGACTGTTCGATGGGCACCGCTTCCCGTTCCTCGCGATTACGCTCTCCGGCGTGCCGGTGGCTCTGCTGCTCATGGGTCCGGCCGCATCGTCGCTCGTGGCAGTGCTTGCCGTCTGCGCGCTGTGGGGCTGCTGCGCAACGGCCTTTAACGTGGCGTTCCAAGCCGAGCTCATCAAGCACACGCCGGCAGATTCGTCGGCCGTCGCCATGTCGATCTTCTCGGGCCTGTTCAATCTGGGCATTGGCACGGGTACCGCGATCGGCGGAGCCGTGGTTTCGGGCCCCGGTATCGCCTGGATCGGCTACGCGGGCGGTGCGATCGCTGCCGTGGGCGTCATCCTCGCTATCACGGTGATGTTCCCGGCCATTCGTCGCGCAAAGCCTGTCGCCTAACCACGTCCCCTCATCAGTTGCGGTGAAATACGGACTGCTGGGCCCAATAAACCCGGCAAACAGTCCGTATTTCACCGCAACTTAGAAAGGGACTGGGGTAGCTAATTTGGGACGGGGCTATTTTAACTACCTCGCTGAGCATACGTAAAAGAGGCCGAGGCCGCTCCGGTGTGTGCTGGAGTGGCCTCGGTTTTGTGTCTGCGTATGATCGACCTAGAGCTCGTCTTGGGGGACGACAGCCGTAAGTTGCTCGTTCTCAAATACCGCAGCAAGTCCGTGTTCGGGGTCAAAGCGATAGTTGCACATGAGCGCTGCTTTGCGAGCATCATCGCTCCGAAGTACCACGATACTGGTCGGAATAACGTATCTAAAGATGTTTGTAATGGGGCCCTCGATCTGATCGCCGTCTCTTTCGAGACAATAATCTTCGATCGCTTCCTTGCTGTCCTCAACGGTATCCCAGCTTGCAAGCAGGGCGCCCTTTGCTTCCTTTTGAATGTCGAGGACGCCTTGGTCCGAGTCACACTCGTAATAGACGGGGAGCGAGAAATCCCTGCCCCACAGATTCATGCCGTTAGTCATCGAAGCCGCCAATCTGATTCAGTATGTTTTTGATTTCGCTTACGCCGCCGAGATGGCTGCACACCTTGTGAACTTCGGTCGGAACAAGAGAGCACGTCTTCATATCATTGTGTTCGTGCCAGGTGTACTCATTTGCCTCGCGCCATTTCTTGACATCCTGGTGCGTCCAATCATCTTTGCCATCGCGTTGCTCAAGGTTCCAAGCTTTTGCGCATTCAGTGTCTGCCTTTTCATAGTTGCCGACAATGCGTTCGCCGTTCTCGCCCATCTGCGAAAGCCTATGCTGGCTCATGCCTTGTATGGTTACTTTCGCTTCAGAGATAGGGTTGAAGTCAGGAATTCCATCCTTGTAATTGATGCCCTCAAGACCTTTGTTTCGAAGAATCTCGCGGACCCTATCGGCTGTGGGAATAAACATCGATTCCCCTCGGTCACCCGACCATTTTCCGTTTGGATTCTCGATGCTCGGTGTACGGTCCAGCCTCTCCTTATAGCTCGAAGGATAATCGCACGATTCCACCGAGGGTCTAATCAATTTGTCGGGATCGATGGATTCGTTACGGCCGGCATTTTTAACCTCTGCCTTGGTTTCCTTTGATTCGGGGCCAATGAGTTTATCAGGATTGAACCCAAGTTTATCGCCTAGCTTGGCCACGCCGCCTTTCATTTGCTTGAACTCCATTAGCTCACCTCGCTATTCTCGTTCCAGTTGTGCCAATCGGAATATGCTTGGGTATCTTGCATTTGCAGACACAAGACATCGGTCATGATGCCCTGGATGATGACCTGCCTGGTGCGGCTGTCGATATCGCGGTCGATGGAGGACCTGAGTGCCGCGTCCGCCGCCATTGTCCATTGTTCGGCTTCATCGCTGCACTCGCGTTCGTCCTCGACCGCTTTGGCAACGTTGGGAAACAGTGTGCTCATTATGGGTCCCAGCTTGGTCATGCGCGGTTCGGCGGGTGGGTTTTGAACGGTGCGCAGGATCTTGACCTTTGTAGACGCGTCGATATGGAGGCGATCGAGCCGTTCGCGAATGCTGTGCAGCTCCGTCTTGGTTCCGATGCTGATTCCGTAGGCCAGCATGCGCGCTACGGCAAGGGCATCATCGCTCTGGTTGCTTGCGACATTGTCGATGGGGCGGCTGTATGCAAAGTGCTCGCCATCCTCTGCTTTGGCGATCTTGCAGAGCACTGGCTCAACCCAATCGTTTTGGTAAATGGCCGCAACGCCTTTAGGCAGGCGTGCCAGTTCGACGATTTGTTGGTCGTTGAGGTTGGCGGCGCGACCGGCGAGCTCGCGGTCCGAAAGATCGGGCAGGCGATGGATGATCTTGGTATTTGTGTTGCGAATGGCTGCCATATCGAGAAGTCCGGGCGCCTGGTCGGCGATGATGAAGCCTTCGCCGTATGTACGCATCTCGGCGATGGCATTTGAGATCATCTCGACGCTCTTGCCTGTCAGGTCGCCGCTTTCCGAGCCTTGGCTGCTCGACGATCGCTTAAGCAGGTTGTGCGCCTCTTCAAGCACGGTCAGATGGCGAAGTGGCTGGTTCATGCCCTTTTTCTCGGCCATGCGATGTTCTTGAAGTTTGAGTACAAGAAGACCCATGAGTAGGGATTTTGTTTCGGCGGAGCCAATGCGCGATAGGTCGATGACTGTGTTGGCGTCAAAAAGCACGGTGGCGTCGACTTCGTTCGACGAAAGCATCATGCCGTTGAGCCCGTTGGTGAGTGAATTGAGACGCGTGAGCAGCGAACCCTTGTAGGCGCCCTTATTTTCGGCGTCGTACTCGCTGGAATCGAGAATCTCGCGGACGTTGCGGGCAACATCTGCAAAGCAAGGAAAGAGATCGGCTCCATATGGGTTATCAGAAGCGGCAAGGTCCCATCCACAGTCTTCGTATGACCTGGCGACGGCGTCTTTAAGGACGGCGGGCATGGCGGCGTACATGGGCCAGCAGACATTAAAGATCTCAACGAGTCGGTCGAGGTGTTCCAGCACATGGATGCCGGACGGGAAGCTAAAAGGATTGATACGCAGGAGCGGCGTGAATTCTGGATTGGTTCCAAAGACGTTTACGTCTTCGCGGCCTCCATACACGTCCTTGTATTCGCCCTTGGCAGGTTCAATGACAAGGAAGTTGACTCGCTGATCGAGCGCTTGGTCGAGGATGCGACAGACGGTATTGGTCTTTCCTGCGCCGGTGCTGCCCGTAACAAAGGTGTGCGAGGCAAGTGAGTCCTTTGACAGGAACGTTTCGATGCGTTCCTCGCGATGCATATGGAAAACCTTGCCTATGCAAAGGCCCTGCTGAGGCTGCGTACCATCGAACGTAGAGACGTTGCGCCCAAAAGAAGCGCATTCGATAACGGGCAACCCTGGGACGGACTTCTTGGGAAAGTTGAGCGAATAGGCCAGCTCCTTGCCCGAAAGGGCAGTCGTTGCATCGACCGTTGCCGGATAGACCGAAAAGCTCGGATGTTGATCGAGCAGGGCGGGGGAGAGGGCAAAAGCAGGATGGCGCAAATCGCGAAGGTAGGAGCAGATTGCCGCGGCGTCGGCGCTTTGCTCTCCAAGGTCTCCGCGCCAGAGGTTTACTGCAGCCTGAGACATATAGGATTCTTTGCCCTGGGTGAGGGCGAGATAGGTGTGGGCAACGTTATTCGCGACGTTGTGGTCTTCTGATAGCACGTATGCGCAAAAGTCCCACATGCCGAGTGCCGAGGCAAGGTCGTAGCGCTTCATTTGCAACTCAAGTATTTCGAGCGCGTGTTGGATGGAGTAATTCTTGAACGTCTGCGTGATGCCTTCGTCGGCGCCGATGGTAGCGGTGACCGTGCTTGAGCGTGCGAACGATCCGCCAAAGTTGGCACCTAGATTTACTGCCTGCGAAACACCGGAAGTCACGGAAGCTCCCTTAGAGACAGCCTTGCCAACACCGCTGGTGACGGCTTTGCCGAGCGTGTTGGATATGGCCTTGCCGGTAGATGAGCTTGTACCTGTTGCCGTGGACGTGGAGTGCGACGAACCCTCCGTGTGACTTGCGGATACGCCTAAGTCAACGCCTCCGCTCGAGGACTCATTCCTGCCGTCGGTGACCGTATCCGTGATGCTTTCGGTCGATGTGGACGAGTCGGTTACGCTCTCGTTGCTCGATTCCGAGGTCGACTCGTTTGTCGAGTCCGTTTCGTTGTAGTTTTGAGCAACAGCCTGATTGCTCCCCACCTGTCTGCCGGCGCTCACACCTGCATTGATGCCAATCGTCGCGGACGATCCGATGGAGTCGTTCTGGTGATATGTGTAGTTGGTCGTCCATGAGGCATAGGGCGTCAGCAGTGTGTGGAGCTCGGCGAGGCGGAGTTTACGCGATTCGATATCGTGAATCGGGGTTGCGAGCAGCACGATAGTGTAGTCTTCGCTCGGCCTACCGGGCACAATGCCGTCGAGAACTTTCTCAATGGTTTGCGTGACGAATTTCTCGTTCTTTTCGGCTGGAATATTCGAAACGGCGGCAACCGAAGACGAGCGTCGATTGTCTAGACACGGAATGGGACCGCGGTTGGCGGGTCCCACTTCGGAACCGGGGAAGTTGCCCCTCAAGGCATCCGACATGCGCCGGGAAAAATTATCGGCGTCGATATTGTCGCGGGCATTGTCGCTATTGACGACTGCGAGAAATACCTCGGTGCTTGCGCTGGCTCGATTAAAGATCAGCGCAATGTTGCATTCTTCGTCAGAAAGAACGTCGTACACATTTACAAGCTTCTCGAGACTGTCCTCGTTGGGATCGACGATCCACTTCGTGATATTCATGAAGCGGATGTTGTTGTCGGCGTTAAAGCCCATGGGGTATTCAATGGAGGGGTCAATCGGCGCGTAAACATTTCGCAGCTGTGGCAGATAGGAGTTGTGAAGCTCAACGGCGGCAGTTGCCAAGAGCCGATTGGTGAGCTCGACAGCTTGCTCGTCTGCCGGATTCGGCTTTTCTGACAAGTATGCTGTTCGCTTTTTGTCGACCTCATCGAGTTGGGAGCTGCTGAGTACCGAGACGGTTGCGACCGCGTTGCCGGCTTTATCGGCAGCGCGCATAATCGCGTTTTTGATGCCCATGCGATCAGCCTATTCCTTCCAATTAATGACGCGCGCAATGTACTCTTTTCGATTATTGAGCGTCTCGAGTTTTGCTTCGAGAGCGCTGATCTCCGCGGTTTGCCTGTTGATGTCTTCGACATGGCCGTGGAGCACCGGGTTGTAGTCGGTGATATTGCTCGTAATTTTGCCGAGCAGCTCGTTGAGCCATTCGGTAAAGCCGTAGGTATGCTCGCGTTCTGTTTCGGCGCGTGCTTCGCAGAAACACCGTGAGATTTCGCGGTTGAATTTGTCTTCGACTTTCCTAAGCAAAAGCTTGTCGGATTTAAAGATGACACGGTCCATGAGCTTCAGTTCGGTAAAGTCTGCCTTGCTGAAAATTGGGCCCTTTGTCTTATCGAGCGCGAGGCCACGATATTTAAGAATGATATCGCCGACCTCTTGGCGCTTTTCTTCGGAAAGAGGATTGTCGTTGCTGGTAGCGATGCGATAGAGGGCATCGCGGCTATGCTCCGCACAATCCTTCCAATAGCTTTGCGACAGCTCATCGATGGCCTGAGCTATTTGCGCGGTACATTCGTCATAGTGATTGATGACCTCGTTAAAGAGTTGGTCGGCGGCATCTTTGTCGGCTGTTCTTTCGGCAGCCTTTGCGTCGGATCTTTTTTGGAGCGCATCGGTGATGTCATCACAAAGGCCTTTGCCAACCTCCGCTAGCCCAAATGTTGGCTGGGAGTCGGCGTCCTTTTGCGTGTTGGCCGGGCTTCCTTTTATCGATTCGCCGAGTCTATTGAAAAAGTTAGGGGCGATTGAGTCAAACGCTTGCGCAGCTGCGTTCGACCGTTTTGAGTATTCGAGGCGCTCTCGCTTGTCTTCGGTGATGGCGCCTTGACGCGCCTGAAGCGTGTCAAGGTTGGTTTTCCACTGCTCGGCGGAAACGTTCCCGTCGATGGCGCCGGCATAGCTGACCGAGGAGTCCAGCCTTGCATGCTCTCTGCAGTCTTCGAGCTGGTTGATGAGATTGCGCTTATCCTCTTCGAGCTCGGCTTCTCGCTGTGCTTTCTTTTGTTCGAGGTCGGTTTTCCTATTGGCAATCTCTTCTTCGGTTATGCTGACAATTTCTTGTAGGAGCGATTCCGACCTGCTGCATTTGTTGTAGGCGGAGTACCGCTCGGCAAACAGGCGTATCTCGTTTTCGATACAAAAGAGTCCGCTGTTGGTGAGAAGGAGGTCCTTGCAAGCCTCGGATTCGCGGTTGGTTCTACGCGAGATCTGTCCCGGAAGGATATCGTAGCGGTAGAGCGTTTTGTAGAAGCGGCTTGTCGGATCGGTGTATTTACGCTGCTGGTCTTCGAATTTTTCGGCATAGTTGTCGCTTATAAACTCGCCGGAGTTCTTTGAGCCTAGGCCAAGGATGGAAGAAACAAAGTAGATACCTTGCCCGTAAAGGCTGGCCGGAATGGACCAACGCATGATTTGCGAGACGGCTTCATCGTCGAATCCTCCTTTGGGAAGGTCGGCGGAATCTGCCTTGTTGACTGCAATCATGGCAAAGCGTTCATCGATTGCAGGAATCTGCTCTATTTCGTTGGAGAGGTTCTTGTTGTCCTTCGTGTCGAGTGAGTTGTACTCGGCAACGAAAATGGGAAGGCCATTCGAGAGGCCCTCCATTGCCTGTTTGAGCACTCGGGCGTGATCGGCGTTGGAGGCAGAGTTCGAGCCCGGAGTGTCAAAGATGACAAACTCCCTGTCATGGGGCCACGGGTCGGTATCGCTAAAGGGGACTTCGATTCTGATCAGGTCGGAGATGGTCCGGTCGTCTTCATCGGTATGGTATGAGTTAAGAACCTTGAGGGCACTGTTCATATGGGAGGCCATGCCGGGCATGGAGTCGGCGACTTTGGCCGCGATCTTGTCGTATAGGGGCTCCCCCACAAGCTCTTTGTTTTCCATGAGGCCATCAAGGTCAAAGCGCAGTAAGAATCGCCTGTTGCCACAGGAGAATTGAACCATCGCGCGATCTCGGTCTTTTGAACGTTTGATTTGAAATATGCGGGCCGTTACAGGCTCGTCGCCGCTGGGGAGGATCTCCATGCCAATGAGGGCGTTGATGAGCGTCGATTTGCCTGCGCTATAGCTGCCGAGCACGCACAGCGGGATGATGTCGCTCGAGACATCGGTGAACTTCCTAATTTGCTCAGAGACTTTTGTTCGCTCGGAGACCGATTCGTCTACAAGCCCCTGGATTTCTCTGAAGACTTCGACAATTTCCGGCAAGACGTCTCGGGCGTTTGATAGATAACGCTCGTCACGTATGACCTCGTATGTGTTGGCGCGTGGCCCTTCGGTACAGATGGCGAGCAGCTCCTGCCATTCGTCATCCGCGCCTTCAAAATGCAATTCGATTTTGTCGCCGCCGCCGAACTCTTTGGCGAGGATGTCGATGATCTCTTCGGCCTTAAAGGGGAAGAATCCGTTAACGATTTTCGTGCTATGGAGTGCGCTGTTGGGATTTGTGGAGGTCGTTATTTCTTGCCAGCCGTTATCCCATCGGAAGAACCGGACAATTTCTTGATATGGATTGCTGACAATCTTGATTTTAATGTCTGCCATCGTTCAACTACCTTTAGTAGATCAGGTGCGGGAATATGCCGCCTTTATCATAGGGTAGCCGCCCGTGCGGACACCCCTCTATTCGCTCGGCGGCATCTCGGCAGTACCATTTATTTGGCAAGATCCTCGCCATCGCCGTAATGTTCCCAGCCATACGCCGCGCAAAGCCCTTCGCCTAGCCACATCCTCCTCATCAGTTGCGGTGAAATACGGACTGCTGGGCCCAATAAACCCGGCAAACAGTCCCTATTCCACCGCAACTTATTTTGGGGGAGAGGATACAGGCTGGGCATACAATGGATGTCGTTGTGTTGCGCTTACCGGGAGGTTGCTATGTGGGCATACGAGACGACGTTCTATCAGATCTATCCGCTGGGCTTTTGCGGAGCTCCGCGCGAAAACGCCGCCCCCGTTGCCGAGGATGAACTATCCCAAACTGTCGTCGCCGCGCCTAACCCCGATGCCCCCATTATGAAAATTGCCCAATGGGCCGACTATCTGCAGGAACTCGGTATTGGCGCCGTGCTGATCAATCCTCCACTCGAGTCTGATAGCCACGGTTACGACACGCGCAGCCTGCGCCATATCGACCGCCGCCTGGGTGGGGATGCCGACTTTGCCGCCGTGTGCGAGACGCTGCATGCCCATGGCATTCGCGTGGTGCTCGATGCCGTCTTCAACCACGTCGGTCGCGGCTTTTGGGCCTTCCGCGATGTGCAGGAGCGCAAGTGGGACTCGCCCTACAAGGACTGGTTCCACATCAGCTTTGATGGCGACTCGTGTTACGGCGACGGCTTTTGGTACGAGGGCTGGGAAGGCCATTTTGAGCTCGTGAAGCTCAACCTGCAAAACCCCGCCGTGGTCGATTACCTGCTCGAGTCCGTGCGCCGCTGGGCCGAGGTCTTTGGCGTCGACGGCCTGCGCCTGGACGTTGCCTATATGCTCGACCGCGACTTTATGCGCCGCCTGCACGCTTTTACCCGTGAGCTCAAGCCCGACTTTGTGCTGATCGGCGAGACTCTCCACGGCGACTACAGCCAAATCGTCAACGACGAGATGCTCGACTCCTGCACCAACTACGAGTGCTACAAGGGCCTGTACTCCAGCTTTAACTCGGTCAACATGTTCGAGATCGCCCATTCGCTGCACCGTCAGTTTGGCGGCGACCCCTGGTGCATCTACCGCGGCAAACATCTGCTGTCGTTTGTCGACAACCACGATGTGCCGCGCCTGGCGAGCATCCTCACCGACAAGTCCTGTCTGCGTCCCGCCTACGGCATGCTCTTTGGCATGCCGGGCATCCCGTGCGTCTACTATGGCAGCGAGTGGGGAATTGCTGGCGAAAAGGGCGGCCCCGATGGCGACTGGGCGCTGCGCCCTGCGCTCGATGAGCCTGCGCCCAACGAGCTGACGGCGTTCATCACGCAACTCGCACACCTTCGCTCGGCCGACGACGCGGCTGCCCGTGCTCTCAACTACGGTGCCTATCGCAACGTGGTGATCCAGAACAAGCAGCTGCTGTTCGAGCGCGCCTGTGACGGCGCGACGGTACTCGTGGCGGTGAATGCCGTGGGTGAGCCTTACGCCTTTGGCGCTGGCGAACTCAACGGCTCCTTCGTCGACCTGCTTGCCGACGATGCGCCCACGGTCGAGCTGACGGGTACCCTTGAGCTTGCGCCCTACGAGGTGCGCTATCTGTTGAGGGCCTAGATCATGACAGCGCCGGACGAGGGCTATCAACATATTGAGCATGGGTTTGAGCCCGTGTTCGACCAGCGCTCGCGCGTTTTGGTGCTCGGGTCGTTTCCCTCGGTGCTTTCGCGCGCCAATGCCTTTTATTACGGCAACCCTCAGAATCGCTTTTGGCGTGTGATGGCCACGTGCCTCGGTATGCCTGTGCCGCCCAACGAGGGCGATCCTTTGGCAAGCGGTGAGCCCGCGACGCTTGATGCCTCCATTGCCGCCAAGCGATCCATGCTGTTGAACGGTGGCGTGGCCTTGTGGGATGTGATTGAGAGCTGCGACATTAAGGGCTCGAGCGACGCGAGCATTCGCAGCGTTGTGCCGGCACATATCGAGTGCATTACCGATGCCGCGCCGATCGAGGTCGTTGTCTGTAACGGCGGTACGGCAGGGCGACTCTACAAACGCTACTTGCAAGATCGGACGGGGCTGCCCGCCATCGTCCTGCCCTCGACAAGTCCTGCCAATGCCGCCTGGCGCCTGGAACGTCTTGTTGAGCGTTGGCACGAAGCCGTTGACTGGGCTGTTATTTAATTTAGATTTTTGTTTGAGCGTGGGCGCCCAGACGTTTCAGAACGCCTCGCCAGATCGGCGCGGGCACGGCTGGCTCGGCGCAAACCATGCCGTCGGTGCCGACGTTGGCGGCATTGCCGCCGCCAAGTCGCTGTGCATGCTCGACGGAGCAGCCCATGCGCACAGCGCCCACAAGCTTATCCGTCGCTTCCGAAAATGGTCGGCGCAAGAGGCCCATGCGTGGGGAATGGCGAAGCGCCGCAATGCCGCTGCCAGCGCAGATGGCAACGCCGCCACACCACAATTGGTCATGGCGCTCACATGCCTTGTGCAGACGAACGGCGGTCTCACGCGCCTGCTCAGTGCCCTCTTGTGCGGCTCGAATCGCGGCATAGACGCGCGTTCCCGTACCGCCAAAGCGCTCAAGCGCCTGCTCGATGGCTGCCAACGTCTCATCGTCAGCCACATCTTCAATGGCCAGCACGATGCCATCGGCAACGCTGCCGGTGTCATTTGCCTTCAAGTCGACCGGGCGGGGGAGTGCGGTGCCGGAAAGTTGAGCATAGGCGGCGATGGCATCCTGCAGGTCCCAGAGCAAAAAATCAAGATCGGCGCTATTGGGAATACTGATATACGCAATGGTGTGCAGTGTTTTTGGTACGTCGCCGCGCGCGGTCGTCTCCATGCCATCTCCTTTCCGGCTCGTTTCCGTTTAGGTTACACCGTCTGGCGGCGCCCCGCCGCGCTATCCTAGTGCAACCCTTACGAAAGGAACGCCATGCGTCTGCCCATGAATACCTCGCTTGCCATGCTCAAGCCCTCCGGTATCCGCCGGATTAACGCGCTCGCCGCCCAGCATCCGGGGTGCATCGCGCTCGCGCTCGGCGAGCCCGATTTTCCCACGCCCGATGTGATTAGCGCCGAGGTGACCGCCGCACTGGACCGCGGTGACACGCACTATCCGCCCAACAACGGTCGCCCCGCCCTGCGCGATGCACTGTCCAAATATATGGATGACGCGGGCCTGGCGTTTTCCGCCGATGAGGTCATCCTGACCGACGGCGCGACCGAGGCCCTGTCGGCAACATTCATGGCTATGCTCAACCCCGGCGACGAGGTCATTATCCCCACGCCGGCCTTTGGCCTGTACGAGAGCATCGTCGTGGCCAACCACGCCAAGGCAGTCTTTTTGGATACGGAGCCTACGCAATTCCAGATTGACGAGGACGCACTTCGTGCCTGCGTGACGCCGGCGACCAAGGCCATCGTCATCTGCTCGCCTAACAATCCTACGGGCTGCATCCTTGATGCGGCATCGCTCGACGCCGTGGCGCGTGTGGCGAAGCAGACGGGCGTCTACGTGGTCTGCGACGACGTATACAACCGCTTGGTCTACGTGGATGGCTACAAGCGCTTTGCCCAGCGCCACCCAGAACTTCGCGAGCAGACGGTAGTTATCGAGAGCTTCTCCAAGCCCTGGGCCATGACCGGCTGGCGCCTGGGCTGGCTCGCAGCGGCAGCCCCCGTCATCGCCGAGATCGCAAAAGCCCACCAATACCTGGTATCCAGTGCCGTCTCCTTCGAAATGGACGCCGCAGCCCGAGCCCTCACCGTCGACCCCGCCCCTATGCTCGAAGTCTATCGAGCCCGCCGCGAGCGCGTACTCGCAGCCTTAGACGCCATGGGCCTCGACGTAGTGGAACCGGTCGGTGCCTTCTACGCCTTCCCCAGCATCAAACGGTACGGCCTAACCAGCGAAGACTTCTGTACCAAAGCCATCAAAGAAGCAAACGTAGCCCTAGTCCCGGGCGACTGTTTCGGCACCGAAGGCCACATCCGCCTCAGCTACTGCGTCTCCGACAAAGATTTGGACGAAGGTCTCCACCGCCTGTCCACCTTCGTTTCAACCTTGTAGCCCAACGGGATGCAACACATCAGCCCACCGACCCAAGCATTATGAGTGGGGCGTCAGCCAACGAAAACCCGGGCTGCCCAAAGTCAACGCAGGCACGCTCCGCCGAAGGCCAGGCGCAAGGTTTTCGTAGATTCCGCACGAGCCGAAGAGCACTTAATGTGCTCTTCGTGCGAGCCAGGACTTGACCGAGCGAAAACCTTGCGCCTGGCCTTCGGCGGAGCGTGCCGGATGGTGGAATTGTGTGCAGCCCGGTTTTCCGTTGACCGACGCTGGGGTCCCCGCCATAATACTTTCGGTTCACGCACGAATCCGCTGCCAGAGACAGCCGGCGCAAACGGGTCTTACCCGCGAGCTTAATGGGACTTCCCGCCAGCCGAGGTGGTCGAGTAGATATGTCTTCTCGCCCCCGTCGCTCATGCAGCGCGGGGGCTTTCTTTTTGGACATGCCCCCGTCACGTCCTTGTGGCGGACCGTGCCCGGAAAGAATTCGAGGAGGTGTAATTCATGCCCCAGCAGTACAAAATCGACAAGGTTGCAGAGATCGAGTCCCGTATCGCCGAGAACGCCGGTCTGTTCGTCGTCAACTACAACGGTCTGACGGTTAAGCAGGCTCAGGAGCTGCGTCATCAGCTTCGCGAGTGCGGCGCCGAGATGAAGGTCTACAAGAACAACCTGGTCAAGATCGCTCTCAAGAACCAGGAGCAGCCCGAGCTCGACGAGATCCTCGCCGGCCCCGTCGCTTATGTGTTCTACGAGTCCGAGCCGGTCGAGGCCGCTAAGGCCCTTAAGGACTTCTCTGCTCAGTCCAAGGGCGTCCTTGAGATCAAGGGCGGTATCTCCGACGGCAAGGCCGTTTCCGCTGATGATGTTAAGGCTATCGCCGAGCTGCCCACCAAGGATCAGCTTCTCGGCCAGATTGCCGGTCTCATCTCCGGTTTCGCTCGCGACATCGCTGTCTGCGTCAACGGCGTTTCCTCTGGTCTCGCTCGTTCGATCCAGCAGGTCTCCGAGCAGAAGGCAGCCTAGTCGCTGTTTTCACCCGCGGCGGCAACGCCGCACCCCTGGCGCATCGCGCCGTGTTTTAACTGATCTCCGTGCATCCGCACGGAAACCGAAAGGACTTAGAAATGGCTAAGCTTACCACCGATGAGATCATCGATGCTCTTAAGGAAATGACCCTTCTCGAGGCTTCCGAGCTCGTTAAGGCTATCGAGGACACCTTCGGCGTTTCCGCCGCTGCTCCTGCTGCCGTTGTCGCCGCTCCCGCTGCTGGCGCTGCTGAGGCCGAGGAGAAGACCGAGTTTGACGTCGTGCTCGAGGGCTTCGGCGACAACAAGATCCAGGTCATCAAGGCCGTCCGTGAGCTCACCAACCTTGGCCTGAAGGAGGCCAAGGAGGTCGTCGAGGGCGCTCCCAAGGCTGTTCTCGAGGGTGCCAAGAAGGAGGACGCCGAGGCTGCCAAGGAGAAGCTCGAGGCTGCTGGCGCTGCTGTCACCCTCAAGTAATCAGGCTTTCTCGCCAGATTTCTTTACAGACGGGGCTCGCTATGCGAGCCCCGTCTTTTTTGTTTTTGGCTCCTCATTCCCATTGCTCGGCACGCAGAGCATCGTTGTCTTCGCCGTGCCATTCCCGTTACCGCTGGGGCGTAAAATTGCACCATTCGAGCAATAATTTGCGTTGACCTGCTGAAGAATTGCGTTTGCCTTACGGCGACGTATGTCTCCGGCGGTAAGATACTTCGGTATCGCAATTTGGTCTGCGGCCGCCGTGCCGCACGCACAGGGCGCATTCTGCGCCTGCGAAAGGATCCTTGAATAACATGAAGGCAATCATCCCCGCCGCCGGTCTTGGCACGCGTTTTCTGCCTGGCACCAAGTGCACGCCCAAAGAGATGCTGCCGGTGCTCGACAAGCCGGTCATTCAGTATGTCGTCGAGGAGGCGCTCGACCCCGAGGAGGTCGATGACGCCATCATCGTTACCTCTCCCGGTAAGCCCGAGCTGCTGAGCTACTTCCAGCCCGATCGCTCGCTCGAGAATCTGCTGCGCGAGCGCGGTAAGGACGCCTACGCCGACGCCGTCGCCCATGCGGGCGGTATGCCGGTCGACTTCCGTTATCAGTACGAGCCCAAGGGCCTCGGCCATGCTATCCGCTCTGCTGCCGACGCCGTGGCAGGGGAGAACTTCCTGGTTCTTCTGGGCGACTACGTTGTGCCTAATCGCGACATCTGCGACAAGATGCTCGCCGTTTCCAAGGAGCACGGTGGAGCTTCGGTTATCGCCGTCGCTGCTTGCTCGCCCGAGGAAGTCAGCCGCTACGGCGTTATCGCCGGCGAGCGCGTCGGTTCGCTCGAGGGCGCCGAGGACGTTGCCGATGCAGAGCCGGGCGCTGTCTGGCGCATCGGCGGTCTGGTCGAGAAGCCCGCTCCCGAGGCGGCTCCGTCCAACCTGTACATTGTCGGCCGTTATCTGCTGAGCCCGCTGGTCATGGACCTGCTCGCCGATCAGCAGGCCGGCAAGGGCGGCGAGATCCAGCTCACCGACGCCATGGCCCGCTCGCTCGATCGCGAGGCCATGTACGCTGTCGTCATCGACCCGCTCTCGGGCTACGACACCGGCACCCCGTCTGGCTGGATGGCCACCAACGCCCTCATGGCCGCAAGCGATCCTCGCTTTGCCAGCGCCTTCTGGGACGCCATCGACGAGCGCGGCGGCTTGATGCGCAAATAAGCCTTCGGGCATCGACATTTACGGGTGCGGACTTCGGTCTGCACCCGTTTTTTATAAGAGCTGCGATTGCTGGCTCTCTGTTCACAGAAAATATATGAACAGATGTTCGATACACATACATCTACCTGCGTGTTTTCTGCCGAAAAACTTTGCTACTCCAAAAACTCAATCGCGTCAAGGCTTTTCTTGCCCAACGGTCGGTACCTGATAAACTATTAGGTTGCGATAACTGGCGAAGCTATGCCTCGCCAACCCACCGAGCATTTCCGTGAAGGAGGAAAAACCTGGTGACCTACGCATACACTGCCACTGAGCGCAAGCGCGTCAGCTTCGGGAAAATCCCGGAGGCCATGGAGCTCCCCAACCTTATCTCTGTTCAAAGGGAATCCTTTGAGCGTTTTAAGGACGAGGGCCTTCGTGAGGCGTTCAAGGAATCCAGCCCCATCCAGAGTCAGAACCATGTTCTCGAGGTTACCTTCGGCGAGCATCAGTTCGGCGACCCCGCGCACACCGTCGAGGAGTGCCGCGAGAAGGATATGACCTATCAGGCTCCGCTTCTGACCGACGTCCGTCTCACCAACAAGGAGACCGGCGAGATCAAGGAGCAGCTCGTCTTTATGGGCGACTTCCCCATGATGACCGATCAGGGCACCTTCATCATCAACGGTACCGAGCGTATCGTCGTTTCGCAGCTCGTCCGTTCCCCGGGTGTGTACTACAGCTCCGAGATGGATTCGGGCAAGCAGATCTACAAGGCCCAGATCATCCCGTCCCGCGGTGCCTGGCTCGAGTTTGAGGTCGACAAGCGCGATCAGCTCATGGTCTCCATCGACCGTAAGCGTAAGCAGAGCGCCACGATGTTCCTGCGCGCCCTTGGCATCGCCGTCACCAACGACGACATCATCGAGCTGCTCGGCAACTCCGATGTGATCAAGCGCACCCTGGAGCGCGACACCGCCCTCACCCGCGAGGATGCCCTTATCGAGATCTACCGTCGCCTGCGCCCGGGCGAGCCTCCCACCGTGGACGCTTCCCGCAGCCTGCTCGAGGGCCTGCTCTTTAACCCGCAGCGCTACGATCTGGCCCGCGTCGGTCGTTACAAGGTCAACAAGAAGCTCAACCTCACCACCGAGGAAGAGGTCACGGTGCTCACCGACGAGGATATCGTCGCGACGCTGCGCTACCTGCTGTCCCTCGCTGCCGGCGAGCAGGGCTTCAAGGTCGACGACATCGACCACTTTGGCAACCGCCGCATCCGCACCGTCGGCGAGCTCGTCGCCAACCAGTTCCGTATCGGCATGAGCCGTATGGAGCGCGTCGTCCGTGAGCGCATGAGCTCCCAGGACATCGACGAGATTACCCCGCAGTCGCTCATCAACATCCGTCCGATCGTGGCCTCCATCAAGGAGTTCTTCGGTTCCTCGCAGCTCTCGCAGTTCATGGACCAGGCGAACCCCCTGACCGGTCTGACCCACAAGCGCCGTCTGTCCGCACTCGGCCCTGGCGGTCTTGCCGGCCACAAGTCCGGCTCCAGCCGCCGCACCAACGTGCCGACGGCCGTCCGCGACGTTCACAACTCGCACTACAGCCGCATGTGCCCGATCGAGACCCCCGAAGGCCCCAACATCGGCCTGATCGGCTCGCTCGCTCTCTACGCCCGCGTCAACGAGTACGGCTTCATCGAGGCTCCGTTCCGTCGCGTCGAGAACGGCGTTGCCACCGACCAGATCGACTGGATGACCGCTGACGAGGAAGAGAAGCACGTCATCGCGCCGGCCAACACGCCGCTCGATCCCAAGACCAACGAGTTCATCACGACCGATGCCGAGGGCAAGCTTGTCCGCCCGCACACCGTGATCGCCCGTACCCGCGACTTCGACGGCTCCTTCGGCGCTCCCGCCGACGTGCCTGTCGAGGACGTCGACTACATGGACGTCTCGCCGCGTCAGATGCTCTCCGTCGCAGCCACGCTGATCCCGTTCCTCGAGCACGACGACGCCAAGCGTACGCTGATGGGCGCTAACATGCAGCGCCAGGCCGTGCCGCTGGTTCACCCTGCCGCTCCCTATGTCGGTACCGGCATGGAGCGTCGCGCCGCTCTGGACTCCGGCGAGGTCACCCTGGCCAAGAACGCCGGCGAGGTCATCTTTGCCGACGCTGCCAAGATCATCGTCAAGCATGCCGGCGGCATGGACGAGTATCACCTGGCCAAGTACCAGCGCTCCAACCAGTCCACCTGCATCAACCACCGTCCGCTCGTGCGCGTCGGTGACACCGTTGAGCAGGGCGAGCCCCTGGCTGACGGTCCTTCGACCGATCATGGCGAGCTCGCACTGGGTCAGAACCTCACCGTGGCATACATGCCGTGGGAAGGCTTCAACTACGAGGACGGTATCGTCGTGTCCGAGCGTCTGGTGGCCGAGGACCTGCTGACGACCATCAACATCACCCGTCACGAGATCGATGCCCGCGACACCAAGCTCGGCCCCGAGGAGATCACCCGCGAGATCCCGAACCTCTCTGAGGATATGCTTGCCAACCTCGACGAGGACGGCATTATCCGCATCGGCGCCGAGGTCGGCCCTGGCGACATCCTGGTCGGCAAGGTCACGCCTAAGGGCGAGAGCGCTCTGACCGCCGAGGAGCGCCTGCTGCGCGCCATCTTCGGTGCCAAGGCCCACGACGTCCGCGACACCTCCCTTAAGATGCCTCACGGCGCTTACGGTCGCGTCATCGACGTCGTCCGCTTTAGCCGCGAGAACGGCGACGATCTGGCCCCCGGCGTCAACGAGCAGGTGCGCGTCTACGTCGCCCAGCGTCGTAAGATCCAGCAGGGCGATAAGATCGCCGGCCGCCACGGCAACAAGGGTGTTATCTGTAACGTTCTGCCGGTCGAGGACATGCCCTACATGGCTGACGGTACCCCGATCGACGTTATCCTCAACCCGCTGGGCGTTCCCTCGCGTATGAACGTCGGCCAGCTGCTCGAGTGCCACCTTGGCTGGGCCGCTGCCTGCGGTTGGGATACCGAGAAGGCCGACTCCGACAAGTACGTCCCCGGTCCGTTCTTCACCGCGACGCCCGTCTTCGACGGCGCCAAGGAGGACGAGATCGCCGAGGTCATTCGTCGTGCCAACAAGAACATGCTCAACAAGGCCACCGCTGCCTTTGGCGATCACATGCGTCCCGAGTTCGTCACCCAGCTTGACGAGCGCGGCAAGACCCGCCTGTTCGACGGCCGCACCGGCGAGGAGTTCCGCGAGCCCATTACCGTGGGTACGTCCTACATCCTCAAGCTCGGCCACATGGTCGACGACAAGATCCACGCCCGTTCGACCGGCCCTTACAGCTTGGTTACCCAGCAGCCTCTGGGCGGCAAGGCCCAGTTCGGCGGCCAGCGCTTCGGCGAGATGGAAGTTTGGGCACTGTACGCATACGGTGCTTCCAACGTCCTGCAGGAGATTCTGACCGTCAAGTCCGACGATACCGTGGGCCGCGTCAAGACCTACGAGTCCATCGTCAAGGGCGAGAACGTTCCTGTTCCGGGTATCCCCGAGTCCTTCAAGGTTCTCGTCAAGGAGATCCGTTCCCTCGCGCTGGACATCGAGCCCATGCACGATGCTGACGAGGACGCCTCCGCCCCTGTGACCGCCGAGGAGACCTCTGCTCTCGACGACCTGGCTGCGCTCGCCGGCGTTGACGCCGACGTCGAGGCCGAGGATGCCGAGACCGTCGAGGCACCCGAGGCTGTCGCCGCCACGACCACTGATAAGGAGTAGTTGACTGTGGCAGATTTCGAAGCTACTGATTTTGACTCGGTAAAGATCTCCCTTGCCTCCGCCGACCAGATCCGTTCCTGGTCGCACGGTGAGGTCAAGAAGCCGGAGACCATCAATTACCGTACCCTCAAGCCCGAGAAGGACGGCCTGTTCTGCGAGAAGATCTTCGGTCCCGCCAAGGACTGGGAGTGCTCCTGCGGCAAGTACAAGGGCATCCGCTTTAAGGGTATCGTCTGCGAGCGCTGCGGCGTCGAGGTTACCTCGGCCAAGGTGCGTCGCGACCGCATGGGCCATATCGAGCTCGCCGCTCCCGTGTCCCACATCTGGTACTTCAAGAGCCCCACGAGCTTCCCGATGAGCCGTATGCTCGACATCAAGTCCAAGGACCTCGAGAAGGTTCTGTACTTTGCCAGCTACATCATCACCGAGGTTGACTATGAGGCCCGCGAGGCCGACGCCGACGACCTGCGCGAGGAGCTCGCCGCCGATCTGGAAGAGATCGATGCCGAGTGCGCCCGTCAGATCGAGTCCCTCAAGGAGCAGAGCGACCCCGAGAACTTTGACGAGTTCTCCGACGAGGAGCCGCTGACCCCCGAGGAGATCGCCTCTGGCATCGTCGACATCGAGGAAGAGTGCAAGGACGAGAAGCAGCTCCGCACGGACGCCTTCAACGCCTTCATGAAGCTCACCGAGCGCGACCTCATCTCCGATGAGCCGCTGTTCCGTGAGATGACCCGTTACTACTCCATGTACTTCAAGGGTGGTATGGGTGCCGAGGCTGTCCGCGACCTGCTCGCTGCTATCGACCTCCCCTCCGAGGCCGAGAAGCTCAAGGCCATCATCGCCGACGAGGATTCCCAGAAGCAGAAGCGCGAGAAGGCCGTCAAGCGCCTCGAGGTCGTTGACGCCTTCCTGAAGGGCGGCAACAGCCCCGCAAACATGATCCTGGACGTCATCCCGGTCATTCCGCCCGATCTGCGCCCGATGGTCCAGCTCGATGGCGGCCGCTTCGCCGCGTCCGACCTCAACGACCTGTATCGTCGCGTGATCAACCGTAACAACCGACTCAAGCGCCTGCTCGACCTGGACGCCCCTGCGATCATCGTGAACAACGAGAAGCGCATGCTCCAGGAGTCCGTGGACGCCCTGTTCGACAACGGCCGTCGTGGTCGCCCGGTCTCTGGCCGTGGCGGTCGCCCGCTCAAGTCGCTCGCCGAGGCCCTCAAGGGCAAGCAGGGTCGTTTCCGTCAGAACCTGCTGGGTAAGCGTGTCGACTACTCCGGCCGTTCGGTTATTGTTACCGACCCCAAGCTGCTGCTGCACCAGTGCGGTCTGCCCAAGACCATGGCGCTGGAGCTCTTCAAGCCCTTCGTCATGAAGCGCCTGGTCGAGCTTGGCAAGGTCGAGAACATCAAGGGTGCCAAGCGCGCTATCGACCGCGGTGCCACCTTTGTGTGGGATATCCTCGAAGAGGTCATCGACGGCCGCGTCGTGCTGCTCAACCGTGCACCGACCCTGCACCGTCTGTCCATCCAGGCCTTTGAGCCGGTGCTGGTCGAGGGCAAGGCTATCCACCTGCACCCGCTGGTCTGCTCGCCCTTCAACGCCGACTTCGACGGCGACCAGATGTCTGTCCACGTGCCGCTGTCCAGCCAGGCTCAGGCCGAGGCTCGCGTGCTCATGCTCTCTGCGAACAACCTGCGCTCGCCGGCATCCGGCAAGCCGGTTAACATCCCCTCGCAGGACATGATCATCGGTGTGTACTACCTCACCCAGGTCCGCGAGGGTCTGCCGGGCGAGAACCACGTGTTCTCGAGCTTCGACGACGCGCTGCACGCCTATGACTGCCGTTCCGAGGTCGACATGCAGGCCAAGATCCAGGTCCGCGTGTCCGCTGCCGATGCCAACGTCATCAACGAGGACGGCACCCGTATCTTCCGTGTCAAGAACGGCAAGAACGAGTTCGCCGACTACGACGTCACTGGCAACAAGACCGCTCGCTTCGAGACCTCTATCGGTCGCATCATCTTCAACCGCCAGTGCCTGCCTGAAGACTACGAGTTCATGAACTACAAGATGGTCAAGGGCGATGTGGCCAAGCTGGTTGCCGACTGCTGCGATCGTTACCCCGAGGCCAAGGTCGGCCCGATCCTCGACGCCATCAAGTACTCCGGCTTCCACTACGCTACCCGCGCCGGCCTCACCATCTCGGTGTGGGACGCTCTCATCCCTGCCGAGAAGCAGGAGCTGCTCGATCGCGCCCAGGCCAACGTCGACCAGATCAACGAGTACTTCGAGGAGGGCTTCATCAACGAGACGGAGCGCCACATCGAAGTCGTTAACGAGTGGACCGCTTGTACCGACAAGGTCGCAGCGCTCATGCTCGACATGTTCGACGAGGAGAACCCGCTGTACATGATGGCCGACTCCGGCGCCCGTGGTTCTAAGACCCAGCTGCGTCAGCTCGGCGGCATGCGTGGCCTGATGGCAGACATGTCCGGCGAGACGATCGACCTTCCCATTAAGGCGAACTTCCGCGAGGGCCTGCTGCCGCTCGAGTACTTCATTTCGACCTACGGCGCCCGTAAGGGCCTGGTCGATACCGCATCCCACACCTCGGACTCTGGTTATCTGACCCGTCGTCTGGTCGACGTGGCCCAGGACGTCATCGTCCGCGAGGAGGACTGCGGTACGCACGAGGGCGTTACCTACAACCTCATCATCCCCGGCACCACCGACCTCAACACCGACCTCGTCGGCCGTTGCTTCATCGAGGACGTCGTGGCCCCCGATGGCACCGTGCTCTTTGAGCAGGACGGCTACATCGAGAAGGTCGCCGACATCCAGAAGATGGTCGATGCCGGCCTTAAGAAGGTCAAGCTTCGCGCGCTGCTCACCTGCCGCTCCAAGTACGGCGTGTGCCAGAAGTGCTACGGCTGGGATCTTTCCACCCGTCGTCCGGTCGCCATCGGTACTGCCGTCGGCATTATTGCCGCCCAGTCCATCGGCGAGCCCGGTACGCAGCTTACGATGCGTACCATTCACTCCGGCGGCGTCGCTGGCGTCGACGATATTACGCAGGGTCTGCCTACGGTCAGCCGTATGTTCGATATCGTCGGCAACGTCAACGAGAAGATCCTGGGTCGCGAGGCCGAGCTGGCTCCGTACTCCGGTCACCTCTCGATTAAGCCCGAGAAGTCCGAGTACGTGCTGACGCTCACCGACTCCGAGGATCACACCCGTGTCCTCGATGAGCGTCGCGTCCCCGCTTCGGTGCGCTTTATGCCCGAGATCGAGGACGGCTGCGAGGTTCGCGCCGGCGACCAGATCACCAAGGGCTTCGTCAACTTCCGCAACCTGCGCAAGCTGACCGACATCGAATCGACGATGCACACCTTCGTCGAGAGCGTCAAGGACGTCTACACCAGCCAGGGCGTCGACCTGAACGACAAGCACATCGAGGTGCTCGCACGTCAGATGCTGCGTCGCGTTCAGATCACCAACCCCGGCGACTCCAAGTACCTGCTTGGTCAGTACGTCGACCGCTACGAGTTTGCCGACGAGGTCGAGCGCGTTGCCCGTCTGGGCGGTCAGGCTCCTGTGGCCGAGCCCGTCATCCTGGGTACGCTCAAGGTCGCGTCCAACATCGACTCCTGGTTGTCGAGCGCTTCGTTCATCCGTACCGCCGGCGTCCTTACCGAGGCTGCCATCGAGGGCAAGGTCGACCACCTGCTCGACCTCAAGTCCAACGTCATCGTCGGTAAGAAGATCCCGGCCGGTACCGGCCTCAAGCCGTACGCCAACGCCAAGCTGACGTATCGCACGGCCGACGGCTACGTGGACATCGACGGCCCGGCTTCGCCCAACGCCAAGTCGCTGCCCGAGTGGGCTCCTGTGGAGCTCAAGGACCTGGACGAGCAGCTCCCGCAGCAGCTCGACTGGGCCGGCTACGACGAGTTCGGTGGTGCTGACGGCTCGTTCACCCGCAACGGCCACACCATCTCCGCCGAGAAGGCTCGTCTGTACCTGTTCGACGACCTGGGCGTGTCGCAGCGCTGGACCAACAAGTTCAGCGAGGTCGGCATCGAGACGGTTGGCGACCTGGTTGGCAAGTCCGAGGAGGATCTGCTGCGCATCGATGGCATCGGTGCCAAGGCGATCGAGGAGCTCCGTGACGGCCTCGAGGCCCACGATCTGCTCTACATCCTCGAGAACAACGACGACGTTGCCGACGAGGAAGACCTCTCGCAGCTGCTGCAGATGGTCTTTAGCCCCGACGGTCCGGACGATATCCTGCTGGGTACCTCCGCTCCGACGCATCACGCCGACGCCGACGAGGAGCTCCTGGGCGCCCCGATCGACGACAAGAAGGCTCCCGCCAACGGTGCCATCAACGAGGACATGGCGTCCCTCGACGAGCTGCTCAACCAGCTCGTGGACACCGACGACGCCGAAGAGGCTAAGGACAACGACGAGGAATAACTTCCAAGTACGTTAACCGTCCTTCCAAAGACCCGTTTCCCAACAGGGAAGCGGGTCTTTTTTGGTGAGGAACGTTACCCCGACGAGCACGTCGGATTCCCGGAACGGGCCGCCCGCTGTTTAAGTTTGTCGCGAGTTCCGCACGCAAAGGAAAGCACTTAATGTGCTTTCCGTCTTGCGCAGGACTGTAGAGCAGCAAACTTAAACAGCGGGCGGCCCGTTCCGGGAAACTGCCCCCGCGCACAGAAGGGGATTCCTTTTGCCAATAAGGGACAGGTTTAATTTGGTAGGTTTTTCCTGCTTGAATTTGAAACATTCCTTTCGGTCAAAGCGTATCTATGGTGAGGGCCTCAGAAAGAATCATTAACGTCACCGGGAGGTGATTATGGAAGAACAAGCATTTAGACAGGCGGTCGAGGATCACCGTGATGTCGTGTTTCGAATCGCATTGACGTACCTGCGCGATCGTGCCGACGCCGACGATGTTGCCCAGGATGTCTTTCTTAAGCTGCTTAAAAGCGATGGACATTTTGAAAGTTGGGAACATCTTCGTCGATGGCTTATCCGGGTCACGATCAATGAATGTAAATCGCTCTTTCGAAAGCCATGGAGGCGTGTGGAGGATATTGAGAACCTGGCCGATTCGCTTTCGGCGGCGCAGGATGAGACCAAGGCGGTCCTGTCAGACGTTATGCGACTTCCGGAGCGATTCCGCGTTCCCATCGTGCTCTATTACTATCTGGGCTTTTCGACCTCAGAGATTGCCGAGTTGTTGCATGTACCAGCCGCGACCGTTCGAACGCGTTTAGCTCGCGGTCGATCGAAGCTCAAATTCATCCTAGAGGAGGGCGACCGTGAAATCCAATCAAATCAAGCAGGCCTTCGAGTCCATCCAAGCCGATAGCGATCTTGCAGATCGCGTCCTAAATACCGCTGCGGGTGAGCCGCTTCATCGAAAGGGCCATGCGAAGTCTCTCTATGTTGCCGTAATCGGATGTCTCGCCGGAGTGTTGGCGACCGGAGGGGTCGCCTACGCCGTTATCAATTCCAGCTATTTTGCCTCAGCCTGGGGAAACCACGGCAATGGGGATTCCATTACCTGGACCAACGGCGGCTCATCGGGGGCTAAATACACCTACACCAGAGAGTTTGGTGACGGCATTGCGCCCCAAAGCCTGGAGGGCAAAGTCCAGAAGGTTAATCTGTCCGTCGAGGGTAACGGCTATACGCTTGATATCCATGAGATGGCTATCGATAAAAACGGTTGCGGTGCCGTGACGTTTACGCTGTCCAATCCAAATGGCGTTAACTACTACAAGCCGGCAGCAGAGACGGGCGAACTTGTTCTCTATGGTGAAGAAGAACAAGGCATCGGCACGCCCAGCATGAACTTCGGCGAGGAATGGGCTGACACACGCTGCACCATTGATAAGGACACATCAAGCGACACGGTCATTAATGGCACGATGTACTTTGCCTCGTGGGATCGCGAGCGAGATTTGCAACATGCTGTTACCTGGAATATCTGCTGGACTGAGGGTGAAGGCGAGGACGCGAAGCCGTTCGAGGCATCGACGCCCGAGTTTAGCGTTGGAGCGTACGTCGATAAAAAGGAACTCCGCTCCGATGACTCGCCTCTCGAGATCAGCCCGTTTTCTATCCAGACACACATCGATGATCTGGGCATTGACGCAGTCACGAAGAAGTTGATCGTTACCTACAAGGATGGATCGGAGCAGATTATCGAAGACGATGCTGCGGGCGCGTACAATTTCTATGTCTCGCTGACGCGCAATAGCGGAGAGAACATCTCGGTGCCGACAAAACTGATCAATGTCGATCAAGTGGTCTCGGTAACCCTTGAGGGCACGAGGTACACATCAACAGGAGAGACCGAAACAGAAGTACCCTTTACCATCGTTTATTCGTAAAGTCTGGGCCGCTTCCCAAGGGGGGAAGCGGCCTTTTTAGCGTTATATGGACGAGTGGATTGGACGTTATTCGTCTGATTCTCGGAAGAACGTAGCAAATGGATGCGGATCACCGTGAAGAGTGGCGTTTTCCCAGATAAAACCGACCAAAATAAACCTGTCCCTTTTTGGCAGGGAACGTTGCCCCGACGAGCACGTCGGATTCCCGGGCCGGGCGGCACAGGGGTTAAGTTTGTCGCGAGTTCCGCACGAGCCGGAGGCCACTTAATGTGGCCTCCGTGCGAGCCAGGACTGTAGAGCAGCAAACTT
>DBGAXC010000009.1:0-27438 GCA_048447565.1 Collinsella aerofaciens | reverse complement strand
GAAGACGGCGTCGTAGCCCTCCTCGTGCACGCGGTCGGCCAGGGCGGTCATCCGCTTGCCGGCCTCGTAGACGTTCCTGCCGTCCTCGAGGTAGCCCTCCTGGTCGAAGTGCATGATCTCGATCTTCTCGGTCTCCTTCATTCCCGCTCCTTTCACGAGCAGTTCGAATTGTCGCACGGACTGGCCGGGCTTGCCGCCCCGTCGCGCCGCTTAACCTTGTGGACACCTTGGCCCCAAGCTCAACAATTCAAAGGTTCTTAATACCAGTGAACGATTACAGGTTAGCCGTTTTTAATACCGATTTTTTGATTTCGTCCTCCCATCTCGGTAGACGGTCAGTTTTTGCCGCTCATCGGTCATGCGACACATGTCCGTAAAAAAATGAGCACCCCGCCGTACACGAGGATGCTCTAGACGCTAATAGTTGTAGGTATATCCGCCGGCATCGCCGCGGTTAAAAGACTTGGCATGCTCAATCGGCTGCCCACTCGAGTCATAGGTCAGGCATTCCAGTACGAGCGCCAGATCGCCCGGCTCAAGATTGAGCAAACTCGCATCGCGTGCGCCCAGCGCTTCAATATCGAGTTTCTCAATCGACTTGTCCGGCTTGCGCCCCAACATGTCATAGGTCTCGAACAGGCTGAAGACCGAAATGTCCACGTCTTCGATGCCCGGAAACAGCAGACACGGAATCAGCGTCATCTCGATCGATACGGGCTCACCATCAATGCAGTTGAGACGGCGCACCGAGTAAAGCAGATCGTCCTCGGCGATGTCAAACAGGTCGGCGTAATACGGGCCGGCGTAGCGTTTGGAGCGCGCCAGGATGCGCACCGACGGCGTCGCACCCGACGCCAGAACCGACTGACGGAAGCCGCCCTTGCGTTCGTGCTCGTCAAACCACTTGTGTCCTACAAAGGCGCCCTTGCCCTGTACCCGACGAATCTGGCCACTTTTGACCAGCTCGTCCATGGCGCTTCGGATTGTCAGGCGCGTCGTGCCAAACTCCTCGGCCAGCTCGTTTTCGGACGGAATCATCGAGCCCGTCGGGTAGTCGCCGCGCTCAATTCGCTCCGCAATGCAGCGGCGAATTTGCTTGTAAACCGGCAAGTCTTCTACTGCATCAGCCATTCGACACCCACCTTCGTCGCAACGCCGTCCGCCTCGCCGTTATCGGCAAAACGATACTTGGTCGGCAGAATCACGGACTTGCAATACTCGACAAAGCCATCGTTCTCGTCACGCTCGTGCGAAGCTTTGTAAAACACCGGCGTGCCCTCCTGGGCACCCAGCAACTTGGCCTCGTCGGCGTTCAGACGGCTGATGGAAATATACTCCTTGCCGTGCGCCACATGGACATTCCCCTCTTTGAGCAAAACGTCGTAGAGGCTTTCCTGCTCAAAATCGTGATCGGGAAGCGAGGGGCACAAAGACAGGTTGACGTGAGCCGTCTCAATCGACGCCGGGGAACCATTAACCATGCGCACACGTCGAATGTAGAAGAGCGGCGTGCCCAGATCGATCTGGGCTTTTTGGGCCAAATCGATATCGGCGTACACGACCTTGGACCAAACCAGGCGCGCGGTCGACTTTGAGCCAACCCTCTCCACCGCCTGCGTATAGTTCCATGTTTCCTGAAAGATGTTCAGCGGTTTGGGAGGACACACATAGGTGCCCGAACCGCGGCGGCTTTCCAAAGTTCCGCACGAAATCAGACGCGTGATCGCAGCGCGCAACGCCGTGCGTGACACGCCCAGCTCTTCACAAAGCACACGCTCGGCGGGCAGCCGGTCACCACCCTGCAGGTCATAATGTTTGATATACCAAAGAATGCCCTCAAAGGCGCGATCTTTGGGCGGAATCGCATATGGTTCACTCGACATGGGCAAGGCTCCTCAACCGCTTGATGCTGCGGGCATCATTGCTCCGGACGCCCCATGGCGTCGAAGGCTTCTTTGATCTGCTCCGCAACGTTCCGATACGACCGATATAGGCCGGAGTCTCGCTTGACTTCGCCCGCGGTCACCGGAATCTCAAGCTTCGAAATCTCATCCTCGCCGGTTTGCACGGCAACGATGACACCCATACCAAGGCACATATTACGCTTGGCAGCGTTGTTTTTGGTAGCCTGAGCTGGATTAATCAAAATCTGCTGAGCTAGTTCGCGATTGCTAAGCTCCGGCACATCCTCGGGATTTCCGGTCTCGACAATCTCGCACTGCAGCACGTCCGCATAGTCAAAAATCTTCGGCTCGCCGCCGCGCTGATGCACGGCCCACTTGCGGCGCGTGGCGTCCTGGTAGATAGCCGGCAAAAGTGTAAACCGCGGTGGGTCCAAAATCGTATCCGTGATGGTAAACACATCGGGATCAAAGGCATCCTGCGGGTTTTTCTTCTTGAACAGCCCCATATCAGCCTCCCGTACTAGCATTAAATAACTCAAGCCGAATATAGCACCAATTTCAAGCCACTGCTTTATCGCATCGGTGCGTGGCGTCTATGGCTCGCCCAGCGGAAGAGTTCACGGACGAGGGCCGGGGTGCCTGCCGGCAAATAGCAGACACTCCGCATGCAATCTATGCAAACAAACAAGTACGTTTAGCTACATTCGGTAAGTTCGAGCACGCTGCCCTTAACGATAAGCGCCGGCTCCAGGACGACCTCTTCGGCACGCCTGCCGCCCCTACCGGCAAGACGCTTGGACATGCAGCCAAAAGCATGCTCCGCAAGGACACCAGGATCCTGCTCAATCGCGGTCAGCGCCGGCTCAAAGAGAACGTCGGCCGCCGAGTTGTCATAGCTCACCACCGAGATATCGCCCGGGATGCTCTTCCCCATCTCGTGCAAGCGCTTGAGCAGACCGAGGGCGATGTTATCCGAACTTGCGAACACAGCGGTGGCATCAGTTGCGAGCACCGCCTCCGAGGCCTCATAGGCACTCGGAATGTAGTACTCGCTCTCAAACTCCAAACGTGCGTCGATAGGCAGGCCAACCTCGCGCAGCGCGCGCTCATAGCCGGCAAGTCGCTTACGCCCCGTATTGGAACGGCGCGCGTTAACCAAGCAGGCAATGCGACGGTGGCCCTGCTCGATCAGATAGCGAGTGGCCATGTAGCCACCCATCTCGTGGTCGAACATCACCTTGTCGCACTCGAGCCCCTCAATGGCACGATCGACCATCACGGCAGGGATAGGCAGATGGCTGACTTCTTCGCGCAGGGCGCGGTCGTCGGAGAACTCGTCGCCTACGACCAGGAAGACACCGTCGACGCCGCGCGTCACCAGCTGGCGCAGCAGCTCCAGATCGTCGTCGGCACTTCCGCCCGAGCTGGTAATAAAGAGCGCATAGCCGTCCTCGCGGCAGCGCTTTTCCAAGCTGCCGGCAAGCGAGGCAAAAAAGCGGCTCTCGATGTTAGGGACGATAAGGCCCAGCGTGCGCGACTCGCGCATGACCAGGCTACGCGCAATCTGGTTGGGAACATAGTGGTTGCGCGCCGCGACCTCTTTGATGAGCTTGCGGTTTTCTTCCGAGATGCGACAGGGCCGATTATTGAGCACAAGCGAGACCGACGAGGGGGAAAGCCCCACCTCCTGGGCGATCTGCTTGAGGGTGACTTTGTTGGCCATCTCGCTCCTTCCGGGTTTACGCGCAATCTCTTGAAAGTATAGCGACTACCCCTCTACCTCGGTGATAAACACTTTACCAATCCGGTAGACGGCTGTTTTATCGCCGCCAGCGCACCAAATCCGTCCGGGTGGGGTATATTGCAATCGATTGATGACAACGACCACCAAAAGGCGGATATTCGTATGCACGAGAACGACTTTTTTAACGAGGACCTGCTGTGCGCACTTGCTGGCGTTGCCGGCGAGGACAACGTGTTGATGAGCGAGCCCATGCGCGAGCACACCACGTTTAAGATCGGCGGCCCGGCCGACGTCTTTGTCACGCCCGATACTGAGCAGGGCCTCGTCGCCACGCTCGATACCTGCTATCGCTGCGACCTGCCGCTTACCATCGTGGGCAACGGCTCCGACCTGCTCGTCGGCGACAAGGGCATCCGTGGCGTCGTCGTGGCGCTGGGCGAAGGCCTCTCCGACATTACGGTCGACGGCACGCACGTCACGGCGGCGGCCGGCGCCTTGCTTTCCGATGTCGCCGCGGCGGCAGCCGAGGCCGGTCTCACCGGCATGGAGCCCATCTCGGGCATCCCCGGATCGGTCGGCGGCGCCTGCTACATGAACGCCGGTGCCTACGGTGCCTGCATGGCCGATGTGCTGGAGTCCGTGCGCGTCTACAAACCCGCTCGCCAGCTCGACGACGGCACCCGCGGCAGCGGCAATATCATCGAGTTCGATGTCGACGAGCTCAACCTGGGTTATCGAAAGAGCCGCATCGCCGATGACGGCTTTATCGTGCTTTCGGCCACCTTCAATCTCGCCCCGGGCAACGCCGCGATGATCAAGGCCGACATGGACGACTACCGCCAGCGCCGCGAGGACAAGCAGCCGCTCGACATGCCGAGTGCCGGCTCCACTTTCAAGCGCCCCGAGGGTTACTTTGCCGGCAAACTCATCATGGATGCCGGCCTGCGAGGACACGCCGTTGGCGGCGCGCAGGTGAGCGAGAAGCACTGCGGCTTCATCGTCAACGCCGACCACGCCACCGCCGCCGATGTCGACGAACTCATCCGCCACATCCAGGCAACCGTCAAAGACCAATTCAACGTAGACCTAGAACCCGAAGTCCACCGAGTAGGCGAATTTTTATAAAAAGAAGGCCCCGAAAGGGGCCTTCACTTTCTTTAATTCAGACAACCAGTCCGGTGTGCCGCGCCCCGAATCCGAGAGGGCCGGGACAGTCCGAGAGGCATAAGGTTGATCGCGAGTTCCGCACGAGCCGGAGAGCACTTAATGTGCTCTCCGTGCGAGCAGGACTGCCCGAGCAGGCAACCTTATGCCTCTCGGACTGTCCCGGACCAAGCCGCAGCTACGACAGCGCAATACCGCCGAGCCAGCCCCAACGCACGCCAGAGCCAGTGCCATAGAAGCTAATAAACGAGTCAAGCGACTTAGACGTAATGGCGCCCTCGTTGCTCATAACGATGCCGCCGCCAACGTAGATACCCACATGACCGTAGATAAGGCCCGGAGCACCCGTGCCGCTATGCGATGAGTCGGCCACGATCATGCCCACCTGCAGCGCCGAGCGGTCGGAGCTATAGCACCAGGCGTTAAACATGTCGCACGCATTGCCTCCAAAGTAGCCAACGCCGGCGTTACGGAAGACATTGGTGACCCACGCCGCGCACCAGTTCTGACCCGGCGAAGGCGTGGAGTAGCACGCGTTGACGACAGCCTGCTGCTTGCCCGAGCCGGCATTCTGCTGCGGAGTTCCGGGCGCGTACGATCCACCACCCGAGCTCGAACCACCCGAGTAGGAATTGTTCTTGTTCGCGGCAGCCGCGGCAGCGGCAGCCTTCCTAGCGGCCTCCTCAGCCTGGGCGGCAGCGAGGATCTCGGAATCGCGCTGAGCCATGAGCTCCTTGACGTCGTCGGAAAGACCGTTCAGCACGGTCTGGACTTCTTGCTGCTTGGCCTGCATGTCCTGCATCTGGGCAGTCTGCTGGTCCTTGAGCTTCTCTAAGTCGGCCTTCTGCGACTCGAGCTCGGTCTTTTGCGCATCGAGCTCTTCCTGGATGGTCTGAATGTCCTCGATGGCGTCGCGGTCGCTCTTGTTGATCTTCTCAACGTAATGCGCGTTGGCGACGAGTTCCTCAAACGAGCCAGAGGCCAGCAGCAGCGACAGGATGTTCGTGCCGCCGGACTTGTAGCTGGCGGCCACGCGATCGGAAAGGTCGTTGCGCTTCTTCTTGAGCTCGGCCTTCTTTTCATCGATCTGGGCCTGCGTGTCGTCAATCTTGCCCTGGACATTCTCGATGTCGTTGAGGGTCTGGGCATTCTTGTTGGCCAGCGCCGCATACTCATTTGCGATGCTGTCGAGCTGGGCCTGAACCTCGTCGAGCTGGGCCTGGGCGGCATTCAGTTTATCGGTGGTTTCTTTGGAAGCCTCCGCCGCATGGGCGCGAGCGGGCAGGCCAAAAAGAACTGCCGCAGAAGCGGCGCCGAACAGGGCCTTGAGGGCAGTGCGGCGCGAGAGCTCCTGGGAAAGGATGGAATCGCTGTTTGGTGACATATGTACTCCGTTACATGCTTATTTATATGTCGCTCAACTCATACATATTAGCGTACATATGGCGCGTCCCAACGATTTCCACGAACGGCAGGAAACTGCAAGGTCAGCGGCTCGTAAGCAAATGCCAAAGATCAGGTTATGCGTACGCAAGCTCTTCTATGAGTACGTTAGCACAATCCTCTGCTTTTCCTACAGCGCACGATTTGGGCGTCCCTGCCTGCGCTATACTCCCCTGAAGAAGTGTTCCTGATTCGATAGGAAACTACATGTCCAAAGCACTCGACCCCAAAGACACCTGTGTCCTCGTTACCGGTGGCGCCGGCTTTATCGGCTCGCACACCGTCGTTCAGCTGCTCGAGGGTGGCTACCAGGTCGTCATCGTCGATGATCTCTCCAACTCCAGCGCCGTCGCCGTCGACCGCGTCAAGACCATCGTGGGCGACGAGGCCGCCAAGAACCTCACCTTCTACGAGGCCAACGTGCTCGACCGCGATGCGATGAACAAGATCTTCGATACCCACCAGATCGACCGCGTCATCCACTTCGCCGGCTTTAAGGCCGTCGGCGAATCGGTGAGCAAGCCCGTCGAGTACTACCACAACAATATCGAGAACACCCTGGTGCTCATTGACGTCATGCGCAACCATGGCTGCAAGTCCATCATCTTCTCGAGCTCCTCGACCGTCTACGGCGATCCGGACAATCCGCCTGTCACCGAGGAAGACCCCAAGAAGCCCGCGACCAACCCCTACGGTTGGACCAAGTGGATGATTGAGCAGATCCTCATGGATGTCCACACCGCCGACCCCGAGTGGGACGTCGTGCTGCTCCGTTACTTCAACCCCATCGGTGCCCATCCGTCAGGCTTGATCGGCGAGGACCCCAAGGGCATCCCCAACAACCTGGTTCCCTATGTCGCCCAGGTCGCTGTGGGCAAGCTCGAGGCCGTTCAGGTCTTTGGCAACGACTACCCCACCCCCGACGGCACCGGCGTGCGCGACTACATCCACGTGTGCGACCTGGCATCTGGTCACGTTGCCGCCCTCAACTGGATGAACGGCAAAACCGGCGTCGAGATCTTTAACCTGGGCACCGGTACCGGCACCTCGGTGCTCGAGGTCGTCGCTGCCTTCTCCAAGGCGTGCGGCAAGGAGCTGCCCTACGTGATTCGCGAGCGCCGTGCCGGCGATATCGCCGCCAACTGGTGCGACGCCTCCAAGGCCGAGCGCATGATGGGATGGAAAGCCCAGTACGATATCGCGGACATGTGCCGCGACAGCTGGAATTGGCAGAGCCATAACCCCAACGGCTTCGCCGACGCCGAGTAGCAAAAACCTACAAACCGTTCGTGCCCCGATCTCACGATGTGAGACCGGGGTTTTTTCATGGCGCGCAACCATTTACCGAAAACGTGGCAACTTTTTAATCTAACCTATACATGTTTAAACAACATGTTCTACAATAGGGACATCGACTCTAAAACTCGGGACGGGCTGTTCACCCATCTGCAGGCCGATCCCACAACAAGAAGGTTGGTGAGCACATCCATGGAGCGTGCAAGCGGTGTTCTCATGCCCATCTCGTCCCTGCCCGGACCGTACGGCATCGGCGGCTTTGGCTGGAATGCCTACGACTTTGTCGATTTCCTCGTCTCGTGCAAACAACATTATTGGCAGATTCTGCCCCTTACGACGACGAGCTATGGCGACTCGCCCTATCAGTCGTTCTCGGCCCGTGCGGGCAACCCCAATTTCATCGACTTTGCCGAGCTTATCGAGGCCGGCTATCTGGAGCAGCGCGATATCGACGGTGTGTATCTGGGCTCCGATCCTAACAACGTTGACTATGGCGCGATTTTTAGCGGTCGCCGCCAGATTCTCGACCGTGCCGCCGAACGCTTCGCCTCCAACAAGCCAGCCGATTTCGACGACTTTGTCCAGGCAAACGAAGACTGGCTCATTCCCTACTGCGAGTTCATGACCGTCAAAGAGGAGTGCGGACTCAAGGCCTTTTGGGAGTGGCCCACAGAGCTGCGCACCCGCGGCGAAGCATCCGCCAAGGTCTGCGCCGCCCATCCCGCGCGCATGCTCTATCACCAGATGACGCAGTATTTCTTCGACCGCCAGTGGAGCCGCCTCAAGGCCTATGCCAACGAGCGCGATATCCTGATCATCGGCGATTTGCCAATCTACGTCTCGCGTGATTCCGTCGAAATGTGGGCAAGCCCCGAGCTCTTTAAGATCGACGCCGCCGGCAACCCCGTCAGTGTCGCCGGCACACCGCCTGATCAGTTCTCCGCCACCGGCCAGTACTGGGGCAATCCCATCTATGACTGGGATGCCATGGAAGCAGACGGCTTCTCCTGGTGGGAAGGCCGCATCCGCGCCGCACTCAACATGTACGACGTTATTCGTCTGGACCACTTCCGTGGCTTCGAGGCCTACTGGGAGGTACCGTTCTCCTCGCCCGACTCGTCCTACGGTTCGTGGACACAGGGTCCCGGCCTCAAGCTCTTCAAGACGCTCGAGGAAAAGCTCGGCACGCTGCCTATTATCGCCGAGGACCTGGGCTTCCTTACCCCCGGCGTCATCGATATGCGCGACACCTCGGGCTTCCCCGGCATGAAGATCTTGCAGTTTGCCTTTGAGGGCACCAACTCGTATTACCTGCCGCATAACTATATCGCCAATACCGTCGCCTATGTAGGCACGCACGACAACGAGACGGCGCGCGGTTGGTTCGAGGGTACGGCCACTCCGCGTCAGCGCGAGCAGGCAGCCCTGTACACCCACCAGCAGGCAGGCGAGTCCATAGCCGACGCGCTCAACCGAACCATCGCCGCCAGCGTGAGCGATACCTGCATTTACACCATGCAGGACCTGCTCAATCTGGGCAACGAGGCGCGTATCAACACCCCCGCCACCCTAGGCGGCAACTGGGCCTGGCGCATGCTCGATGGTGCCATCACCCGCGAGCTCGAGCACAAGCTTACCGACTGGACCGAGACCTACTTCCGTATCCCGTCGGAAGCCGAAATCGAGCTTCCCCAATAGGAGCCACCGCGCCCGAACCCACCACACCGTGCGGACGCGCTTGCTTACCCGCGCGAGGCCACCCCAATCCCCTCGCGCGGGCTTCTTATGAATTGCAGACATGTAATCAACCCATTACAGGAGGAAACATGCCCCGTATCGATCTTGCAGAACTTGCCGAGCAGTCTTTTGGCATCTCGCTCGAGCAGCTCGATGACCGTCGCATTTACAAACTGCTTGTTAAGCTCGTGCAGAAGCGCTCAGCCGCCTGCCCGCTCAACAATGGCAAGAAAAAGCTTTATTACATCTCCGCCGAATTCTTGATCGGCAAGCTGCTCATCAACAACATGATCGACCTCGGTATCTATAGCGAGGTTAAGGACCAGCTCACCACCGCGGGCCACGACCTCAATAAGATTGAGGAGTTTGAGGTCGAACCGTCGCTCGGCAACGGCGGCCTGGGCCGCCTGGCCGCGTGCTTCCTGGATTCCATCGCCACGCTGGGCCTGACCGGCGACGGCGTGGGCCTCAACTACCACTACGGCCTGTTCCGCCAGCGCTTTGTCGACAATCAGCAGAAGGCCGTCCCCGACGAGTGGCTCGGCGAGCAGGATATCCTGATCGATGACGACCGCTCCTACACTGTTGAGTTCGGCGACTTTGCCGTCACCTCCAAGCTCGTCAACATCGACGTGCCTGGCTATGGCCAGCCCGCCAAGAATCGCCTGCGCCTGTTCGACCTGGCGAGTGTCGACGACGGCCTGGTACCCGGCAGCTCCATCGACTTCGACAAGACCGAGATCGCCAAGAACCTCACCTTGTTCCTCTACCCCGACGATTCTGACGAGCAGGGCCGCCTGCTTCGCATCTACCAGGAATACTTCATGGTGAGCAACGCCGCCCAGCTCCTGATCGACGAGGCCATCGAGCGCGGCAGCAACCTGCACGATCTGGCCGACTACGCCGTGGTCCAGATTAACGATACGCACCCCACCATGGTCATCCCCGAGCTCATTCGCTTGCTCACCACCAAGCACGACATCGAGTTTGACGAGGCCGTGACCATCGTACGCTCCATGGTCGCCTACACTAACCACACGATTCTTGCCGAGGCGCTCGAAAAGTGGCCGCTCACCAGCCTGCAGAAGGTCTCCCCTGCCATCGCCGACATTATCGTCAAGCTCGATGAGATCGCAAAGGCCGAGCACGACGACCCGCGCGTTGCCATCATCGACGAATACGACACCGTCCACATGGCCCACATGGACATCCACTTTGGCTTCTCCATCAACGGCGTCGCCGCACTCCACACCAAAATCCTGGAGGACACCGAGCTTCATCCGTTCTACGAAATCTACCCCGAGAAGTTCTCCAACAAGACCAACGGCATCACCTTCCGCCGCTGGATCCAGGGAGCCAACCCCGCGCTCGCCAGCCTGCTCGACGATGTGATCGGTACCGATTGGCGCAGCACCGGCGACTTGAGCAAGCTCGCCGACTTCGCCGACGATAAGGACGTTCTTGAGCGCCTGGCCGCCACCAAGGTCGAGGCCAAGGCCATCATGCGCCAGTTCATGGCGCTCGAGCAGGGCGTGACCATTCCCTCCAACGCCATCATCGACGTCCAGGTCAAGCGTATCCACGAGTACAAGCGCCAGCAGATGCTCGCGCTCTACATCATCTGGAAGTACCTCGACATCAAGAACGGTAACAGACCTAAGCACCCCGTCACCATCATCTTTGGCGGCAAGGCAGCGCCTGCCTATACCATCGCTCAGGACATCATCCACCTCATCCTGACGCTTTCCCAGTGGATCGCAAACGACCCCGACGTGGCTCCCTACCTCCAGGTCGTCATGATCGAGAACTACAACGTCACTGCTGCCGAGCGCGTGATCCCCGCTGCCGACATCTCCGAGCAAATCAGCCTGGCCTCCAAAGAGGCGAGCGGCACTTCCAACATGAAGTTCATGCTCAACGGCGCTTTGACCCTGTGCACGCTCGACGGTGCCAACGTGGAGATTGCCGAGCTCGTGGGCGACGAGAACATCTATACCTTTGGCGCCTCGTCCAAACAGGTCGAGCAACTCTACGCCGACGGCACCTATGACGCCGGCGCGCTCTACTGCAAGCCCGGCATTAAACTGCTGGTGGACTTCATCACCAACCCGGCCTTTATGGCGACCGGCAACGCGGAGCGCCTGCAGCGTCTGCACGACGACATCAAGGGTAAGGACTGGTTTATGGCCCTACTCGACATTGAGGAATACATCCAGACCAAGGAGCGCGTGCTAGCCGACTACGAGGACCAGGACGCCTGGATGCGCAAGGCGCTGATCAACATCGCCAACGCCGGCACCTTCTCGTCCGACCGCACGATCTCCCAGTACAACGACGAGATCTGGCACCTGAGCTAATTCGCTTCCCTTACCCATCCTCTTGAAAACGGAGTCGCGGCAACGCGGCTCCGTTTTTTGTGTCCCTGTGTTGCCCGTGGCCTGCCTCGACCAAACAATCTCGGTCTGTAACATCTAGCCGGCAAAATTGAGTCTACCTGTTACAGATCGAGAAGAAAGGACAGGCAGCTCGACGTTGTCTCAATCTGTAACAGGTAGACCCAATTTGGCCCTCCTCCTGTTACAGATTGAGACAAACTGACAGACGAACGGTCCCAACACAAAGAAAGGCTCCCCTCTCGCCCAGTGGACGGGAGGGGAGTCTTATATGTGACCGCGGCAAAAGGATGGCAATACCGCAGTCGCCCAAAGGGAAGGCCTGGATGCACCGGGCCTAGATAAGGTTCTTGCCAGACACCTTATCGAAGAGATGGGTCGCGTTCTTCTCGAACTTGAACCAGATGGAGTCGCCCGCCTTGAGCGCACCCTTGGCCTCAAGGTCGACAACGGGAATGATCAGGACGAACTGGCCATCGGGAGCGGTCACGTGGACATGCTCGGTCGAACCCATGAGCTCGGTCACCTCGACGGTACCCTGGAGCGCACCCTCCTCGCCCTTGTCGGCAAGCAGAATCTGCTCGGGGCGCACGCCGGCCGTAATCTCCTTCACGTCGCCGCCGTCCCAGTTGAGAGCAAGCTGAGAGCAGGTCTCGGGGGCGAGCGCCACGTTCATATCCTCGGTCTTGACGGTGAAGCCGTTGCCCGAGCGCACCAGCTGGGCATCGAAGAAGTTCATCTGCGGCACGCCGATAAAGCCGGCAACGAAGATGTTCGCGGGATGGTTGAAGACCTCCTGCGGGGTGGCAATCTGCTGGACGACGCCGTCCTTCATGACCACAATGCGATCGCCGAGGGTCATGGCCTCGGTCTGGTCGTGGGTGACGTAGATGAACGTGCCCTTGATCTCGTGGCGCAGCTTGATGAGCTCGGCACGCATCTGGTTACGCAGCTTGGCGTCCAGGTTGGACAGCGGCTCGTCCATCAGGAAGACCTTAGGATCACGCACGATGGCGCGGCCGATAGCGACACGCTGACGCTGGCCGCCCGAAAGCGCCTTGGGCTTACGGTCGAGGTACTCGGTGATACCCAAGATCTCGGCAGCGGAGCGAACCTTGCGGTCGATCTCGTCCTTGGGGACCTTCTTGAGCTCAAGCGTAAACGCCATGTTCTCGTACACCGTCATGTTGGGGTACAGAGCGTAGCTCTGGAACACCATGGCGATGTCGCGGTCCTTGGGCGCCACGTCGTTGACCCGCTTGCCGTCGATGAACACGTCGCCCGAGGTAATGTCCTCCAGGCCGGCGATCATGCGCATCGTCGTGGACTTACCGCAGCCAGACGGGCCAACGAGGACGACGAACTCCTGGTCGTGAACGGTGAGGTTAAAGTCCTCAACAGCGAGCACGCCATCCTCGGTAACCTTGAGGTTGTGCTTCTTCTCCTCGGTCTTCTTCTTTTTGCCAAAGAAGCCCTTCTTTTTGGACTCGGTGTTGGGATACACCTTCTGAACATGTTTGAGAACGATCTCGGCCATGTCTTCACCTTTCGATATGCGGCACCATGTTGAGGGCGCCGCAGAAACTTGCAAAACAGTTACGGCATCAGCCCTTGACGGCACCTGCCACCACGCCGTCGATGATGTACTTCTGGCAGAGGATGTACATGACGACGATGGGGACAACGACCATCATGATGCAAGCCATCATGGGGCCGAGCTCGACGTGGCCGTAGCCGCCGCGGAAGTACTGGATCAGGATAGGAATGGTCTTGTACTTGGTGGAGTCGAGCGTAAGGTAGGGCAGCAGGTAGTCGTTCCAGACCCACATGGTCTCGAGAATGCCGACCGAAAGATAGGTGGGCTTCATGATGGGAAGGACGATCTTAAAGAACACCTGGACCGGGTTGCAGCCGTCGATCATGGCCGCCTCCTCGATCTCGAGTGGGATGTTCTTTACAAAGCCGGCGAACATAAAGACCGCCAGGCCCGCGCCAAAGCCGAGGTAGATAAAGCAGATGTTGAACGGCGTGTTGAAGCCGATGCGGTCCGCCAAATTGGACAGCGTGAACATGAGCATCTGGAAGGGCACGACCATCGAGAAGACGAACAGGTAATAGAAGAAGTTCGAGATCTTGCTGTTGACGCGCACTACGTACCAAGCACACATGGAGCAGCACACCAGAATCAGCACGACCGACGTGACCGTGATGATGAGCGAGTACATAAATGCCGAGGCAAAGCCCTGCTCGTTAAGGGCATGCATGTAGTTTGCGAGGCCGTTGAACGTCTCGGGCGTGAGCAGATCGAATGCCGTGGTGGTGCTGATTGCAGTTGCCTTTTTAAAGGAATTGAGCGCGATCATGAACACGGGGTAGATCCACGCGAGCGACAGGATCGTAAAGAAAATCGAGAGCGCGCGGTTGATAACCTTATCGCGTTTCATTACTGCTGCACCTCCTTGGACCTCGTGGCCTTAAGCTGGATCATGGAGATGGCCACGACCAGGATGCAGAAGATAACCGCCTTGGCCTGACCAATGCCCTGCCATGCGATACCGGCACGCGAATAGAACGTGTTGTAGATGTTCAGGGCGAGCATCTCGGTGGAGTGCGCGGGGGCGCCGCCGGTAAGGGCGAGGTTCTGGTCGAACAGCTTAAAGCCGTTGGTGATGGACAGGAACAGGCAGATGGTGATGGTCGGCATCAGGTTAGGGATCTTAACCTTCCAAAACGTCTGCCATGCCGTAGCGCCGTCGACCTTGGCGGCCTCGATGTAGTCGGACGGAATGGACTGCAGACCAGCGATGTAGATGATCATCATGTAGCCGACCTGCTGCCACAGGGTCAGGATGATAAGGCCCCAGAAGCCAGCAGCAGAGTTAAGGGCGATGAGCTGGGCGCCCACGTTGGAGAGCAGGCAGTTGATCAGAATCTGCCAAATGTAGCCCAGCACGATGCCGCCGATCAGGTTAGGCATAAAGAAGATCGTACGGAAGATGTTGGTGCCTTTGAGCGCCTTGCGGGTGAGCGCCTGCGCAATGGCCAGGGCGATCACGTTGATGAGCACCGTCGACAGGAAGGCAAACGCCACGGTAAAGAAGAACGACGTGGAGAACTGCGGATCGGACAGCGCGCGCACGTAGTTCTCGATACCGACAAAGTGCGCGTTACTAATGATAATAAACTGGCAGAACGAGAGATAGAAGCCCTGAATAAAGGGAATCACGAACCCGATCATAAACGCCAGGCACGTGGGCAACATAAAGAGCGGCCACCAGCGCTTGAGTGCTTTGCCCATAAAAGGGTCCTTTCAATATGTAGGGGGGCGGGCAAACCTACGTCTGCCCGCCCCCCTGTCGCTAATCAGATAGCTCGGGCAGCAACTGCTTACTCGGAAGCAGCCTTCTCGGTCTTCCAGCCATCGACGAAGGCGTTCTTGACGCCGTCCCACTTGCTGTTATCGGCAGCGTAGGCAATCAGAGCCTGCTTGAGGTTCTTCTTCCACTCCTCGGAGGGAATGTAGACGAAGTCCCAAGCGACGGTCTTCTTGCCGTCCTTGGCCATGGCAACGGCCTGCTGCGAGAAGACGTTGGTGGTCTCCTTGGCGCTCTTGAACGGAGCGGTCAGACCCATCTTGTCGGCGATGATGCTGGTCGGGGTGTCAGCGGTGACGCACCAATACATGAAGTCCTCGGTGGCCTTCTGGGCATCCTCGGAAGCCTGGGAACTGACGCACCAGTAGTTCTCGCCGCCGGAGCACAGGCCCTGGTTCTCCTCGCCGTCAACACCGATGTAGATGGGCATCATGCCAATCTGATCGTCGGTCATGCCGGCCTTGACGAGGTCAGAGTAGGCCCAAGAGCCGTTCTGGTAGAAGACGGCCTTGCCGGTTGCGAACTCGTTGGTGGCGTCGTCGCCGGTCTTGGAAGCAAGCTGCGAAGGATCGCAGGTGGAGTCGGTGATGTACAGGTCGAAGATCTGCTTGTAGTTGTCGAGGAACTCACCCTTAATCTCGTCGTCCTCCTGGTTGTGCTCCTTCTCAAACTCGTAGTAGAGCGGCATGTTGGCAAGGTGGGTGGTGTAGCGCCAGCTGGAGGAGTCGTCCATGCCGGCGGAAGTGAAGGCACCCTCAACACCAAGCTCGTCCTTGCGGGCCTGGATGTCGTCGGCACAAGCCTTCAGCTTGTCGAAGGAGTTGATGTCCTCGGCCTTGTAGCCAGCCTTCTCGAGCAGCTGCTTGTTGTAAATAATGCCGAAGCTCTCCTGAACCCAGTCGATGCACACATCCTTGCCGTCGGACTGCAGAGCCAGGGAGTCGTCAATGAGCTCACCGCGGAGCTTGGTATCGGACAGGTCGGCGCAGTAATCCTTCCAGTTCTTAAGACCGGTGGGGCCGTTGACCTGGAACAGGGTCGGAGCGGAGCTCTTGGACATCTCGGACTTGAGCTTCTCCTCGTAGGTGTTGGAGGCGGCGGTCACGATCTTGACCTCGACGCCCTTCTCCTTCTTATAGGCGTTGGCGATCTCCTTCCACTCCTTGTCGACCTCGGGCTTGAATTGGAGGAAGTAGACCTCGGCAGCGTCACCAGAAGCAGAGGAGCCGGAGCCGGCAGAACCACCGCAACCCACGAGGCCCAGACCAAGAACTGCAGCCGCGGAACCAGCAAAGCCCAGGAACTGCCTTCTGCTCATTTCGTTCTTCATTACAATCCACCCTTTCACACCGTGGCGGCACCCTTTGCCGCCGCCTTCGGAGATTGGCTCGGGGACTTTGCCCCTTTTGCTGATTTGAACGATACGCTATTTGGCTAGTTGTTTGAACAAGTATTACTAGAGCGGTAGAAAAACTTCGGTGAACGGTAATTTCAACTTGATACTTGACAAGTTTTGTATAAACAATTATTTGTTATCTAATGCAGAGAAAACGCCCGGTCAAGCCGATGTACCGTCGGTTTGACCGGGCGTTTTCTCTTTGAGGCCATGAGTCTCGTCAGGCTGCGAGCTAGCCGGCTATCGCTTGGAATTGACGCGGTAATGGAAGATCTCGGGGTGTGTGCGAGTGTGCGTCACCTCAAACAAGATGCCATCCGAGGTGTACGACTGACTCTCCATGACGGCAACGCAGTTGTATTTGCCGAGGTCAAGATAGCTGCAGTCCTCATCGTTGGCGAGCTCGACACTCACCGTACGACGGCTCGCCATCACTTTGACACCGCGCTTGTGCTCCAGATAGCCGTAAATAGAATCTGCCGCGATCTCGGGAGTCAGGCCCTTGGCGATCGACGCCAAAAAATAGCCATGGTCCACTTGGCGCGCGTTGCCGTTGAGGCTTCGGACACGCACTACGCGAATCAACTCCTCGCCCACCTTAAAGCCCAGGTGACGAGAGAGTTGCTCGGTGCAAACCAGATGTTCGAAAGACTTAACGTCCGTCGATGCAACGGCATTGTTGCGCTTTGCAAACTCGCCAAACGACTCAACCTCTTCGAGTGCGCCCAACATGTCGGTTTCGCCCTTAAGCCAAATAACGCGCACGCCCTTGCCGTGTATGGGCTGCACAAACATCCCGTCGGCCAGCATGCTCAAAGCGCGGCGGACGGTATTGCGCGTGCAGCCAAATTCCGCGGTCAGCTCGGCTTCGGTTGGCAGCATCTCCTGAAACGCATAGGTCCCATTAATGATGCGCGAGCGTATTTCTCGGTAGATTCCTTCGTATATCGCTTTTGGCATTGTTTCACCTCTACATTATTCATTTCCGGCTAGGCACGATAGCATTTCTTAAAGTTGTTTAAACCGAATATCGGTGAAGCGACAGGATTTAGCCGTTGACGGTTTCTGTCATGCCCAAATCGGTTTCGCTCAAAACTGCCGGTACGACACTCGTCTGGTCCTCTACAATGAATCCATTGTTTAAACGTTTCCCCACGCGCAACGCGCCTCGATATTCGGAAGGCAGAACATGCTGCAAAAAATCCAACGCTTTGGCGGGGCAATGTTCGCGCCCGCCATGCTGTTTTCTATATCAGGCCTCATGGTCGGCGTCTCCGCTCTCGCAACGACTGCGGACATCGTCGGCGATCTCGCCGTATACGGAACCCCTTGGTACGCTTTTTGGACCATCATCCAGCGCGGCTCGTGGACGGTCTTTAAACGCCTCCCGCTCCTTTTTGCCGTAGCGCTGCCCATCGGTCTTGCCCAAAAACAACCGGCTCGTTGCTGCCTCGAGGCTCTCGTCGCCTATTTTGCCTACTGCTTCTTTTTGAGCGAGATCATTAAGCTGAGCGGAGACAATCTTGGACTTAAGTACCCGTCGTCTTTGACCTCCGCTAGCGGCATCACCATCATCGACGGCATCAAGACGCTCGACACCGGCATTATCGGCCCGCTGGCGGTATCGGCAACCGTCGTCGCCATCCATGACCGCTTCTACGATGCCAAGGTTCCCGATTGGCTCGGCACCTTCTCGGGCTCCTCGCTGGTCTACCTCATCAGCTTTTTTGCCGTGTTTGCCCTTGCCGCTATCTCGGCCGCCATCGTGCCCTCCGTATACGCAATGACCGAAACGCTGCGCCATGCACTTACGAGCGTCGGCCCCTTTGGCGTGGGCATCTTTGTGCTTTTGGAGCGAGCGCTCGAGCCCATGGGGCTGCACCACCTGCTCTACATGCCGATCTACTACGACAACCTGGTCATTAACGACGGCATCTACGCCACGTGGAGCAGCTTGCTCCCCATCCTCTCCCATAGCACGCGCCCCCTTAATGAACTTGCGCCGTGGGCCGGTTTTACCGCCACCGGCTGGGTCAAGCTCTTTGGCCTTCCCGCCATCGCAGCCGCGTTCTACTCCACCGCAAAACCAGAGCGCCGCGCCGGCCTTAAGGTCATCCTTTTGCCCGCCATCGTCGCCTCGGTGGTTTGCGGCGTTACCGAGCCACTCGAGTTTCTCTTTATGTTCACCCACCCCGGGCTCTTTTTGCTCTACGCCGTCTTATCGTCTTGCCTTGCCACAACCATGAATCTCTTTGGCATCGTCGGCATCTTCTCGGGCGGCCTCATGGAGATGGCAGCCTTCAACTTTATTCCGCTCATGCGCACGCATGCCGGTGCCTATCTTTTGGCGCTCGGTATCGGCCTTGCCTTTAGCCTCATCTTTTTTGTTAGTTTTCGAGCACTCATCTTGGTCTATGACCTTAAGACACCGGGCCGCGAGGATCATGTTGCCAATCGCGCGGCAATCGATTGTTTAACGGGAAGCGACTTTGCCAAAGAGCAATCCCCCAATGACGAGGTCGATAGTCGATCCGATCAAGATCACGTCCTCGCTGAGCGGGTAATTCAGCTTTTAGGTGGCGTTGGCAATATCGTGGGCGCAACCAACTGCGCCACGCGCCTGCGCGTCGAGGTCGCAGACCCTTCCATCGTTGCAGATAACGCGTCGTTTGTCGCGGTGGGCGCCAAGGGCCTCATCATTACCGGCAAGACCGCCCAGGTGGTCATCGGCATCTCCGTTCCCCGCGTTAAAGAGCATTTTGACCAGATCATGGGCCTCGAGCCGGAATTTGTGCCCACCACCTCGGCCTCCCCTGCCGCCAGCGCAGCCCATAAGCGCGGCGATATCTGCTTCTTCGATATCGACGGAACGCTCGCCTGGCAAGACCCCAGGCTCGCCCAAGACCTTCCCGAAGACGAGCGGGACCTCTCCCCCTATCCCAACGAGGCGGTTTCGCAGGCAATCCGCGAGTTTGTCGCCAACGGCAACATGGCCTTTATCTGCACGGGGCGCACCCTCAGCTGCATCCACCCCAAACTTCTTGAGCTGCCCTGGACCGGCATCGTCTGTCTTGCGGGCGGTTACGCCGAGATCAACGGACACGCAATTCGCGATCTGTCAATGACGCCCAGCATGCTGCAGCATCTTGCCCCCTATCTTGAGCAATCGGGCGAGGTCATCCGCTTTGAGGGCCTCAACGGCGTCGTGCGCATGAGTGCCGATGCCCCCGATGCCCCCGGATACGCGCGCACCCTGGGCGACGCAGTCACGCAGCTGCAACATTACAGTGTCTACAAGATCTTGATGTCTACATCGCTCGCCAACCACATCGCTCAAGATAAGGCACTTGAGCCGCTGCTGTGCTTTAACGAGCTCGAACTCGAGGTAACCGAAATCTCGCCCCGCGAATGCACGAAGCGCGGGGGCATCCAGTCTGTACTCGACGCCCTCGATCCACACCACGGAACCGTATACGGCATCGGCGACGCCAGCAATGACGTCTCGCTGATGAACGCCGTCGATGTCGGTATCGCCATGGGCAATGCGCCGGACTATCTCAAAAAGCGCGCCGACTACATCACCGACTCGGTCGACAAAGATGGCGTCGTCAAGGCGCTCGAGCACTTTAGGCTTATATAAGCAGCCGGCACGCGCACACGTCCCGTTTCCCCAAATCGCCAAAACAGACGCGCCGGCAACTCCAATGTGGCAATATGGTATCTGCACACCGCAACGATGCAACCTAAGAAAGAATGCGAGAACCCGTGTCCAGTCCGTTTACCAGCTTTTTAGCCCAGCACCTTGACCAGATCAACGACTATCTGGCCACGTTCTTTGACGGACAGGCGACCTCTGCCGATATCGAGCGCTACCTGTATACCCCGCTCTCGGCATTTACCGCCAATGCCGGCAAGCGCCACCGCCCGCTCATCTGCATGCTCGCCGCCACCGCAGTGGGCGGCAGCTTTGAGAGCGCCCGCAGCGCCGCGGCGGCCATCGAGCATTTCCAGTCGGGTGCGCTCATCCACGACGACATCGCCGATAACGGGCAGCTGCGCCGCGGTAAGCCCTGCATGCACCTCACCGAGGGCACGGGGCTTGCTATCAACTGCGGCGACCTGGCACTTACCATGGTCACCAAGACGGTTCTCGACGACCCCACGCTGGAGCCCAACGTAAAACTCCGCGTGCTCCACGAGCTCACCGAGATGATCGTTCGTACCATCGAGGGCCAGGCGCTCGACCTGGGTTGGGTACGCGACGGGCGCTTCGACATCTCGGTCGACGATTACCTGGACATGGCGACGCACAAGACCGCGTACTACAGCGGAGCCACGCCGCTTGCCACCGGAGCCATCATCGGCGGAGGCAGCGAGGAGCAAATTGAGGCGCTGCGCGCCTTTGGCCTGCACACGGGCCTTGCCTTCCAGATTCAAGATGATCTGCTCAACTTGATCGGTACCAAGGAGGCCGCCAACAAGGACTTCCGCACCGACATCACCGAGGGCAAGCGCACGCTTGTCGCCGTACACGCCCTCTCCGATGAGCGCTATCACGACGAGATTGAAGCGATCCTCTCCTCGGGCACCGAGGACCCCGCGCAGCTCGCGCGCGCCGTGGAAATCTTCCAGGAGACTGGCTCTATCGATTACGCCCACGCCTACGCACTGGACCTGACCGCCAAAGCTAAGGCCGCCATCGAGGACGTTTCGCTCGACCCGCATGCACGCGAGCTGTTCCTCTCCATGGCAGATTTCTTTGTGGAGCGCCTTAACTAGCGGGGGTTATAAAACCTGTCAGCAGCGTATTTGGGTACAACTTGCTACACTGTTGAGTGCATGTTTATGCATCCCTTTGCGTTGTCTATCCGACACACGCTCAAATAGTACGAATGGTACGCCGAAAGGGGTTCGTTCATGGAACCTATTACAACGGGCATGCAGGGAGCAGCCGTCGAGGACGTCCAGTCCCGCCTTCTGCAGCTCGGCTATACAATCGATGACACCGAGGTTGCCGACAAGCGCTTTGGCACCACCACCGAACAGGCTGTTGGCACCTTTAGGCTCGATAGCGGCCTTGCCGCTGGCTGTGCCGTCGATATCCCCTGCTGGAGCGCTCTGGTCGACGCCTCGTATAAACTGGGCGACCGCACCCTCTATCTGCGCATGCCCAATTTCCATGGCGCCGATGTGCAGGCCCTGCAGCGCGCTCTCAACGTTTTGGGCTTTGCCTGTGGCGAAGACGACGGCTACTTTGGTCCGCATACCGAGGCCGCCCTGCAGCAGTTCCAGGAAAATGTCGGCCTGTTTGCCGACGGCATGGCCTTCCAGGACACCTACGCCTACATCAACCGCCTGCACCATGTGTGGGAGGGCAAGCCCTCGGTCACCGAAGCCGAGTCCCGCATCGGTTTTGCTCGCGCCGCCAACGTGCTCGAGCGCTTCCAGATTGCCGTTATCGGCGAGGACCCCATCGCACGCAGCGTTGCGTCGCGCATGTGGAATATCGCCACGGCAACGACCGACAACAGCGGCATGATGCTCTGTGACTCCGAGGTCCCAACCGACGTTGACCTGGTGCTCGAAATCGCAAGCGACGAGCTGCCCGCCGACGCCGCACCGCGCGCCACGATTGCCCTCGCCGAGTGCCACAACCTGGCCCAGCGCATCCGCACCGCCAATGTCGCCGCGCAGCAGAAGCCGGCTCGCATTCGCATTGAGCTCACGGGCATGACGCGCTACAACGGCACCTTCACGGCCAGCGACGCGCAGACACTCGCCGTACGCCTGCTCGATGGCGTTTGCGATGCCCTCGCAGATTAGGTAAACTAAACGAGTTGCTTTTGGGCAACACCACACATTGGGACGTAGTTCAACGGTAGAACTCCGGTTTTTGGTGCCGGCTGTTGGGGGTTCGAATCCCTCCGTCCCAGCCATTAAAATTGAGCGCCCTGAGCCCATAACGGCCCAGGGCGCCTTCTTGTGGGCAAGCGGAGGGATTCGAGAACCCGCAAGGGTGCGGAGCTGAGGAAACGCGAAGGCGCCCCAAGCCCATTAGGACCAAGAGCGCCTTACATCTTGAAATATCAGCCCAATTCCGAAAAGCGAGCCGCCTTCTACAACGTGTCGTGTGGCCCCGACGGGCCGGGCATTAAGTTTGTCGCGAGTTCCGCACGCAAAGAAGGCCACTTAATGTGGCCTTCGTCTTGCGCAGGACTGTAGAGCAGCAAACTTAATGCCCGGCCCGTCGGGGCCACACGTCCCTAGTTGTTCAGCATGCGGTCGAAGCTTCCCGAGTCGCCATCCCGATAGTCTGCGGTCATCAGAATCTCCTGCGGAATGCGCCCGCCCTCGCGCAGCACGTTGCGGAACTGCACGCGCGTGACCATGGGCAGATCTTTGATCGTCGCCGCCAGGTTCTGCGGCACACCCTGGTTGGCAGCCGCGGGCTCGCACTCTCCGCCGGCCTTCACGCGACGCTTATGCTCGGCGAGCATGGCGCGGTACATGCCGGCATGCAGGCGAATCTCAACCACATTGGCATTGCGAGCCTGCTCGACGATGCGCGCGCCCTCGCGGTCGATGTCGCCCACGTAGTAGACGTAGTTAAAGCGATAGCCAATCTCGGCCAGATAATCGTCCAGGGCATGCGAGACGCTCGCCTTGCATCCGCCGCCAAAAATCACGCCGCCCACCTTGATGCCAAAGAGCTTGGCGTGCTTGCGGCCACGCAGCAGCTTGACGATCTCGTCGTAGGTGTCCAGGTTCTCGACCATAATGAACGGCTTGTCGGCGCCCAGCGTAAAGAAACCCGTAAAGTGCACGGGGCGATTGGGCGCGACCTTGATCGCCTGCATGCTGATGCCCTTTTCGGTCATACGCCTGATCAGGCGCTCACCGTGCTTGCCGTCAAAAGCCTTCTCGTCGTTAAAGATCTGGTAGGCACGCTGGCGGCGCGAAGCAACCGGCGTATCGGCACCTCGGTTCTGCTCGATCCAGGCCTGGATGATTGCGATTTCCTCGGCAATCTTGCGGTTGGACATCTCGTTGTGCTGAGTGCGCTGCGGAGCCTTTTTGCCGTCCTTGCCCTCGACCTTTACGATCTGTGTCTGCTGCTCCTTGATCTTGGAGAGCGCCATAGGCGTGGGGACAACCTTGAGCAGCTGCCTGCCTAAAACGCGGGCAAGAGCAAACGCCGAGACCTCGCCATGGGCGGCCGACTCGGGCTGCTGGGCAGCAGTATCTGCTGCGGCAGACTCCGGCTTCTTCTGAGACTTGCGCTTAGAATCGCCTTGGGAATTGCGCTCGCGCTTCGGCATAGACGTCTGCTTCTGCGGACGATCGGACTTGCTCTCCTTCGCCGGCTGGCGCTTAGGCTGCCCCGAAGAAACCTCGACCTTCGGATCCTCGTCCTGCGGCGTGGTCTTCTCGGTTGCAGTCTCGGCATGGGAACTGCGGCCCCCACGATGGCGACGGCGGCGAGGCTTGCTCGACGCGCTCTGCTCCGTCTGCTCATCAGCAGGCTGCTGGCCCTGGGTCTCCGTATCGGACGCAGCCTGCTCATCAACAGGCTTCTGTTCGCGAGCCACCGGCTCAACGGCCTTCTCGTCCTGGGTGGTCGAAACCGACTCGCCCTTCTCCTGACGCCTTACGGGATACGCGCGTCCCGCAAAACCGCGGCCGGGACGACACGAACCCGGAGCCTTCTTGGCAGACTCCTCAACATCGTTTGCAACCTCAGAAGACTCTTCAACCTCACGCGCGGCATCCTGCTGTGCAGCCTTAAAGTGAGCACCGCGACGGCGCTTGGGCTCTTGGGCCTCCACGGGCTTTTGATCCTTCGTGGGCTTCTGCGACTCGGCAGCAACCTCGGTCTCAACAGCCTCGGTATCGAGCTCATCCTTTTGAGCAACGGCGCGACGGAAGCGCTCCTGCTGGGCACGGCGCTGAGCATCGCGCTTGCCGCCCCCGCCAAAACCGCCGCGACCGGCCTTAGCCGTAAAGGCGCGAACGACGCTCTCATCGAGCAACTCGTCGGTATCGATATGCTCGCGCGGGGCCGTTTCCACCGAAGCGGGCACCTCGACAACGTCCTCGACGGCCTCTTCGGCAACCTCGGCAAGCTGCTCCTGGGCATCGCGGATCTCGGCATTGATGGTATAGAACGCCGGGCGCCCGTTAATGCCGCTACCCTCGATCTTGGTCACGATATTTGCCGCGATAAACTCATCGCGCATCGCCTTGGTGTCACATTCCTTATCGACGGAGCGGAAAATTTGCGCCAGCGCACTCGACTTAATCTTGAGCGCCTTGCGGCAAAGCAGGTCGTAGGCAACCAGCTTGGCACGCTCAGCAGAAAGCGACGTCTGGCTGCTCAGGCGCTCAGCCAAAGCATCGACATTGTTTTGATTATCGGAATATACCGTCTTGGCCACGGGGCCCCTTTCATATGTACACATATACGTCTATATGGTACAACGCGCGCCCTTATCCACGCAAAACATCTGCGAGAACACTCGAGCGTCACCAGCTTTCGCATGAAAAAAAGACCGAGCCCGCGAAGTCGCGGACCCGATCTTTCCGAGTCATATGGATGGAACGGTTAGTCCATCAAGCTGACTAGGCCTTGGCGGCCTCGGCGTCAGCGGGAGCCTCGGCGGCAGCGGCGCGACCGTACTCGGCCTTGCCCATCTCGGACCACTCGGGCTCCTCATCAGGCATGGAGCCAGCCTCCTTGCCGAAGAACTCCTTGAGGCAGTTGACGGCGACGATGAGGCCCAGGACCATCAGCAGGACGGCGAAGACAAGCTGCAGGCCCTTGGTAGCGGCGACGGAGACGGCGGCCGTGGTGGCGGTAGCCGGGATGGTGCCGAAGAAGCCGTAAGCCTGGACAGCGGCCATGCAGCCCATGGCGCTCTGGACCAGCGAGGTGAAGGTGCAGCAGAGCAGGAAGACGACGGGCACGTAGAGCATCCAGCCCTTGCGGCCGGTGCACTTGCAGAACACGGCGAGGGTGATCATGGTCATGCCGCCGAGCAGCTGGTTGGAAGCACCAAAGAGCGGCCAGATGTTGGCATAGCCACCAAAAGCGAGGGCGAGACCAGGAAGCAGGGTAACGACCGTGGCGAACCAGGGGTTGCCGAGGACCTTCATGTAGCCGGCCTTGGACTCGATGGCCAGAGCATCGTTGGTCTGGGCAAAGAACTCGGAGAACGAGGTGCGGGCGATGCGGGCGACGGCGTCGAGCGAGGTCAGGGCCAGAGCGGAGACGTTCATGGTCATGAAGACGGTAGCGAGCGTGCCGTCAACACCGAAGGCCTGCATACCGCGGGAGATGCCAGCGGCGAAGATCTGGAACGGGGTGGAAGCGACACCGGCGTTGAGGGCGCCCGTACCGGCGGTGTTCATATCGGAGAACATGATGCCGGCAACGATGATGGCAAGGATGCCGACGAAGGACTCGACGATCATGGCGCCGTAACCGACCTTGACGGCGTCCTGCTCCTTCTCGACCTGCTTGGAAGAGGTGCCGGAAGAAACGAGGCTGTGGAAACCGGAGAGAGCACCGCAAGCGACGGAGACGAACAGGACCGGGAACATCATGCCGGAGGCAGTGGAGAAGCCGGTGAAGACCGGAGCGGTGATAGTAGCCTGACCGTTGACGCCCAAGACGACGATGCCGAGGACAGCGCAGACGATCATGACGATCATCATGATGGAAGTGAGGTAGTCACGCGGGGTCTTGAGCATCTGGATGGGCATAGCGCCAGCGAAGACCAGGTAGACCATGACGACGGCGAACCACTGGAACTTATCCAGGTAGACCGGGAACTGCATACCGACGGCGAACATGAGAACCATGAGGACAACGCCGGTGACGAACTCGGCAGCGCCGGTGAGGTTGAACTTCTTCTGGGCCCAACCGAAGGCGATAGCGACGAAGGTGAACAGGATGGAGATGGTACCAGCGCAGCCGGCGGCATAGGACTTGGTGAAGTCGATGGCACCGGTGGCAGCACCAGAAGCGTCAACGGCCGGGGTGAACATGAACGTCTTGCAGACCATGTCGGTGAAAGCGGCGATGACGATGATGCAGAACAGCCAGCAGAACAGCAGGAACAGGCGACGGCCGGTCTTGCCGATGTACTTCTCGATGAGCTGAGCGAGCGACTTGCCGTTGTTCTTCATCGAGGCGTACAGGGCACCAAAGTCGTGGACGGCACCAAAGAAGATGCCGCCGACGAGGACCCAGAGCACGACGGGCAGCCAGCCAAAGGCCATGGCGACGATCGTACCCGTAACAGGGCCGGCACCGCAGATCGAGCTGAACTGGTGCGAGAACGCGGTGAAGGCGGAGACGGGCGAGAAGCTGTTGCCGTCCTTCATGCGCTTGGCCGGCGTGAGGGCATCCTTGTCAACGCCCCACTTGTTGGCCAGCCAGCGGCCGTAGCCCAGATAGCCGCAGGCGAGCACCGCCGCGGCCACAACCATGAGCAAAACTCCGTTCATTACATTTCCTCCTCTAAAAAGAATTTCCTAGACATAAAAAATGAGGGCCGTCGGTTGCGCTCGACGGCCCTCATCTTCATCAGCCGCCCGTTATCGTACGGGCTAGCTGTATGTGCTAACCCGCATCAGATAATTACTACGCTGATAATGTTTAGCTGATGCGTGAACATGTCTAAGAAATCCTCTTCAATCATGATGCGAACGATCCGTGCGTGTTCACATCCCCCAGTGGTTGAAAAGGAGTATGAAACTTTAGTTACCTAAAGTCAACGCAAATTTGTAATGAATTTTCAACTTTTTTGGATTTCTCGTTATAAAACGCCATTGGCCTCGGACTTTACCCCACGACAGTTTTTGCATGAGAGATGCCCCTGAGAGCCGCGGGAGCCGGGCGGCGCATATGAACTTTCCTGCTCTACAGTCCTGCGCAAGACGGAAAGCACATTAAGTGCTTTCCTTTGCGTGCGGAACTCGCGAT
>DBGAXC010000008.1:0-5041 GCA_048447565.1 Collinsella aerofaciens | reverse complement strand
CCTCGCGGGGGTAGTCGGTGCCGATTCGCAGGTGCGCGGCCTCGGCGGCGCGTGCGGCCTCCTCGGCGGCAGCTGCCTGCTCCTCGGCCTGCTTGGCGGCCTCGACTTCCTGAGCGCGGGCCTCGATCACCGAAGCGAGCTGCTTGCGGACCATGGCGACATAAGCGTCCTCCAAGGTGGAGGAAGCGGACTTAGCGGGAATCTTCATATCGGCAAGATGACCCATCAGTTCCTTGGAGGTCATGCCGAACTCTTTGGCCAGGGTGGACACACGGACTTTTGCCATATGACTTCACCTACCCTTTCTGGCACCTTGGGTGCCTAGAGACTGAACGAGCGTGGGAGACGCGCCGGGACCCGCCCGGCGCGACCGCGCGCTAGATCAGGTCCTCCGCATCATCGAAGGCGTCGGTGTCGTGGACACCGCAGAAACGGGAGCCGGGACGAGCCTGGTTGCGGCACTGGATGCCGTCCTCGGACACGTACTCACAGCGGCGGACGTCCTCGTCCTCCTCGTCACCGATCAGGTCGGCGGCGGGCTCCTCGTGAACGGGAACGTTCTTGAGGATGTCGGCGGCAAGCGTCTCGGACTTGATGTCGATGTGCCAGCCGGTCAGGCGCGCGGCGAGGCGGGCGTTCTGGCCCTCCTTGCCGATGGCGAGGGACAGCTGGTCGTCGGGCACGATGACGCCGGCGTAGGCCTTCTCCTCGTCGATGAGGACGCGGGTGACCTTAGCGGGCGACAGGGCGTTGGCGACGTAGACGGCAGGATCGGCATCCCACAGGATGACATCGACGCGCTCGCCACGGAGCTCGCCCACGACAGCGCGAACACGGCTGCCCTTGGGGCCGACGCAGGCGCCCACGGGATCCAGACGGTCGTCGAGCGAGTGGACGGCAACCTTGGAACGCTGGCCGGGCTCGCGGGCGATCGACTTAATCTGGACGGTGCCCTCATAGATCTCGGGCACCTCCTGCTCAAACAGACGACGCATGAGCTCGGGGTGGGTACGGGAGATGACAATCGGCGGACGGCTGTGCTCGCCACGAACCGGCTGCAGGTTGGAGTTGGGGTCGCGAACGTCGATGATCACGGCCTTGATGTGCTGGTTGTGCAGGTAGCGCTCGCCCATCGGACGCTCGTTGCGCTCGTTCTCGTAACGGCGCTGGTCGAAGTGCGGCAGCTCGGCCTCGACGCCCTCGCGGATCTTGACGATCGTGAAGTCGGGCGTGGACTGCAGCACGGTACCGCTGATGAGGTCACCGATGCGGCCGGAGAACTCCTCGTAGATCTGCTCACGGGCGGAGTTACGCACGATGGCGTTGATTTCAGCCTTGGCGTGCTGGGCAGCGATGCGGCTCGTGTTCTTGGGGGTGACGTCGATCTCCTCGAACTCGGTGAAGTTGCCCTCCTCGTCCATGGAATCGTCGATCGGCTCCAGGCGGTAGACGTAGATCTTGCCGGTGGTGCGGTCGATGGTCACCTTGGCGCCCCACTCAAGATGCAGGATCTCGGCATAGCTCTTGGCGAGCGACTGCTCCAGGCGGTCGATCAGGTAGAGCTGGTCGATGTGCTTCTCCTGGCAAAGCTCCATCAGGGCGGACATCATGTCGGATGCTGCCATCTTACTTTCCTTCCTTCGCGGGCTTGAAGTCGTAGGTGGGCTTCAACTTGCACTTTTTAACATCAGAGAAATCGAGGGTGACGGACTCGCCGTCCTCGAGCTCGAGGGTCACGTTCGTCTCGGTGGCGGCGGCAATCTTGCCGGCGTACTTACGACGGCCCTCGGTGGCGGTGGAGGTGAGCTCGCAGTTCTCGCCCACAAAGCGGGCAAAGTCGCACGGGCGGCGCAGCGGGCGCGCCATACCCGGGCTCGACACCTCGAGCGTATAGCTCGAAGAGATGGGGTCGAGCTCCTCAATCACATCGCCGACCCACTTGGTGTTGGCCGTGACGTCGTTGAGCGACAGGCTCTGACCCTCGGCACCCTCGATACGCACGCGCACGCAGGGGGCCTTGGTGGCACCCACGAGCTCGACGTCGACGATGTCGACATCGTGCTGGGGAGCGACGGCCTCGAGCGCGTCGATGATCGCCTGCTCGGTCTTGGTCTTGACCATTGCGGCACCTCCATCCATACAAAAAAGAAGCGGGGCCGAAACCCCACTTCTTTCAATTACAACTTCATTTGCAAGCAAACTATACCAATAGCTGCGGAAACGTGCAAGCACAGTACGAACCTGCAGGTCAGCGTGCGCACAGCTTCTCCACAAGAATAGGACAATTGGCTGAAGGCACCTAGGCAGGTGCATGCAAAACGAGGGATGACCCAACCGGATCGCCCCTCGTCTTTTATGCGTCAGCTAAGGGCGCAGTGCTTACTTGACCACCAGGTTGACCAGCTTGCCGGGCACGCAGATGGCCTTGACGACCGTCTTGCCCTCGAGCCACTTGGCGACGGCGGCCTCGGCGGCAGCCTGCATATCCTCATTGGAAGCATCGCGGGCAACGTCAACACGACCGCGGACCTTACCGAGCACCTGAACCACAATCTGCACCGTGTCCTCAACGGACTCGGCCAGGTCGAACTCGGGCCAGGCGGCGGTGTAGGCGTTACCCTCGCAGCCGAGCGCCTCGTGCCACAGCTCGTCGGCCCAGAACGGGCAGATGGGCGCCAGGACACTCACGATGTCCTTGGCCACGCCGTAGCACAGCGCCTTGTCGCGGGCGGTACCCTCGGTGGCATTGAGGTAGGCGCTCGCCGCGTTGACGAGCTCCATGACGGCCGAGATCGCGGTGTTAAACTGGCCGCGATCGAAGTCCTCGGTGCACTTGGCGATGGTGCGGTGACGCTCGCGATAGAGCTTCATCGCAACCTCGTCAAGCGCGGACTTGTCGAAGACCACGTTGGCGTCGCCGGACTGGACGAGCTGCCACACGATACGCCAGGCGCGCTTGATGAAGCGGTTGGCGCCCTCAACGGCCTTGGGATCCCAGTCGAAGTCCTTCTCGGGCGGGGCGATAAACAGGATCGCCAAACGCATGGTGTCGGCGCCGTAGGGCTCGATGACCGAGCTCGGGGGCACGACATTGCCCTTGGACTTGGACATGGTGTCGCCGTTCTCGTCCTTGACCATGCCCTGGCACAGCAGGTTAGTGAAGGGCTCGTCCACGCTCAGCAGGCCCAAGTCGCGCAGTGCCTTGGTAAAGAAACGGCTGTAGAGCAGGTGCAGAATGGCGTGCTCGATGCCGCCGATGTAGTTATCGACGGGCATCCAACGGTCGGCGGCCTCGCGGGAGAAGGGCAGCTCCGTGTTATGCGGATCGGTATAGCGCAGGTAATACCAGCTGGAGCAGGTAAAGGTGTCCATGGTATCGGTCTCGCGCTTGGCCGGGCGGCCGCAGACCGGGCAGGTGGTCTCGTAGAACTCCTTGCACTCGGCGAGGGTCTCGCCTGCGCCCAGGTCCAGGTTCTCGGGCAGCGTCACCGGCAGCTGATCCTCGGGCACGGGCACGATGCCGCAGTGCTCGCAGTGGATGGCCGGGATGGGGTTGCCCCAATAACGCTGGCGGCTGATGAGCCAGTCGCGCAGGCGGAACTCGACCTTGCGACGACCGCAGCCCATGGCCTCGAGGTCGGCCACGATCGCAGCCTCGCCCTCGGAGTGCTTACCGCCGCGCATGCCGGTGTACTTGCCGGACTGGACGAGCGTGCCCTCGGCAGCGTGAGCGCAATCCCAGTCGACGGTCTCGGCATGGAAGGTATCGATGGTCTCGCCGCTGGCCTCGACGGCAGCGCGATCGTCATCGTCGAGGATGATCGGCACGATCGGCAGGTCGTACTTACGGGCAAACTCAAAGTCGCGCTGGTCGCCACAGGGAACGGCCATGACGGCACCGGTGCCGTAGTCGGCAACGACATAATCGGCAACCCACACGGGGACCTTCTCGCCGTTGACGGGGTTTACCACATAGCGGCCCGTGAAGGCACCGTGCTTCTCGAGGGTGCCCTGGGCACGCTCGACGGCAGAGATATGCTTGGAGTCCTCGACGATCTTGGTGACGGCCTCCTCGTACTCCGTGCCCTCGACGAGCTCGTGCAGGCCGGCGTACTCGGGAGCCAGGACAAAGAAGGAGACGCCAAAAAGGGTATCGGCACGCGTGGTGAAGACGGTGATCTTGCCCTCATCGCCCTCGATGGGCTCGCCATCCTGGTCACACAGGGTAAAGTCGACCTCGGCGCCCTCGGAGCGACCGATCCAGTTGGCCTGCATCTGCTTGACGCGCTCGGGCCAGCCGGGGAGCTTCTCCAGATCGTCGAGCAGCTCCTGGGAGTACTCGGTGATCTTGAAGTACCACTGCTCAAGGTCGCGCTTCTCGGGCTCGGTGCCGCAGCGCCAGCACTTGCCCTCGGTGACCTGCTCGTTGGCCAGAACGGTCTTGCAGTTAGGACACCAGTTGACCGGGTTCTTTTTGCGGTAGACCAGGCCCTTTTCCCACAGCTTCTCAAAGATCCACTGACCCCAGCGGTAGTAGTCGGGGCTGCAGGTCTTGACCATGCGATCCAGATCGTAGGAGAAGCCCATGCGCTTCATCGTGGCGAGCGCCTGGTCCATATTCTTATACGTCCAGGCGGCAGCCTGCGTATTGTGCTTGATGGCGGCGTTCTCGGCAGGCAGGCCAAAGGCGTCAAAGCCGATGGGGTGCAGTACGTCGTAGCCGCGCATGCGGGCCTGGCGGGCCATGGCATCGCCGATGGTGTAGTTGCGCGCGTGGCCCATGTGCAGGTCGCCCGACGGATACGGGAACATCTCGAGCACGTACTTCTTGGGCTTGCTGTCGTCGGTGTCGACGGCAAAGAGGTTGGAGTCCTCCCAGGCCTTCATCCACTTGGACTCAATGGCCTGCGCGTCGTAGGCAGGGATCTCGTCCTTATGATCTGTGCAATCGCACATATCAGCTCCTTTGTTAGCTGGGTTGGGGCGGGGCGTTCTTACCTTTGCTCGCTGCTGCGGACAGTCCTGCTCGCACGAAGAGCAC
>DBGAXC010000007.1:0-28899 GCA_048447565.1 Collinsella aerofaciens | reverse complement strand
CCTTTGCTCGCTGCTGCGGACGGTCCTGCTCGCACGAAGAGCACGTTAAGTGCTCTTCGGCTCGTGCGGAACTTGCAGCGAGCAAAGGTAAGAACGCCCCGCCACATCGTTAACTCGCATGATGATAGCAAATACAACAAGCGAGATGCCTGCGACTTGCAGGCATCTCGCTTTATCTAAATAACGTGGTTGTGGATCAACCGCTAATTGTTACCAGCCCAAGCATGGTCGGGTTTTCCAAGTGCCGCAGATTGCCGTGAAAGAGGAGCGACGCGTACTTTGGTACGCGAGCGACGGTTTGAACGGCAAGGTGCGGTGCTTGGGAAAGCCGCTTAGCGGTAGCTGACGCTCTGTTGGGAATCCTTGACGACTACGTCGTGGGCGCCGCCTTCGACGATGGAGGTGGAGCTTACCAGGGTCAGGCGTGCCTTTTCCTGGAGCTCGGGGATCGAGAGGGCACCGCAGTTGCACATCGTGGACTTGACTTTGTAGAGCGTACCGCCCACGCCGTCCTTGAGGGAACCGGCGTAGGGAACGTAGGAGTCGACGCCCTCGACGAAGCTGAGCTTCGCGGCGCCGCCCAGGTCGTAGCGCTGCCAGTTGCGAGCACGCGCAGAACCCTCGCCCCAGTACTCCTTCATGTACTGGCCATTGACGTTGACGCGCTCGGTCGGACTCTCGTCGAAGCGAGCGAAGTAGCGGCCCAGCATCATAAAGTCGGCACCCATGGCAAGGGCGAGCGTCATGTGGTAGTCGTAGACGATGCCACCGTCGGAGCACACGGGCACGTAGACGCCGGTCTCCTCGTAGTACTCATCGCGAGCGCGGCAGACGTCGATCAACGCGGTGGCCTGGCCACGGCCGATACCCTTGGTCTCACGGGTAATGCAGATTGATCCGCCGCCGATACCGACCTTGATGAAGTCGGCACCGCAGTCGGCCAGGAAGCGGAAACCCTCGGCGTCGACGACGTTACCGGCACCGACCTTGACGTCCTCGCCGTAGTTGGCGCGGATCCACTCAATAGTGCGCTTCTGCCACTCGCTGAAGCCCTCGGAGGAGTCGATGCACAGAACGTCGGCACCGGCCTCGATGAGCAGCGGCACGCGCTCGGCATAGTCGCGGGTGTTGATACCGGCGCCGACCATGTAGCGCTTGTCGCCGTCAAGCAACTCGTTGGGGTTGGTCTTGTGGCTATCGTAGTCCTTGCGGAAGACGATGCCCATGAGGTGATCGTTGTCGTCGACGATGGGCAGGGCGTTGAGCTTATTGTCCCAGATGACGTCGTTAGCAACCTTGAGGCTGATGTTCTTGTCGCCCACGATGAGCTGCTCACGCGGGGTCATGAACTCGGAGACCTTCGTCTGGTGGTCATCGCGGCTGGGGCGATAGTCACGGCTGGTGACGATGCCCAGGAGCTTACCCTTGGGAGTGCCGTCGTCGGTGACCGGCATGGTGGAGTGGCCGGTCTTCTCCTTAAGCTCGATGACCTGCTCCATAGTCATGTCGGGGGTCAGCGTGGAATCCGACTGAACGAAGCCAGCCTTGTGATCCTTGACGGCCTTGACCATAGCGGCCTCGGACTCGGCGCTCTGGGAACCGTAAATGAAGGACAGGCCGCCCTCGGTAGCGAGCGCGACACCCATGTCGACGCCCGAGACGGACTGCATGATGGCGGAAACCATGGGGATGTTCAGGGTGATTGCCGGCTTCTCACCGCGCTTAAAGCGGGTTAACGGCGTCTTAAGAGAGACGTTGTTGGGGATGCACTGCGAGGACGAGTAACCAGGGACCAGCAGATACTCCGAAAACGTGTGGGACTCACCGGGAAAGAACGTAGCCATGTTTCTCCTTTTTCCATGCGACCGGTCGGCTGCAGGCCTCGTAGGACCCAGCCCAACCTTGGGCGCCCAATACTGGGGAAGTATCTTAACGCACTTTGACTGCTACAATGCATGATTTAAGAAGAGCACACGAGGGTTTGACGCAGGCTTTGCGTTTGCCCAGCAAACACTTTAGCGGGGAGACGTGGAGCACATGGAGTACAAGACGACGGCAAAGTTGGTCATTCAAGCGTGCGACAAGGATTTGCCGGGCGTCTTCGGCCACGGCTGCGTCTTGCTGCTGCAGGGCATCGCCCGCGAGCACTCGCTCAACCGCGCCGCCAAGAGCATGGGCATGGCCTATTCCAAAGCGTGGCGTATTGTAAACGAGGCCGAAGGCCAGCTAGGCTGCAAGCTCATCAAACGCGACGGCGCCCGCGGATCCACGCTCACCCCCGCTGGAGAGCGAGCCATAGCGGTCTACGAGGAGCTGCAGACCGACATCAACCAAGTAATTGCCGCAAAGGCCAACGACCTCATCGCCAGCATAAAAGAATAGCCAATTTAGGACGGGGCCTTATAGCCACACAACCCCTTCTCATAAGTTGCGGTGAAATAGTGACTGTTTATGCGGTTAAAGCCGTAAATCAATCCCTATTTCACCGCAACTTATGAAGTCGAGGATGATTTAGCTAGTTGCGGAGGGCATTATCTAGGGTGGCGGCCACGATCAAGGGGTCGTCGGTGCCGGCGAAGAGGCGGATGGTGCTGCCCTGCTTGCCGCGTGGGGCTGAAAGGCGCGTCGCTGCGCCGCCGGCGGGCGATGTACGAAACTCCCCCGGCAAAGCATCGAACAGCTCCCCCGCGCTACGCTCGATAAGGTCAAATTCAACTGCCGGACCAAAGCCGTGCTCGAGGATTCCCGTTGCAACCGCATGGTCGGGATGAGAGCTCAGCCCGGGATGGCGCATGTTGCGCACCATCTCGTTGGCGGCCAGATACTCGGCCAGCGCACGGGCGCGGTCGAAATGCGCCTGCATGCGGACATCGAGCGAGTCCAGCCCTCGCTCCAGCACGTCGGCCTCGTCAGCAGGCATATCAAGCTTAGCCAAGCCACAGCCCTCAAGCAGGGCATGCGCGCACTCAGCCGCGGCATCCACACGATGGCGCTTGAGCTGCGAGCGCGCGACCGATACGGCAACCAACTTGCGCGGAGCCTTGCCGGCGCACACGCGGTCGAGCGCCTCGAGCGACAGCGCAGAACCCAGCCGCAGCGGATCGCAGCCAAAAGCCGACGCCACGGTGTTGTCCACAACCAGCAGCGCATGGGCCTCACGAGCAGCGCGGCCCAGAGCGCGCAGATCGGGCACACGCAGACCAAACCCGCCGATGGAGTTGACGAACCACCACAAGTGCGGACCCTCGACATCAAACGAAGCATCAAAGCCCTCGGACGCAGCGGCAAACGCCTCGGCGGACGGCGAGCCCACCAGCGCGACATCGCAACCATCAAAGCCGTGCGCAAACGCATCGGCAAAGTCATCGGCAAACGCAACCAGACGATCGCCGGGACGTACAACCCCCAACAGAGACAGCGCCGCCGGCACATGCAGGGCCGCAACAAGACGCGCCTCACGCGCGCCAGTCCTTGCAGCCCAGGCCTCTTCTAGCTGCTGTACGCCCATACGGCAACCTCCCTTCATTAACAAAAACCCACGATGCGGATGTTTCCCGCATCGTGGGTAACGGCTGCAGTATAGCGCCGATATGCGACGAATCGCCTAGATGATGAGCGTATGATAGGTCACGCTCGCACCCGGGGCGTCAACGGTCACGCCATAGGCCTCGGGATAGATGCGCGTCGAGAACACGAGTGCGCCATCGTTCACAAACACCTCGACCGACGAGACATCGCCGACAATGCGCACGTTACGAACCTCGTCGACGGGCTCCCAACGCACGGTGCGACCGCAGCCGGCAGAAGCGCGACCCTCATCGGTAAATCGCATCTCAAAGCGCGCGGGCAGCTCGCCCCCAGCGGGCACAAACGCCAGCTTCAGCTCGCCATCAACGATTGCGGTAAATGCGCCGTCGACACCGCCGACAACAACGTCAAAGCAGGTGTCGCCGGCAACCTCCAACGAACCCTCCCCCATACGCACCGAGGCATAATGGTGCTCGATCTCGCGCACCGGCTGCTGCAGCACCACGCCGCCGGCACCGGCTGTAAGCTCACGCGGCGCTGTCATGCAGTGCTGCCAGCCGCACGCCACGGTGGGCGCATTGTCATAGGTCGGCTCATCGGGCATGCCCATCCAGCCAATCAGAATGTGGCGACCATCCTCGGCCGTGAACTCCTGCGGAGCATAGAAGTCAAAGCCGGCGTCCCACAGGCGGAACTCGCCCAGCTCATAAGCGTCCTTGCCACCCGTAATGTTACCCGTAACGGGCATGTAGCCCGCTGCATACACATTGCCGCGGTCCCAACGACCGCCCTCGAGCCCCTGGGGAGAGAAAGACAGAAACCTTGCCGGCACGCCGCCATCCGCCTCAAGCTCCAGATACCCCGGGCACTCCCACATAAAGCCAAAGCGCTCGGGGGTAGACACGCGGCTCTCGAGCTCCCAACTCAGTATATCGGCCGAGCCATACACCAGGATCTCGCCCACATCGCGCCCGGCACCCTCGCCGTGCATCGCGCAAAATCGACTATCGACATGCGGCCCATCCACGCGACGACGCGCGCCCAGCACCATGTGGTAACGCCCATTATCATCGCGCCACACCTTGGGATCGCGCACATGGCAGGTCAAATCCTCGGGATAATCCTCGGACGCCAGCACCACACGCTTTTGGCTGAACTCCCGACCGGCAAGGCCATCAACGCTCTCGACATAAACAGTATCGGCGCGGCGGCCGGTATTGACGTAGTCGTACGTGCCGTCTGCATCGGAGAGTTTAACGTTGCCTGTGTACAGTACGCGAATGCGGCCGTCCTCGGCAAGCGCGGAGCCCGAATACACGCCATGGCAATCGAACGGCTCGTCGGGCAGCAGCGGGGAGCCAACGTAGTCCCACGTCATAAGATCGCGGCTTGTGGCATGGCCCCACATCTTGACGCCACCCTCGACATCAAACGGCGCATACTGAAAATAGGCATGGAACACGCTGCCCGCTTGGCAAAGACCATTGGGGTCGTTGAGCCAGCCCGCCGGCGGCATAATATGGAAGCGCTGGCCATATGCGCCATGACCGCACTCAGAGGCGGCGGTGTCAACAGCGGCAACCAGCTTTGCAAGGTCGCGGCCAAGTGCATTAGACATATCAAAGTCCTAACGGATCGAAAGTAACAAGGCGCCAGAGATCGACACCAGATACGGGAAACGCCCGCGAGCATACAACCCGCGGGCGCCCCTCAATCAAAAGCTCTTAGGCCTGCTCGGAAGCCTTGGGCTCGTCCTTGTACAGGACAAACGAGACGCCAAAGGAAACCAGCGCGGCGACCGCAAACATGATCGCGTACTGCACGGGCTGGGCCAGGCACAGCAGGATACCGAAGATGCCGGTAACGCCGGTGCCGGAAGCAGCAAGCGAGGTGAGTGCGCAGACCAGGGCACCGCAACCGCCGCCGATGCAGCCGGCGATGAAGGGCTTAAAGAAGCGCAGGTTCACACCAAAGATGGCAGGCTCGGTAATACCCATGAAGGCGGACAGGGCCGAAGGAAGCGCCAGGCCCTTGATCTTGGCATCGCGGGTCTTAAAGGCAACGGCGAGCGCGGCGCCACCCTGGGCGATGTTGGCGGCACTGGCGATGGGCAGCCAATAGGTCACACCGTACTGGGCAAGCTGACCCAGGTCGATGGCGGTGTACATCTGGTGGATACCGGTAACGACCGTGGGGGCATAGAACAGGCCGACGATAAAGGAACCGATGCCGAAGGGCAGGGTCAGCAGGGCCTGGATCAGACCGAGGATGGCGTTCTCGGCCCAGACAAAGATGGGGCCGACGGCAACGAGCGTCACGAGCACGGTCACGAACACCGAGACGAGCGGAGTCACAAAGAGGTCGAACATCTCGGGAACGATCTTGTGCAGGCGCTTCTCGAGGAAGGCCAGAATGGCGCAGGCGATAACGATGGGGATCACATGGCCCTGATAGCCGACCCACTCAAAGCTGTACACACCGGGAATAACAGTAACCATGGTCTGAACGCCCTCGGAAGCAACCGTGTAGGCGCTCTGCAGCGAGGAGTTGATGAATGCACCACCGACGACAGCGCCCAGATACGGGTTGGCGCCAAAGGCCTTAGCGGCGGAGTAACCGATCAGGATCTGCAGAATGCCAAAGGACGTGCCCGAGACCAAGTCGGCGATCTTATAAATAAAGTTATTGGTGTCGAGCGCGATAAAGCCGTTGGAGGCCATGAAGTTGAGGGCGCTCATAATGCCCAGCAGCAGGCCCGAAGCCACGATGGCGGGGATGATGGGAACAAAGACGTCGCCGAGCACCTTAATGGCACGCATAAAGATGTTCTGCTGCTGAGCCGCGGCCTCCTTTACCTCGGCCTTGGTGGCAGCCTCGACGCCGCTGAGCGCGATGAACTCTTCGTAGACCTTGTTGACGGTGCCAGTGCCAAAAATAATCTGGAGCTGGCCCTGGGCCTCAAAGACGCCCTTGGCGCCATCGACATTCTCGATGGCCTCCTTGTTAACCTTGGAATTATCGGCAATCACCAGGCGTAGACGCGTGGCGCAGTGTGCGGCCGAAACAACGTTGTCGGCGCCACCGACGTTGTCGAGCACCTCTTGGGCTGATTTGCGGTAGTCCATAACTTCCCTTTCCTCCAACGGGCGCATGTGCACCCGGCCATCTTTGACACATACACTGTAATCGTTTTCAGTTTGATATGACTGTAATCGTTTTCATAGTAGGGTGAACGGTAGGAAAAAGCCGGCGAAAGGTAGTTTTGAAGCAAAAACAGGGGTCTCAGAGGCAGGCAGACGTGCCCAAGGCCTAGACGTTCATAAGCTGATGGCCGAGCTTGAGCGACTTTAGACCGCTCTCCCCCTCCTCGCCATCGAGCGCGTTGAGCAACATATTGGTCGCCTCGACGCCGCTGGTCAGGTAGCCGTAATGCACGGTGGGAATGCCGCCCGTCAGCGCGCGCAAAAATGCGTTGTCGCCGAAGCCGCTCACGCGACGCACGCCCTCGCCCATGCCACGCACCTCGTCAAGAGCGCGCAGGGCGCCGGCAGCCATAGTGTCGGTCGCGCACGCGATAAACGAAACATCGGGGGCATCGGCAAGCAGCTCGCGCGCAGCGCGATAGCCCGAGTCGAGCGTAAACGAGCCCAGGCGAATCAAGGCGGCATCGAGCGGGTTACCCGCGGCGCGCAAGCCGGCCTCAAAACCGCGACGGCGGTCATAACCGGCCGCGCGGTCCTCTTCGGTAACTCCGATGTAGGCGATCTTGCCATCCACCCGACCCGCAAGCGCACGGCCGAGCTCAAAGGCAGCCTCGTAATCGTCGTGATAGACGCACGCCGCGCCCTCGACATGTTGGCCGATCAACACAATGGGCACACGGCACGACTCAATCGCGCGACGGTACTCGTCGGTGATCATAGTTGCCACCAGCACAATGCCATCGACCGGGTGGTTTTGGAATAAATCGAGGTACTCGAGCTCGCGATCGGGGGCGTTATCGGTATTGGCAAGCAGCATCTGGTAGCCACGGCGACCGAGCACCTGGCCAATACCGGCGGTAATGCGGCTCACGGATTCCGAGTTAATCTTGGGCACGATAACGCCGATGAGCTTGGTGGAGCCGGTGCGCAGCGCACGGGCCTGGCTGGACCGCACGTATCCGGTCAGCTCGATCGCCTTCTTAATGCGCTCGGCCTTGTCCGCCGAGATATATCCACCGTTGAGGTAGCGAGAGACGGCGGCGCTCGAAACGCCGGCCAGCTCGGCCACATCTTTCATCTTTACCACGAGCACCCCTGTCATTGAAATCGCTTTCACCATGATACCCGTGAAGACGGCATCCGAACAAAATCGGCCCACCCAGGTCGAGCAAACGTCAGCGAGCGGGCAGCTGCCGTGGCGAGGTGCCGCGAAAGAAGAGCGAAGCGTACTTTATGTACGCGAGCGACGGCTTGAGCGGCAGATCGCCCGGCAGATGCCCGCGCAGCGTCGAGCAGTCCGGCGTTTGTTAAAACGCCGGAACATAGTTAGCCGTGGTACTCGCCGTTGTACTGGATGAGCGTTAGGTCCTCCACTCCGTCGAGCGCGCGAATGGCGTCGGCATAGGGCATATCAACGCCATCCGAGAACACCTCGACGGCCATCTCGACCTTATCACCGCGCATCGTCTTGGACTTGACGGTGAATTTGGTGCGCCCAAATGCACGCACGATATCGTCGCCGGTGGTCTGGCCCGTGTAGTGAATGACCATCATGTACACACGCGACTTGTCCTGGTGGCTCGCAAAGCTGGCGATCATCACCACGATCACCACCGCAGTGAGCCCCACGAGCGCATACATGCCGGCGCCGGCCGTAATGCCCGTGGTAATGGCCCAAAACAGATACAGCAGGTCGAGCGGGTCCTTGACCGCCGTACGATAGCGGACGATTGACAGAGCACCGACCATACCGAGCGAGATGACCACGTTGGTCGAGATCGCGAGCGTGACCATGCAGGTGAGCACGCACATGCCTACAAGCGTCACGGCAAAGCTACGCGAATACACCACGCCGGTAAAAAAGCGCTTGTACACGTAATAGATCAGGATGCCCATGGCGAGCGCCACGAGAAGCGACAGGCCGATCTTGGCAGGGTCGACCTGGCCAAACGCCTCCAAGACGGAGTTCTTAAAAAAGTCTCTGGTGCTCATGGTCTAAATATCCCCTCGGTTCTCAAAATCCGAATCCCAGTAATTAAATCCGCGCAGGTAGGCAGTCTTTTCGTAACACAGGCAGTACTTGGAGACCGCCGTAAGCTCGGCCGCGCCCGGCGGCACCATATCGCGCACCAGCTGCGGGCAGAACTCCGTAAACTTGACCTCCATCACCAGCTTGCCGGGCTCCAGGACCGGCAGCGCGGGCAGCGTCACGTCAAAGATATCGAAGCTTCCCACCGCGGCACGCACGTTCATGTCAAACGTAATACGCACGGTGCCCTCATCCATCACCCACGGCTCGCGCTCGTAGTCCACGATGGTCCGTGGGCGCATCATGTTGCAGATGCACTCGATGTAGAACTCGCGACAGAGCGGATAGGGACTCCTTAGCAAAAAGCCGTAGTCGCCAGCCAAAATCTGCTCAAACTCGCCGCGCGTGAGCGGCGCGTCCTCCTTGTAGATCCAGCTGCCGTACTTCTTTTTGCGCTCGAGCTTAATCACCTTGTCGCTGCCGTTATAGATGCGAACGCGATACTTTTTGCGCATGAGAATGCCGGCGTCTTTTTCCTCGTAGGCCGAGTTGCAGTAGTCGTCAAAGTACAGGCTGCGAATGGTGTAACCGCCCGCCCGCGCATGCTTGTCCAGCTTAAACACCGGCGCCATGCGACAGGCAAGCGCGGCGTGCTCGCCCTCGTTAATGAGATATTTGAGCTCGTGGCGGTAACGCTCCTGCGTGGCACGCACAGGCGGGGCCGCCAAGCGCTCAAGCAGCGCGCTAGCCCTCCTCATACGTATCCTCCACGACCTTACCGCCGTCTTGCACGTAAAAACACTTCATGCCGTACTGTTTGCCATCGTCGGTAACGTAATAGTCAAACGCATCTTGCGTATAGCCGTCGGAGTTAGTGGCACGCACGCGCACAAAGTACTGGCCGGTATCGGGCGCATCACAGGTCACCTCGGGAAGCAGCACGTCCTCGGCCTTAAAGACCACATCGCTTATGGCATAGTCGCGCGCAAGTTCTACGGTGTAGCGAATGTCGCGCGCCTCAAAGTCGTAGGACGCATCCCAGTTAATACGCAGCTTACCGTTATCGATCTGCGGCACGCCGATGTAGAACGGCATGGGCTTTTTAAAACTCTCGCGAAAGCTCTTGTAGTTCTCCTCGATCTCGGAGGGAATCGCCGCGGCGATCTGCTCGTATTGGTCCTTGGTGACAGGCAGATGGTCGATATCGGGCGAAGCAAAGACCAGCGATTCAGTAACCTCGCGGTAGTGCTTGATCATCTTGCTCAGGCGTGCCTCGGTCATATACGAACGCAGGTCCTTGACGGCGCGGTCGAGCTCGCTGCGGAACGATTTGCTGCGCAGCGCACGATTGAACAGTACGTTGCCCCAGTAGTTGCTTGCGCCGCGCTCCCAGCTCGCGTAGTCCGAAAACCCGGTAAGAGAAAGTTCCAGCTTACGCAGCATGCCGTCGTTATCCCAATCTAAAAAGTACCAGGTATTTGAGTTGAGCGGGCTGTACAGATAGCAGTTACGGTTCTGCGTATCGCAGTTGCCCGTCAGGATCTGAAACGCCAGCCAATAGACCAGATTTTCGGTATCAAAGTAGGTGCCGAGCACGTCGTCGATCTTTTGCGATTCATCGTTGAGCGCATCGAGCATCTCGATGAGCTTGGTGTGGTCCGAATCGCCCTTAATCTCGAGCATGCCCTCAAATTTAGCCTGGTTGTAGTCGGGATCGTCGGCGAGCTTAATGGTATCCTCGTAGCGATGGAAATCGAAGCTGTTCACCTTATACAGGTGTCCGCTCTCATCCAGGCCATGTGCCTTAAGCGCCGTCTTGTTGAGCTGCTCCACCTGCGTAAACAGGCCGTAGTCCTCAAAGGTGTCGTTGGACTTTTCGGTCTGGTCGCACACCCACAGATGCACAAACTGCGTGCGCAGGCCCATCATCTGGGGAATCCCACGGATAAGGTCGTAGGCCATCTTGTTGCGAAAACGCATACCCTCGCCCATGTGCTTGTTGAGCGCAATCGCGCGCTGTTGGCGCCAGGTACCCTTGCCCTTTTTGAGCTCCACCTTGTAATTCTTTTGCGAGTTGTTGCTCGATGTCTGACCGCGCACCTGCACGGTGGCATTGGGCGCTTCCTCGCCATAGCCAACCTCGCCGGCCACCGGGCCGTCTTCGTCGCCCGGCTGCAGCAGGCCCATAACCTGATAGCGCGTCACGCCCATATCGGCATAGTCATACACCGAGTACGTGTTGATCTCGGCCCAGCTGTGGTCGGTGTTCTCGGAGCTGTTGCCGCGCGAGACCGTCAGGTACATGGTCACAATGCCCGAGTCGTCGTAAACCTCGTACAGCTCGTCCTTATCGCGCAGGTGCTTGGACTGGTCGGAGGCCTCGGCCTTTTTAATCTTGCCCTGCTTTTTGACCTTTTTGGTCGAGGATTCGTCCTGAGACGAGCAGCCCGAAAGCAACAGCGCGCCGGCAGCCGCCTCGATCAGGCAGCGGCGAGACATCAACTTATCGATCATCAGAACCTCCCCAATGTTTTTGGTACAGGCGAACCACCATACGTTCAAACGCACTGCGCGGCTCACCGCCCACGCGCTTGTCCTCGTAGCGTTGCTCAACACGGTCGAGCACCCGACCAAGTTCGGTAAACCAGCCCGTTTTGTCAGTAGCCACAATGGGCTGCTGGCTCAGGATACGATACGGCAAGTTGGCGGTATAGGTATCGAGCCGCAGCAGCGCCACGATAAAAAACACCGCTGCACCTAACAAAAAGCCAAAGCCGTAAAACTGCTGCGGCAAGAGCAGAGAAACGGCAGTCGCCAGCCCGGCCACACCGGCAAACAGTCCCGAAGCCAGCACGGCCCCCTTGTAGTCGGTAAAGTACAGCAAGATCAGCAGGATCGTGTTGCCCACGGCATACAGGCCATAGCCCACGCATAACGTGCGGAAATACCCGTGCATCAGGTTGTTAAAGCCCAACGGTAGGGCCGACAGCACCGTGGTCTCGAGCGAGATGACCGCCGCCGTCACAAACAGTTGCTTGAGCGCACAAAAACGCAGTTCTCGGTTGAGCGTGGCAAGCATTTCCTCCTCGGCCACCACAATGTCGCCCACCACGCCACCGTCGTTGAACAGGCTGTAGTAGTCGCGGTAGCGCGGATAGAAGTTGACCTCGACCGAGACCACAAAGTTGACGGACGTGACCAGGATCGTCAAAAACGCGATGAGCGCCGGCACATCGTGGTAGGGCGCACCATAAAACAAGCCCTTGACCTGCACGCCAATGGGCCCGGCCCATATTATCACCAAGTGCGCAAAGAGGCCCAGGTTGGTAAACAAGCCCGTGAGCGCCAACGGCATAAACTGATCAAGCCACCGTAAATAGAGCCAGGGGCTGCGATCGCTCTGCGGAAAATACCGGTACAGCAGCACCACGTCCCAGGCGAGCATGACGCCGTAGCCCAGAGCAATTGATGCCAACAGGCCCTCGACCGGCGGCAGTCCCAGCGCCAGCGCGGCCAGGGCGCACAGGCACGCCACGCCAATGGCAGCCGCAAAGCTGCACAGGATACCGCGGTAATCCTTGATGGCCGTGAGGTAACTCATGCCGTTCCAGTTGACGACCATAATGTTGAACAGCCACAGGCACAGCAGCCCCTGTAGCAGCGTGGCGCCCGAGAACAGCAAAAAGACGCCGTAGAGCACCGTGCCCGCAACGAGCATAATGGCGTTGGAGCCCCAAAACGAAGGTAGGATCTCATCCTCGCGCTCGGCAAAAAGCATATCGGCCAAAAAGCGCGTGACCGGCATGGAGAAAAAGCTCGTGAGCGTGAGCGACGCCAGCAGTGTATAGGTCACCATGCACACCAGCAAGTCCTGGTTGGCTCGGCCCACGCCCCACAGACCGCACAGCACCAAGATACCCACCTGGAGCAGCACGCCCAACAGCATGGGGCCCGTGCACACAATGCCGGCGTAGCCGTAAGCGCGCATCGTGGCAAACAGACCCTTACGCCTAAACAGGCGCTTGAGCTCAAAACCGATTCCGGCCACCGGCTACTCCCCCTCTCTGGGCAGGTTAAACGCACGCGCAGTCTCGTCGTACAGCGCGCGATAGTTGGCGAGCATCTGCTCGTGCAAAAAGTACGTGGCAACGCGACGCTGCCCGCGCTCCCCCATCTCAATGCGACGGGCGCGGCTCACGCACATGCGCTCCATGGCATCGGCCAGGCCCTTGCGATACATGGGCGGCGTCACAAAACCCGCCACGCCAAAGTCGTCACCCGGGGCGCCTTCGAGCAGCTCGCGGCAGCAGCCCACCTCGGTCGTCACGCAGGGACGGCGCGCTGCAAGCGACTCCAGCACGCTGAGCGGCTGGCCCTCGGAGATGCTCGTCAAAATGGTAAAGTCGAGCTTTTCCATGTACTCGACCACGTTGACGCGGCCGGTAAAAACCAGGTCGCGCACGCCCAGGGTGTCGACGAGCGCATGGCACTCGACGCCGTACTCTTCGTCGTCCACGCCGCCCATGATGTGCAAGCGCACCTTGGGCAGGCGCTCGTGCAGCTCAAAGAAGGCATAGATCATGGTCTTGACGTCCTTGATGGGCGCCAGGCGCACCACCGCGCCAATGTCCACCCAGCCGTCATCGGGCTTTAAGGGAATATCCTTAAAGCGATCGAACTGGATACCGTTGGGGATGACCAGGCATTTGTCCGCATCGCAGCCCATATCAATCTGCGTCTTGCGGGCGTTATGGAACAAACTCGTCACGCGGAAGGCGCGGCGGTAGATCTCCTCCGAAAGCAGGTAGAAAAAGCGAATCCAGCGGTCCTTAAACGACGGCACCACCCAATCGGCGCGAATGATCTCTTCCTCGCGCTCGCGGGTATAGATGCCATGCTCGGTCAGCAGCACCGGCGCATGGTGAACGCTTGAGCCCAGGCAGGCGAGCAGGCCACCGTAGCCGGTCGAGATGGCATGGTACACATCAGCCACCGGCACCTCGCTGCCCAACAGATAGAGCACGGGCAGCAACATGGAGCGCATGGTGTGGAATGCATCGGCAAAGGGCGTGTAGGGATACTCGGCCAGGCACACGTCGCGAAAGATATCCATAAACGCGCGGCTCTGCAAAAACGAGAGCGGATGCACGCGACGGCGGTGGAAGATATCGAATAACACGTCCCAGTCCGGATTGGAGAGCGACACCAGACGGCGTAGCGCCTCGCGCTCACGGTCGTTAAAACTGGCTTCGTGCTGCTCGCCCGAAAGCCGCAGGGCATCGTCCAGGAACACCTCGTGCACCTCGGCCACGTTGCCGGGCAGCTCGTAGACAAACTTGCCACGGTCGGCAGCATGCGCGCCGATCACCCACAGCACAAACTCGTGCTCGGGCATGGCCGTAATGTAGCCATGCATCCAGGTAGATACGCCACCGTGCACATAGGGGTAGCAACCCTCGAGTACCAAGCAGATCCTCATTTGTCGCCACCCTCCTTGCGCTCAATCATCACGGTCTTATCATTTGCCTTGAGCAGATACAGATTGTCCGTAAGGTGCGTCAGTTCGCCACCCGTCACCGCACCCGGCTCGCCATTATTGGCGCGGAACATGAGCCACGCCTCGTCGTGGAAATTGCCCAGGCTGAGCGTCCAGGCATCCGCACTTGTATCCACGTTCACCGTAACCGACGAAAAGCGCTGGATGGCACCGGAGCACTCCGACGCCGTCTGGTGCCGCAGATCGGGCGCCGACTTGGTAAGCCAGTCCAGGTAGTCGGTCAGGCCGCCCTTGTAGACCTCCCAGCCCTCTTTGGCACCACGATCGGGATCCAGCAGGTCGTCCGGGTGCATAAAGTGCGTGCTCACATAGTGCATGTTGAGCTCGGACACGGCGGCCAGGCGCATATATGAATCGTCGACCATGCCGCCCGAGACAATGCGCGGTTGCTCCACAATGCCATCGCTCGCCACGCCAAACTCCTGCACGTAGGGCAAGTCGGTACCGTCCTCAAAGTACGTACTGGCAATAGTCTTAATGCGCGGAACATCGGTACCGATAAGCTTGCGCGCGCGGGCCGAAAGGATATTCGACGGCGGCACGTAAACCGAGCCATGAGCATTGGGCAGGACCTCGTCCTGAAACGCGATAAGTTCGTTGAGCGAAGCGACGAGCGTCTCTTTGTTCTTCCAGGTCTTGTAGACGTACAACGTACCATAGTCGGTGTCCCAGAGCGCAAGCGGCTGATGGTTGTAGCCGTGAAAGCCCAGCTCGCCGCCCATCTGCAGCAGCATGCCGCCAAAATATCGAAACTGCGTGGTATCGGCCTGTCGCGCGGGCTCGGTCTGGTTGACCGCGTCCTCGTAGTTTTCGATCATCACGCCGGTATAGCGAATGCCATATTTTTGCGCGAGCTTTTGCAGATCGGGCCACCAGACCTTGGTGTAAAAATCCGCAATGGAAAGGCCGTAGTCACGCTTGATATACGTACCGTCGCCCGAGGGCACGGGGCTAGGAAAGTCGTCCAAATAGAACACGGCGCTGTTGATGACCGGATAGGCCGCGGTATCACCCAGCAGACTGATCGCCGCGGCGTAAAAGCCACGCATGACCTTGTCATAGATACCGATATTGCATACCGCGGTGCGCCCGCTACCGCAGTCATTCGACCAAATGAGCGGGGCGCCCGCATCGCCAGTCTTAGCCCACTCACGCGCCGTCTCGCGCAGCGATACCGAAAGCGACGAATCAAAGGGGTCCGAGAGCTCGTAGCGCTCTCCCCCGCCCAGCATAAAGTCCTCACTCGGCACAATGCTTTCGGCTTTTACATAGTCATATCCGGCCGATTCAATGCCAAGCTTGGGGGCAATCGCTTGCAGATAGCTCGAGTTATCCGGCGGCATGGCGAGCATAAGCGAACCGCCGGCACTCACCCAACTCATAATGTCGCTCAGGTGCGTACCGAGCCCATCGAGCGACGGCATGAGCAAAATCACGCGATCGAAGGAGGTCAGCGAGGGAATGGCATCCGCACCATCCAGGGCAAGGTCCACGTCGCGGTGCGCGATCTTCATGTCGAGCAGGATCTGGTCGAACTGCTCCTTTACGTCCTCGACGCCAGCTTGATCGGAATCGGTAATGACCAGGCACGAGGGCTTTTGGCCAAAGATTGCCGAGGAGGCCGGCACCGCATCGTTGGCGGCAAGCATCCCCAGCTTATGCTGGCCCGCACTGTACTGCACGCCGGCACGCTCCACCAGCAGCACGGCGGCCATAGCAATAAAGACCGCCCACACCACGAGGAGTCCCATCCAACGAAAGCGGCCTGCACGGTCGCGGATATGTTGCACCACGCTCATCGGGCCTCCTCCCCGTCGCGCCAAAACGCCAGCTGCTCGCGGTTGTCGGCGCTCAAATACACATGTTGCTTGTCAATCGCGTCGATCACGCGGTGGACCTCGTCACCGTCGCGGCGCATCACGGCCAGGCGCAGGCAAAGCATCCAAACCTCCTGCTCCTCGGGCACGTCGAACACCAGCTGGTCGGTCACGGCCTGCGCCTCGTCAATCTGTCCGACATCGGCCAGGGCCGTCGCGTATCGAATGCGCAGCTCAAGGGTATCCTCGCGCTCGCAGCGACGCGCAAGCAGGCGCGCGTACTGTTGGCGCTGAATCTGAGCCACGCGCCCCTCGGCCAAGCCCGAGCCCAAGTATTCACCAAGAAAATCACAGTATTCGATGAGGTTTTGCGCGCTCGGGTCCGTCTTAAAGGCGCGCTCCAGCTGCTGCAGTTTAAGGTCGGACTCCTTGGAGATCTGCGCCACCGCCGTCGCGGCATAGTGCGCCACCTCAACGTCGTCGTTAAGCTTAGCCGCCTGCAGCTGCGCCAGGTACGCGTCGGGCTCCTCGGTAAGCATGGAGAGCATAAGGCGGCGCCGGTATGCCGGGTCATTGACGATGAGCGCCTCCTCGAGCGGCACTACGCCTGCATCGTCCTCACCACTCGGTACCGACATACTGCGATGGAGCTCGTCGTTGAAGCGCAGCGACTCCAGCGCAGACTCTTTCAGCCCCTCGCCAAACACCGCGCTGCGGACCGATAGCAGAACCACCAGCAACGGGCCCCACAGCGGCACCAGCACTATCACAGCCAGCATGTGCCCGCGCACCGACAGCAGGCCTAGCTTCATGAGCGTCCACAGCATCAGGCAAACCAGCGCATGAATCAGCAGCAAGACGGCAGCAACGACAAGCGAGATCAAGCGGCACCCCCCTGACCGTCACCGGTGTCAGCAATATGCTGCAGCAGCGCCACGATGTCCTCGCCGTCGACGGGCTCCACCGCAATCTGCTTTGCGCTCAGGCGCTCGCGGATAATGGGCAGATCGCACGCCTTTGCCTGGCGCATAAGCAGGTAGAGCACATCGCCGTCGACCAAGCCCGCCGCGTCGCTCACGCGGATTGCCGACCCAATTGCGCCCACCAGCTCGCCGACAGGCTCCATGCCCGGCACAACGCGCAGGAGCAAAAAACTCCCCATCTTGCTATCTGCCAGCGCCTGCGCCGCCGCGAGCTCTTGGCCAAAGGCAGCCTGCTTGAGAACGCAAGTGCCGTCAACGCAGCGTTTATCCTGCGCCACCGCCTCATAGTCAAAGGCACGGCCCAGCGCGCTTTCGACCAGGCCGCACAAGATGCGGAACAGGTTTTGATAATAGAGGGTCATTTGGTTTTCGGCCGCACGACGCACAAAGATCAACACGGCGGGTGCCCCGTCGCGCTCGATCGTGTATCCAAACATGGGAAGCCCCGGCGTCAGCTCGCGGTTCACCCACAGGTTCGAACGACCCCCGTCGCCCAAAAGAGGCGAAAGCTGCTCAAGCGTGAGCGAGCGAGCGGCATCTTCGGCAATCGCTGGACTTGCTGCCACCAGGCGTGCAAATGCCCCGCCCGAAACATGGTAGATCGCCACGAAATCGTTCTCGAGGATCTCGCCCAAAAGCTCGCAGCACTTGCGATAGATGTCGCGTGGGTTGAGCACGTCGAGCTCCTGCGTCACGGCAAAGATCTTGCCAAAGCTGTCGTGGCGACCCACGATCTGGCGCCTGTACGCGCGCTTGTCCTCGATCGCGTCGTGGTAGAGCTGCGTAAGGAACGTATTGCGGTTGCGCACGAGCTCGTTTTGATCGCGCTCCGCCCTAATGGCTTCGCTGTTGCGCAGCTGCACATAGCCGCACACGGCACCCACCACAAAGTACGCAATAAACGGCAGCCAGTTGGACGGCTCGTAGAACAGGCCCTGGAAGGTATAGCCGTACTGAGTAAAGTAACTCACAGCCAAACCCACCGATGCCAGCAGCGCCGCAACCAGGCCAAAGTCCAATCCATACAGCGTGCCGATCAGCACAACGTAGAGCAGGCGATAATCGAGCACGTTGAGCTGGGCCGATTGGGAGAACAGGTGCTCCAGCACCTCGAACAGAACCCAGGCAACGCCCGTCTCCAGGCATTTAATAGGCAGTGTGCGCATTTGGATGCGGTCGATGGCGGCGCGCAAGGGGTTGACCTTCTTTGCGCGGCCAGCATCCCAACGCGCTTGAATGGTCGAAAGATCGCGCAGCAGGTCGTACCGCTGAAACCAGCCATAGCGCACGCGAACGACGTCGCTGACGGGCAGGGCGTAGCCGGCAGAATCGCCATAGGCAACGGCAAGGCCGGGAAACAGTGCCTTGAGGGCGTCGCCCACCTCACCTGACGTGTGATGGAAGGTATCAGCTACGTCGAGCGTCTCAAAGTTACCATCCCAGCTGTCGAAGATACGGCGTATCAGCACCGCAAGCTCCTCGGCACACAGCAGGGGAAACGCCGCATCCTGCACGCCCTGCAGAGCGACCGATCCGGTTGAGCACGCGTCGAGCAGCGGCACCAAAAATGGGTCTTCCAGCGCGGCAGATGCGGTATACAGGAACGGCACGCGCAGGATCTTGGTTTGAACGCCCTCGCGAGCAGCGTAGTAGCGGCACAGGTCGTTGGCTGTGCGCGCGATAATTCCCTTGCCCGTTCGCCCCGCGGCGTCGGCGGCACCCTCGGCACCCGCAGGCCCCGCCACATACAGCAGTTGGACCCGGCGACCCGCGCACGCACGAAAGACCGAGCGGAGCAGCTCGATATCGCCCACGGTATCGGTATGCGGGGTAAGGTAATTAGACAGGTAGACCACGCGTTCGAACTCGTAGGCCTGATCCAGGTGTTGCAAAAGCTCTTTCCACGAGGCATGGGGCGACGACTCGTCGCGACGCGTGTCCTGCGCGGCGACAACCTGGACATGGTCCCCGGGGAACGCCTTGGCACAAAAGTCATCGTCAACATATGCGGTGTTGCCAACAACCAGCACTTCCATGGCGCACCCCTCCCCTAAAATCCACTTTTGTCATAGTCAAACATGCGTATTTTACGCTGTCAACGCGAGCTGGAGCGCCTTTAAGGCTGTTTTAAGAACTTTTTAGGGAATGTGGGAGTGGCAACTCGTCCGACCCAGTCTCATTGAGAGGCTACTATTCGCTCTGAAAAGGCACATCGCAATCTGCTGACAGCTCTGCAGGGAGAATGCCAGGCGATGGACATTGCTCTCGCACGGAATCATTAGATGAAAGAAACGGCAGTTCTTTGGAATAACTGACGATAACCTGCGGAACGATCTTAATGCCCAGAGCAAGTTCGAACTTTGCAATCGTCTTCAATGTCATATTAGGTTGAGAATTCAAGAGCTTAGAAAGCGACTGAAGGCTTATGCCCATACGATTTGCCAGCTTACTTTTGCTCAATCCCAAATGTTTCATTTCACGATGAACAATAAACTCAATATCTAGTGCATGTTCATAAGCGCGCGTTTCGATACTTTCTGTTTCGGCATAAAAATCAGATAGATCTACTTTAATCATTGTATTCTCCGTTTCGAAAACCAAGTATAAAAGTCAGCGCTCAGATTCCAGAAGCTGACGTGCTATTCTGGCCGATCATTGTTTGAGCGGTTAATTTCCGCTTATGGTCTGACAACATTTTCTGGAATTGAGAGTTATCGGGAGAAGCCGTCAATTCCCAAAACGGTCGACCCTTGAGGTCTCTATATTCGACAAGTTCATATCCTTCTGCCAAAGGGCACCTCCCATTTCTAGATGTACTTAACTTATAGGTTAAGTTCATCCATTTAAATACATATAACGAGGTCCAGACAAGATTCCTCTGCCCCAATCGATAAACAAACCAGTCGAGCTTATGCAAAATCCGGAAGTGTGTGGCAAATTCTAGACACGTCAACCACACTGGATAGTGACAAAGCTTCTACCTGCGAGTTCTTTTCATGAAAAGGACGATGTGCTCGAGGGTTCCGAAATTTGTCGCATACTTCCGTCGGTCATTTCCGGAAGTGCGGTGAAAAAATCGAGATCAACAGACCAGACCCCTGTTTTAGCTTTCCGCGACCTGCGGTTTTGTTGCCGAAATTCGGTTTATGCTCGGAGGTTTCCGATTTTTTCCCCGCACTTCCGAAAAGCACGCTTAAACCGCGCATCCCGAAGCGGAAAACCGCCGGATATTTGTTTCTCCCCAAATGAGATCCTTGTTTTGCCTGGCCGAATCTTACATCCAAACAAAAAAAGAGGACCGACGCATCAGCCCTCTTCAGGTGTCGCCCGAAGGCTTCCAGCGCAATTGATTTAGTTCTAATCGATATCACTTGTTTGACCACGATCACGTCAACCAGTAGAAGCCGCCCATGCTCGATCATTCCATTGCCGGGATGGTGCTTGGCCAGTACGTCACACATTGCATACATGAAAAAAGGGCAACACTCTCAGTTTGAAAGCGTCACCCTTAAAGTTCCCAAAGAGCTTTTGTACTGCGGGAAGATACTCTACACCATCTTCCCTTGATTGGCAGGTCGAAACAGACACCATTGTGATTTCAAGCAGAAAGCGTTATATTAAGAATGCATTTGCACGTGGTGTTCGCACTATACGCTCAGATGCCATAGTTTACAAAGATGGCCTTCTTCATAGACGCTAGGTGGGATTACTCACTAGTAGCCGATATGTCGAAGGCCTTCTTGTATTTAAGGAAATCATACATTCTAATAAGCCGTTTCAGCTCGCTATTACCGTGGATTATCTTACGATCATCCGTGATGAGCGCCCTCAGATACTCGAGCAACTCATTTAAATCGAGCTCATCCTCCTCAAGTAAAACTAACTTTTTAAATGCTTCCTCAAAGCCTTCGTTAGCTACAACAGACTTAACCGAGTATCTAATTCCCGAAAGATGATAGCTACCTTTTGCCTTTCGTAGGCTGTTGTTTAGAAAAGCATCTAAATCCTTCTTCTCATCTATTTCCTTTAGCATCCTTGGATTAAGAACTTCCCCTGAATACGCGCTTAAATACTTATACATGGGCAAACCACCCGAGTTAGAAGCAAGCAGCGCAGGAAGATATTCCTCGACGGCAAGTTTGGGAGCGACATGTTCATCATCAAACACGACATCGCGATATAAAAGCTCGGCTTTGACCATATGACCGTGGCCCAAAGATGCATTTGCGACACCGATGCCCAGCACAAGATGCTGTCCCTCCGGAAGTCTCTCGAGGTCGCTAAAACTCGCTTCGACTACCAGAGAATCATTTGGCTCGCCCTTATCTGCAAGGGCGTAGATACTCCTGCGCAACTCACGAATGATCCTGGGCGAGAAGGAGCATTTGGAATGTCCAATTGCTTCATACACTGCGCCAAAATCATTCGTCCTAATCGCGGTCATGCTTATCTCGCCAATACCCGGAAATGTAATCGAATGTGTCGAGGTTGCGTTTTCGCCCCTAGTTAGGAAAATAAAACGTTCTTTGAGCAATACAAGATTATTTGAACCGAGGCAGCGCGAAATCGACATGAGGATAGCTTGGATATCGGGGTCGTTAAGGGAATAGCCGATAAAAATAATTGGGTATTCCATAAAAATAGTTAGCAACTTGGCTGCCAAGTAATCCTGGGTTTCGGCGAGTTTTGCGTAATCTGCCTCCTCAAGAACCATAGATTCAGGATTATCCATAGACCCGTGGATCTTATAGATTTCACCCATTTCAAAAGTTCTGTGAAAGACAAGATCGTCCTGGCCTACAAAAACTTTAAACTCGGGAAACAGCGACTCCAGTAGACAGTCATAGTTGGTTGTAATGACTCCAGAAATACGCCGCCTGCCGACCTCTCTCAAGATATCAAGTTCATGCGTCATATGGTCAGGTTTGAACGAGGATAACCTCTCGGCCGCCATAATCTTTAAAACAGATTTGCGCTGACGAATGTCCTCTGCATGATCGTCTCTAAAAGAAGCGAAGCGAGGGTCCTCAAGAACAGCTATGCGCATATCCTTATCAAGCATCGTCGCGGCAGAGGGCAAAGCACCATAATCAGGATTATCTGGACAGCGAGCAAGGTAGGAATCGAGTCGAAAAGGATCATCAGAAAGACGGGAGCAGAGGTGCCTTAACAAGCCGTCCCAATCGTCGGTCCCCATATATCTACGGGAAAACCCCGAGCCAACGAATAGATAGGGGCTACGGCCAACGCCATTTATCAGACGTACAACGCTGTCTACAATGCCATCTCTTCCGACTTCCATCTAACGCCTCCAAACAAGTCTACTACCATAAGTATAGAACATGTGTTTGGTTTTTGCTAGAATTGTAAGACTTCATCGGAAACAAAAGCTGCTCGACAATTGAAAATTCGAACCGCACAGGTGACCCAATATTCAGCAGTGCTCCGACCAGCAAATATTCATTTCGCGTCTCAGGCAATCTAGCGCAGCGACATCGGTTAGAACGCCATGACTCTCTAGGAGTTTGATAAGTTGAACGAAAGTCTAAAATTCCATCGCAAAGTAACTCCTAAAATCAAAGAGCCGTTGCCGGCAACAACCGAACAACGACCCTCCTTTGTCATCGCCTCGCTTAGAGTCAACGATGACTGTATCACTAACAGGATAGTAACCTAAGTGGCAATAATTACGCATCCAAACATGTTAATCAAGCAGCAAATACTCTTCGCGTTGAAACTGATGCGGCGCATTTTCGCGCCTGTACACGAGAATGCACCATCAATATACAGAAAGGCGAAGATGATTCACCTAGCCAACAACCATCCAGTCACAACAGGCAGTACTCGAAATCTTAGAGGCATCGCCGTTGCACACGATGGTCGCCGAAGCGTCGGGCACATACTTGACCTCAAGAACGGAAACACCTTGCTCCTTAAGCCTTAAGGTCGTCTCGGTTATCTGGGTTTTATTCACATCATTTTTGCTGACCAGTTTAACGCCATTGGCATCATTTTCATTCAGGCAGGATACAACCGTATTGTAATCGGCCCAATAACAGTACTCCCCAGAAAGCCATCCAAGCTCAGTGGCGCATATCGATCCAGTCGCAGAAACCGTCTTTGGAAGCAATCCGTAGCGCTGCCTTTCCTCAAATTCAAGAACATCGCAAAATACGCGATTAGCATTAAGTAATCTCGTTCCACAATAGTCCCCGTAAAACGGCGCAAAATGATTGCGGATAGTCCGCGACAACATACAGTAATCGTAGGTGTAGTAACACTTGAAGATTCGTAGGGCGTCTCCCCCTGCCCCTTCGGTAGAACGAGCGAATTCAACAAGAAACTGGTCCCACATGCGCTCAATATAGGGAATTGCGAGTTTAACGCTATCCATATCAGACAAAGGAGCATTGCTCGTCTGCTGCATTATTCCAGTGGTTTTTGCCAAATGGAAATGAGCTGCCATGCGCTCGATCGTTCGGATAAACTCTGGCCGATTCCCGTCCTCAATCGCCATAATTGCAAAGAAAACACTTCTCAACAGAAGATCGCTTGAAAATCGCTGAGGTAAGAGATCGCCATATTCGCGCTCGTATGAGAAGAGCCTGGCCTCACCCGTATCGATTGAAGAGTAACCAAATACGGAGTCCGAAGGAACGACATATGATGGAGCGGCATTTGAGTACACACGGCTACACTTAATTTGATAACGCTTAAAAAAGGTTGAAATCCAAAAGGTCACAACACCAAATAATGCCAGCTCAAACTCAAAGGCAATACTCGAAGTATCAAGCACATCTACCCCCTGGCCTCCGAGATAGCCATCGATAACAAAGTGATCGAATGCGACGGACAGCAAAAGAGACATGAACGCCTCGAATGAGAAGGGAAGAGTCCGGTACCGCAATTTACCCCTTGCATGCTTGATTACCCCAAGAAACAACCAATAGAAAAGGGTAGGCATGTATCGTAGCGAAGGACCTGGAACTGAAAACGCATCGCAAATCGCAGCAATAATAAACACCGGAAGCTGGCAACAAATTGTTGGAGCGAGAATTCGGTAGGCGACATTCAGCCTGCCCGACTCATCGGAGGGATACAGTTCTTCAACGGTGTATTGCCCTCCAATCGCTAAGGGCCCAGCAAAGCGGACAAGCTGAACGCTCAACAAACCGATAAAGACATAAAAGGCAATCCAAAGAATAGTGACCGATTCCACCTGTAAACAATCTCCTCAAGTCATACGCTTGCGATTAATTGTAGATAGACAGAATTGAACAGGAAGCAACAATATTTGAAACTGTTGCTTTACGCGCCCCGGATCAACCAACCTTCCCCAGAAAGTTCCCTGATGATGACTGGTATTCCCGTAAAATAATCCCCAACAAAATATGTGCGGAGTGCTGGCCTGGAGCTGCCTTCGGACCCTATTGGCTGCTCACCGAGAGGCTCCGCTATGAAACGACCCCTTTACTACCTGCTCTGCGCGATCGCGTGCACGTCCATGGTTGGCGCGACGATGCCCATGGCAGCCGTCGCGGAAGCCATCCAGCCTCAGGCAGCCGCAGTGCAGCAGGCGCAAGCCGACGCCACGAGCAGCGACGCAGGCAAGGCTGAAGACGGCGCCAACACAAATGCGACAGCAGATACCGCAGAGGACAGCACCGCAACATCCACCGGCACCAGCGCAGCCAACACGGAAAGCGCCGACGGCACCACCGCCGCAACCACCACCCCTACCCCATCCCTCCGCGCCCAGACCAACCCCACGCCCGCCGCAATCTCCGCCACGGCACAAAACACCTACGCCCACTCCGCCACGGCAACCCAAAACGGCGTCACCTTCACCGTCTCGTGGAACGACGCCCCCGCGGGCGCCGCGACGACCTTCCACGTAACCCAGGCCAACGGCTCGTCCCAGGCAAAGGCGCGCATGGACGTGCCCACCTATTGGGACGGCGGCAGCCATGAAAGCGTCTGCGACCCGTCGCGCCCGGCATGGGCCAGCTACTACAGCCTGGGCACCGCGGGCCACGACTTTACCTTCGACTTCACGGCACCGGGCACGTACCGCATCTATTTCTACTTTATGGACAAAGACAGAAACGACCCCCAAAACGACAAGGGGATCTACTACCTGCGCACCACGGCGGAAGTGACCGTAAACGACGCCGCCCGCCCAAGCGTCACGCAGATCGTCAACGACGCCGTGGACCTGTGCAGGCAACAGACAAACGGCTCGGAATACGACATGGCGCTGTGGCTCCACGACTGGACGCTCGACCAGCTGGAGTATGACCACAACCTCAACTGGTGCTCAGCCGAAAGCGGCCTCACGCGCCACCAGGGCACCTGCGAGAGCTACCAGCGCATCTACTCCAAGCTCCTTGACGCCGCGGGCATCGCCAACGGCCGCATCACCGGCAACGGCCACACCTGGAACGCCGTAAAGATCGACGGCAAATGGTGCCAGATGGACCTGACCTGGGACGACACCAACGACAATTGGTACGGAGACCTGGACCAGCGCCATCTGTACTTTGGCCTGACCGACGAGCTCATGGCGATCGCCCACTCCGACCACACGGCAAACTACCAAAAGGGCAGCTATGCCTACCGCTCAACCGACCTGTCCAACAATTACTTTGTGCGAAACGGCAAGGCAGACGAATGGGCAGAGAAATACGCCGATCGCATTCAGGAGCACCTGAATGCCAAGGAAGAGAGCTTTTCCATTGATGCCGACAACCAGTCCTTCCCGCCGAGCATCTCGGGAATTCAGAATGGGATCGTTGCACATGCGATGAATCAGAGGGAGTGGGAAACTGGTGGCGTCAAAGTTGAACTAAACGCCACTTCGAACGTCACTAAAGAATCGAACAGCAAATGGAGCGCTAGGTACGACCTGAAAGCTGAATACCAAAAGACAGCTTTGGAAAAAGTTATCGACGACGGGGCCTACCGCCTGGCAACCTCGCTTGACGGGCGCATGGCCGTGTCCGCCTCCGCCTCCGGCTGCTCGCTCTCGAGGGGGGCCGCGGCGCTCGCCTTCGAGCGCGACCCCGCGACGGGGCTCTACCGCATATCGTCGGGCGGCAGGCTGCTCACCGAGTCCGGCAGCGCCGCCGTGCTCGCCGACCCGGACGGGTCGGCCTCCCAGCTGTAGCGCGTGTCGCCGTGCGCGCGCGGCTACACGGTGACGTCGTCGACGGGCCTGGCGCTCGACGACCACTACGCCTCCAAGGCCGAGGGCAACCTCGTGTGGCTCCACGAGGCCAACGGCAGCGCGGCGCAGGCGTGGACGCTGTCATATTAATCCATGCGAAAGGTCAACAGAACCGAGTCCGGCTGCACGCTGTCGGCCTCGGCCGGCTCCCTGGCCCTCGAGCGCGACGGCGCCACCGGGCGCTACAGCGTCCTCTCCCGGGGCCTCGCCCTCGCCGAAAGCGGGCGCTCCGCGGCCCTAGCCGCGCCGGACGGCTCGGCCTCGCAGCTATGGGGGCTGTCGGACTGCGGCGACTACTACGAGCTCCGCTCAACGTCGGGGCTCGCCCTCAACCTCGCGAACGCCAGCGCTGCGGAGGGCAACCCCGCCCGCCTGTGCGAACCGTGTTAGCGTCAATCTATTTTTCACCAGTTTCGCTAAACAGGCGCGCCGTTCGCGCAAAGGCGGTTTCACCGGTTGCGCTAACGTATTTTCACCGATTCCGGTCACGGCTCGACGGGACCGTCCCTCGGCAGGTCCTTCAGCCTGTAGGACCTGCCGGTTATCTTGACCAGGTGGCAGTGGTGGCACACCCTGTCCGCGATCGCGCTCGCCGCCACGTCGTCCCCGAACACCCTGCCCCAGCCGCTGATCCCCACGTTGGTGGTGATGATCGTCGAGCGCTGCTCGTAGCGCGTCGATATCAGCTGGAACAGCAGGTCCGCGCCCGCGCTGCCGACGTCGAGGTAGCCGAGCTCGTCGATGATCAGCAGCCTCGAGTGGGCGTAGTACTTGAGCCTCTTCTTGAGGATGCCGCGCGACGAGGCGTCCTCGAGGTCCTCGACGAGCCGGGCGCAGTCCACGAACCTGACCTCGCGCCCCGCCTTGACCGCCTCGATGCCAAGCGCGACGGCGAGGTGCGTCTTGCCCACGCCGGGGCTCCCCACGAACAGGACGTTCTCGGCCCGCTCGACGAACCTCAGGGTCGCGAGCTCCTCGATCTCGGCGCGCGGGACCGACGGCTGGAAGTCCCAGTCGAAGTCCGCCAGCCCCTTGACGTAGGGGAACCCCGACGACCGTATGCGCTGGTTGGTGATCCTGACCTCCCGGGCGGCGACCTCGACGCGCGTCATCTCCTCGAGGGCGGAGGCGAAGCCCCGCTCGCCCGCGGCGACCATCCTCACGTAGTCGGGCAGGGACGCCGCCATCTCGTGCAGCCCGAGCGCGGAGAGGTTCGCCTGCGCCCTGATCGAGGGGCTGCCCTCCGCGACGGCGCCCATCACGCCCCTCCGAGCGAGTCGAGCAGCGCGAGGTTGGCGCGCGCGGCCTCGGCGATGTCCGCGTCGGCCAGGCCCCGCTTCCCCTCGAGGGCCTGCCCATAGTGGTCGGGGTCGTAGTTGATTGGCCTCGACGGCCCGGACGCGGCGTCGTGGACGGCGACCTCCTCGCCGGCCATCCTCACCACGACCTGGCCGCCGGGCATCGCTATGACGCTCACGCGCCGGCCGATGCAGCGCCTGGGCACGGACCACTCCCTGCCGGCGGCCCTGACGAGCATGGTCGGCGGGACGGTCTGGACGCTCACGTCGCCCACCATCGACTCGAGGAGCCGGAGGTTCCCGATGGGCCGCAGGCTCTCCTTCTCCCGCATGAACAGCGCGTCGGGCGGCAGGCCGGTGGTGCGGTTCGGCTCCGAGTTTGCCTGGGCCTCGACCCGGGCCACCGCCTCGGCGAGGCCGCCCCACCCGGTGAACTCGCCGCCGTAGGCGAGCAGGCGGTTCAGGAAGCGGTTGGCCGACTCGTCCTTGCCCTTGGTCTGCGGCGAGCGCGGCGCGCAGAGCCTTAGCTCGAAGCCGGCCTCCCGCGCGAACCGCCACGCCCTCTCCTGCCTGGTCCTCCTGCGGCCAGAGACGGTCACCAGGCACGACATGTTGTCCGTGATGCACTCCTCCGGGACGCCGCCGAGGCGGGTGAAGGTGGCGAGCAGGCAGGACAGCAGGTCGTCGAGCGTGCGGCTCCTGACCGGTATGAAGCGGTGCTTCCGGGAGTAGCCGAGCGTCGCGGTGAACACGCTGAACTCGAAGACCTCGCCCTCCGAGTCGACGAGCCTCATGCCCTCCTTCCAGTCGAACTGCAGCTGCCTGCCCGGGGGCGTCTCGAACCGCGGGTGCGGCTCGCGGCCGCCCGCGCCCCCGAAGGGCACGTCGCGGGCCCGGCACCACGCGGTGAAGGCGCCGTACCCGGGCAGCCCCTCCCCGCGGCCCTCGCGCAGGAACGCGTAGACTGCCATCTTGGTCATCCCGGGCAGCTGGGCCTTCGCGCGGATCACCTCCTCGAGCGGGTCGAAGGCGCTGCCCCTCGCGGACCTCCCGTCGGCGGCGGACTCGCCCTCCCGCCAGTACTTGGCGACCGTGTGCCGGTCCATGCCGTGCCTCCTCGCGATCTCGCTGAAGTTCGGCTTCGCGCCGGACCCCCTGTAGACGTTCAGCTCTCCCATTACGTTTCGCTCCATATCCCGCTCCTCCCGGGTCGGATACCCGATCGGAGCATAGTTCCGTTAGCGCAGTTGGTGAAAGT
>DBGAXC010000006.1:0-9646 GCA_048447565.1 Collinsella aerofaciens | reverse complement strand
CCAGGGCGGCCTTTCTTGCAATAGAGGGGCAGCCAGTGCACCTCGCGCGCGCCGGCCTCGCGCAGGCGGTCGGCGGCGTAGGCGAGCACCTCGGGCGACGCGTCGTCGATGTCGCACTCCAGCTTGACGATGGTTTCGGGCACATCGGTCTCGCAGGACAGCGGAGATGTAGTTCCACGTTGCATACGGTCCGGCTCCTTTCCGCACGGGCTCGTTTTATACACCCAAACGCTAGCACATCGCGAGCGGCGCAAGTGTGGCGGCGCGCGATGAGCGCGATTTTCCTTGTCTGCAAGAACCGACACTCCACCGCCTCAGCCAAACATGTACATCAGCCTCCAAACATGTCATTTTTTGTCGGTTTTGGAGGCTGAGGTACATGATTCGAAGCAAGGCCGATGTCGCGAGCCCGCCCTTATGCGCCGCCCGTCCTTTCCAGTCGATTTCGGCCCCCGGCGCGTTCATCGCACTGGGGGCCGCGCCGTTACAATGGAGCAGATTCGCTTGACGTAAAGGAGCCGCCATGCCTGCTTGCCCGCTGGTCGATTGCCATACTCACACCTCGTTTTCGGACGGACACGCCTCGTTTGAAGACAACGTCCGCGCCGCTGCTGCGGCCGGTTGCCGCACCATGGTCTCGGCCGATCACCTTACCCTGCCTGCCAGCATGGATGCCACCTGCGAGGTGCAGGTTGTCGAGGGCGACCTGCCGGCGCATCGTCTGGCTTTTGAGGATGCCCGCAAGCTTGCCGCGCAGATTGCGCCGGAGCTCGAGCTTGTCTATGGCTTTGAGTGCGATTGGTACGAAGGCTGCGAGCCTTTGGTTGAGCACTGGTCCCGGGGCGCCGTCGTACGCCTGGGCAGCGTGCATTGGATTGGTAGCCCGGGCAATATCATGGCAGGCGCCGCGGGCACGACGGGGACAGAGGGCGTCGCACGCCCCGATACGCCCGACTCACGCTGCGGCTGGATCGACGACGACACCAACCTGCACGTTTGGGAAAACTTAGGCGTGCGCGGCGTGTGGGAGCGCTATGTCGATGACTGGTGCCGCGCCTGCGAAAGCTCGCTCAACTTTGATGTGATGGCTCACCCCGACCTGGTCATGCGCTTTTCGAAGGAAGGCTTTGCGCCCGACTTTGACCCCGCGCCGTTTTGGCGGCAGATGGCCGAGTGTGCGCACGATACGGGCCGCCGCGTTGAGGTCTCGACCGCCGCACCGCGCAAGGGGCTCGACGACTACTATCCCGCGACCGGCCTTTTGCGCTGCTTTGCCCATGCTGAGGCGCCCATTACCTTTGGCTCGGATGCGCACCGCGCCTGTGATATTTGCTGGAATATCCGCGAGGCCCAAGCCCATGCCTACGACTGCGGCTACCGAACCTTCGACATGCCCCACCCCACCGGCGAATGGGAGTCCACGCCCCTCGCCTAGCCATCCCTTCATAAGTTGCGGTGAAATAGCTCCTATTTATAGCCCTAAGACCGTCAAACAAGAACTGTTCCACCGCAACTTCTATGGTCATCGGGGACGTTCTTTAACGACTAGTGGCGGCGGGCGTTGAGTTCGCCGGCCAGCTCGTCGAGGGTAATGCCGTAGCGCTCAAGCGTCACGAGCAGGTGGTAGACCAGGTCGCCAGCCTCGTAGCGAATGTGATCGTGGTCGTTATCCTTGCAGGCCATGATCACCTCACTCGCCTCCTCGGCAAGCTTCTTGAGCAGCTCGTCCTCGACGTCAGTCAGCAGTTGAGCGGTATAGCTTTCCTGCGGCGACGCATCGCGACGACCGTGAATCACCTCGGCCAGCCCCGTTAGCGTCTCGCCGATATTTCCATCCTGAACATTTGCGGTACGCACACCCATGGTTCAATCCTTTCTGGTCGGCCAAGCGCCTGGTCGAGCGCCCTCCCTACGCGAGTTTCTTAAAGAAGCAGGTACGGTTGCCGGTATGGCAGGCCGGACCCGGCGAGTCGACCTTGACCAGCAGCGTGTCGCTATCGCAGTCGGCCCAGAGTTCGCGAACCTCCTGCATGTTGCCGCTCGTCGCGCCCTTGTTCCAGAGCTCCTGGCGACTGCGGCTCCAAAACCACGTGGTGCCGGTCTTGAGCGTCAGCCCCACCGACTCCTCGTTCATCCAGGCAACCATAAGCACCTCGCCGGTGTCATACTGCTGAACCACACAAGGAATCAGCCCGCGGGCGTCGTACGCAAGCTTTGAAGGATCGGTTATCTCTTCCATTTCTCTCCCCAAATTCAAACTTCGCAGGTCGGCGAGGGTTGTCCAGGTGCCCGAGATTCCGAGCGACAAGCCCGACGACGCGTACTTTGGTACGCGAGCGACGGTTTGAGCGGCAAGATGCGGTGCCTGGGCAAGCCGCAGCGCTAGAAGTCCAACCTGACAGGGATGCCTTGAGAGGCCATATACTCCTTCACCTGGCGAATGCTGAAGGTTCCAAAGTGAAAGACGCTCGCCGCCAGCACGGCGTCGGCCTCACCCTCGATCACGCCCTCGGCAAAATGCTCGAGCGTGCCCACGCCGCCGCTCGCGATGACGGGGATTGGCACCGCGCGGGCCACGGCGCGGGTGAGCGCCAAATCAAAGCCGGCCTTGGTGCCGTCGCGGTCCATGCTGGTGAGCAAGATCTCGCCGGCGCCGCGACGAGCCGCCTCCTCGGCCCACGCCACCGCGTCGATGCCCGTGGCGTTGCGACCTCCTGCGGTAAAGACCTCCCACTTGTCGGCACCGGATGCGCCGGGCAAGCCGACGCGCTTGGCATCAATCGCCACGACCACGGCCTGGCTGCCAAACGCCGCGGCAGCCTGGCTAATCAGCGACGGATCGCGCACGGCCGCCGAGTTGAGCGACACCTTGTCGGCACCGGCGGCAACCATGGTGCGCATGCCCGCCAGGTCGCGAAAGCCGCCGCCCACGGTATAGGGAATGGCGAGCTCCTCGGCCGCATGTGCCGCCATCTCGATGGTCGTCGCGCGGTTGTCGCTCGTCGCGGTAATGTCCAAAAATACGACCTCGTCTGCACCCTCGCGGTCGTAGGCGCGGGCCAGTTCCACCGGATCGCCCGCATCGCGCAAGCTCACAAAGTTAACTCCCTTGACCACGCGGCCGTCCTTGACGTCCAGACAGGGAATTACGCGCTTGGTAAGCATGGGCTACTCCTCCCCTCGGGCGGCGGCCAACGCCTGGGCCAGCGTAAAGTTGCCCTCGTAGAGCGCACGGCCGGTAATGGCGCCTTCAATCGCGCCCTCACCCACCGCGGCCAGTGCGCGGATGTCGTCGAGCGTCGAGATGCCGCCCGAAGCCACGACGGGAAAGCCCGCGACCTCGGCCACATGGCGATACGCCGCCACATCGATACCCGTCTGCATGCCATCGCGCGCGATGTCGGTATACACCAGATGCTTAAAGCCCAGCTCGGAAAGCTGCGCCACGGCATCGTCGAGCGCCACACCTGCGCCGTCGCGCCAGCCGTTCACCTTGACCTGACCGTCGCGCGCGGCGATGTCTGCCACCAGCAACTCGCCAAAGCCTTGGGCTGCCACTTCGGCAAAACCCGGCTCGGTCACCAGCACGGTGCCCAGCGCGATACGGCATGCGCCGTAGCCTGCCAACTCGTCGATGCGCGCAAGCGAGCGGACGCCGCCGCCCACGTCCACGGACAGACCGTCGACGCCGCAGATGGCCTTAATCGCCGCCGAGTTGGCAGCGCGTGCGCCCTCGTCCTCGCCAAAGGCAGCGGACAGGTCGACGACGTGCACCCAGCTCGCGCCCTGCTCGGCAAACGAGCGGGCAACGGCCACGGGGTCGTCGGAATATACCTTGCAGCGGCTGCGGTCACCGCGCTCCAGGCGCACGACCTTGCCGCCGATCAGATCGATTGCGGGAAACAGGATCATCGGCCAACCTCCTCGACGATGCTCACAAAGTTCTTAAGGATGCGCTGACCCAGCGCGGAGGATTTCTCGGGATGGAACTGGCAGCCCCACACGTTGCCATGGCGCACGATGCACGGGAAGCTCCGCGTATAGTGTGTGCGCGCCAGCACATCGGCGGCATCGGCGTCGTCAGCCACCGCGTAGCTGTGGGTGAAGTACATGTTGGCACCCTCGGCAAAACCGGCAAGCAGCGGATCGGCCGCACCGGCGGGCGTCATGTGCACCTGGTCCCAGCCCACGTGCGGCACCTTCAGGCGGCTCGACTCCAAGCGCGTGCACGAACCGCGCATAATGCCCAGGCCATCGACCCAGGGACCGCCAGCCTGCTCGGGGGCGCTGCCGTCGGCGACCGCGCCCTCGTCCGCAGGCACGCCCTCGTTGCCGCGCTCAAAAAATAGCTGAAGGCCCAGGCAGATGCCGAACAGCGGGGTTCCGGCGGCGACGGCGTCGAACACGGCCGCCTCCTCGCCACTCTGGCGCATAAAGGCGATCGCGTCATAGAACGCACCCACGCCCGGGATGACCAGGCCGTCGGCGCGGCGGATCTGCTCCGGATCGTCCGACGTGCAGGCGGCGGCACCGGCGCGCACAAGCCCGCGCACGACGCTCGACAAGTTTCCCTTGTGGTAGTCGACCACCACGATCTTCGGTTCGCCCACGCGACCCTCCTTTTTCCCATTCAAAACCTGCCAAAAAGGGACAGGTTTATTTTGGTCGGTTAAACGTTCACCCACCGTATGAGACAGCATTTCCGCAGATAAAACCTGCCAAAATAAACCTGTCCCTTTTTGGCAGGCTACAGCGAGCCCTTGGTGCTGGGGATGCCCTGCACGCGGGGATCGAGCTCGCAGGCGTGGCGCATCGTGCGGCCCACGGCCTTAAAGGCGGCCTCGATAATGTGATGCGAGTTGCCGCCTGCGAGCTCGCGCACGTGCAGCGTGAGCTTGGCATCGCGCGCAAAGGCATAGAAGAACTCGACGGCCAGCTCGGTATCGAAGCTGCCCACACGTTCGGTCGGCACGGGCAGCTCGCAGTAGGCCTGGCCGCGACCCGAAATGTCCACGGCGGCCATCACGAGCGTCTCGTCCATGGCAATCGCCGCGTCTGCAAAGCGCGTAATACCCGCCTTGTCGCCCAGCGCTTGGCAAAACGCCTCACCCAGCACAATGCCCGTGTCCTCGACGGTATGGTGCGCGTCGACCTCCACGTCGCCTACTGCATGCACCGTCAAATCAAACAGGCCATGGCGGCCAAAGGCGTTGAGCATGTGGTCGAAAAACGGCACGCCGGTCGAGATATCGCACACGCCGCATCCGTCCAGGTCGAGTTTGACAACAATGTCGGTCTCCCCCGTCTTGCGGGTCACCTCGGCATAACGGCTCATCTACATCTCCTCCCTCACCAGCGCGGCAAACGCAGCCAGCATCTCATCGTTTTCCTGCGGGGTGCCCACGGTAATGCGCAGACAGTCCGCAAGCCCCGGCGCGTAGCTAAAGTCGCGCACCAAAATCGAATACTCGTCGCGCAGGCGCTCACGCACGCGCGTAGCATGCGGCGTGCGCACGAGCACAAAGTTCGCCGCACTCGGCCATGCCTCCACGGGCAGACCCCCGCCAGCCATTGCGCGCAGGGCACACAGTTCGCGCTCGCGCTCGGATGCGACCTGTGCCACCACGGGCGCATACGCATCGCGGGCGCGCACGCAGGCAAGCGCCGCCGCCTGGCTCAGCACGTTGACCGAATAGATCTGGCGAACCGCCGCGAACACGTCGATGACCTCGGGCGCCGCAATCACATAGCCCAGACGCGTGCCGGCGGCGCCAAACGCCTTGGACAGCGTATGCAGGATCACCAGGTTGGGATGCTCGGCGATAAGTCCCTGCGCTGTGGTGGCCGCGCCAAACGAATCATCGGCAAACTCAACGTAGGCCTCGTCGACCATCACCACGCCGGGGCACGCATCGCACAGGGCCGCGACAAAGTCGAGCGGTGCCACGTCACCCGTGGGGTTATTGGGCGAGGTCACAATGGCCAAGTTGCACTCGGGCGCCGCCGCGAGCACGGCAGCCTGGTCGAGCTCAAAGGTCGCCGGGTCGCGCCACACGTCGCGCACCTCGGTCTGACAGAGCAACGCAAAGAACGCATACTCGCTAAAACACGGTGGGCAGTTGAGCAGGGTCCGCCCCGCTCCGCCAAACGCCAGCAGGCAGTTATAGAGCAGCTCGTCGCCGCCGTTGCCCACGCAGACATTCTCGCGCGCCACACCATGCCAGGCAGCAAGCTCGTCGCGCAGATCGTTGGACATGGGGTCGGGGTAGCGGTTGAGCGGCGTGGCAGCCAGGGCGGCGTCGACCGCCTCGCGCACGCCAGCCGGCACGGGATAGGTGTTCTCATTGGCCGAAAGGTTGATGCGCGTGGGCGTAAAGTTGGGATTGTAGGGCTCAATGCCAGCCAAGTAGGGCTGGACGAGCTCCTTCATGCGAGACGTCAGCTCGGCCATATTAGGCCTCCTCGCCGGTCGCGCCAGTGCCATCCGCGCTTGCAGCCGCTAGGTCCACACCCTCGGCGACCGTAGCCACGGCGTCGCCCGGCCAGGCGACCTTGGTCAGGTCGGCCGCGGCCAGAGACTCAGCACTCACGGCACCCTCGCCCTGCTCCAGCACACGGCGACGCAGCGCGGCGGAAAGCGCGTGCGCCCACAGGCCCTCGGCCTCGGCCAAACGCTGCGTCGCGGGAGCGTCCGAGAGCAGGCCCTCGGGCGTATAGCAAATGACACTTGAGCGCTTGACGAATTCTTCGACCGAAAGCGGGTTGGAGAACATGGCCGTGCCGCCGGTCGGCAGCGTGTGGTTGGGGCCGGCAACATAATCGCCAAGCGGCTCGGAGCTCCAAGCGCCCACAAAGATGGCGCCGGCGTTGTGAATGCCGCCGAGCAGGCCCATCGCATCCTTGCAGTGCAGCTCCAGGTGCTCGGGCGCCACGGTGTTCACCGCCTCGACGGCAGCAGCCATATCGGCGGCCACCACGATGGTGCCCTCGTTGTCGAGCGAGGCGCGCGTGATCTCGGCACGCGGGGACTGTGCCACCAAAATGTCGATACCCGCCTCGACCTCGCGCGCAAACTGCTCGTCGCAGGTCACCAGATAGCAGGCTGCTAGCGGATCGTGCTCGGCCTGGGCCATCAGGTCGGCCGCAACCACCATGGGCTTGGCCGTGGCATCTGCCAGCACGCAGACCTCGGAGGGGCCGGCGACCATGTCGATGCCCACGTCGCCCGAGACAATCTGCTTGGCCGCGGCAACAAAGGCGTTGCCCGGACCGGTGATTTTGTCGACGCGAGGAATGGTCTCGGTACCGTATGCCAGCGCGGCCACGGCCTGAGCGCCGCCCACCATATAGATTTCGTCCACGCCGCCGAGCTTTGCCGCGGCGAGCGTGTAGGGGCTGATCAGGCCATCTTTTTGCGGCGGGGTCACCATGACCACGCGCTCAACGCCGGCCACTTTGGCGGGAATGGCATTCATGAGCACCGTGGAGGGATACTGCGCGCGCCCGCCCGGCACGTAGATGCCGGCCGCCGCAAGCGGGGTCACCTTAACGCCGAGCATGGTGCCATCTGCACGCGTGGTAAACCAGCTCTGCTCGACCTCGCGCTGGTGGAACTCGCGAATCTGGCGCGCAGCCTTCTCGAGCGCCGCGACAAAGGCCGGGTCGAGGCCCTCGAGCGCAGCATCGATCTGCTCTTGCGGCAGACGGAAGCTCTGCAGCTCAACACCGTCAAAACGCTGACAGTAGTCGCGCACCGCGGCATCGCCGTTGGCGCGCACGTTGGCCACGATATCGCGGGCGGCGTCGACGATGTTTTGCGGCAGCACGCCCTTACGGTTGAGCTGGTTGGTAACGAGACGCTCACCGGGAGCAAGCTTGATAGTCTTCATATCGGTATCCCCTATCGGTCGAGGTTGTGTTCGAAATACGAGAGGCCGGGCGGCGGCGCCCATCGGCCCGCAGCCCAGACGTTGGGGCGCCCGTGCGTGCTCGCGCTATTGTGCCGAGCCCGCAACGGGCTCAAAATGCTTGTCCTTAACGGCCGCCGCCAAGCGATCTGCCAGATTACGTACGCGCGGATCTAAGCGAGCGGCACCCGGGTTGACAAAAAAGCGCGCCGTGCAGTCCATAATGCGGCCGGTGATGACCAAATCGTTGTCGCGCAGCGTGGCACCCGTGGCGGTAATATCCACGATGCGATCGGTCATGCCGACAATGGGGCCCAGCTCGATGTTGCCGTGCAGCGAAACGATATCGGCGTTCACACCGCGCTCGGCATACCAGGCACTCGCGATGCGCGGATATTTGGTAGCCACGCGAAGCGAACCGCGGCGGGCATAGTTGCGCTCGGCCTGACCGGCGCGCCACGCGGGCTCCGCCTCGATAAAGGTGCACAGGCCGTAGCCCAAATCGACCAGCTGCAGCAGGTTGAGGTCGGCCTCGATGAGCGAGTCCCAGCCGCAGATGCCGCAATCGGCGCCACCGCAGCCCACAAAGGCGGGCGCATCGCTGGGTCGCACGATAACAAACTCGATATCGCCGACCGTGCCCTCACCGGCACGCGTGTCGCGACCGCGCACAATCAGGTGACGGCCGGGGTCACGCAACTCAGAGACGTCCAGGCCCGCGGCCTCGAGCACGTCGAGCGTGTCTGCCTTAAGCGAGCCCTTGGGCACGGCAATGCGCAGCGGACCCTCGGCGCCACGGCCCGCGGCGTGATCGCCGTCGGAAGCGGTGTCCTCTGCCGAGGTACGAGCGGCCTCCAAGCGCTCGAGCGAAAAGGCGAAGCCCGCCGCCGGCACCTCGATGCCGTCGCCAAATACGCCGGTAAAGATAGAGTCGTAGCGTCCGCCCGAACCGACCGGATCGGGCAAGCCGCCGGCATAGGCCTTAAAAACCAGGCCCGTGTAGTAATCGAAAGAGTTCATAATGGAGAAATCGAACGACAGCACCTGGGCGTCCTCGGGAGCCAAACCCTCGACCAGGGCACGCAGCTCGCGCGTCGGCGGCGCGGCGATACCGGCGGCCTCCAGCAGCGCGTCCACGCGGTCGAGCACCTCGGCACCACCGTGCAGGCGCGGCAGTTCGCTAATGGCGGCCTTGACGGCATCAGACTCGGTGCTGGCAGCCACGCGGGCATCGAGGCCCACAAAGTCGTTGGCATGCACGCAGCGCAGGGCCTCGGCTGCCAGCTCGCGATCCTCGCACGCCGCGAGCAGCTCCTTAAAAGGACGCACGCTACCTGCGATAATACGAGCATCGGGAAGCGCCAGCTTACGCACGGCCTCGGCCACCAGCGAAACAATCTCTACATCGCCCGCGGTATCGCCCGCACCGATAAGCTCAAAGCCCAGCTGCGTAAACTGACGCGAGCCCCCGGCATTGCGCTGGCACTCGCGAACCACCGGCGCCTCGTAGCGAAGGCGCAGGGGCAGATCGGCCGCACGCATGCGGGTCGAAACCAGGCGCACGATCGGCAGCGTGTTGTCGGGACGGACCACCAGCAGGCGGCCGTCGTCATCAAAGAGCTTAAACGGCGTGTCCGCAATGCGGCCGCCCTCCTCGAGCGAACCCTTGTCCTCGAGCAGCGGCGTCTCGACCGGAAGGTAATGATGCTCCCTTAAGCAGCCCTTCACCGTATACGCGA
>DBGAXC010000005.1:0-33040 GCA_048447565.1 Collinsella aerofaciens | reverse complement strand
CAGGGCGCGGGGCATGGGGCACGGGCGGGCGCTCAAGGCCGTCGCGAGGAAGCGGCTCAGGGCGATATACGCCGTGATGCGCGACCGGGTGCCCTACCGGGAGTAGCCCCGACGGTTGACAAAACTATAGGAACACCCAATGACTAGTTCCCAATGACTAGTTTCGTTTGCGGGGGAGGCGTGGGACAATACCGAGCGAACGTGATTGGGCGTCTGGGAAAAGGGGTCGCGATGAACAAGTTGAGGACGCTTGCCGACGTGTTGCGCCAGGCTGGCTTTGCGTGCATCACGGGCCTGTTTCTTATCTTCTATCTGCTGTGCTCGACGGCCGTTTGGCTGTCCGAGCCCACGACCCTCACGTTTGGCGATGGCCTGTGGTTTAGCTTTGAGACGGTCTCGACGATCGGCTTTGGCGACATTCCGGCCGAGACACCGGTTGCCCGCGCCATTACCGTCATTCTGAGCGTCATCAGCATCTTCTACATCGCCATGCTCACGGGCGTGGCGGTGAACTACTGCAATACGCTTATCAAGATGCGTCAAAAGGACACCATGGCGCGCTTTATGGATGATCTGGAGCATTTGGAAGAGCTCGATCGCGACGAACTTGCCGACCTTTCGCGTCGCGTGCGCGAGTATCGTCGACGCCAGCGCTAAGACGAACGTCGTGCGCCACAACAAGGGGGGCCAAATATGAATATCACCGTGTATCTGGGTGCCAGTGCCGGCAATGACCCGGCGTTTCTGCCCGCGGTGCAGGAGCTGGGCAACTGGATTGGCGCCAACGGGCACGCGCTGGTATACGGCGGGTCCAAATCGGGCCTGATGGGCGCGCTCGCCGATAGCGTGCTCGAGGCAGGCGGACACGTGACGGGTGTTGAGCCGAGCTTTTTTATCGAGGCCGAGTTTCAACATGACGGTATCGACGACCTTATCGTGACGAGCGATATGGCGGAGCGCAAGGCCAAGATGATTGAGCTCGGTGATGCGTTCATTGCCTTTCCGGGCGGCACGGGCACGCTCGAGGAGATTGCCGAGGTCATGTCCGCGGTATCGTTGGGGCACCTGAGTGCTCCGTGCATTCTGTATAACCTGGACGGTTACTACAACGACCTCAAGGCGCTGCTCGGGCACATGATTGATAAAGGGCTTTCGAGCCCAAGGCGCCAGCACGGCATCTACTTTGCCGACGATTTGCCCGAGATTGCCTCGATTATCAACGGATAAGTCTTGAGCCTGCCCCACTATGGCTCCCAATGGTGCCGTTTGCAGCGCGGATGGTTGCCTCGTTCGGGCAACGCTCGCTCTACAATAAAACGTATCTATGTCGACTTTGACCGCGGGAGGACCCGATGGATAACCTTGCCAAACCCACGAACCGAGCGCTGTTTTTGGTCAGCGTTGCCGTGACCGGTGCACTCGCGGGTGCTGCAGTCTGGCTGTTCTTTTTTGCGATGGAGCACGGTATCGACTATCTGTGGACCGAGATTCCGCACGCGCTGGGCGTCTCTTCGCCCGAGCTTGCCAGCGGCCCGTTTGGCTTTTTGCCGTACCCGTTTTTTGTCTGCCTGCTGGGCGGCCTGTTAATCGGTCTGTACGAAAAGATGACAGGCACCAAGACCGATGACCTCAACCAGGTGATGGCTAAGGTTAAGCAAGACGGGCGCTACCCGTACGACAACCTGGGCAAGCTTTCGCTCGCGGCATTGCTGCCGCTGCTGTTTGGCGGAAGCATTGGACCGGAGGCCGGCCTGACCGGCGTTATCGCTGGTCTGTGCAGCTGGGTCGGCGACCGCATGCGTCGCTTTGGCGCCGAGTTTAGGGAGCTCACGTTGCTGGGCACCCAGGCTGCCCTGACGGCGCTCTTTACCGCGCCCGTCTTTGGCTTTGTGGCGCCGCTTGCCGGTAGCACCGACGGCCAGGGTGAAGACGCCGACGATGAGTCCGCGTCCGGCGAGATCACCATCAAGCTGCCCAAGACGCAAAAGACGGTGGTCTACGGTATTGCGATTGCCGGCGGTCTGGGCACCTACCTGCTGCTTGGACAGCTTGTGGGCGGCGGCATGGGCATGCCCAGGTTCGAGTCCGCCGAGGTGGGCAACCTAGAGCTTACCTGGCTCGTCCCTCTGTCGTTGATCGGCACCGTCTGCGGCTGGCTGTACTTTGTCTCTGAGCATGCAAGCGAGGCACTGTCCCATGCAATAGGGGAGCGTCCTGTCGTCAAGGCCATGCTGGCCGGTCTGGCACTCGCCATCTGTGGCACGGTCCTGCCCTATACCATGTTTGCCGGCGAGACCCAGGCCGACGTGCTCATGGAAACCTATCTGACCATCCCCGCCGGCGTGCTTATTTTGACCGGTCTGGTCAAGGCCATGCTGACGCCCGCCCTCATCAACCTTGGTTGGCGCGGCGGTCACTTCTTCCCGGTTATCTTCTCGGGCGTAAGCCTGGGCTATGGCCTTGCCATCCTCACCGGCGCAGATCCGGTCTTTTGCGTCGCCGTCTGCACGGCATCGACGATGGGCGCCGTCATGCGCCAGCCGGTCATGGTCGTGGGCCTGCTGCTCATGTGCTTCCCACTCAAGGGTATCGTCTGCATGATCATCGCGGCCGTCATCGCCGCCGGCATTCCACTGCCCAAGCCGCTGCGCAAGTAGCGCGGTTTTTCACGAGTCAATTCCAGAGGTACGAGATGATCCTGTACTTTAGCGCGACAGGGAACAGCGAACATGTGGCGCGTCGCATTGCGGCGGCGACAGACGACAAGGTTGTGTCGATTGAGCGTTTTGATGCCGAAGCCCTTCGCCTTGTTGCGACGGAAGGCCCCTGCCAGCTGGGATTTGTTGCTCCGGTGTATGCCTGGGGTCTGCCGACACCGATGATCGAGTTTTTGAAGACTGCCGACCTGTCGATTGCTGCCGGTGCAAAGGGCGGCGAGCGCCCCTATACGCTCTATGTTTCGACGTACGGTTCGACGACCGGCCAATCTGCCAAGTTTGCCCGCGACCTGCTGCACGAGCGTGGGCTCGAGTTGGATGCGGCGATGAGCGTCAAGATGCCCGATACCTGGACGCCTGTTTTCGACCTGTCTGACCCTCAAAAGGTTGAGGGTATCAATAGAGCTGCCGAGGCGCAGATTGATGCCGTGATCGAGGCGGTGCGGGCACGCCGCACGGGTAACATGATGCGCCATCGCGTGCCTCTGTTTGCATCGTGCGCGTATCACGCAATTGGGCTGCCGCGCATGCAACAGACGAGCAAGTTTGCCGTCGATGCCGATCGCTGCATCGGCTGCGGCCTGTGTGCCAAGCGCTGCCCCATGGCGGCGATTGAGATGCGCGACGGCCTTCCCGTCTGGACAAAGCCGGAGTGCGCAGCCTGCCTTCGTTGCCTGCACCGTTGTCCCAAATTTGCCATCTCGCACGGTAAGCGCACAGCATCCCACGGTCAGTACAGGCATCCTAAGCCAGGTGTGAGGATGTAGCGGCTGCTGGCCGCGCTACTTCCAAACTGCGAGCGCGGCGGTGCCCAGTACGATGAGGGCGAGACCGATGGCGCTGCGCCGTGAGAGTTTTTCGTTGAATGCCAAGCGCGCAAATAGTACCGATACGACAATCGATAGTTTGTCGATCTGCACCACGACGCTCACCTGGCCTGCGGCGATGGCATAGTAATAGAGCAGCCACGATGCTCCGGTCGCGATGCCCGATGCCGCGAGAAATACGAGCTCGTAGCGGTCTACGTGCACGGCTTGGCCCATCTTGCCTTTAGCTGCCACGATTGCCCATGCCATAACCAGTACCACGCAGGTGCGGATTGCCGTGGCCAGGTTTGACTCGACGCCTTCGATGCCGATCTTAGCGAGGACGGAGGTGAGTGCTGCGAACATGGCGGCGCCGAGGGCGTAAGCGAGCCAGGTCCGGTCTTGCTGCTGCTCGGGCCCGGCGGATTGCTGCTTCTCGGTCATTAAAAACGTGCCGAGGGTAATGACGGCGGTTCCCACGAGCTTAACCGCAAGGTTGCTCGTCTCGCCAAAAAGCACGATGGCGATCAGCGCGGCGAGCACGGTGCTCATCTTGTCGACCGGTACGACCTTATTGACGTCTCCGATGCTCAACGCCTTAAAGTAACAGATCCACGAAGCGCCGGTAGCGAGTCCCGAGAGGACGAGAAAGAGCCAGGATCTGGGTTCGATGCTGCCAATGGTTCCAATGGATCCAGAAATGCCCGCCATTGCCCAGGCGAAAACGAGCACCACGCAGGTGCGAATGGCCGTCGCGACATCGGAGTCGGTCTGCTTGATGCCGCATTTGGCCAAGATGGATGTGATGCCGGCAAAGAATGCTGACGCAAATGCTGCGACGACCCACGACACGGGTTGAGCGCCTCCTCAAAAAAGACCACGCCAGATCTATGGCGCATGTCCAATGATACCGCGCTTGCCTATAGGTTGCGTGCCCGGTAGACCTTGGTGCTGATGGCGCAGCTGACAGCGCCAAGGACGACCGTTGCCAGCGCGGCAATTCCTGCGCACAGGAAGCCAAGAACGGAAGGATCGGGATTCGCCCCGGCAATCATCGACATGAGCTGGTTGCTGATGGGGTTGAATGAGTTTAGCGTGACCATGATAAGGCACATGTATAGGGCGTATAGACCAACGGATAGGCGTTGCGCCTTCATGTGTTCAAATCGAAAGAACAGAGGCAGTGCCAAAAACACCGCCATGAGGGAGAAAAGCATCGATATTGCCGAGGCGATTGCGGTCTCAAAGACGGTCTCTCCCGTGGAGGGGATACCCACGCTGTTTAAGATCGGGATGGCGACGATACTCAACAGCACGGCCGCGCACGTCATGATGACCGAGAAAATAGTGATGCACAGGTAGCGTGCGCTGACGATGTCTTTGCGTGAGATGGGCAGCGTTGCCCGATAGCGCTCCCATCCGTTTTGGTTGTCGAGCCCGGCCAGCGACGTCATGGCCATGATAGGCGACATGGCACTGATCGCGAAGGCGCCGGCGGCGCTCATATCGGAATCACCATTCGATGCCCTGACGGCGGTCAGCACGACGAAGATGAACAGGCCGACACCTGCGATGCTCGGGACGAGCGTGCGAACGATGGCGAGCTCGGATATAAAGGCGCGTTTCATTTCGAAGCCCCTTTCAGCGTGAGGCGCAGATAGTCATCAATGGTTGCCCGATCGCAGGGAATCTCGGGAAAGGCCTCGAGCGTTTCGCGACGGTTGGGTACGAGGACGTCCACGCTGTAGACGTGGTGAACGGCACGGGCGCCTTCGACGCAAGCCATAAGCTCGGCAGCCTGCGCTTGGGTACAGTGGGCGATGCCGGCGCGGTCGGTAATATCCTCGCGCGGTAGGTCAAAAATAATCGAGCCGTTATCGATGCAGATGACGCGGTCGGCGGCGCGATCGAGGTCGGATGTAATGTGGCTCGAGAGCAGCACGCTGTGCTGGCCGTCGGCGACAAAGGCAAGCAGCTCATCAAGCAGTTCCTCGCGTGCCATGGGATCGAGGCCCGCGGTGGCTTCGTCCAAAACGAGCAGCTTGGCATTGTGGCTGAGTGCACAGGCAAGCTGCAGTTTCATGCCCATGCCGCGGGAGAGGTCCTTGACTTTTGTCTTGGGATCGAGGCCAAACCGGTTGATGAATCCGGCGAACGTTTCGCGGTCCCACGTGGGGTACGCCGGGCCTACGAGCGACTCGATCTGGCCCACCTTGAGCGTGGAGGGGAAGGGGCATGTGTCCAGGACAAGACCGACGCGGGAGCGCAGGCAGCGCTGTGTCTCATCGGGCGCGTCGGCGCCACAGCGCTGCCCAAACAGGCGCACCTCGCCGGCATCGAGCTTGATAAGCCCGAGCGCGGCGCGAATGGTCGTTGTCTTGCCGGCACCGTTAGCGCCCACAAAGCCAACAATCTGGCCGGGCTCCACGGCGAGCGTGACATCACGCAGCGAAAAACAGTCGCTCACGCGGCGTGAGACACCTTTGAGTTCTAGCAAGTTTTGCATGGTATAGCCTTTCTTGCAGATGGCTACTGCATGGTTTCGGGGGCTACCAGGTCGAGCATCTCGTGCAGTTTGTCGCGCGTGACGCCCAAGGCTTCGGCTTGGCTCGCCGCTTGCGCAAGCAGCTCTTCGATATGGCAGAGCTGGTTTTCGCGCAAGAGCTCCTGGTTGCCCTCGGCGACAAAACAGCCCTTGCCCTGCACGGTGCAGATAAACCCGAGCTGTTCCAGGTCGGCGTAGGCGCGCTTGGTGGTGATGACGCTCACGCCAAGATCGCTCGCGAGTGCACGGATGCTGGGGAGTTTGGCTCCCGCAACGAGCGTGCCCGATAAGATCTGAGCTTTGACTTGCGAGGTTATCTGCTCGTAGATGGGCTTGTCGCTCGAATTGGATAGGATGATGTCCACAGCGGCTCCTTAGCTGTTGGGCTACACGTGTATATAACCGGTAAGCACAGTATATACACACTATGCACAGTTCTGCAAGAGGCAAATACCGATTGGCCCGGCTACCCAGGCCCCAACTGATGAATTTGTCCTGATAGGCGCCCTAGAGCGGGATTTCGCGGCTACAATAGTGCGGTTACAACGACGTAATGCACTCAATGCAAGAAAGGATCCGCATGGCAAGCCTGTCGGATGAAATCTCGTCGCGCCGCACATTCGCGATCATCAGCCACCCGGACGCCGGTAAGACCACGCTTACCGAGAAGCTGCTGCTCTATACCGGCAGCATCCAGACTGCCGGCTCGGTCAAGGGCAAGAGCTCGGCCAAGCATGCCGTCTCGGACTGGATGGACATCGAGAAGGAGCGCGGTATTTCCGTTACCTCCTCGGTGCTGCAGTTCACCTACAACGGCGCCTGCGTCAACATCCTCGATACCCCCGGCCACCAGGACTTCTCGGAGGATACCTACCGTACCCTTATGGCCGCCGACGCCGCAGTCATGGTCATCGACGGCGCCAAGGGCGTCGAGGCCCAGACCAAAAAGCTCTTTAAGGTCTGTACGCTGCGCCACATTCCCATCTTCACCTTTGTGAACAAGCTCGACCACGAGGCTCGCGACCCGTTTGAGCTCATGGAAGAGATCGAGAATGTCCTGGGTATCAATACGTATCCCATGAACTGGCCGATCGGCAGCGGTCGTAACTTCCGCGGCGTGTTCGATCGTCAGACCCGTCGCGTTATCGCCTTTGAGGGCGATGGTCACGCCAACGCCACCAAGAAGGTCGCCGAGGTCGAGGCCGAGCTGGGCGACCCCGCCATGGATGAGCTCATTGGCGAGGAGAACCATAAGAACCTAATGGACGATATCGAGCTGCTCGATGGCGCCGGCGACGAGCTCGACTTGGATGCCGTGGCCTGCGGCAAGCTGAGCCCGGCGTTCTTTGGCTCGGCGCTCACCAACTTTGGTGTGGAGCCCTTCCTCAAGGAGTTCCTGCGTCTGGCCCCGACGCCGCGCGCCTATACCGATACGCTCACCAGTGAGCCGGTCGATCCTTGCCGCGACGACTTTAGCGGCTTTGTGTTTAAGATTCAGGCCAACATGGACAAGAACCACCGTGACCGCATCGCCTTTGTGCGCATTTGCTCGGGTAAGTTCGAGCGCGGCATGGATGCCTTTCACGTGCAGGGCAACCGCAAGCTTAAGCTCGCCACGGGCACGTCGATGATGGCCGACGATCGCGCCATCGTGGACGAGGCGTACGCGGGCGATATCGTGGGCCTCTTCGACCCGGGTATCTTTAGCATCGGCGACACCGTGTGCTCCGGCAAGCGCCACGTGCAGTATCCGCAGATCCCGACGTTTGCCCCCGAGATGTTCGCTCGCATTACGCAGGTCGACACGCTCAAGCGCAAGCAGTTCGTCAAGGGTATGGAGGAGCTTGCCCAGGAGGGTGCCATCCAGATCTTCCGCGAGCTGGGTGCCGGCATGGAGAGCGTCATCGTGGGCGTGGTCGGCGTGCTGCAGTTTGAGGTGCTCGAGCGCCGCCTCAAGGCCGAGTACCGTGTTGAGGTTCGTCGCCAGCCACTGCCCTATACGGACATCCGCTGGATCCAGAACGACCCCGACACTATCGATATCCCGGGCCTTTCGCTCACGCGCGACACGCTGCGTGTCGAGGACATGCGCGGCGGTAAGCTGCTGCTGTTCACGAGCCCGTGGAACGTGGATTGGGCAACTGACCACAACCCCGACCTTATCCTGTCGGAGTTTGGCAACGTAGCGTTTTAGCGCATCGGCGCGGTGGCCCTGCGGGGCTGCCGCGCCGGTTGCTTGCCTGATGCCGTGTGAGCGGCTATCATACCCACCGTCGTCTTAAGACCGAGGCGTCCGAGCAGTTCGGGTCCGATATCCTGCTCGTTAAACCTAAAACCAAAGGAGTACATAATGATCAAGAAGGTCATGGAGGACTATAAGGTCCTGTTGCGGAGCATTCCCGCGGCAACGGTTTCGCTGTTTTTCGTGAGCGTCATCATGATGAACCTGCTGGCCAACAAAGAGCTTATCAGCCTGCCGTATCTGGCACTCGATTGCGGCTTTGTGGTGAGCTGGGTTTCGTTTTTGTGCCAGGACATGATCTGTAAGCGCTTTGGCGCCAAGGCATCCATCAAGATCTCTATCCTCGCACTGGCGGTCAACCTTGCCGTGAGCCTGTGCTTTTGGGCATGCTCGCTCACGCCCGGCATGTGGGGCGCCTACTACGACACGGGCATGATCGAGGTCAACACCGCCCTTAACGCCACCATCGGCGGCACCTGGTACGTGGTGCTGGGCTCTTCGCTTGCCATGCTCGTCTCTGCCGTGGTTAACTCCACGCTCAACCAGTCGCTTGGCCGTATGCTCAAGAAGAATAACTTTGCGAGCTTTGCCTTCCGTTCCTATGTGTCCACGGGTGTTGGCCAGTTTATCGACAACCTGGTCTTTGCCATTGTGGTGAGCCACACGTTCTTTGGTTGGACCTGGGTGCAAGTCCTTATGTGCTCGCTGACCGGCGCTGTCGCCGAGCTGCTGTGCGAGGTCTTCCTGAGCCCCGTGGGCTACAAGGTCGTGCGCGGCTGGGAGCGTGAGAACGTGGGCTCCGAGTACCTCGAGCGCCACGCAACCGCCTAAGGAGCAAGTATGCGGGTTTTGATCACGGGCGCTTCGGGCGGTATCGGAGCCGCGTGCGTGCAGCGCTTTTTGGACGAGGGCCACGAGGTCGTGGGCTTTGATCTGCTGCCGGCGGCGATCGAACACGAGCGCTACCGCCATCTGATCGTTGACGTCCGCGAGCCGGACTCGTTTCCAGTTGACCTTGAACCCCAGGTAATCGTCAACGTTGCCGGTACGCAGGATTCGGCCGACGACATCGCCGCCAACCTGTGTGGCACCATCAACGTGACCGAGCGCTACGCCTTTGTGGGGGAGGGGCTTGCCGCCAAGCCGACGCCGGCTATTAAATCCGTGGTCAATGTGGGGTCGGCGAGCGGGCATACGGGATCGGAGTTTCCCGCCTATGCTGCCAGCAAGGGCGGCGTTATCGCCTACACCAAAAACCTTGCAAACCGCCTGGCGCCGCAGGCCATCGCCAACAGTGTGGACCCGGGTGGCGTTATCACGCCGCTCAACCGTTGTGTGATGGAAGACGAGCACCTGTGGAACCAGATTATGGAGCTCACGCCGCTTAAACGCTGGGCTACCGCCCAAGAGATCGCCGAGTGGATTTACTTTGTGGGCGTGACCAACCGGTTTATGACCGGGCAGAGCCTGTTGATCGATGGCGGCGAGGCCGGCCGCACACAATTTATTTGGCCCGAATAGGAAACGCGCCCGATGGAAAGCCGTCGGGCGCGTTTTTGATGCATCGATTTTTAGCCGATGCAAGTCCAGTTGACGGGGGTCGAGCCGTACTGTTCGAGTAGCCGATTAGCTGCTGAGAAGGGACGCGACCCCATAAAGGCGGGGAGTTCTGCCGTGGCACGGTTGGCCGAAAGCGGCGAGGGGTGTGTAGAGGCCAAGCAAAACTTGCCGGTTGCCTTGCCCGCGCCGGTAGCGGCGAGCTTGCCTTCGACCATCTGCTGGGCAAAGCGACCCCATGCCAAAAAGACTACCGGTTGGGGCAGCTGGCAGCAGCGTTCGATAACATAGTCGGTCAGGGTGCTCCAGCCCAGTTTGGCGTGCGAGTTCGCGGCGTGTTCGCGCACGGTGAGCGTAGTGTTGAGAAGCAGGACGCCCTGCTGTGCCCATGGGGTTAGGTCTCCCGTAGCGGGAATGGGGCAACCCAGATCGGCTTTGAGTTCCTTATAGATGTTACGCAGGCTCGGCGGCAATTTGGTTTGCGTCGCGGGGACCGAGAACGACAGCCCCATTGCCTGGTTGGGTCCGTGATAGGGATCTTGACCCAAGATGACAACCTCGACCTGGTCGGCCGGCGTGTAGGCGAGGGCATTGAGGATGTCGTCTTGTGCCGGGTAGATGGTCTGCTCGGCACGCAAAAGGGCGATGCGCCCGAGCAGCTGGTTCGTAGTGTCACGTACCGGCTGCGGCGCATCGCCCAACCAAGTTGCTATGTTGCGGTCGCGGGTCGCGGCGTCCATGGGGCTCCTTTACGTCAGATGCTCTGTCGGTATCTATTGTAAAGGCGTCCGGAGACCTTTATGCCACGGCTACAAAAGGTGAGGCGCTTACGAGGCTCGCTCGGGCGTTCCTGCCATGCGGGCATGGTCGTGAGCATGCGCATGAAGTCGCGGGAGCTGCACGGTTGCCGCCATGACGCCGGTTAGGATGAGGGCGGCGCCAAAGAAGGCGATGGGGCTCAGGACCTCGCCAACCAAGAAGAACGAAAAGACGGCGGAGCAGACCGGCTCGAGCGAGAAGGCGAAGCCGGTGGTCTCGGCAGGCACGTGGGGCTGCACGAGTGTTTGGGTGATAAAGCCGTAGGCAGAGCAGATGAGTGCGAGCGCGACGACAACGACGATCTCGCTGGGCGTGCTGGGAAGCGTGAAGCCGCCAAAGACGCATGCGGCAATGCCCGAGAACAGGCCGCCAAAGCCCAGCTGCCAAACGCCCAGAGCAAGCGGATCGACTTCTTCGACAAAGCGCTTGGCTACGATAATGTGGCCGGCATAGATAAAAGCGGAGAGCAGCATGATGAGCGCGCCCGGATTCAGGCTGGTGAAGTCGGTGCCCGAGAGCAGCAACATGCCGCAGGTGACGATGGCGGTGCCGATGAGCACTTTGCGCTCGGGGGCGCGGCGCAGCAGGGCGGCGTTGGCAAACGGCACGATCACGACCGTCAGGCTCTGCAAAAAGCCGGCAGTGGAGGCAGAGGTGAGGCTGGAGCCCAGGCACATGCAGGTGAGCTCGGTTGCCATGATGGCGCCGATGATGGCGGCGCGAACCATAAGGTCGCGGTTGATGCGGAACGCGCGCTTGTGGAAGAGCAGCAGGCAGACCACAAAGGCGATGATGCAGCGTAGCGCGACGATGCTCGTGGCGTTCATGCTGTCCATGCCGATCTTCATGAGAGGGTACGAAAAGCCCCATGCGACGGGAACGGAAAATGAGAGCGCGATTGCTTTTTTGCGATCCATGGGACTCCTTTTGTTACAGAACGGTTTCGTACAAAGGATTCTGCTCCCAGATGTGGATGTAGTAAAGCGAATGTATCTTCAGTATGATTAAGAAATGCTAAAGTAGGCGCGAAAAGCGCTGACAAAACGTTTTACGGCTGCATTGATGTGGAGGCACGATGACATCGCGGTATCAGATTGTTTGTATGGTGGTCGATCGCGGCAGTCTTAAGGGCGCGGCGGACGAGCTGGGCTATACGCAAAGTGCGGTGAGCCAGGCCGTCAAAGCGCTCGAGCGCGAGCTGGGTACCACGCTTATCGAGCGCGGAAAGCAGGGCGTTACGCTTACGCGCGACGGTAAACAATATCTGCCGTACCTGCGCCAGATCGTGACTGCCGAGGCCGAGCTCGAGGGCAAGCGCCAGGAGCTGCTGGGGCTTTCGTCGACCGATATTCGCATTGCGACGTTTACCAACGTGAGTCGAACCGTGTTGCCGCGCGTGATCCGCGACTTTGGGGCCCTGCATCCGGGCGTGCACTTTACCCTCAAGCAGGGCGATTACACGCGCAACGCCCAGTGGGTGCACGATGGCGTGGTTGACTTTTGCTTTACGGCACGCGGGTTTACCGCTGGTCTCGAGAAGCGCGTGGTCTATCACGACGAGTTGGTAGCATTATTGCCGGCCGCGCATCCACTGACGGCAAAGGAAAAGGTGACACTCGCCGACCTGGCGTCCGAGCCGTTTGTGCTGCTGGATGAGGGCGAACAGAGCCTGGTGCTCGATGCATTTGCTGCGCATGGCCTGTCGCCGTATGTGACGAGTGAGGTGACCGACGACTACACCATCATGGCGATGGTGGAGGAGGGCCTAGGCGTGAGCATGCTATATCGCCGTACCGTTGAGGGCATGCGAGCCGATATTCGCGTGCGGCCCATCGTGCACGCCCCCTCGCGCGACGTAGTGGCAGCCTGGCGCAGTTGGGACACCATGCCTATCGCCACGAGGCGCTTTATCGACTACATGAGCTCACATATTGTCAATTAATGACTGGCGTGGCGTTGAGTGCGGTGTTTAGCGGGCTGTCGCTTTGGCTTGGGTGGCGCGATAGGTGCGTGCCGGGTGGCAGAGCAATACCGCTACGACCATAAAGAACGCCGTGGTGCCCAGGCTGATGGGGTAGACCATCATGATGTTCGCAAAGGTGCGGAAGTGCGGGAACACGCAGAACACCCAGTAGAAGCGGATGCCGCAGACGCAGATCATGGTGATGAGGGCGGGCGTGAGCGAGATACCAAAGCCGCGCAGGTAGCCCGACATGTTTTCGTAGAACATGCTAAAGGCGTACGCCGGGAAGATCGAACATACGCGGATATAGCCGATCGAGACGATGTTGGGATCGCTGTTGAACAGCGACAAGATCTCGCGCCCCAGGCCAACAATAACGATAATCGTGGTGAGCGCGACGATACCGCCTTCGACTAGGCAGACCTTGAGCGTCTTGGTGCAACGGTCGATCTGGCGGGCACCGTGGTTTTGTCCCACAAAGGTGGTGCAAGCCTGACTAAAGCTGTTGAGCAGGTTGTAGCACACGTACTCCAGGCTCATGGCGGCGCTCGATGCCGCCATGACCTCGGTGCCCAGGCTGTTGATGGCGGACTGGATGATGATGTTGGCGACGGCAAAGACAGCGCTTTGGATGCCGGCGGGCAGGCCGATCTTAACGATGCGCTTGAGGGCGACGGGGTCGATAGCCAGGTCGCGCGGGGTGACGCGGACGACGGAGTCGGTCTTGAGCAGGCGAATAAAGAGCGTAGCGGCGCTGACGGTGTAGGCGATGGCGGTGGCGATGGCGACGCCCGCGACGCCCCAGTGGAGTACGGGGACAAAGATGAGGTCCAGGCCAATGTTGAGGACGGTGGACACGGCAAGCGCCTGCAGCGGCATGCGGGTGATGCCGACGGAGCGGAAAATCGCGGCCTCAAAGTTGTAGAGCAAAATCGAGGGCATGCTGAGCAAAAAGACACGTAGGTAGAGTGAAGCGAGCGGCATGGTCTCGGCGGGAACGTTGAGCGCGGCGAGCATGGGCTCGGCAAAGACCTCGCCCAGGGCGATGACGACAAAGCCCACGAGCGCCATTAAAATCGAGGTATGGACGGCGCGTTTGACCATGTTCTGATCGTTGCGGCCGATGGCGTTGGCGATGACCACGTTGGAGCCAAGCGACATGCCAATAAACAGGTTGAGCATAAGACTGGTAAGCGGAACATTGGAGCCGACCGCTGCCATGGCGAGGGTTCCCTGGTCGCCCGAGAAGTTACCGATGATGACCGTGGCGATGAGGTTCGACAGCTGCTCCAAGATGCTCGTGGCGGCCACGGGGAAGGCGAACAGGGGGATATTGCGCCACAGCGAGCCGGTGGTCATGTCAATGTGCTTAGATACGGTGTCAGCCATATGCTCTCAATCTCTAATATGCTCTTTCGTGCTTATTTGCGCAGATGATGATACTCCTAATGCAACCAGTCGGCACGTAGGGACGTTCCTTTTCTGCCGGCAGCTGGGGACACTCCTTATCTCTTCTAACTAGTCATTCAAGAACGTCCCCAATGACTAGGCGGGGAAGGCGTGCGACAATGGTGGGCGTTGTGTTGTTTGCGCTAAGGAGTTGCCATGTTGTTGTGTCCCGTTTGCCATGAGCCGTTGGTGGACGACGAGCGTGGTGCTGCATGTGCGGGCGGACACCGGTTTGACCGAGCTCGCGAGGGCTATCTATATCTACTACGTTCGTCCAAGAGCGGCGACTCCATGGGCGATCCCAAGTCGCAGGCACGCAGCCGTCGTGACTTTCTGAACCGTGGATACTATGCGCCGTTGCGCGATGCGATGGTTGAGCTGGTGCGCAAGCAGGTGTCTGGGCGCGCCGCGTCTACGAACGGCCCCATGACGTTGCTCGATATTTGCTGTGGCGAGGGCTACTACACCAGCGCCATGGGCGCGGTGCCGGGCGTGGATGCTTACGGTTTCGACTTGGGCAAAGAGATGGTTCGCCTGGCCGCCAAGCGCGGCGATGCAGCCTATTTCGTAGCCAACATGAAGGATATCCCCGTGGCCGATGGCGCCTTTGATATGGTGACCGAGCTCTTTGCTCCCTTTAACGAGCGCGAATTTGCCCGCGTGCTGGCGCCAGAGGGCTCGCTCTACACCGTGGTGCCGGGCGCCCGTCATCTCTTTGGGCTTAAGGAGGTGCTCTACGACACGCCGTACCTTAACGATGAGAAGCTGCCGAAGACCACCGAGCTCGAGTTAGTCGGAATGCAGCGGGTGTCTGCGAATATTACGCTTCAGACCCAGGCCGACATCGAGGCAGTGTTCCAGATGACGCCGTACTACTACCGTACGCGCCCTTCCGACAAAGAACGCCTGGCAAATTTGGACACCCTTCAAACCGACATCGACTTCATCATAGCCGAGTACCGCCACTAACCTACCAAAAAGGGACAGATTTATTTTTGGCAGGTTTTATCTGGGAAAACGTAAAGGGTCGACCGCGGAGATGCGCGATCGGCCCTTTTTAGTTGCTTGGCTGAAACAGAGGTTATGAGAAGCGGGCGCTTACAGGCGGTCCTTGTTCTCGGCCTTAACGGCGTGCGCCTGCTGAACAAAGAACAGGTCGTACACCACGATGACAAAGGGGACGATATTGACGGAGCTGCCGCCGAGCGCGGGAAGCGTGAGCGCGGCCTGGAGGAGCGTGGCTGCCGCGGCGACGATGCCGAGCTTAAACGCGCCATCCACCTGCGAAGGCTTGTTGGCGCCCTTGATACCCGCAACACCTGCGGCAAGGTCGACAAGGCCCTTGGCGACCAGCACGACCGCGGCGAGCATGGCGTTCGACCCGTACGTGGAATCGAGGTTGCCGGTCGCGATGCCGGCGATTCCAATGACGAGACTGGCGATGCCCAGAACAAAATAAATCAGGGCAAGGATTTTGAGTGTCTTGCGAGCGGCGCTCATAGCTGGTCCTTTCGATGCGGGCGCGGAGAATCTGTCGCACCCAGGTTGCGGCACATATCGTGAAGCACATTGTAGTTCAACGTGACGGCGTGTGTGTCAGAAAGCGCTTCTCGTCTGTGCGGGGCAATCTTTCAAAAAGGAAAGCCAGCTGTAAGGCAAATCGATGGCAGCTCATGTGCGGCGCTGAGATGATGAGGCCGTAACAAGGAGCTGGTCTCAAGGAGGAGCCATGATGTACGGAGCAGGGCAAGTGCGTGAGCCGCGGTCGTTGGGAAGGCGCATGGGTGATTCTGTGATCGCTGCCGTGTGCACGGGATTGATGGCGGTGCTTTGCATTGGGATGCTGTGGGCCCTGTCGCATGTGGGACAATAGCGGACGGTTGGGTGCCGACATGAACGGCGCTCGCGTATTCGTTTTGCTTGTTAAGGAGTACCCATGGGCGTCGTCGATCCCTTTTCTATTGCTCGGGCCGCGGGGCTTGAGCTGACCGGGACGTCCGAGGGCCTCACGCTCACCGACGGCACGATGGAACTGCGTGCCGATTATACTCGCATGCTTCCGCGGCTCAAGCAGGGCCGTCTGCAGCAAGAGCTGCTGGTAAAGGCTGCGCGCGCAAAAGGCATCGAGAGCCCATGGGCGATTGACGCCACGGCAGGATTTGGCGAGGATTCGCTGCTGCTGGCGGCCGCGGGCTTTACCGTCGATCTGTATGAGCAGGATTGCGTGATCGCGGCGCTGCTTCAGGATGCCCTGGATCGCGCGGCAGATGATCCGGCGCTTGCGGCTGCCGTGTCACGCATGCGCTTACATGCGGGCGAGGACAGTATTGCCGGCCTTCGCCATGCAGCTGAGTTGATCGGGCAGGACGAGCTCGCGGCTCCCGACGTGGTGTATCTGGACCCCATGTTTCCCGAGCGCACCAAGAGCGCGGCGGTTAAAAAGAAGTTCCAACTCTTGCACCATCTGGAGCAGCCGTGTGCCGATGAGGAGGCGCTGGTCGAAGCCGCGCTTGCGGTGCGGCCGCGCAAGGTCGTTATCAAACGGCCGGTGAAGGGGCCACTGCTTGCCGGCGTTAAGCCGAGCTATCAGCTTGCGGGCAAGGCCGTTCGCTACGATGTTTTGGTGCCGCCGCGCCCGTAGCTTGCGTACGATGGTTGACGCTCCATCGGTGCCGTGTCGATGCGGGGCCTATTTCCAAGGGTGCGACGTCAGGTGCCAGCCGCCGCAGTATTCGCATTTGTAGCAGGCCAGCCCGCGGCGTCCGCGGTTTTCGCAGTCGGCCATAACGGCCTCGGCCTCGGCACGCGTGTCGTAACGGTTTTTGCGCTCGCACGACTTGTAGCGCCAAGCTTCATCGCGCTCGGCGTCCAGGGCGTCGCGGCGCTCGTCCTCGCGTGCAAACAGGTCGCTCATATCGCCGCCGGTGGCAGCGCCTAAAAACTCGCTTTTGGCCTTTGACCAGGCGGCTCGCTTTTTGCTTCCCATCTGCTTCGTGCCCTTCTCAAAACGTTGGTATCATTGCTCAATCAAAGTGATACCAATAAACGTGAGGTCGCCGCGTGATGATCAGAAAAACCCTCGATACCGACACTCCCGCCGTCATGGCTATCTATGACGTGGCCCGCGCCTTTATGCGCGCGCATGGCAACGCCACGCAGTGGCCCGAGGGCACGCCTTCGGCCGAGCAACTGGCTGCCGATATTGCCGCTGGTGGCAGTTATGTGTGCGAAGTCGACGGTCGCGTGGTGGCGACGTTTGCCTTTTTACCGGGTCCGGACGAATGCTATGACGTCATTGAGGACGGTCAATGGCGCAGCGACACTCCGTACGCCGTGCTGCACCGTGTGGCGTCCGATGGCACCGCGCACGGCATCGCGGCTGCGATGTTTGCCTTTGCCAAGGAGCGCGCCAACCACCTGCGTATCGACACGCATCAGGATAACCTGCCTATGCAGGGTGCGAGTATTAAGGCGGGGTTCGAGCGTGCCGGCGTCGTGTATGTGTCGGACGGCACGCCGCGTGTTGCGTTTGACTGGCTGCGCGAGGCATAAGATCGAGGGCGCGTATCAACAATTCGCGCGAACGAAAATGGCTCCGGGTGGGGCCACTTTCGTTCGCTGCGCTGTTTTGCAAGCCGGCTTTCGCAAGGCGCGAACCTACGAAAATCGCCGCGCGGCAACGCGGGGCGATGAGCTCGGTCGGGGGATAGGGCCCGCTTCGCCCGCCGGCTCGTAAATTGTATCATCCAGTGTGGAGCGTGAACGCCCGTTGCCGCATGCGATGGGCTCGTAATAAGAGGAGAGCCATGTCGAAGCAAGCGGTCGTTGGAATCTTGGCGCATGTCGATGCCGGCAAGACCACGTTGGCCGAAGCCATGCTGTTCAACGCGGGTCGCATCCGCAAGCGCGGCCGCGTGGACGATGGCGATTCGCATCTGGACACTAACGCGATCGAGCGCGAGCGCGGCATTACGATCTTCTCGTCGCAGGCCGTACTCGATCATGGCGATACCCACGTCATGCTCGTGGATGCGCCGGGGCATGTCGATTTTTCTGCCGAGGCGGAGCGCACGCTGCGCGCGCTGGACTACGCGATTGTGGTTGTGGGCGCCAACGACGGCGTGCAAGGGCACACCGAAACCCTGTGGCGCCTGCTTGCGCGCTATGACATCCCGACGTTCATCTATATCAACAAAATCGATTTGGAGAATCCCGGCCGCGATGTTTTGCTGGCACAGCTCGGGCAGCGCCTTTCCGAAGGCTGCCTGGATGCCAACGAACTGCTGGCGGGCGGCGCCGTTCAGGAGGACGCTGCTGCGTTGGACGAGGCGGCGCTCGAGGAGTTTCTTGAAGCGGGCGAGCTTTCTGTCGCAACGCTGTCGCGCATGGTTGCCGAGCGCAAGCTTTTCCCCTGCTTTGCCGGCTCGGCGCTCAAGGACCAAGGCGTGGACGAGCTGCTGGATGGCATATGTGCGCTGATGCGCGAACAGGCATGGCGCCCGGAGTTTGCCGCGCGCGTCTACCGCGTGAGCCGCGGAGATCGCGGCGAGCGCTTGGCATGGGTTAAAGTGACCGGCGGCACGCTGCATGCCAAGCAGATGATTGACGGACGTTCCGGTGCCGAGGCGTGGGAACAGAAGGTCGATCAGGTACGCATCTATAACGGCGAAAAGTATGAGCTTGCCCAAGAAGTTGCTGCTGGCGGTATTTGTGCCGTGACGGGTCTTGCGCACGTTCGCCCAGGGGACTCCCTGGGCGCGGAGCCTGCGGGCGATGCGCCCGTCATTGCGCCAGTCCTTACCTATACGGTGCTTCCGGGCGAACATGATGTCCATACGGTGTTCAAAGCATTGACTGAGCTGGCGGACGAAGATCCCATGCTCGGCGTAAGCTGGAATACGCATCTGGAGCAGATTCACCTGCAGTTGATGGGCGCCGTGCAACTCGAGATCGTGCAGCGGGTGTTGGCCGATCGTTTTGGCCTTTCGGTTGCGTTTGAGTCTGGCGGCATTCTCTATAAGGAGACTATTTCGCAGCCGGTCGAGGGCGTGGGCCACTTTGAGCCACTGCGCCACTATGCCGAGGTGCATCTGCGCCTGGAGCCGTTGCTGGCGGGCTCGGGCGTGCAGTTTGGCACCGTGACCTCGACCGACGAGCTCGATCTTAACTGGCAGCGTCTGGCGCTCACCAACGCCATGGAGCGCGATCATCTGGGTGCGCTGACCGGCTCGCCCATCACCGATGTGCGCATTACGCTCACGGGTGGCCGCGCGCATGCCAAACACACCGAGGGCGGCGATTTTCGCCAGGCCACGTACCGCGCGATTCGCCAGGGGCTCATGCAGGCGCGTGAGGCCGGCGCGGCGGTGCTGTTGGAGCCGTGGTATCGCTTTGAGCTCGAGGTGCCGGGGGAGTGCGTGGGCCGGGCGCTCTCGGATGCCACGCGCATGGGTGCCGAGTACGAGCCGCCGACGATGGCGGGAGACCGGGCGAAGCTTGTGGGTCGCGTGCCGGCATCTGAGGTGCAGGATTACGCGCTGGAGGTGGCTGCCTACACGAGTGGTCGTGGGCATCTGTACCTGGAGTTCGCCGGCTATGCGGCTTGCCATGATGCCGAGTGCGTAATCGAGACGGCCGCCTATGAGCCCGAGGCCGATCTGCCCAACACGCCCGACTCGGTCTTTTGCTCTCACGGCACCGGCTACACGGTCAAATGGTACGACGTACCCGCCGCAGCTCATGTAAAGGTCGATCCCGCCACCTTCCGCCCCTGGCGAGCGGCGGACGCCGAGTTTTTCGGCCATAGGTGATAGAGGGTCAGTCTCTTTGCCGCATCCTGTTGGTATAACTCGGTATAAGTTGGTATAACTGTTACCAGGGTTTGCCAATCTGAGGAGGCCGACATGAATCCAAATCCCTTTAAGCCCACGGCTGGCAAGCGGCCTCCGATACTCATCGGTCGCGAGTCGGTCATCGAGGATTTTGAGGAAGGGCTCGATAACGGCGCCGGAGCGCCGGGTAGGCTCATGCTCATTACGGGAAATCGCGGCTGCGGCAAGACGGTTCTCCTGCGGGAGCTGCAACGTCTAGCCAATGAGCGCGGATGGGCGGTTGTCTCCGATTCCGCTTCGCTTGGCTTATGCGACCGATTGGCCGACGCGCTTCGCTCGAATAAGTCCGTTGTGACGTCAATGGAGTTCGGTCCGTCGTTTGGCCGGATGTCGGTCGAGGCGGCGCGGGCAAAGGGCGAAACGTTGCGAGGGCTGGTCAACGAGCGCCTCAAGAAGCTCGGTCCAGGCAAGGGCATACTGTTTGCGATTGACGAGGCGCAATCGGCGTCTATCGAGGAACTGGCGGCTCTTGCCGTTCTCTATCAGCAGGTGCTCGGAGACCAGGATGCTACGGGCTTGCCCGATAGCGAGCAGCGCGGCCTTGCGCTGGTGTTCGCCGGCTTACCCAGTATGGTTGACGATCTGCTCGAAGAGCCGAGCGTAACGTTTTTACGGCGTGCCCAGCAGCGTACGTTGGGGGCGATATCCTTGCCCAAGGTGCGCGATTCGTATATCCAGACGGTCAAGGACGCTGGTCTTTACGTGGACGCGGGGACGGCGGACCTTGCGGCGCGCAAGAGCATGGGGCATCCCTATATGGTTCAGCTGGTGGGATATTACATGTGGCGCTCTGCCGTCCGGCGTGGCTCGCAGGTCATCGAAAGGTGCGATGTCGAGGCTGGCCATACGGATGCCGTCTCCGAGTTCTACGAAGCGGTCGACGCGCCCCTGTATTACGGGCTGCGCAGTCCACAGCGCCTCTTTATCGAGGCCATGGCGGTTGACGAGGGCAAACCGACGCGCATGGCGGATGTCATTGAGCGCTGCGATCGCACCCAGAGCTGGGCGAGTAAATATCGCGCAAGCCTGATTCGCGAGCGCGTCATCGGGGCTGCCGGATACGGTCTCGTCCGGTTTACCGTGCCCATGCTGGGCGAGTACATCCGCGATCGAGTTTTATGGCATGAGTAGGGTGATAAAGGTGACGGAACAGAAGATGAGCCCGCAGGCTATCGAGGTGCGTGGCGCGCGCGTGCACAACCTCAAAGACATCGATATCGATATTCCACTGGGAAGGCTTGTGGGCATTGCCGGCGTGTCGGGCTCGGGCAAGAGTTCGCTGGCGCTGGGGGTTCTTTATGCCGAGGGCTCGCGTCGCTACTTGGAAGCACTTAGCACCTATACTCGACGTCGCCTGACACAGGCCGAACACGCCCAGGTGGATGAGGTCTTGCACGTGCCGGCGGCGCTCGCATTGCATCAGCGCCCCAGCGTGCCGGGCGTGCGTTCCACTTTTGGCACCATGACCGAGCTCAACAACAGCCTGCGTCTGCTCTTTAGCCGCTGCGCCCATCACGTGTGCCCGCATTGCGGGGCGCGCGTGGAGCCGAGCCTTAACGTGGCTGCGGGCCTGTCGCTCACGTGTCCGATATGCGGCCGCGAGTTCTACGCGCCGAGTGCCGAGGATTTGGCTTTCAATAGCGGTGGTGCGTGCCCTACCTGCGGCGGCACCGGTGTCATGCGCGAGGTGGACGAAGCGAGCCTGGTGCCCGACGAGTCAAAGACTATCAACGAGGGTGCGGTGCTTCCCTGGGGAACGCTCATGTGGGATCTGATGAAGCAGGTGGCAGGCGAGATGGGCGTACGCACCGACGTACCGTTTAACCAGCTCACGCCTCAAGAGCGCGATATCGTGTTCCACGGCCCGGCGGTCAAGAAGCACATTCTCTACGTTCCCAAAAACGGCGAGGGCGCCACGCCGCTCGACTTCACCTATTACAACGCCGTCTATACCGTCGAGAATGCGCTCGCCAAGGTCAAGGACGATAAGGGCTTAAAACGCGTTGCGCGCTTTTTGCGCGAGGGCCCATGCCGCGACTGCAGCGGCACGCGTCTCTCCGAGGCGGCACGCCAGCCCCAGGTGCGCGGTATCAATCTGGCGCAGGCGGCGGCCATGACGCTGGGCGAGGCGATTGAGTGGGTGCGCGGGGTGCCCGCATCCTTGCCGCCCGAGATGCGGCCCATGGCGACGGATATCTGCGATTCGTTTTTGAGCACGGCCCGTCGTCTGGTCGACCTGGGTCTCGATTACCTTTCACTCGATCGCGCCGGTGCCACGCTTTCCACGGGTGAGCGCCAGCGCGTGCAGCTTGCTCGCGTGGTGCGCAATCGATCGACGGGCGTGCTCTATGTGCTGGACGAGCCCTCGATCGGCTTGCATCCTGCCAATGTCGACGGCTTGGTGGGTGTGATGCGCGATCTGGTGGATGACGGCAACACCGTGGTTGTTGTCGACCACGATACGCGCGTACTGGCGGAAGCCGACTATCTGGTCGAGATGGGCCCCGTTGCCGGAGCAGGCGGCGGTAATGTGATTGCCGCTGGCACGGTGGACGAGCTCGAACAATCGCAGGGCAGCCGCATCGCTCCGTTTTTGCGCGCAGAGTCCAAGCGCTTGCGTCCGCAGGTGACTGACGAGGAAATGTTCGACCAGGGGCATATTCGCATGGCAACCGATGCCATCCATACCGTTAAGCCGCTCGAAGTTGATATCCCGCGCGGCCGCCTTGTTGCGGTTACGGGCGTTTCGGGTTCGGGCAAGACGACGTTGGTGCTCGAGACGCTCATCCCGGCGCTTAAGGCGCAGGCAGCCGGCGAGCGCCTGCCAAAACATGTGCGCTGGGTCGATGCCGAAGGCATTGCCCGCGCAAACCTGATTGACGCTACGCCTATCGGCGCCAACGTGCGCTCGACAGTGGCGACTTATGCCGACATTCATGACGAGCTGCGTCGCGCCTTCGCCCGTACGTCCGAGGCCAAAGCAGCCGGCTACAAGGCGGGTGCCTTTAGCTACAACACTGGCGCCTTACGCTGCCCTACGTGCGATGGCACGGGCTCGATATCGCTCGACGTGCAGTTTTTGCCCGACGTCGAGATCGTCTGCCCGGCATGTCGTGGATCACGTTATGCAGACGCGGCTTCGCATATCCATCGCGAGGGCAAGGACGGGAGTCTGCTTACGTTGCCGCAGCTTATGGACATGAGTGTTGACGAGGCCCTCGACGCCACACTGGGGCTCAAGAAAGTCCAGACGCGCTTGCAGACCTTGCACGACCTGGGATTGGGTTATCTCACGCTCGGTGAGCCCACGCCGGCGCTTTCGGGCGGCGAGGCGCAGCGTCTTAAGCTCGCGAGCGAGATGGGACGCGTGCAGGATGATGCCGTATTCGTGTTCGACGAGCCCACGATCGGACTACATCCGCTCGATGTTCAGGTGTTGCTGAGCGTGTTTGACGGCCTCGTTGCCAAGGGCGCCACAGTCGTCGTGATCGAACACGATCTCGACCTTATCCGTAACGCCGATTATGTGATCGACATGGGCCCGGGCGGTGGTGGCGCCGGCGGGCAAATCGTCTGCGCCGGTACGCCAGGCGACACCGCGGCCTGCTCCAAGAGCATTACCGGTCGCTACCTATAGACAATGAGGCAAAGGGACAGCCCCTTTGCCTCATTGATGCCTATTTCACGCACTGAGCGGCGAGATAGTCGCGGAAAAACGGCAATTCAAAAGCGACGATACCGCGCCCGCGTTCTCCGATGATGCCGGCATCTATCATGCGGCGTCGGTAGCGGGAGACCTGCTGCGGCGAACGCTTAAGGCGCTCGACAAGGTCAGCGGTGGTGGACTCTTCCTCGTCATCGAGCATGGCGATGAGGAATCGCTTGTCCTCTGCCGTAAGTTCCCGATAGGTTGCCGCGAGGATTCGGTCGTCCATCTCGTCGCGCGCGATTTTGATTCCCAGGTCAAAGTCGCGTGACGAGATTTCCTTCGAATCGCTTGTGAGATCCCAGGCACGGTAGCCTACAAGTTGCAATAGGAAGGGAAAACCAGAGATCGAGCGAACGGCTCTATCGATTCCCTCAGCATCTGCCAGGCGATCGTTTTCCTGGATTGTGCGAATCAAGGCCTCGCGTACGTCATAGTCGGCAATGCGACCCAGATGATATTGTTGGGCGCGGCGAAGGAACGAGACCGTCTTGTGGTTCAGCAACGTCGAGACGTTGTTGGGAAGTCCCGCCATGAGCAGGGCGACGCGTTTCCCATCGGTCACAAAGTGCTGATACGTCGCTGCGAGCTGAATCATCTCGTCGAGTGTCGGGTCCACCTCGTCAACCGTGACGAGCAGACCGGTGCCCGCCTCGTTGAGCTGGTCGATGATGTCGCTCATGCGATAACGCCAAGTTGAGGCATCGTGAACGCGATTGACCTCGATGCTGCCGAGCGGTGCAATTCCGAGACCGGTGACTTCGAATTGGTTGGACGAGTCGATGAGATGGGCTGCGGCGTGTTTCGTCCCGAACTCGATTTCCTCAAGCATTCCCGGGAGTGCGGTCGTCTTTACGGCTATCCAGCCGTGGGATTCAGCCCTTGTCGCGAGCGACGACATGAGAGCGGTTTTACCGGTTCCACGCGCGCCTGAGAAGATCGAGGTCAATTCTGGGCGCCTGCGCTGGCTCAAGAAGGCGCGGTCCAAATCCCGAATAATCTGTTGTCTGCCAGCGAGATGGGCAGGAACCTCACCAAAACTAGGGGTAAACGGGTTCTCGAGATATTCCACTAGGCCCTCCTTTCACACCGCCGTTTAACTTCATTTTACTTTAGTTAATTCTGATTAAAAGTGAGGGCTCTTTATCTAGAGCATCAATTAGGCGTGTGCGCCATCGGCGCGGCGCTTGAATGTGACAACGAGACTGTTCCTTTGTCACATTTCCGGAAAGCCTGTTTGGCGCAGGGCTTCGTAGAGGACGATGGCGGCGCTGTTGGAGAGGTTGAGTGCGCTGATGCGGTAGTCGTCCGGGTTGACGAAGTTGCCGCAGATGTCCTGTTGAAGGATGGCCTCGTGGCTGTCCTCGGTATGCCCGAGCGATTCCTCGTGGGCTTCCCAGGCCTCGGCGTTATCGAGCGAGTCGCAATCGCGCAGCATCGGGATGCGCTCGCAGCGCTCGGGCGCCGCCGCGAGCAGTGGCTCGGGAATGCCCGAGCTCTCGCTGCCAAAGACCAAGTAGTCGCCGTCGCGGTAGGTGCTTTGCGCATAGGTGCGGCGTGCCTTTTTGGTCAGCAGATGCAGGCGCTCGTCGGCAGGGGAGAGGTCGTTGCGTGCAAGGAAATCCTCCCAGCCGTCATAGGTCGTCACGTCCAAGTTTTGCCAGTAGCCCAGGCCGGCGCGACGCACCGTCTTGTCGTCGAGTGAAAACCCCAGCGGCTCCACCAGATGCAGGCGGGCGCCGGTGACCACGCAGGTGCGGCCGATATTGCCCGTATTGGCTGGAATCTCGGGTGCATACAGCACAATGTTGAACATGAATCTCCTTGGCTTAGAACGAAAAACCACCACGAAGGGCACAGTGTACCTTCGTGGTGGTTTGGCGGTTACGTAGGCGGAAAAATGCCCGCTTGGATAAACCTAGGCGCGGTGCCAGTCAGTCAGACAGGCGTCAAGGGAGGCGATGAGCGCGTCCTTATCCATGTGACGGCCGATGATGCACAGGCTCGTCATGCGGTCGCCCGTCTCGTCGTCCCAAATCTGCATGATTTCGGGGTTCTCGTCGATGATCTTCTGCTTCTCGCCCTCGGGCGCCGAGTCAACGAACAGGCCGTTCTCCATCAGACGCATCTGGTGGCCGGCCTGCTCAAACATGTAGCACATGTCCGGATTGTCGGCCTGCCACAGCGGACCCTTGACGCGGATGACCTCGTCGGGCCACTCCTGCTCAACAAAATCGGTAAACTTCTGCAGGTCAAATGGCTTGCGACGCGAGTACACAAAGGTCTCGATGTCGTACTCGAGCACCTCGGGGTCGTCGTGCTCCTCGGGATGCTCCATGGCCTCGATCCAAGCGGCGGAGTTGTAGGCGCGCATAAAGTCGAAGCGGTCGGTGTCGAGCAGCTCCTCCATGGGGACCTCGCCGTTTTGGGCCTCGACGATCACGGCGTCCTTCTGCAGGCTGCGCACGATGGCCTTGAGCTCGGCGATCTGCTCAGGCGTCACGGTATCGGTCTTGTTGAGGATCAGCGTAGAGCAGAACTCGATCTGCTGGATGAGCAGGCTCTCGATGTCGTCCTCGTCGATATCCTCGGCCAGCAGGTCGCGGCCGCCGTTGAACTCGTCATACATGCGGGCGCAATCGACCACGGCTACGATGTTGTCGAGCGCGAGCTTGGGCTCGCCGCCCACCTTGGCCTCGTCGCAGAAGCTCGAGATGGTGTAGGCGATGGGGATGGGCTCGCAAATGCCCGATGCCTCGATGATGATGTAATCGAAGTTGCCCGAATCGGCGATGCCCTGCAGCTGGTTGGCAAGGTCGTCCGAAAGCGTGCAGCAGATGCAGCCGTTGGTGAGCGGGATGAGGTCGTCGGTCTCGGACAGGCCGCCGTCGGCGATAAGGCTGGCATCGACATTGATCTCGCCGATATCGTTGACGATCACGGCGGCGCGGATGCCGCCGTCGTTAGCGAGGATGTGGTTGAGCAGCGTGGTCTTGCCGGCACCGAGGTATCCGGTAAGCATGATGATCTTCACGGGTTTGTTGGGCATGTGCCCTCCTTTGTTAGACATGGCTTACAGTTGAATCTTATGCCAAACGCCTGCTCTTATACCCACGCGCCGGCAAATAACACAAGCTACTCCCAGGCTCCCCAAACATCGGGGCAATAACCGATGGTGGCCTTTTTGCCGTTGCGCACGATGGGCTCGGCCAAGACCTGCTGGTTCTCGAGCAGCTTGTCGAAGCGCTGACTAGGGGTGAGGTGCTGAATGAGCGCGAGCGTCTCCTCGTCCTTGGCTTTGGGGTTGAGCAGCTTGTCGATGCCGCCGACCGCCTGCATCACGCTCGCGAGCTCGCCCTTGCTCATCTCCTTTTCCTTTAGGTCGATAAACTGCACCTTAATGCGGCGCTCCTTAAAATAGCGCTGAGCCTTCTTGGTATCGAAGGACTTTTTGGTGCCAAAAATCTGGATATTCATATTCCGCCGTTCTACCTGATGAAGTTGGTCGTTGCGCGATCGGCTTCGGGTGCGTTGATACCGGCGGCCTGTCCTGCCTCGATACAGCGCAGGAGCCAGGCCATGTTTTTGCCGATGTTTCGCATGGTGGCAAGGCCCTCGGCATCCCCATCGGCGTCGCCGGGCACGCGGCCAAACACGTTGTTCCAGTAGGTGGAGGCAACCACAGGCATTTGCTTAATGGTGAAGTACTTGTTGAGCACATCGAACGTGGTCGACGTGCCGCCGCGACGGGCGACGGCGACCGCGGCGCCGGGCTTGTGCTCAAAGGCATGCCCGCCTGCATAGAAGGCGCGATCGAGGGCTGAGAGGATGCGTCCGCTGGGATGCGCATAGTAGACGGGGGAGCCAAAGACAAAGCCATCTGCCTGCTCGGCGGCAGCGATGAGCTCGTTCACCACGTCGTCGTCAAAGGTGCAGCGACCGCCAAGCTTGCCGCACTGGCCGCAACCGATGCAGTCGCGAATGGGCTTGGCGCCCAGCTGGAACACCTCGGTATCGATGCCCTCGGCGTTGAGTTGCTCGGAGACCTCGGCGAGTGCGCGGGCGGTATTGCCGTTTGCCTTGGGACTGCCATTGACCAAAAGAACCTTCATCACAAACTCCCTCTGCTGTTGGTGACTTCTGCAGAGGATTATCGCACGATGGGGGAGGCGGTGCGGGCGCGGTGCTAATCCAGTTTGGTACCTGGCACCTGCACGGCTTTACCGAGCAACGCTTTGAGCTCGTTCAAAATGGAAACGGGCTGTCGATTGACAGCGTCCAGATGAAGCGTCGCCACACGAATGGGCGGCTGATATTCAAGCGAGCCGATGAGCACGGGAGAACCCAGGAATCGTTCGATTTCGTTTGCGAGCTCGTCGATTGCCTCGGGGCCGAGCTCATCGAAAAGCGCCACGAACATTGGTCCCGTCGAGCGGAACAAGCGACCCTTGCCGCGCGAACAGTCCATGAGGCAGGCGGCGCTTTCGGCGAGCACGCGGTCGCCTGCATCGAATCCAAAGCGGGCATTGACTTCGGCGATATCGTCGACCTTAATGGCAATAAAGCCTGCCTCGCGCGCCACGCGGCGCATCTCTCCAATAGCGTTGACCAGCGCGTGGACATCGCCCAGGCCCGTTACCGAGTCGGTCGTATCTGCCAAGCTTCGGTTGATGATAATGCCCACATACATGTTGGGCTCGGTATCGGTGCCGTCCAAACGGTAGCCCGTGCAGTCGCAAAGCACGTATTTTCCGGTGGCATCCATTACGCGATACTGCATGTAATGGAAGTGCCACGTGCCGTTTATCACCATGTCGAGCTCGGCGCGTACGTTGTCGCGGTCCTCGGGATGAACGCGGGCGAGCCACACGTCGACCGAGTTAAAAGGGTGCTGGGAGGGCAGGTCAAAATCGCGCACGGTGTTAACCGACCATTGCGATTCTCCCGTATCGAGGTTAAGGATGAACGGATAGCGTGTCTCGGAGCTCATGGAGATCGCTTGGAACACCCGGTCGTTGCAGGGAAGCTGATCGACGATTGGGCGTTGCGGCGCGTCATCGTCTTTCGGTTGCTGCACACGATGCATAAGCTTATAGCGATACATCTTGCGATCGGCATCCATCGTCATCTGGCGACGCGTGTCGCCAGCAAGTGGATCGACGCGCGAGCAGCCAAAGCTAAAGCTGCCGATCATGGGCGCCTTGCCACCTGAGCTCGCCTCGATCAGCCTGGTACGTACCTGCTCCAAGCGCTGCTCGAGTTCAATCTCGTTTGCGGAGAGCGAGATAAGCACAAACTCGTCTCCACCGATACGGAACAGCATTTCATCGTGCTCCATGGTTTCGGAGAGCGTGCGGCAGATGCTCAGAATATAGCGATTGCCTTCGGCGTGGCCAAACCTATCATTGCAATGCTTGAGATGGTCGATGTCAATATAGGCGCAGGTGAAGGGGTCGCCTTTGCGCCAGAGTTGCTCGACGTGACGGTCGAATCCGTTGCGGTTGCCCAAGTTGGTGAGCGGATCGATATAGGCGTTGCGCTCAAGCAGCTGGCGCTCTTGTTGCAGGATGGCATGCGTCTTTTGCAGTTGCTCGCCAACGGCGCGTAGCTCAGCAGGCAGCGCGGCAACATCGAGTTCGGCGGTCGAGACGCCGTTCGCAAGTCGCTGAAGATAGGCAATAATCGATTGCTCGCCCAGGCGATATGACTCGTTCATGATGGATAACCTCCTTGGGCGGAACAACGGTTTGTATCATATCCCCAATTCGGTTTGAATTGGGGATATAAGTTAGCTAATGGAGACAAATATCCCCTTCGACGGTGGCGTTTTGCGCGCGAGCGTATCAGTTGTTATTGCCACCATCGAGCAATGCCTCAAAATCCTTCGCCGGCATGGGGCGGTAGCAGAGGAAGCCCTGAGCGTAGCGGGCGCCCATTTGTCGTAGCATGTTCGCCTGCTCATTTGTCTCGACGCCTTCGACCACGACGGGCAGATGGAGCGACTGCGCCATTTCGAGCATCGATGAAATGATTTGCGTGCTGCGGCCTTGATCGCGGTCGGTGGGCACAATCTGCCAAATGTGCTTGTCGAGCGTCACCATAAAGCCGCTTTCCTCGAGTGCGGGGATATGGGTGCACATGCTGTGGGCGGCTATTATTCGACAGGCGGTAGCGCGACGATGCGATGTTCGATAAAAATGCGACTGGGACGATATATGTTGACGGGTATACTTGTCCCGGTTTAAAACGCAGGAACGGAGATGGTCGCATGGCACAGTCAAATATGACGCGCACGGTGGGGCTGGCGCTCGAGGGAGGCGGCTACCGCGGTATGTATACGGCGGGCGTGCTCGACGTTTGGATGGAGCACGGTTTGACCTGCGACCATATGGTGGGCGTCTCGGCGGGCGCGGCATTTGGCTACAACTTTAAATCGCGCCAGATCGGCCGCGCCATTCGCTATAACAAGGCCTATTGCGCCGACAAGCGCTATGCGAGCGTGACCAGCTGGCTGCGAACCGGCGATATGTTCAATGCCGACTTTGCTTATCACGAGGTGCCTATCGAGCGCGATCCCATCGACTTGGAGGCGTATCGCGCCTGCCCCATGCGATTTACGTGCGTGTGTACCGATATCGAGACGGGCAAGGCCGTCTACCACGACCTGCCGTATGGCGACGAGCGCGATATCGAGTGGATCCGGGCGTCGTCGGCAATTCCCGTGGCGACGCGTCCTGTCGCCATTGAGGGCCGCAAGTACCTGGATGGCGGCGTGGCTGATTCTATTCCCAGTGCATGGCTGTTTGCTCAGGGGTATGACCGCAATATCGTGGTGCTCACGCAGCCGGCGGGCTTTGTGAAGCGGCCCAACAGCGTGATGCCTATGCTGCGTCGCGTGTTCCGTCACTATCCGGAGTTTGTCGCAGCGCTTGAGCATCGGCATGAGGTCTACAATGCCACGCTCGATGATTTGGCACGTCGTGAGGCCGCCGGCGAGATCTTTGTGGTGCGGCCGAGCGAATCGGTGAAAGTGCCGTCGCTGTGCCGCGAGCCCGATGAGCTCGAGCGCATCTATCAGATTGGTCGTCGCGATGCTGAGGCGACCTTGCCGGCACTGGAGACATATCTGGCAGGGTAGAGGCCGCTGCCGCCATCTCGGCGGAAAGCGCATCCCGGAATGGAGGTCCAAACTGGGATGCGCTTTCCATTGCTGAAGATGTGAGGCTGCGGATCAGCTGCTCGGCTTATGCCTATGCCTGCTGCCAAGTGTCGACGAGCTCCTTGGCCGCGGCGTAGGGGTCATCGGCGCTGCAGACGGCACTCACCACAAAGAAGCCGTCGACGCCGGTGGCCTTGAGCTGCGGCAGGTCGGCCGTCTTGACGCCGCCGCCCACCACGATGGGCACGGGGCTTGCCGCGTGGAGTGCGGCCAGGTCCTCAAAGCTCTTGGTGATGATAGAGCCGTCGGCCGCGCGTCCGCAGTCGCGCTTGGTCTCGGTCTCGTGGAGCGGGCCGATGCCCAGGTAGTCGACCAGGCTCATGTCGGCGGTCTTGACGTACTCGAGCATCTCCTCGCAACGGGCCGAAAGGCCCACAATGGCATCGGGGCCCAGCAGCTTGCGGCAGACCTCGACGGGAATGTCGCTCTGGCCTACGTGCACGCCGTCGACGGCAATGCCCTGCTCGCGCGCGGCGAGTACACAGTCCAGACGGTCGTCGATTAACAGGGCGACCTGACCGGTCTTGCCAGCCTGTGCGATTGCCTGCGCGGCGTCGCCGGTCAGTGCAATGATCTCGCGGGCGCTTGCCACCTTGGAGCGCACCTGGATACAGGTAAAGCCTGCGTCGAGCGCCTGGGCCACCACATCGCCCACGGGGCGCCCGAGGGTGTTTTCGGGGCCGAGTACCAGATAGGCCGAGATATCAAGGTTGTCGCGGATGCTCATCGTGCTTCCTCCTGCTTCTTGATCTGTGCTTCCATGCGCTCGAGCTTGCCGGTCATGGTGTCGGTAAATCCGGGCCGAATATCGGCTTTGAGCACGACTTCGGTGCGGATTCCCTTGCTCGCCAACACAAAGGTTGCGTCGCGCACGACCTGCATGACCTCGTCCCAGTCGCCCTCGATCTCGGTGAACATCGAGGTGGTGCGGTTGGGAAGGCCGCTCTCGCGTATGACGCGCACGACCTCGGCGACCTCGGCGGACAGCTCGTCGCCGGTGCCGCACGGGGCGATGGCCACGGCGATGAGCGTGTTCATTCCGGCATTGGTTGCGGGCTCGGACATGGCTTACGCCTCCTCGAGCTCGAGCTGGTTGTTGGCGATGTCCTGGGCGCTCGCGCGGTAGAGCTCGTCGATAAAGGCGACCTTAAAGCTTGCCGGGGCGTCGGCGACAGCGGCGGCACGCGTGCCGGCAACGTTGTAGACCGCGGTGCCGCAGATGGCTGCCGTAAACGGGTCGGCGGCGCAGGCATACACGGCCAGCACGCCGCCCTGCGAGCAGCCGCAACCGGTGATCTTGGACATGAGCGGGCTGCCGCCGTGGGACTTGGCCACGGTTGTGCCATCGGTAATCAGGTCGACTTCGCCCGAGACCACAACGGCGCCGCCGGTGTAGCGGGCGAGCGCCACGGCGGCATCGCGGGCAGCGTCTACCGTGTCGGTGGTATCGACACCGCGCACGCGGCTCAGATCGGCCGCCTCGCCCTCAAGACCCCACAGGCCGGCGAGCGCGATGATCTCGGAGGCGTTGCCGCGCACGATGGCGGGCTTGTACTGCTTGAGTTCGTTTACCAACTGGGTGCGCAGGCTACCGATGCCCAGGCCCACCGGATCGAGCACCCAGGGCTTGCCGGCGTCGTGTGCCGCCTTGGCCGCGCGGGGAATTGTCTGCTCGTAGATGGGGAAGAGCGTGCCCATGTTGAGATAGATGGCGCCGCCGCCGGCAACGAGCGCTTCGCCCTCGTCGGGCAGATAGACCATGGCGGCCGATCCGCCCACGGCGAGCTGTGCGTTGGCGACAAAGTCGATCGTCACCGTGTTGGTGATGGAGCCGGCCATCGGATTGGTGGCGCGAATTTCCTCTACGGCCTTGACCATATGTTGCTTAAGCTGTTCCGAATCAATCACTGCACATGCCTCCTTGGCATAGAAAAGGGGCGCTGTGCATAGACAGCGCCCCTGTAAAGGCGGCATGCTCCCTACGCCAGCATTAACTGACAGGTTCAAAGGATTGGGCCCCATGCCCTCTCAGCCTTGTGGTTTGCACCGCCGGCACTCCCGCATCGAATCTGTTGTTCCCTATACTAGCGCACCTGCCAAAAAGGGACAGGTTTATTTTGGCAGGT
>DBGAXC010000004.1:0-7556 GCA_048447565.1 Collinsella aerofaciens | reverse complement strand
GTTCCGAACCCGGAAGCTAAGCCCCATCGCGCCGAGAGTACTGCGGGGTCAGCCCGTGGGAGGCCAGGGCGCCGCTGACCGGTGGACGGCACCGAGCCGTACGCTTGAACTGAGAAGGGGGAGGCCTCGCGGCCTCCCCCTTTTTTGCGTTTACGGGCTTTTGTCTCACATAGTAGCTGTGTTTTATAACCCTCGTTTGTCGCATCTTCTGTGAACGGGCTACAATAACTTAGTCTGTGCGATATGGAGGTGAACATGGCTGAAGCTGGTATCGGCGTTGATATCGTCGAGATTTCCCGTATGAAATCAATTCTTGAAAAGACGCCGTCGTTTGCTCGGCGTGTGTTTACCGAAGAAGAGCGTGCGTATTGCGATGCATCATCGCGTCCCGCTGCTCACTATGCGAGCCGCTTTGCTTCGCGCGAGGCGGTACTTAAAGCTCTCGGCACGGGTTTTAGTCAAGGCGTGGGTCGCAAGGATGTTTCGGTAACGCGTGATAAACTCGGCAAACCGAAAGCGCTGCTTTCGGGTCGTGCACTCGAGATCGCTCAAGAGCTGGGTGTTGTTGAGGTTGCTCTTTCCATTACGCTTACAGGAGACTTAGCCGTTGCGAATGCCATCGCGATTACCGAAGATGCTCGGCCTAAGCCAAAAGAGGAAAAGGTGAGCACCAAGAAACGCGTTGCGCAGACATTTAAAGAGGCTCGCTCTGTTTTAGATGAGCTTGAGCAGCTGCAGAATTCAGCATTGACGGAGCACCTGGGCGATGCTTCGCAAGATACGCTAGGAGCATAGATGAAACCGGTTTTGAGTACCGAAGAAGTCGTTCGTCTCGAGGATATCATCGAACGCGAAGGGACTTCGAAGGCCGAGCTTATGGAGCTAGCGGGTGAGTTTGCCGCCAACGAGGTCTTGAAGCTCAATCCCGATCGGGTTCTCGTTCTGGTCGGTTTTGGGAATAACGGCGGCGACGGTTGGGTTGCCGCCGATATCCTGAGCCATAAGGGCGTGGACGTGGATATCGTTTCTCCGGTTGAACCGGATGAGATTCCTGCTGCTCTGGCACGTCATGTTGCTCGTCGTACTGCCGGCCGCGATGTGCACGTTTGCGTCGGCCCTTCGCGTGACGAACTCGAGGTTTTGATCGATAAGGCCGATGTTGTTGTCGATGCCATTTTTGGTACCGGTTTTCACGGGAATCTGCGTGCGCCGTTCTCCATCTGGATTCCTACGGTCAATGAATGCGCCGATTGTGTCGTATCCATTGATGTCCCCTCGGGCCTGAATGCCGAGACGGGCGTTGTTGATGACGACTGCATTCGTGCCGAGCATACGGTGACGATGATTGCGCCCAAGATTGGTTTGTATAGCGCTGATGGCCCTGAGTATGCTGGCGATTTGATCTGCGGCAATCTTTACGACCGTCTTGACGAGGTCATCGATGATGTCGACCACGCCGCCGAGATTGTCGAGCCCGGTGACTTAGTTGATTACTTTGCTCCACTACCTACGAATATCGATAAGTACTCCCGTGGCTCTGTGCTTATTGTCGCCGGATCTGCGCAATATCCTGGTGCTGCCATTATGGCTGCCAAGTCTGCAGCTCGCGCGGGTGCTGGTTACGTGGCAGTCGCGGCTCCTGACGCCTGCGCTAATCTTATTCGTATGGCACTTCCTTCGATTCCCGTCTTTGCTATTCCGTCTGATTCCCGCGGCTCCTTTGGCGCCGCTGCGCGCATGACGGTGTGCGAGATCGCAAAGAAGTACAGCTGCGTACTGTGCGGTCCCGGTATGACGACGTCTGCCGGCGCTATGCAGGTGGTTTCGGGCTTGCTCGAGCTTGATGTACCGCTTATTTTGGACGCCGATGCACTCAACTGCCTTGCTAAGATTGCCATTGACGGTATTGATAGTAACCCCGAGATGTATCGTCGCGAGCAGCCGTTGGTTATGACGCCGCACTATCGTGAGCTTTCGCGTCTGGTTGCCGGTGACGAGGTGAACGACCTTGGTACCGCGATTGCAGCCGCGCAGAAGGTTGTCTGGGCTGCAGGCTCCGACAATCTGGTGGTCATTGCCAAGGGGCCGACGACGGCTATCTGTGGCGTTGAGCGCGTTCTGTTGCCGCTCTCGGGTCCGGCTTCTCTGGCAACTGCCGGTTCGGGTGATGTTCTCGCGGGTATTTTGGCCGGCACGCTTGCCACCATGCGCGACGAGACGGATCGTTGGGAGTTGCTGTATTCGTACGCCGTCGCACTTCACAGCTATGCCGGTTTTGCCGCGGCGACGGAGTATGGTGAGAAGAGCGTCATCGCGACCGATCTTATCGACTTGATCGGTCCTGCCATGGAACTGGCGGCAAAGGATGCGCTCGAAGATCTGGGAATCATGAACGAAGGGTCGGATGACTAATCATGAATAAAGCCGATTTGACGCGCTGGTCCTGGGTCGAGATCGACCGCGGGGCGCTCCGTCGCAACACGAGGGCCTATAAGAACTTGCTGAATCCACGTCAGCGCCTGTGCTGCGTGGTTAAGGCCGATGCTTATGGTCATGGAGCTGTTGAGTGCGCCAAGATCATGTATTCGGCCGGTGCCGACATGTTTGCCGTGGCGACGGTTAACGAGGGCGTTGAGCTCCGACAGGGCGGGATTACGAAGCCCATCCTCATCCTAAGCGAGCCGCCTATCGAGGCCATTCCGACGTTGCTCGAGTTTGATATCATGCCTTCGGTCTATACGTCTGACTTTGCTCTTGCGTATGGCGAATGTGCCGTCGCGGCGGGCAAGGTGGGCAAGTACCATCTCGCCATCGAGACGGGCATGAACCGCATCGGCGTACATTACACGCAGGTGCTCGACTTTGTCCGCGGTATTAATTTCCATCGCGGTATTCAGTGCGACGGCGTATTTACGCACTTTGCCACGGCCGATGAGCCTTCGGGTTGGGACTACAAGCTGCAGTGTCAGCGCTTTACCGAGGCCGTTCAGGCCATTAAGGATGCGGGTTTTGAGTGCGGTATCGTGCATTGTGCCAACACGCCGTCCTCGATGCTCGACCCCTCGATGCATTTTGATATGATTCGCGCCGGCGTTGGCTTGTATGGCATGCAGCCGTGCGAGCTGAGTGGCCGCGTGATGCAGCTTGATCCCGTTATGAGCGTCCATGCGCGTGTGACGCGCGTGGCACACCCTGCGATGGGTGAGGGCGTGGGCTACGGTTTTACCTACCGCGTACCGCGTACGCGCGTTCAGATCTGCACGCTGCCGATCGGTTATGCCGATGGCCTATCGCGTACGCTTTCCAATCGTATGGATGTGCTGTATCGCGGCGAGCGCCTGCATCAGGTTGGCAATATCTGCATGGACCAGTTTATGGTCGCCATTCAGTCCAACCCGGCACACGAGATTCCCGAGGCCGAGTATGGTGACGAGATGATCATTGTCGGCCGCGATGGCGATGCCGAGATCACTATGGACGAGATGGCCCGACTGCGCGGAACGATTAACTACGAGGTCGCCTGCGGCTTTGGCATGCGTCTCGACAAGGTCTACGTGTAGGAGCCGCTATGGGCGTCATGCACATCCCGGGCCATACCCATCAGGCGCCGCGTGAGGTCGCACTCGAGGAAATTGAGGCCGTTCTGGGCGATTGTCACCTCTGCCAGCTCTACCAGTCGCGTCACAATATCGTGTTTGGCGTGGGAAATCCCCGCGCTCGCGTGATGTTTATTGGCGAGGCACCGGGCCGCAATGAGGATTTGCAGGGCGAGCCCTTTGTGGGGGCGGCAGGCGAGGACCTCAACGGCATTTTGTCGCTGGCGGGTCTTAAACGCGAAGACGTCTACATTGCCAATGTGCTTAAGTGCCGCCCGCCGGGAAACTGCAATCCGCGTCCCGAGGAAGTGCTGGCTTGCTCGCCGTTTTTGCGTGAGCAGATTCGAAGCATCTGGCCCGATATCATCGTGACGCTCGGCAACCCCGCGACGCACTTTGTGCTTAAGACCGAGATTGGCATTACTAAGCTGCGCGGTAGGTTCCACCAGATGGGGCATTTTGTAGTAATGCCCACGTTCCATCCGGCAGCAGCGCTGCGCAATCCGGCGTGGCAGGAGCTGTTGGAGGAAGACTTTAAGATGCTGGGCGACTATCTGGAGCGACATCCCGCACCAGAGGACGCCTCGGAATAATAAGGAGCATATATGTCCCTGGAGCGCCTGGGGGTAGGTACTTACAAAACGACTTGCGCTGCCGATACGGAGTACTTTGGCGAGCTAATTGCACCGTGCCTTGAGGACGGCGATGTACTCATCCTGACCGGTGGCCTGGGAGTGGGCAAAACTCACTTTACCAAGGGCGTCTCGCGCGGGCTGGGCGATGGGCATATGGTTACGAGCCCTACGTTTGCGCTCATGGCCGTTCACGATCAAGGCCGTATTCCGCTGTTTCACTTTGATCTATACCGCCTGGAGCATGCCTACGAGCTCGAGGATACGGGCATTTTCGATGTGCTGGGCTATGAGGGTGCTTGCCTGCTGGAATGGGGCGAACAATTCCAGGACGAGCTGACGGATGAGTATCTTTCGGTGACGCTCAAGCGTGATGAGGGCGACAGCGATGTGCGAACGATAACGCTCGAGGCGCACGGTGACCGCGCAATGGAGCTTTCCCATTTGATTGATAAGGCTGTACAAGATGAGCTTGCATAACGACAACGCGCTGGTGGTGGCGCTCGATACTTCGACCGACATGCTTGCCTGCGCGGCAAGCTGGATTGATGGGCAGACGGGCGAGACGAAGCTCGTGAGTGGCGACCATATGTGTCGCCGTCACGCCAACGTTGAGCTCGTGAATACTGTTGATGGCGTGCTGGCTCAAGCCGGTCTGGATCGCAGCGATGTTGGTTGCTACGTGGTCGGCCGCGGCCCGGGGTCGTTTACGGGTGTGCGCATCGGCATCTCCACTGCCAAGGGCCTCGCGCGCGGTGCCAATGTTCCGCTGCTGGGCGTGTCGACGCTCGACGCTTGCGCTTGGACGGCGTGGAAGGCTGGCGTGCGCGGCAAGCTTGGTATCTTGGCCGATGCTATGCGCGGCGAGGTATATCCGGCGCTGTATATGCTGGTCGATGAGGGTCCCGAGCGTCAATTTGAGCGCGAACACGTGGTCAAGGCCGCCGTGGCGCTCGATGAGTGGCGCCAAGCGGCGGACTGGGACCAGGTTCAGCTGACCGGTGACGGTCTCGTGCGCTATGGCAAGCTGCTGGGTGAGGACGAGGCCGCCCGCTGCATGGAGCGCGACCTGTGGTGGCCTTCGGGCGAGGGCTTGCTGCTCGCACACGCTGCGGGTGACGGCGATCCGGCCCGCGTCTTGCCGATTTACACGCGCCTTTCGGATGCCGAGGAAAACGAGCGCAAGCGTCTTGGTCTTGCCGAGAGTGCGCAGAGCGAAATTACGGGCGTTGCCGATGAGCTCGCCGGTCGTCATCTGCAGTTCCGTCCCATGGGCGCGGCGGATGCCGAGGGCGCGAGCGCGCTAGAGGCTGCCTGCTTTGAAGGTGCCGGACACGAGGCGTGGACGCCGGGCATGTTCCTGTCCGAACTGGGCGAGGACGTCGCTGCGCCGCGTAGTTGGTGGGTGGCACACGACGACGGCAAGCTGCTGGGCATTGCCGGCGGTATGGTCGTGGACGGTGATGTGCAGATTCTGGATGTCGCCGTCGACCCGGCACATCGCTGTGAGGGTATTGCCCGCAAGCTGCTGTCGCACGTGAGCTATGATGCCCAGATGCTCGGCTGCACCACGGCTTCGCTCGAGGTCGAGGACGGCAACGAGGGAGCGATCGCGCTTTATAACGCTCTGGGCTTTACCGAGGCGGGTCGTCGTCGTGGCTACTACGGTGCCGGCAAGGACGCCATCGTCATGACGGCCCCGCTGCCCCTGGTGCTTCCGGTCGACAACGCTTCGCCCGAGCCGACGGCGGCAGAGCAGCGCGTATGGCCGCTGCCTGCGCCTGGGCGCTCCGAGGGGGAGCGTGCCGAAATTGAGCGCCGCCGCCTAGTGCTCGCTATCGAGAGTTCCTGCGACGAGACGGCCGTGGCGATTATCGATGCGGATGGCAATATGCTGGCCAACCAGGTGTCGACACAGATTGATTTTCATGCCCGCTTTGGCGGCGTGGTGCCCGAGATCGCCTCGCGCAAACACGTTGAGGTGATTGTGAGTGTCGTGGATGCGGCGCTCGAGGATGCCGCAGCATCGCTTGGCCTTGAGGGTGGAGCCATTGCCCCCAGCGAGCTTGCCGCCGTGGGCGTGACACAGGGTCCGGGCCTGGTGGGCGCCCTCGTGGTGGGCGTTGCCTTTGCCAAGGGCTTTGCCTACGCTGCCGGTAAGCCGCTCGTATGCGTCAATCATCTGGAGGGGCACCTGTTTGCCAACTTGCTGGCGCAGCCCGACCTCAAGCCGCCGTTCATCTTCACGCTTGTCTCGGGCGGGCACACCATGCTCGTGCACGTGAAGGCATGGGGCGACTACGAGGTGCTCGGTGAGACACTCGACGATGCTGTGGGCGAGGCCTTCGACAAGGTAGCCAAGGCGTTGGGTCTGGGCTATCCCGGTGGCCCCATCATCTCCAAGCTGGCCGAGACGGGCAATCCCCGCGCGATTGATTTCCCCCGTGCACTCAACAGCAGGGGAGACTATCGTTTCTCGCTTTCGGGCCTTAAAACCGCTGTGACGCTCTACATTGAGCAGGAGACCAAAGCCGGGCGCACGATTCACCTGCCCGATCTGGCGGCTTCGTTTGAGGCGGCGGTCTTTGACGTGCAGTACAAGAAGGCCAAAAACGCATTGCACGCTACCGGATGCAAGGAATACTGCATCGGTGGCGGCGTCTCGGCTAATCCGCATCTGCGCGAGATGATGATCAAGAAGCTTGGGCGTCAGGGGATTCGCGTAACGGTGCCGCCCTTGTCTGCCTGTACCGATAACGCAGCCATGATCGCGGAGGTCGCCCGCCGTAAATTCGACCGAGGTGAAATCTCGCCGTTCGACGTCGACGCCGATCCAAACATGACGCTGTAGCTGGTACGGCGCGGTCCCCGGACGGAGGGGCCGGATATAAGGTTTCCTGCTCTGCAGTCCTGCGCAAGACGAAGGCCACATTAAGTGCTTTCCTTTGCGTGCGGAACTCGCGATAAAGTTCATATGCGCCGCCCGGCTCCCGCGGCTCTCAGGGGCTCCCATCCCAAATGTGCGGAGCAAAGCTCCGCACACCAACTTTTTCTTTCAGCTAAAGAACGCTGGAAATTCGACGCTGGCTTGTTAACCTTGCTGGACGTTGTCGACGCCAAACCAGCTCAGAAGCTATATCGACACAGAAAGGTCCCCGGACGGAGGGGCCGGATATAAGGTTTATCGCGAGTTCCGCACGCAAAGAAGGCCACTTAATGTGGCCTTCGTCTTGCGCAGGACTGCAGAGCAGGAAACCTTATATCCGGCCCCTCCGTCCGGGGACCGCGCCGTACCCGCTACAGCGTCATGTTTGGATCGGCGTCGACG
>DBGAXC010000003.1:0-219900 GCA_048447565.1 Collinsella aerofaciens | reverse complement strand
TATTAAAGAAAAATCAAAAAAATCTGAAATAGTTCTTGCATAGTTAGTTATATAAAGTATTATAACGTCATGGGATGAATGAAGGGTTCATCCAAGTGAGTTAGGAGTAAGGGATGTTCAATTTCGATGAGCCTCGTTACGAGAAGGTTGTGAGCGATGCCCTCGCTCTCCGTCCTCAGATTGAGGCTGCCGTGGACAAGGTCTGCGAGCAGGGTTATTCCAACATCTTCTTCATCGGCTGCGGCGGCACCTGGGCCCACACGCTCCCGATGAAGTATTGGGTCGAGACCACCACGGCCGACGTCGATGTCCACTGCGAGATTGCCGCTGAGTTCCTCGCATGCCCGCCCAAGACCTTCAACAAGGACTCTGTCTGCGTCTTCTCCACCCGTACCGGCACCACCCCCGAGATCATTGAGGCTGCCAAGTTCTGCCAGGAGCAGGGCGCCCGCACGCTGATGTATGTCTCCAACGACAACACCCCGGCCACCGAGTACGCCGATTACAAGTTCTTCAGCTTCGCCGAGGACGACGTCCTGTGCGAGGCCATCTACACCTACCAGATCACGCTGGTCGCCCGCTTCCTCAAGAACGCCGGCGCCTTCCCCAAGTACGACACCTTCATGGAGGAGTTCGGCAACATCGCTCCGTACCTCATCAAGGCCAAGGACGCTCAGGACGAGCGCTGCGCTGCCATGGCCGAGGACTTCAAGGACACCGATTACCACATGGTGATTGGCTCCGGCATGCTCTGGGGTGAGGCCTACGACTACGCCATGTGCATCCTCGAGGAGATGCAGTGGATCAAGACCAAGTCTATCCACGCCGCCGAGTTCTTCCACGGCACCATCGAGCTGTGCGAGGAGGGCACGAGCCTCATCATGCTCTACGGCGAGGACGACACCCGTAAGCTCATGGACCGCGTGGACAACTTCACCCACATGCTCGCCGACGAGAAGGGCGTTAACGTCCGCGTGAACAAGTTTGACACCGCCGAGGTCGAGCTGCCGTTCAGCGACCCTGAGTTCCGCAAGATCGTCTCCCCGATGGTCACCTACACCATCACCGAGCGTCTGAGCTGCCATCTCGAGCACGTCCGTAACCACCCGCTCACCACGCGTCGTTACTATCACCAGATGAACTACTAATCCTCTCAAATTGCTGTGGTTGTCTGCAGGTGAGGTGCGCAGAATGCCTCGCCTGCAGACCTGTTTCTGGGGTTGATCTAAATGGTTGTCCAGTATCTTCTAATTGCACTGGTCGCATTTATTGCGTCCATGGACGAGCAATTATTTGGCATTACGATGCTTGGTCGTCCGCTGTTTACGAGCTTGTTTGTCGGCTTGATTCTTGGCGATGTTCAGCAGGGCGTTATCGTCGGCGCTGCTTTGGAGTCCATGTTCATGGGCGCCATCATGGTCGGCGCGGCGGTTCCTCCCGAGGTCTATGCCTCCGGCGTGCTTGGCTGCGCGTTTGCCGTCATTACGGGTACGGGCACGGCAACGGCCGTCGCGCTCGCCCTTCCCGTCTCCGTCTTCCTTCAGGTGTGGCGCAACTTCTGCTACGCCGTTCCGGGTGCCTTTGCCTGTAAGAAGATTGAGACCGCTCTGGCAAATCGCGATCTTGCCAAGGCGAATCTGTACCATCTGACCATCGTGCCGCTGTCGATTGGCATTCCGTCTGCACTGCTGGTGTTTGGCTCGCTGTTCTTTGGTGCCGACCTCATCAACAATGCGCTCAACGCGATTCCGCAGTTTGTGATGGACGGCCTCAACGTTGCGTCCGGCGTAATGGTCTGCATCGGCTTCGCTCTTCTTATTAGGACCATGGGCGACAACAAGCTTCTTCCTTGGCTGTTCATCGGCTTCATTATGGTCATTTACCTCAAGATGGACGTGGTCGGCGTCGCCGCAGCTGCCATTTGTGTCGCGTTGCTCCTGGCCTTCCGCGAGGGCTCGTTCGGTCCGCAGGCGGTTGCTGCAGATGAAGAGGAGGACTTCTAATGGCTACCCAGAACACCGACCTCAAAGAGGCCAAGAAGGATGCGATTATGACTCCCGATATGTATCGGAGCATGTTCCTTCGCCAGTTTACGAGCCAGTGCTCGCAGTCGTACGACAAGATGATGGCAATGGGCTTCATGTACACCATTCAGAAGCCCCTGCGAAAGATCTATCCCAACGACGACGATTACTATGCGGCGCTCGATCGCCATACTGAGTTCTTTAACATCACGCCTCATGTGCTTCCGTTTGTAGCCGGCCTAACGGTTTCGATGGAAGAGCAGGCGGCTGCCGATAAGAACTTCGACACGTCCTCGATTAACGCCATGAAGGTCGGCCTCATGGGACCGCTTTCCGGCATTGGCGATTCGTTCTACTGGGGTACGTTCCGCGTGGTCGCTGCCGGCATTGGTATTGGTATCGCTTCGACGGGCAACCCGCTCGGCCCCATCGTGTACGCGCTCATTTACTCCGTGATTAACTTTGCAACGCGTATCGTCGCAGCCCATCTGGGGTACGACCTGGGAACCAAGTTTTTGCAGCAGTCCGAAGAGAACAACCTTATGTCTCGCATGACGCATGCTGCCGGTGTCCTCGGAATGACCGTTATCGGCGCCATGATTGCGGCACAGGTCTCACTGTCCACTGCTTTGACCTTTGACGTGGGTGGTTCGGAGATTGTCCTGCAGGATCTGTTCGATTCGATCTTCCCCGGTCTGCTGCCCTTGCTGGCAACCTTTGCCTGCGTCGCCCTGTACAAAAGGGGCGTCAAGACCATTTGGATCATCTTGGGCATCTTTGCAGTCTGCATCATCGGAACGGGCTTGGGAGTGTTCGCGGCGGCGTAATGTTGACTGCTATGCTCGCGCGTTGGATAACTAACTGACCGTTTGAAAACGGGGTTCGGCGTAAGGCCGGCCCCGTTTTTTGTTTGAGGGATTTTCCGATCGTCCAATAATCCACGCCGATGCATCACTCACGTATCTCTCATTCGTCACTAATACGAGAGATAGCAGAAAGACGAGAGATAATTACGAGAGATAACTGAGAGACGAGGGAAATCTATCCGCGGCATTCTCCGCAGGACCGAGCGAAAGGACGTGCAGATGAACGAAAACGAGCTGATCGGTCTGCTTGAGTCTTTAAGGCGTATGGGCTCGGATGATCTTAACGTCGAAGTGAAGGAGAGCGCCACGACGCTTTCCCGCGACGTGTGGGAAACGGTGAGCGCATTCGCGAACACTGCCGGCGGAATCATCGTGCTCGGAGTGAGTGAGCGCGCAGGTTTTGTCCCGGTTGAGAACTTCGAGACCGAGAAAGTGCTCAACCAATTTGTGGCAGGCATGGGTGATGCGGGAGGTCGAGGAAAGCTGGCCAATCCGCCCAAATACACGATCGAGCGAGTGGAGCTTCAGGGCGCCATCGTTCTCGTCATTACCATTGAGGAGCTCGATCCGTCGAGCAAGCCCTGCTATGTCATAGAGCGGGGCGCCCAGGGCGGCAGCTACAAGCGCATCGATGACAAAGATGTGCCGCTTTCATCGACCGAAGTCCTGTCCTTGTCGTCGTATGAACGAACGAGCCCCAGTGATCGCGATGCAGTGCCGGGCGCGGGCGTGGGCGACCTCGACGAGGCCCTGATTGGCCGCACGATAGAGCGTGCTTTCTCGCTGACGCCCCGAGCTATGCGCGGCGCGACGGACAAGAAAACAAAGCTGGAGCGCCTGAGTTTCCTCGACTCCCAGGGTAATGTGACTAAGGCCGGGCTCCTGGCTGCGGGCACCTACCCTCAGCAGTTTTATCCCAAGCTCTTTATCGATGTGGCGGTCCATGCCGGAACGCAGAAGGGCGCCGCGGGTTCGTTGAGGTTCATGGACCGCACAATCTGTGAGGGAACGTCGGGCGAGATGATCTCGGATGCTGTCGTGGCCGTCGCCAAGAATTTGCGGCGAACCTCGACCGTCCAAGGCGTCTCGCGTGTCGACTCGCTTGAGATTCCCGAGGAGGTTCTGCGCGAGGCAATCGCCAACGCCGTAATCCATCGAGAATACGGGGATCGGTTCTGTGGACAATCGATTGCCGTCGACGTCTTTGACGATCGTGTCGAGGTGACGAATCCTGGCGGCCTTTACGGGGGAAAGACTCGCGAGAACTTGTTTGACGGCAGCTCCCGATGCCGTAACGCGACGCTCGTGAAACTCATGTCGATTGTTCCACTGCCGGATGGCGCAGGCTCGCCGGCTGACGGAAATGGCTCGGGCATCCCGATGATGATTGATGCCATGCGCGCGCATGGTCCGGCCGAGCCCCTGTTCTGCCCGGGATTCGATCGGTTCAAGGTCGTACTTTACCGTTCAAAGATCGAGCCGGTCGATCATGGCGGGGGCTTAATTGTGACGGCACTCAAACACTACGGCGAGCTGGGGACGCGCGAGCTGGCAGAGCACACAGGGCTCACAATTTCCCAGGTTAGGTCGCGCGTCAACGCGCTCATTGCTCAAGGCGAGCTTGAGCCCACGGCGCCGGCGACGAGCCGCAACCGCAAGTATCGACTGTCGGAGCGCGTGGGATAGATGCGTTAGTGGACGAGGCGACCCAATAATCGACCCTCGATTGGCGTCCATTAAGGTAAAGCGGTTGTTGCCCAGTCGACGGTGATGCTAAAGACTCGGCTTACGCCGGCATGGCCCCGAACCCGTCTATCAAGAACAGCCTAAGAACCAGCTTGATGACATATCCCGGTTTGACTTCTGCCGCGTCAAAGACGTGGCGCTCGGCGAGCTCGCTGCAGTATGCATAGATGTTGCGGATAAGGTCCGCGCCCGAAAGCGTAAACATGTAGCCTGCGTCTGAAAGCGCATTGGGTGCGGCGGGCAACTTGGCTGTGCGGCAAAAGGTCAACAGGTCGGGCGTCATAACGTCCTGGTAGCCAAGATGGCTGCCGTCTTCTTGTGCGGCGAGTTCCAGCTGGTGTACTCGATCCAGCGCCGCTGCCAGCACAAAGCTCGGTGTGGGAGCATTGACGTCCTGAGTGGTCGCCACAAGCCTGCCCGCCGCCTGCGTGACAAGCCAAGCGACCTCGCGCTGGCAACGCACGGCCTTGCGCGTAACCGGCTTGATGGACGAAGAAGAAACGCTCCCCTTAGGCGGATTCGAAGCAGCCATAAGACCCTCCCATGAACAATTCGGCCCAACAAGCCCGGATGAAACACGTGCTACATCAGTATACAGGGGAGTGGGGTAGCGGGGTACGAGCGAGCCAGCGGCAAACCGAGAGCATCAACGATGTGCCGATCGCGGGATTCAGGGATCTTCTGGCCGGGCCAGGATCGGGTGAAGCAAGATCCCAATAAGACGTTTGCGCTTTCGGTCCATAACTCTAAAAAGAGCTTCTACACCGATGTGCCTCCGCTTTATTTGGACGATGGTACGTGGGTCATTAAGTACTCGGTTCAAGCGCCGGGTACCGTTGGTTTTCGAGACCAGAATTACAACCGTAAAATGCTCAACTGCATGGAATGTGGCGTCCCAGTCGGAGTCATATTTGCAACCGTGGTGGGCTATAAGGTGCTCGGCCTTGCGTTTGTTGAGCGGTTCGAGCCAGAAAACGAATGGTTTGGACCCAATACGGTGTTTCTTGAGGCCCATCGCATTGAGTCCGATCACTCGGAAAAGAAGCGTGAAAAGGCGGGGCTTCTGCCGTATTAGCGTATTTGGCTTTGGCGGTCTTTTAAGATCGTGTTGTTTGATCGGATCGCGTGGCGATGCAATCTCGTGCCCGCCCGCCGGTGCATGCTCTTCCTGATTTGTATAGCGAGAGGGGAGCGTGTATGAGCTGGCGAGGCGATATTGCGATGGGGAAGTACGGAAAACTGCCGTGTGCCCTTATAGACAACAATATGTTTCCGAACGTAGAGGTTGATTGCGGGTCGTTTGCTGTCGCCTGTCCTTGCTGCGGCTCGCAAATACCGTGTCTCGACATTGGGTTCATCGATGCACGTGACAGGTTCAGCGACGAAGTGAGGAAACGTACGGGCGTTCATATGCCGGTGTATCCGGAGAAATGCCCTGTTTGTGGCCTCGATATCGTGTGCGACGCCGGCGACGAGGGATAGGTGATGCAGAGGAGCTGGCTGTGAAGGTATCTCCGTCTCTACAAATAAATCCCCTCACCGAGTTGCTTGTGAAACTCGGCGTGATGGTCGCGCGCCCAGGTAAAGAGCGCCTGGTCAAAGTCGGTGCGCGTGGCCGGGATGCCAAAGACGCCGGCAACTTCGACGCGCACAAACTCCAGTGCCGGCAGCTTGTTGATGGCAGTGAGGGCAAACGGGGACGAGGGCTCCTCGAACAGATAGCGGCTGCCTTGCAGCGCGTCGCAACTGGTGCACGTGTTGCCGAGCGACGGGGCTTTGGAGGCTCGCGCGCCTACGGGCTTGTAGCCGCAGCGCTTATGAAGGTAGTCGCGAATCTCGCCCGGCACGCAGCCAAGAGCGGGCACGATGGCGAGTGCGTTGGCGTTGGCCGTGTCGATGGCAATGTGCCCGGCTTCGTTGGGCGCGTGCGCGATGACGATGCTCTCGTCGTTATCGGCTCGATAGGGAATGCCGAAGGCCGCGACCGAGGTCTCTTTGTGGCACTTCCAGCACTCGCGCTTGCCCAGTACTAGATATATATACGGCGCTGAGGGGTCGGATCGGTCAACACCGGGCAGCCACTCGGCAAAGGGCTCGGGGTTGACGCCGCTGGGTACATACCAGATCTTCTTGGTCCGGTCCCATTTGGCGCCCAGCGCCTTGGCTTCTTCTTTGTGCGAAAAGGGGACATCGAGCTCGGTGCGCATGGCGGCTCCTTGGTACTGCAGGTGCAAGTGGCTCAAGGATACCGCAGGGCGCAGACATCGCAGCGTTTTGCTGAGAAGTTGCGGTGTGGACTGATTGGTTATGCCGATGGATAGATCGGCAAGTAGATGGTCGGCTTTTGGCCAGTTGGGCGGTTGGAGCAGCTTGCGGCGCAGTTTTGTGCCTGGTTATTGTTGATGTTGGGGTATTGAATTTGTTTGGCTGCCGTTCGTCAGGTGAATTGATGTTACGTTGCGATGACGGTTGGAGCTGCCAGCGGATTTGGCGACATAAAACAAAACAGCCCAGAGGACATAGCCTCTGAGCTGCGAACATTTGGTGGGCGTTAGAAGATTTGAACTTCTGACCTCTTCCGTGTCAGGGAAGCGCTCTCCCCCTGAGCTAAACGCCCGATCAAGGGTACGCAAGTGCGCAAGGGATAATATAACGGAGCCTGAACTCGGTGGCAAGAACATTTTTAAAAATCGCTTACATTGTGGAATTCGGGGGCTTTGTCATATCCATTTCAAAAGAGTCTGCTGCCGCGATTTGGCTGTCGACTAATGCAAGGCCATTGCGGTATCGAGCTATGGAAAGACGCCTGCGGAATTGTCCTACCGATAAGCGGACAAGCCTCAAGCTGGTGCCTTCGCCGTGGTAAGGTAAGCCGAATTGTTTCCAGTCTGCTTCGGGGGAGTGGAATGAGCAAAGAGTGTGTCGAGCAGGCCGAAGGCGCAGGGGCTTCGGCGCCGATGACCGATATATCGAACATTGATGTGCCCGAGGGCACCGACGAGCTCAGCCGCAACACCCGTCGCGCATGGCGCGACCGCCTGAACAGCGCTTCGACGCGCAAGATGATCACGGGCGTCTTGGCTACGCTGGTGGGCGGTTCGTTTTGGGGCTTCTCGGGCACCAGCGCGAGCTTTCTGTTCGATACCTACCACGTCGACACCTTGTGGCTTATGAGCGTACGTCAGATTCTCGCCGGTCTACTCTTTATGGCCGTGGTTGTTACGCGCGACCGCGAGCGCCTGATTAAGCTCTGGACCACACCCGCTGATCGCAAGCAGCTGCTGCTCTTTACCGCCTTTGGCCTGCTGTTCAACCAGTTTTGCTATCTTTCGGCCGTGCGCCTGACGAACGCCGGAACCGCGACGGTGCTCCAGTGCCTGCAGCTCGTTATCATCATGGGCTACACCTGCGTGATCGATCGCCGCATGCCACGTACTCGCGAAGTCATCGGCATTGGCCTAGCTCTGGGTGGAACCTTTTTAATCGCCACCGGCGGCGACCCCACCAGCCTGAATATTTCGCCGCTTGGCCTGGCAGCAGGTCTTATGTGTGCGGTCAGCGCCGCGTGTATGGCGGTGATTCCCGCCAAGATCCTGCCCGAATACGGCAGCCCCATCGTCACGGGTTCGGCAATGCTCACGGCGGGCGTGGTCTCGTGCGTCTTCGTGCAGCCCTGGGCGCATATGCCGGCGCTCGACGCTGCCGGCGTCGAGGCGCTCGCGGTGTTCGTGGTTATCGGCTCGTTTTTTGCTTACATGCTCTATATGCAGGGCGTTAAGGACATCGGCTCGGTACGTGCGAGCCTCATCGGAACTGTGGAGCCGGTTTCGGCGACCATCACCAGCGCCGTTATGCTGGGGACGGTGTTTTTGCCGACCGACCTTATCGGCTTTGTCATGATCATCGTGATGATGTTCCTTACGGTGTAGCTAGCGCCGCCGCCAAGACAGAAAAGGTGTTGTGCCGCATTTTCGCCAATTGATGTCCGTGTCTGGAGTTTAGCTGTCGATGTTCAAAATGCCATAAACTAGCAACGTTATGGACTTTTTCATTGCGACTCAATTGCGAGGATTTCTTTATGGCTGGTAATCACTTTAAGGGCAGCGATAGCGGCCGCCCTGCAGTTCCGCCGCGTCCGAACGGGGCTGGTAAGGCCGGCACGCCGGGCGGCGCTGGACAGGGCGGTTCCGGTAAGCGCGTGTCCCCGGGCGAGACGGCGATGTTTACCGCTCTGTACGAGCAGTCTCAAAAGGCAAAAAAGACCGGCCGTGCAAGAGGGAATGTCTTTGCGGGCGGTGCAACCTCCGCGTCGCAGCCGAGCGGGGCTCCTTCGGCACCTGCGAACAACGCAGGTGCTGCCAACGCCGCGAATGCCGCCGGCAACGTTAATGCCGGCAAGGCCGACAACAATACTCCCTCTGCCGGTGGCGCGGGGCTTACGGGTAACCTTGGCACGATTTACACCGGCGCCTCCGAGACTGGCACGTTCGCCCGCCTGGATGATAGCGGTGCCGAGTTTGCGGGCTCGGGTTCCAAGGAAGATTATTACGATTTTGGCTTGAACTACGGTAGCGATGCTTCGTCGAGTTCGACCTCTGACGGTCTGGTCCGTCATCGCCATCGCAAGGGCGAGCGCAAAAAGCGTCACACCGGCGCCATTATTGCCGCTGTAGTCGCGGTGCTTCTCGTTGTGCTTGGCGCAGGCGGCTTTATGCTGCTTAACTCGGCAAAGACCGTAAAGAGCGAAGCGAAGGAGGCTGTCGAGATCGTCGGTGGCCTTAAGGACAAGGTCACGTCGGGCGATTTTTCGACGCTGCCTGACGACGCGAAGAAGATCGATGAGCTCTGTAACAGCATGAAGGCGGAGACCTCGAGCCCGCTGTGGACGGCGGCTTCGTTTATCCCGGTGTATGGCAGCGATATCAATGCGGCCCGCACCATGATTGACGCCCTGTCCGATGTCTCGAGCAATGCGCTGGTTCCCATGGCCGACAACCTCTCGCAGGCTACGCCCGGCAAGCTGTTCCAGGACGGCATGATTAACGTGTCCGCGCTGCAGGCGGTCGCCGATTCGCTTTCCAGCAGCTCGAAGGTGTTCAAGAGCGCCAACGAGAAGGTCCAGGGCATTGGCGATACTCATATTTCCCAGGTGACCGAGCTGGTCGATAAGGCCAAGGACGGCTTTGCCACCCTCAACGGTGCGGTTGACGCGGCGGAGAAGGTCGCCCCCGTCCTTCCCCAGATGCTCGGCGCCAACGGCCAGACGCGCAACTACCTTATGTACGCCATGAACAACGTCGAGATTCGTGCTTGCGGCGGCTTTGGCGGTTCGCAGGGCCTGATTTCGGTCACTGACGGCCAGATGTCGATTGGCGAGTTTGTTCCCCGCATTGGACTCAGCGAGGATGAGGCAGTCGAGAGCGTCGACGAAGAGGATGAGGCGCTGTTCGGCAACCACAGTAACCTGTACAACTCGGGCAATACCTATTCGCCTGATTGGCCCCGCAACTCGCAGCGTGTCGCCGCGCTGTGGAAGTCCCAGTATGGACAGGACGTTGATGGCGTCATCGGTATCGACCCGGTGTTCCTGCAGTATCTGCTGGGCCTGGTCGGTAATGTCTCGCTGCCCGACGGAACGGTTGTCGACGGCACCAACGCCGCAAAGGTCCTCATGCACGATGTGTACTGGAACTATCCGGTCGAGGAGTCGGACGGCATCTTTGCATCCGTCGCCAGCGCTGCCTTCGACAAGATCCTTGGCGGTATCGGCGATGTCGATGTTACGAAGCTTGTCAGCGCCGTTGAGCGCGGTGCCGAAGAGGGCCGCCTGATCGCGTGGATGAGAAACGATGATGAGCAGAATGCCATCAAAGAGACGGGCATTGACGCTTCGCTGCCCGATCCGGATGACCCGAGCGCCGATCCTGTTGCCGGCGTTTACTTTAACAACCTGAGCTTCTCCAAGCTCGACTGGTACCTGAACGCCGATACGCAGATTGGTCAGGGCGTGAAGAACGGTGACGGCACGTGCTCCTATCGCATCACCGTTACCCTGACGAACATCATGACGCAGGAGGAGGCTGGCAAGCTGCCCGACTACGTTGCGGCGAGCGCACCCGATGCCGCGCGTGACGACGAGCGTCTGAATGTCTCGTTGTTTGCCCCGACGGGCGGCAACATTACTGATCTGACCGTCGAGGGCACCCAGTTTGGTCTTGGCGCCGCTACGTGGCATGGAATCCCCTTCTATTCGGGCACCGTTGACCTGCATGCTGGCGAGACGACGACGATCACGTATACGCTGACCACGTCGGCCGAGGCGGGGGACAAGCCGCTTACGCTGCGTCAGACTCCTACATGCCAGGCGGCTCGCGACAGCGCGTCGGCGTAGGGTTTTTCTGGTAGCGCAGATAATCGAGTACCATTTTGGGGCGGACAGGCAATCTGTTCGCCCCTATTTTGTAAGGAGAGCGCATGAAGTACTTTGGCACCGACGGCTTTCGTGGTGAGGCCAACGTTGGGCTGACGGTAGAGCACGCTTATAAGATTGGCCGTTTTGTGGGCTGGTATTACGGCGCCAACCGCGAGCGCAAGGCACGCGTGATCGTGGGCAAGGACACGCGTCGCTCGAGTTATATGTTCGAGGCGGCGCTGGTGAGCGGCCTGGTCGCGAGCGGTGCGGACGCCTATATGCTGCACGTGATCCCCACGCCGGGCGTAGCGCATCAGACTGTGGAAGGCTGCTTCGATTGCGGCATCATGATCAGCGCGAGCCACAACCCGTTTTGCGATAACGGTATTAAGCTCGTCAACAGCGACGGCTTTAAGATGGACGAGGACGTGCTGGAGCTCATTGAGGACTACATCGATGGCAAGAGCGAGGTGCCGCTGGCAACGGGCAACCACATCGGCGCCACGGTGGACTACATGCAGGGTCGCAACCGCTACATTGCTTCGCTCATCGCCAGCGCGAACTTTTCGCTGCAGGGCGTCAAGATCGGCATCGATTGCGCCAACGGCTCGGCATCCTCGGTGGCCAAGCCGGTGTTCGACGCACTGGGCGCCGATGTGCGCGTGATCAATGCCGCGCCCGACGGCTTTAACATCAATGTCGACTGCGGCTCTACGCATATTGAGTGCCTGCAGCGCCACGTGGTGGAGCAGGGCCTGGATGTGGGCTTTGCCTACGACGGCGATGCCGACCGCTGCCTGGCCGTGGACGAGCGCGGCCGCGTGGTCGACGGCGACCAGATCTTGTACGTGTGCGGCGTGTACCTGAACAAGCACGGGCGTCTCTCGGGAGGTACCGTGGTGCCGACGATCGCCAGCAACTTTGGCCTGATCAAGTCGTTGGAGCTTGCCGGACTGAGCGCCGTGACCAGCGGCGTGGGCGACCGTCACGTGTATGCCAAGATGCGCGAGGGCGGCTACAGCCTGGGCGGCGAGCAGACGGGCCATACGATCTTTGGCGATATCGAGCGCACGGGCGACGGCATTATGACCTCGCTGCGCGTGATGGAAGTGATTCGTGCCGAGCGCGAGACGCTCTCGCAGCTCACGGCTCCGTGCAAGCTGCTGCCACAGGCGCAGGTGGCCGTGCACGTGGCGGACAAGGACGCCGCGCTCGAGAACATGGGCGTGCAGAACGCCATCGCCGAGGCCGAGGCTGCGCTGGCAGGCGAGGGCCGCGTGCTCGTGCGCAAGAGTGGAACCGAGTCGGTTATCCGCGTGCTGGCCGAGGCGCCCGACCAAGCATCCGCCGATGCCGCCATGAAGCGCATCGCCGCCGCGCTGGAAGCTCTGTAAGGTAGTCATTGGGGACGTTCTTAAACGACTAGGTGGAAAGGGGACGCTGCGGATTGGTTCCGCGGCGTCCCCTTTGCGTTGGCGTGTCGGTTATGCCTTACAGCTCGTAGAGCGTGGTGAACTTGTCCTGCAGGTAGCTGCAGTAGTAGCGGGCATCGAACGCCATGCCGCACGCGCCCTTGATGAGCTCCGGCGCGTCCTTGGCGCGGCCCCACTGCCAAATGTGCTCGCCCAGCCAGGCGCGGACAGGTGTCAGGTCGCCGCTCGCGCAGGCGCCGGTAAGGTCGACACCGTCGCGGCACATGGCCGGCACAAACATGGCATCGTAGGCACTGCCCAGCGCATACGTGGGGAAGTAGCCAAACGAGCCGCCGCTCCAGTGCGTATCCTGTAGGCAGCCGTGCGTGTCGTCGGGAACGGGAATGCCCAGGTACTCATCCATAAAGCGATTCCAAAGCGCGGGGATGTCCTTGGCCGTGGCCTCGCCGGTAAACAGCATGCGCTCGATCTCGTAGCGCACCATAACGTGCAGCGGATAGGTGAGCTCGTCGGCCTCGGTGCGGATCAGCGAAGGCTGCGCGATGTTCACGGCGTGGTAGAGCGTGTCCTCGTCGACGTCGCCGTAGACCTCGGGTGCGTGGCGGCGCAGCACCTCGAGCAGCGGTCCCATAAAGGCACGGCTGCGGCCCACGGTGTTCTCAAAGAAGCGGCTCTGGCTCTCGTGGATGCCCATGGAGGTGCCGCCCTCCAGGCAGGTGCGCGCATAGGCGGGATTGACGCCCAGCTCGTACATGGTGTGCCCCGCCTCGTGGATGATGCTGTAGACGTTGGAGATGCAATCGTCCTCGTAGATGTGTGTCGCGATGCGCGCGTCACCCACGGCAAAGCCCTCGCTAAACGGGTGCTCGGTAAAGGCAAGCGTGGTGTCGTCCAGGTTCAGGCCGACGAGCTTCATCAGGTCGAAGCTCATGGCGCGCTGGGCGGCCTCGGGCACGCGGGCGTGCAAAAAGTCGGCAGCGGGCTGCTGGCCGCGCTCGCCGATGGCGTGCACGAGCGGCACGACCGTGGCCTTGACCTCCTCGCAAAACGCGTCGAAGCTCTCGGCAGAAAGGCCGCGCTCGTACTGGTCGAGCCAAACGTCGTATGGGTCGCGCTTGGGGTCCATGAGTTCGGCCTGATGCTTAAGTTGGGCGACGATTCTATCCACATAGGGCTCAAAGCTCGCCCAGTCGTTGGCCGTCTTGGCCTTATGCCACACGGCGTCGGCCTCGCAGGTGAGCCTGGTCCAGGCCTCGGCCTCCTCGGTAGGAATAACGCTTGCCTCGCGCTGGTCGCGGCCGAGCACGCGAATCTCGTCGAGCAGCTGCGGGTCGTCTACGTGTCCGCCTGCAACCGTCTCGCGCGCTAACGAGCGTACGAGCTCAACGGACTTCTCGCTGGTCAGCAGCTTGTGATGCTCGCCGGCAAGCGTGCCCATGGCGTCGGCACGGGCGGCAGCGCCGTTGGCAGGAGCAATCGTCGCCCCATCGAACTCGGCAATCTTGAGCAGGTACTCGCGAGTCCACAGCTTGCCCTCGAGTTTGCGGAACTTTTTGACGGCCTTGTCGACTTTAGCGGCCTTGACGCCCTTGGCGGCCTTTGCCACGGCGGCCTTGGCCTTCTTATCGAGTTTCTTTCCCATACCGCATCCTTAATCTCGCAGGCCGAGCGCCGCAGGCGGGTGCGCGGCCAGTTTGCACAGCTACCTGCCTTGTACCCAGCGCGAACAAAACGGAACGCGGCGATGCGCTCGCGAAATGTGTTATCCTATAGCCCAATGCGTTGACGGAGAGGGTTTTGCCCGCCGCGTCGCCGGCAAGAGAGGGAAGGTCATGGGCTGCAAGCCTTCCTGCGGTGGCAAGGGCCAAGCGTTCACTCCCGAGCAGCGACCTCAACGGGCACGCGGCCAGTGGCAGCAAAGTCCCAGTAGGGAAGCCGTGAGCCTCGCGACAAGAGGCACAGAGTGGGCGCGGCGGGCCAGACATCCGCCGGGTCAAACAAGGTGGTACCGCGGAATTCAACCGTCCTTGGGCAATGTACATGCCCGAGGGCGGTTTTTTTGTTACCGAACCGGGCCGCGCATCCGCAACATCGGGCGGCGTCAGCCGTCCCGGAGCGCGGATGTGCGAGAGACGAAAGGGAAGACATGAGTCTGATTGATGATCTGGTCAAACTCGAGGAAGAGGCCAAGGAGCTCGTCACTAGCGCTGACGACGCCGCCAAGCTCGAGGCCGCGCGCGTTGAGCTGCTCGGCCGCAAGGGCCGTATCACCGGCCTGATGCGCATGATGGGCAAGCTCGCTCCCGAGGATCGTCCCATGATGGGCAAACGCGCCAACGAGATGCGCCAGCTGATCGAGGGCATGCTCGACGAGCGCACCACCGAGATGAAGGCCGCCGCCCTCAAGCACGCACTCGAGCACGAGGCCGTCGACATCACGCTGCCGGGCATCCGTCCGCAGATCGGTCACCAGCACCTGATCAAGCAGATCATCGAGGAGGCCGAGGACATCTTCTGCGGCATCGGCTACACCGTCGAGTCCGGCCCCATGGTCGATACTTCCTACTACAACTTCACCGCACTCAACGCGCCCATGGATCACCCGAGCCGCTCGGCTCGCGACACGTTCTATGTGGTCGACAACAACCCCGGCAGCGTCGCGCATCCCGAGGCTCACGCTCACGGTGAGTCCGACGTGCTGCTGCGCACCCAGACCTCGGGCGTGCAGATCCACACCATGGAGTCGCAGAAGCCGCCCATCTACATGATCTGCCCGGGCACCGTCTACCGTCCCGACACGGCCGACGCCTGCCACCTGCCGCAGTTCAACCAGATTGAGGGCCTGGTCGTCGACGAGGGCATCACCTTTGGCGATCTTAAGGGCACGCTCGACTACTTTGTTAAGTGCATGTTTGGCGAGGATCGCAAGACGCGTTACCGCCCGCACTTCTTCCCCTTCACCGAGCCCAGCTGCGAGGTGGACGTGAGCTGCCACGTGTGCGGCGGCAAGGGCTGCAACTTCTGCAAGCACAGCGGCTGGATCGAGATCCTGGGCTGCGGTATGGTCGACCCCAACGTCCTGATCAACTGCGGCATCGACCCCGAGAAGTACACCGGCTTCGCCTTTGGCATTGGCGCCGAGCGCGTCGCGGCCCTGCGCTACGACCTGCCCGACCTGCGAACCCTGATGACGGGCGATATGCGCTTCCTGAACCAATTTTAGGCTTGCCCAGGCACCCCATCTTGGCGTTCAAACCGTCGCTCGCGTACCTTTAGTACGCGTCGCTCCTCTTTCACGCCAACCTGGGGCACCTGGACAACCCTAAGGCGAACGTCTTCATTTGATATTCCTCCCTTTGCGGAGATTAAGAACTAGGAGAGCTACATGCGCGTTTCTTACGACTGGCTCAAGACCATGATCGATATTCCGGAGGATCCCAAGACCCTTTCGGACGAATATATCCGTACCGGCACCGAGGTCGAGGCGATCGACACCGTGGGCGAGTCCTTCGACCACGTGGTGACTGCCAAGGTGCTCACCAAGACCCCACACCCCGATAGCGACCACATGTATGTGTGCTCGGTCGACGTGGGCGACAAGAATCTCGACGCCGACGGCAATCCCGCTCCGCTGCAGATCGTCTGCGGCGCGCAGAACTTCGAGGCCGGCGACCACATCGTCACGGCCATGATTGGCGCCGTGCTTCCCGGCGACGTTAAGATCAAGAAGAGCAAGCTTCGCGGCGTCGTGTCCATGGGCATGAACTGCTCCGCGCGCGAGCTCGGCCTGGGTGGCGACCACTCCGGCATCATGATCCTGCCCGAGGATACGCCCTGCGGCATGCCGTTTGCCGAGTACGTGGGCTCGAGCGACACCGTGCTCGACTGTGAGATCACGCCCAACCGTCCCGACTGCCTGTCCATGATCGGCATGGCCCGCGAGACCGGCGCCATCTTCGACCGCGATTTCCACGTTGAGCTGCCCGCCATCAAGGTCGAGACCGGCCGCGCGACCGACGACGAGCTTTCCGTCGAGATCGCCGACGAGGGCCTGTGCGACCGCTACGTTGCCCGCATCGTGCGCAACGTCAAGGTCGGCCCGTCGCCAGACTGGATGGTCAAGCGCCTTAACGCCTTGGGCGTGCGCCCGCACAACAACATCGTCGACATCACCAACTATGTGATGATGCTCACCGGTCAGCCGCTGCACGCCTTTGACCTGGACACCTTTGCCGAGCGCGATGGCCACCGTCGTGTGGTGGTTCGCGCCGCCCAGCAGGACGAGAAGTTCACGACGCTCGACGGCGAGGAGCGCGTGCTCGACGCCGGTATGGGCCTCATCACCGACGGCGAGCGTCCCGTGGCGCTGGCCGGCGTAATGGGCGGCATGGATTCCGAGATCGAGGACGACACCGTCGACGTGATGGTCGAGAGCGCCTGCTTCAACGCCGGTCGCACCTCGCACACCAGCCGCGATCTGTCGCTGATCTCCGACGCCTCCATTCGCTTTGAGCGCCAGGTCGACGAGACCGGCTGCGTGGATGTCGCCAACGTTACCTGCGCGCTGATCGAGGAGATCGCCGGCGGCGAGGTTGCTCCCGGCTATGTGGACGTGTTCCCCGCGCCCAAGACCATCGACAGCATTAAGCTGCGCCTGGCCCGCGTGCGTGCCATCTGCGGTGCCGACATCGAGCCCGACTTTATCGAGCGTTCGCTCACCCGCCTGGGCTGCACCGTCGAGCGCGACGGCGAGGACTTCATGGTCACCCCGCCGAGCTTCCGTCCCGACCTGCCGCGTGAGATCGACCTGATCGAGGAGGTCCTGCGCCTATGGGGCATGGGCCGCGTTACGGCGACCATCCCGGCTGCCAAGAACCACATCGGCGGCCTGACCCGCGAGCAGAAGCTCACCCGTAAGGTCGGCGAGATCCTGCGCGCCTGCGGCCTCAACGAGACCACGACCTTTGGCTTTGCCGCCCCGGGCGACCTGGAGAAGATTGGTATGTCCACCGAGGGCCGCGGCTGCCCCGTGGTTCTCATGAACCCGCTGGTGGCCGAGCAGACCGAGATGCGCCGCTCGCTGCTGCCGGGTCTGCTGCAGTCTGTGGCCTACAACGAGGCCCACGGCACGCCCAACGTGCACCTGTACGAGGTCGGCAGCCTGTTCCATGGCCGCGAGAACGCCAGCCTGCCCAAGGAGACCAAGTCCGTGGCGGGCGTGCTCTCGGGCCAGTGGAGCGAGCAGTCCTGGAGCATGAAGTACCGTAAGCTGCGCTTCTTCTTTGGCAAGGGCATTGTCGAGGAGCTGCTTGCTCAGCTGCGCATCGAGAAGGTTCGCTTCCGTCCCGTCGAGGGCGAGGGCTATGCCTTCTTGCAGCCGGGTCGCGCCGCCGAGGTTCTGTCCGGCGGTACCGTGCTGGGCTGGGTTGGCGAGATTCACCCCGAGGCGCGCGAGGCTATGGGCATTGACGAGGTTGTCGTTGCCTTTGAGCTCGACCTGGACAAGCTGATCAAGGGCGCCCGCAACCAGGAGAACTACCGTGAGTTCTCGCAGTACCCGGCCGTTGAGCACGACCTTGCTATCGTGGTCGACAACACTGTGACCTGCGAGGATCTTGAGCGCCGTATTACCAGCGCCGGAGGCAAGCTGCTCGAGGATGTGCGTCTGTTCGACGTCTACCGCGATCCCATCCGCATCGGAGCGGGCAAGAAGTCCATGGCCTTTGCGCTTACGTATCGCTCCGACGACCACACGCTTACCAGCGAAGAGGTCGAAAAGGCGCACCAGAAGATCGTTACCAAGGTGTGCAAGGGCGTAAACGGCGAGGTCCGCGGCTAGGTCCTGCGCCGGATATAGGCCAGCGTCGGCTGCCGCCGAGTCTTACGTGACTGCTGTTTTCGGTATAAGGCACCGTTGAGCCTGCATATATGACACGCGCATTACATAACGGCGTGCTGCTTTGTCGGCAGTGCGCCGTTTTGCTATGATAGCCCGCGGCGTGTTACGAATCTGACATTACGTAACACTGGAAAGGTGATTCAAGCGGCGTTGCAATTCCGTGCGCCGATAACCGGGAGGCGTACATGCACATTCCAGATAATTATCTGTCCCCGCAGACCGATGCCGTCATGGCGGTGGCAATGGTGCCCGTCTGGGTTCACTGTATCAAGAAGGTGCGCGCCACGCTCGATCGCGAGCACATGGCTTTCCTGGGCATCTGCGCCGCATTTTCCTTCTTGCTTATGATGTTCAACGTGCCGCTGCCCGGCGGCACCACTGGCCACGCCGTTGGTGGCGCACTCATCGCGCTGCTGCTGGGCCCCGAGGCCGCGGCTATCGCGGTTTCGGTCGCGCTGGCGCTGCAAGCGCTGCTGTTTGGCGACGGCGGCATCCTGTCCTTTGGCGCTAACTGCTTTAACATGGCCTTCGTGTTGCCGTTTGCCGCAGCCATCGTGTTCCGCGCGCTTAACAGCCGTTTGCACGACAAGAGCTGGGGCACCTCGGTTTCGGCCATCGTAAGCGGCTGGGTCGGCCTGTGCCTGGCGGCCCTGTGCGCAGCAATCGAGTTTGGTATTCAGCCGATGCTTTTCACGAATGCTTCGGGCGCTCCGCTGTACTGCCCCTTCCCGCTGTCCATTGCCATTCCGGCCATGATGATCCCGCATATGTTGGTAGCCGGCGTGGTCGAGGGCGTGGCGACTGCCGCGATCTACGGCTTTATCAAGAAGACGGCGCCGAGCGTTATCGTCGGCCCCGAAGCCGCCGATGGACAGCTTGCTGCCGAGGGCGCTGCTGCAAAGAAGACCTCGCTGGTCCCCACGCTCATCTTGGTTGCCGTGCTTGTCGTGGCCACGCCGCTGGGCCTGCTGGCCACGGGTGACGCCTGGGGTGAGTGGGACGCCGAGGGCGCCGCGACCGCCGTTCAGGAGGCTGGCGACGACAGCCTGCAGGCTTCGGTCGGTCTCGACACCCCGACCTTTGCCGACGCTCTGCCTACGGGTGATTACCTGCAGGCCTATTCCGAGGAGCAGGGTCTCGGCTTTGCCGGTCAGGCTGCCATGTATATCCTGTCCGGCGTGATTGGCGTGGCGGTGCTCACCATCGCATTCCGTCTGATCTCGCTGACGGTCAAGGAAAGCGGAGCCCATGGCGATGGTCGAGCTGCCTAGCTGGCTTGCGGCCGAGGAGCGATACGAGCCCACGGGCGCTCGTCATCGCGTGATGCAAAAGAACGTCCTGCACCTGGCGAGCCTGCTTGAGCGGGTTCGCCTGGGTGGAGGCGCGCACGAGGGCGGGTCGATGGTCGACCGCGCCCTTTCTTGCGTTTCGGCTCCGGTGCGCCTGGTGGGGATATTCGTTTGCGTCCTGTGCGTGTGCCTGACACAAAGCCCGCTGTACCTCATGTTGATGGCGGCCATTGCGCTGGTGCTCGTTGCCGTGCGTCCCGTACGCGGGCTGCGCGCGACCTTTGTGCCGGCGCTTGGCGCCGCGGGGCTCGCAGTGGTTTTGGCGCTGCCTGCCCTGCTGCTGGGTGCTTCCGCTACGGGCGCCATGCTCAAGATTGCGCTCAAGACCTTCATTAATGTGTCGCTGGTGCTGGGCGTTTCGTGGACCCTCACGTGGAGCCGCATATCGGCGGCGCTCAAGATGCTGCATCTACCCGACGAAGTTATCTTTACGTTTGATATGGCGCTCAAGCACATCGAGGTGCTGGGTCGTACGGCGCACGATCTGTGCGAATCGGTCATGCTGCGCAGCGTTGGCCGTGCGCCCGAGGGATTTTCGCGTACCGATTCGATCGCGGGTATCATGGGCATGACCTTTATCAAGGCGATGAAATGCAGCCGCGCGATGGACGAGGCTATGCTTTGCCGCGGCTTTGCCGGTGCGTATCCGGCTCCCGCGCGCGCCAGGTTTGGCTGGCGCGATGCGGCCTATGCGGCCGGCGTGGCGCTGCTGACAGTGTTGTGCGCCGTGCTGTAGGCGCTGCTGGTTCCGACTGGGGATGTAAATGGGGAAGGGCGACGTTTTGACGATCGATATGAATAGTGCGGCGGGCACGAACGGTGTGGGCGGCGCCGAGGTCGTTCCGCTCATCGAGCTGCGCGACGTGGTGTTCTCCTATGCGGGGCATACGGTTGTCGATGGCGTGTCGCTGCAGGTCGATCGTGGTGAACTCGTTGCCCTGCTCGGTCCCAACGGCTGCGGCAAGACGACGATTATGCGTCTTATTAACGGCCTTGAACTCGCGGACGCAGGGGCATACCTGTTTGACGGGCACGTGGTCGATGCGGCGTATCTGAAGGATTCTGCTGCTGCTCAGAAGTTCCACCAGCGCGTGGGCTTCGTATTCCAAAACGCCGATGCCCAGCTGTTCTGCGCCACGGTGGGCGAGGAAGTTGCTTTTGGTCCCGCGCAGATGGGGCTGCCGGCAGACGAGCTCGAGCGCCGCGTGCGCGATGCCATGGGGCTGTTCCAGGTTGCCGACCTTGCCGACGCCTCTCCCTATCAGCTCTCGGGCGGGCAAAAGAAGCGTGTGGCGCTGGCGGCAGTTGTATCGATGAACCCCGATATCCTAGTGCTCGATGAGCCCACCAATGGGCTCGACGAGGATTCATGCGACATCGTGGTCAACTTCTTGCTGGCCTACGTCGCGGCGGGTAAGACGGTCTTGATGAGCACGCATCACCAGGATTTGGTGCGACGCCTGGGTGCCCGTGCAATCTATATCGATCGATATCACCATGTGGTCGAGACGCCTTCGCCGTCGTATGGAACCGAAAGCGGTACTACGGACTAGCTGCTGCGTAGAGCGTGCGTAGCCGCCCGCGCGGCTTTGCCGTGATGGTATAGTTATCCAGGTTTTTTATGGGGGTGGCGATGCCAAGTTGGAACATTCATATCGCTCAGACGGAGCGTTTGCTGGAGCGCACCGGTGCACTTGCCAATAGCGTGCGCGACCGCAATGCCTTTTTGTTTGGCTGCGTGGTTCCGGATATTTTCGTGGGCTATATGGTCCCTGGCATCGCCGATCCCATCCCGTACCGCATTACGCACTTTGCCAAGCCCGAGCCTATCCCTAAGCCGCGTGAGCACGAGTTCTGGGATACCTATGTGGCACCGTTGCTTAAAAGTTCGCCCACCGGTGCGCCAGCCGCGGCGACCTCGATTATCGAGGAGCGCGAGCGACTGAATCGCGTGCACTATCCCCAGCGCTACAGGGATGCTGAGCCGGTTGTCGGTCCCGGCGCTCGTGAGTTCTCGCTTGCGTCCGAAGATGTGGCGCAGTCGTTGCTCGATTTGACACTGGGTGTCTGGTCGCATCTGGTGGCCGATACCGTATGGAATACGCGCGTGAATCAGTACCTGGAGGCGCACGGCGGCAAGCCGTGCGAGGAGTTCCGCATTAAAAAGCAAGGCGACTTTGACTGGTTCGGCAAGACGCTCGGCATTGTTTCGATTCCGCGCGCGACCGATCGCCTGTATACTGCGGCGACGCGTTTTGGGCAGTATCCCATCCATAAGGAGTATGTGCTCAAGACCATCGGCGTTATGCACGAGATCGTGCGCGAAAACCCCGGCGAGCCCGACCATCCGCCATACCGCCTGCTGACCGAGAAATTCTTCGACGCAACGTTTACCGAGGTCATCGAGCTGACCGAGGCGGGCTTTGCGGCTCGCGTTGCCGCTTCTGACGTCCCCGCAGTCCCCCTGATCGCTAGCTGCTAGCCGGCCGGCTTGACGGTGAACAGTTCATCCCAATTGACCAACGGCTCCCGTCGCAGGCGTCTTCGGTGGTGCGCTCGGCATCGGAGAGGCTTGCGACTGAACGCAAATCGATGAGGCGGCATATGAAGAAGGTCTTAAAAAAGCCCGGAAGGCAATGCCTTCCGGGCCCTTTGCAATGCAAATCTGCTTGCAAGTACGATTTAGCGCACCTGAGCGACGTATGCGACGTTGGTCGAGGAGACCTTGTCCTCGAGCTGGACGCTCATGCGGGGATCGCCGGCGGTAGCGACGGTCAGATCGCCGGCCTCGACGTAGCCGAGCTCCTTAGCGGTCTCGATCGCCTTGACGATCGTGCCGTTGACGGTGCCCTGGGTAATCTCGGCCTGATGCGGGATAACGCCCCAGTACATGATCATCTGCTGGACGGCCCACTCGTGGCGGGAGAACGCGCAGATCGGCATGTTGGGACGGAAGTGCGAAATCAGGCGAGCGGTACGACCGGTGGTCGTCGGCACGGTGATGCACTTGGCGCCAACGGTGGTGGCCATGTTCACAGCGGACATACCCACAACGTTGTTGACGACGCGGGTGCCGTGAGCGTCAGCCGGAACCTCGAGCGGGGCGTGAGCCGGGAGGTACTTCTCGGTCTCGAGAGCAATGCTGGCCTGCATCTTAACGGCCTCGACCGGGTACTTACCAGCAGCGGACTCGCCAGAGAGCATAACGGCGTCGGTGCCGTCGTAAATGGCGTTAGCAACGTCGGCAACCTCGGCGCGCGTCGGGCGCGGGTTCTGCTGCATGGAGTCGAGCATCTGCGTAGCGGTGATAACGGGCTTGTAGGCTGCGTTGCACTTAGCGATGATTTCCTTCTGGATGTGCGGAACGAGCTCGGGCTTGATCTCGATGCCCAGGTCGCCACGGGCGACCATGATGCCGTCGGAAGCCTCGAGGATCTCGTCGAAGTTCTCGACGCCCAGGGCGCACTCGATCTTCGGGAAGATCGTCACGTGCTCGCCGCCGTTCTCGCGGCAAAGCTCGCGGATGCCGCGGACGGACTCGCCGTCACGGATGAAGGAAGCGGCGATGTAGTCGATGTTCTCGGTCAGGCCAAAGAGGATGTCCTGACGATCGCGCTCGGTGATAGCGGGCAGCGAGATGTTGACGTTGGGCATGTTAACACCCTTGCGCTCGCCGATCAGGCCGTCGTTCTTGACGACGCAGGTCATGTCCTGGCCGTCGACGGACTCGACCTCGAGGGCAACCAGGCCGTCATCGATCAGGATGAGGGAGCCCTTCTCGACCTCGGAGGGCAGAGCCAGGTAGTCGAGGGAGATGTGCTCAGAGGTGCCGTGGAAATCCTCGGACGTGGGCTGAGCGGTGACGACGATCTTGTCGCCGGTCTTGACGGCAACCTTCTTGCCGTCGACCAGAAGGCCGGTGCGGACCTCGGGGCCCTTGGTGTCGAGCAGGATGCCGACGGGCAGACCGAGCTCCTTGGAAATACGACGGACGCGCTCGATGCGACCGTGGTGCTCGTCGTAGGATCCGTGCGAGAAGTTAAAACGGGCGACGTTCATGCCCGCCTTGATCATCTCACGGATGGTCTCGTCGCTATCGCAGGCGGGACCCATGGTGCATACAATCTTGGTGCGCTTGTACATTCAGACCTCCATCTGACATCGTCTTGCGCTGATAGATAAACCATAAGAAATAAAACTGAGATGATTATAACGAAATGACGACCGAATACCCTCAAAAATCGACCGTATGCCGAATTAGAAGTTCATTTTTTGCGGTAAAAACGGTATATGAAAAAAACTTTATCAACCGTTCTGACCGCTGCTATCTGGGCGATATTTCAGTTTGACGATGCGCCGAAGAAAAAACGTTTTATCAATGTTGAGCATCACACGGTCTGCATCGTTGCACTCGAGCCGTGTTTCCAATTGGAATGTTTTGGCTAGACGCGCCGCTTTGGGGTACCATAGCTCCACTATCAACTGCCGCTCAGCACGGCAGCCTTGATGAGCCCTTGCCCTTCTCCTGGGAATTATGATCGGGCATCAATCTGCTGAGTGGCCCGAATCCCAGGAGGGGACTCTATATGCAAAAGGAATACCTGTCCGCCGCGGCGGAGGTGCTCAGCGACCAGGGCGTCGATGAGAACCTCGGCCTGAGCAACGACGAGGCGTCGTCGCGCCTCGCCAAGACAGGCCCTAACAAGCTCGAGGAAGCCGAGAAAACGCCGCTGTGGAAGCGTTTCTTTGAGCAGATGGCCGACCCCATGGTCATCATGTTGATCGTTGCCGCCGTTATCAGCGCGCTCACGGGTATGGTCAAGGGCGAGCCCGACTTTGCCGATGTCGCCATCATCATGTTCGTCGTTATCGTCAACTCGGTGCTGGGCGTGGTCCAGGAGGCTAAAAGCGAGGAGGCCCTCGAGGCCCTGCAGGAGATGAGCGCGGCGCAGTCCAAGGTGCTGCGCGACGGCAAGCTCGTGCACCTGCCGAGCGCCGAGCTCGTGCCCGGCGATGTGATCATGCTCGAGGCGGGCGACTCCGTCCCGGCCGACTGCCGTGTGCTCGAGAGCGCCACGATGAAGATCGAAGAGGCCGCACTCACCGGCGAGTCCGTGCCCGTAGAGAAGCATGCCAACGTGATCGAGCTTGCCGCGGGCACCGATGACGTGCCGCTCGGCGACCGCAAGAACATGTGCTACATGGGCTCCACCGTGGTGTACGGCCGCGGCCGCGCCGTCGTGGTCGGCACCGGCATGGACACCGAGATGGGCAAGATTGCCGGCGCCCTGGCTGAGGCCAAGGAAGAGCTTACGCCGCTGCAGGTGAAGCTTGCCGAGCTCAGCCGCATCCTCACCATTATGGTGATCGTCATCTGCGTCGTTATCTTTGGCGTTGACATCCTCCGCCACGGCGTGGGCAACGTCCTTACTGACCCGACAGCCTTGCTCGATACCTTTATGGTTGCCGTCTCGCTCGCCGTCGCTGCCATCCCCGAGGGCCTGGTCGCCGTCGTGACCATCGTGCTGTCGCTTGGCGTGACCAAGATGGCCAAGCGCCAGGCAATCATCCGCAAGCTCTCTGCCGTCGAGACCCTTGGCTGCACGCAGACCATCTGCTCGGACAAGACCGGTACCCTTACCCAAAACAAGATGACTGTCGTCAAGCACGAGCTCGCTGCGCCTAAGGAGAAGTTCCTGGCCGGCATGGCGCTGTGCTCCGACGCCCAGTGGGACGAGGAGCTGGGCGAGGCCGTGGGTGAGCCGACTGAGTGCGCGCTCGTCAACGACGCCGGCAAGGCGGGGCTCACCGGCCTGACCGCCGAGCACCCGCGTGTGGGTGAGGCCCCGTTTGACTCGGGCCGCAAGATGATGTCCGTGGTCGTCGAGACCCTGGACGGCGAGTACGAGCAGTACACCAAGGGCGCGCCCGACGTGGTGATCGGCCTGTGCACCCATATCTACGAGGGCGATAAGGTCGTCCCCCTGACCGAGAAGCGTCGTGCCGAGCTCGTGGCCGCCAACAAGGCCATGGCTGACGAGGCCCTGCGCGTGCTGGCGCTGGCGAGCCGCACCTACACCGAGGTCCCGGCCGACTGCAGCCCCGCCGCGCTCGAGCATGACCTGGTCTTCTGCGGCCTGTCCGGCATGATTGACCCGGTCCGCCCCGAGGTCGCCGACGCCATCCGCGAGGCGCACGACGCCGGTATCCGCACCGTCATGATTACGGGCGACCACATCGACACCGCCGTGGCCATTGCCAAGCAGCTGGGCATCGTCACCGATCGCAGCCATGCCATCACCGGTGCCGACCTCGATCGCATGAGCGACGAGGAGCTCGACGCGCACATCGAGGACTACGGCGTGTACGCCCGCGTTCAGCCCGAGCATAAGACCCGCATCGTCGAGGCTTGGAAGTCGCGCGACCAGATCGTGGCCATGACGGGCGACGGCGTCAACGACGCCCCGTCCATCAAGCGTGCCGACATCGGCGTGGGCATGGGCATCACCGGTACCGACGTCACCAAGAACGTTGCCGACATGGTGCTCGCCGACGACAACTTCGCCACCATCATCGGTGCCTGCGAAGAGGGGCGCCGCATCTACGACAACATCCGCAAGGTCATCCAGTTCCTGCTTTCGGCCAACCTTGCCGAGGTGTTCTCGGTGTTCATCGCCACGCTCATCGGCTTTACCATCTTTCAGCCGGTGCAGCTGCTGTGGGTGAACCTGGTCACCGACTGCTTCCCCGCGCTCGCGCTGGGCATGGAGGATGCCGAGGGTGACATCATGAAGCGCAAGCCGCGCAACGCCAAGGACGGTGTCTTTGCCGGTCATATGGGCCTGGACTGCGTGGTCCAGGGTCTGATCATCACCGTGCTGGTGCTGGCGAGCTTCTTTGTGGGCGTGTACTTTGACATGGGCTACATCCACATCGCCGATATGATCGCCGGCAATGCCGACGAGGAAGGCGTGATGATGGCGTTCATCACGCTCAACATGGTCGAGATTTTCCACTGCTTCAATATGCGCAGCCGTCGTGCGTCGCTGTTCACCATGAAGAAGCAGAACAAGTGGCTGTGGGCTTCTGCCGCGCTGGCACTGGTGCTGACGGTGATCGTGACCGTGCAGCCGACGCTTGCCGAGATGTTCTTCGGCCCTGTGACGCTTGAGCTCAAGGGCGTTCTTGCCGCGCTGGGTCTGGCCTTCCTGATCATCCCGCTGATGGAGATCTACAAGGCGATCATGCGCGCGGTCGAGAAGGAGTAAGTTAACCTGTCCGGGCCCGCCCCACGCCCTTTCTCCCTCACTGGTCCTCGCGCTGCGGGATCGTTCGGGAGAAAGGGCTTCCGGGGCGGGCCCTGCGGTATCCTTGCTGGCTTTTCTCCCGCGCGGATGATAAAGGGCTGAGGGAAAGTTTGTGAGCCGATCGAGCGTTTGCTCGACCGGCTCTTTTTGATTTAGGGCTTTGCCCGGCCAGCTCTTTTTGATTTAAAATACCTGCTCAGTTGTGATTTATGGTGCTGGGAGGCGCTTGTGGGCAAGGCTAAGGCTAAGGCGAAGAAAAAGACGACGGGGGCGCGGGCTAAGCGTGATCGTCGTCGGAAGCTCGCGACCGAGGCTCCCGTATCTGCTGAGGAGCTGCTGGCAAGCGTGCCGGGGCTTGACGCGCTGCAGGACGTTCCGGCGTTTGATGGCCTGCCGGTCGATGCGGCTCAGCGGGCTGCATTTGACGACTTTTGCGCACAGGCCGAGGAGCCCGAGCAGATGCAGCTTGGTGCCGTGGTGCGCCTGGACCGCGGGTTTCCGCTGGTGGTAACTGCCGATGACGCGTTTCGTGCCGAGCATGCCGTAGGGTTTGCCAAGTCGCGTGGCGAGGACGAGGTCTTGCTGCCCGCCGTGGGCGACCGCGTGGCGGTTCGCCGTGCTCCCGGGCACGACATGGGCGTCATCGAGTGCGTACTGCCGCGCCGTACGAGCTTTGAGCGTTGGCGCGGCCGTGCCCGTGGAGAGCGCCAGGTGCTCTGCTCCAACGTGGATAGCGTGCTAATCGTGCAGGCGCTCGGTGCCGGTGAGGTGCTGCTCGACCGCGTGGCGCGCTCGCTGGTGTTGGCGCTCGACTGCGATGCCGAACCGGTGGTGGTGCTCACCAAAGCTGATCGCTGCGATGCCGAGGAGCTCGAGCGCGATCTGGACCGCATGCGCCGCCTGGTGGGTCCGGACGTGCGCGTGATCGTGACGTCCTCTGCCGAGGGGCGCGGCCTGGACGAGGTTCGTTCCTGCGTGCCTGCCGGGAGCTGCGCCATGATTCTGGGCGAGTCGGGTGCCGGCAAGTCGACGCTGCTCAATGCGCTGCTGGGCCACGATACGTTGGCGACTGGCGGTGTGCGCGAACGCGACGACCAGGGCCGTCACACTACCGTCGCGCGCGTGATGGTGGCACTGCCGGGCGACGCCGGCGTGATCGCCGATGCCCCGGGCCTGCGCAGCTTACCGCTCGTGGGTCACGAGCGGGGTCTGGCGCGCGCCTTCCCCGAGATTGTCGAGGCATCGCGCGCGTGCCGGTTTGGCGATTGCACGCATACCCATGAGCCGGGTTGTGCCGTTCGCGAGGCCGAGGACGCCGGGCAGATCGACAGCCTGCGTTTGGAAACGTTCCAAAACCTGGCGTCATCCATGCGCGTGAGTGCTCAAATGCTCGATCCCGATGTCCACCTGTAATTGATTTTTCCTATGACAGCCGTCTTCCAACTGTTCGGGAGACGGCTTTTTTGCTGCGAAAAAGCCTCGAAACATGCAGTTTGCTGACGTGCTGACCAAAACCTTGCCACGAGCTTGACGGGCTGGTTAGTTTTTGGTCAGCGATTGGTTTGACATCGAAAACCGAGATCGCGATTGCGCCGCTTTGCACTCTGACCACCCAGACAATGGTGGTACGGGCATTCGCCCGGCACTGCCATGAGAGGAGCGGCCGTGAACAAGAGCAAGCGCATCGCCATCAGTCTGGTCGCGGGCGTGCTCGCTGCGCTGCTCTGCATGGTTTACGGCTCGTCGATTCGCTCGCAAGCCGAACAGGTCCAGGCTGAGACCTTGGCCAAGTACGGTGGCGATCGCGCCGAGGTATGCGTCGCGGCGCGCGATATCGATGTGGGCGAGACCCTCGATGAGACCAATGTCATAACCCAGGAATGGCTGACGAGTCTGCTGCCGCGTGACGCGGCGACCGAGCTGCGCCAGGTGCGCGGCGACGTGACGACTTCGCGTATTCCCAAAAACGCCGTGATCTGCAATGTCTACACCAAGGCCGAGAGCCACAAGCTCGAGGTGCCTAAGGGCAAGGTCGCCGTTTCGGTGGCGGTCGATGCCGAGCACTCGGTCGGCGGTGCTACGGGCGTGGGCAGCTACGTGGATGTGTATGTGCAAAAAGACGGCGTAACCGATCGACTGTGCGGCGCGTACGTGATCGATACCAGTGAGGATTCCGGTGCCACGCGCGAGGGCAAGATCGAATGGGTGACGCTGGCGGCTGACCCCGAAGACGTCAAGGAACTGCTGGGAGCCTCGGGCAAGGGAACGGTCAGCTTGACGATTCCCGCCACGGCGCGCGGCAAAAAGAGCGGAGGCGACGAGTGATGAAGGCGATCTGGCTTGCGTGCTGCGCGTGCGGCGATTACGGGCTGTTGCAGCGGGAAGTCGAGGGCCGTGATACGGGTGCACAGGTGCTTCGCGTGGGTGACCTGGACGGGCTGGTTTCCATGGCGCGGGCGTTTCCGTCGCGCCGCGGAGCTGCCATCATCGCGGCGTCTCTGTTTGATACCGAAGATGTGCGCAAGACTGTTGCGCGCCTGACGGCCGAAGGCCGCGTGAGTCGCGTGGTCGTGTTGATAGAAGCACTCGATCCGTCGGATATCGAGGGGCTGTTTCGCGCAGGGGCGACCGAGGTCATCGCTGCGCACAGTATATGCGGCAACGGGCGAGCGGGCGAGGGAGCGGTTGATTCCGATCGGCGCATGACGATTGAGCCCGATGCTTTTGTTGATAGGGAACCCGGGGCGCCTCGCGCTACAAGAGGCCCGCGTGTTGATGATTATGGAAAAGCGGAAGCCGAGCATGGTCGGCGCCCCCGGAACCCCCTTGTATACGATGACGCTGGAGGACCGGCGCAGCATGCTGGCGACTCCCCGGCTGTAGATATGGGATACGTGCGCGGCGTGAATCTGGCGGATGAACTCGACGAAGTTGAGGGCTTTGCCGGGTGCGGCGAGTTGTCGCTGATGCAGCATGAGCAGATTGCGCAGAACGAGCCTGCCTCGCAGACCGAACAAGCCGCCATGCCGGCTTGGACGCAGCGTGTAGTTGCGGCGGGGGAGACGGGGACGCTGTCACCGACGCCCGCCCCGCCGCCTCCGATGCCGCCGGCAGACGCTGCCGCTTCGCCGCATCGAGCTCCGGTCATCTGCGCCATTTCGGGTTCGGGCGGTTGCGGCAAGTCGACGATCGTTGCCACCATGGCACACACATCGTCGCTGTTGGGCTTGCGTGCCGCCGTGCTCGACCTGGACCTGATGTTTGGAAACCTTTACGACTTGTTAGGCGTCGATGCTCCGCACGATATGGCGGCACTTATCGAGCCGTCGGCGGCGGGCACGCTCACCGAGCCGGATATCGTGGCCGCATCGATGCGCGTCGCCCCGGGCGTTACGCTCTGGGGTCCCGTCGCGGCGCCCGAGCAAGCTGAGCTCATGGCACGTCCGGTGGAGCTGCTGCTCGATGTCCTGCGTCGCGAATCCGACGTGGTCTTTATCGATACCTCGGTCTTTTGGGGCGATGCCGTGGCGGCTGCGGTGGCGGCGAGCGACCGTTGCCTGGTCGTTGGCGATGCGGCGGTGTCGTCCGCGACATCGGCGTCGCGCGTCATTGAACTGGCAAGTCGAGTAGGTGTGCCGCGCACGCGCATGAGCGCCGTGTTCAACCGGTTCGGTGCGCGCGGGGCAGACGAGGACGTCGCCATGCGCTTTGAGATTGCCTGTGCGTTGAGCTCCAAGATTCGTATCGCCGATGGCGGGCAGGATCTCGCCGCGCTCATGGCGTTTGGGCGCGCCGACGAGGCAGTGGGTCAGACGAGCGCTTTTGCGACCAGCGTGCGCGAGGCCACGCGCGAGATGCTCGTGGAACTGGGGTGCGCCGTCGGCCCTTGGAGCGATATAGTCGCCGACCGTGCAACGCGTACCGAACGCCCGCGTATCCGCCTTCCCTGGTCGCGCGAGGGTGATCAGCGATGAGCCTGCAAACGAGGATTAAGGCTGCCGGCGCTGCAGCGGCGGCAGCTCCTGTAGATGCGGGGCGTCGCCGCGCGGTGAAACGACGCACTAAGCGCGCCGTGATGGACCGCATGGGTTACGACGAAGTGGCGCGTATCAGCGCCTATATCGACCCGGTACTTGCCCGCTCGGAATTGCGTCCCGCGGTGGAGGCGGCGCTCAATGTTGAGGAGCCGACCGATCTCGCGACGCCCGAGCGCGAGACCATCATCGACGAGATTTTGGATGACGTGGTGGGCTTGGGGCCGTTGCAGCCGCTCATCGAGGACGACACCGTTACCGAGATCATGATCAACGGCTGCCGCTCGGCCTTCTTTGAACGCGGCGGCGTCTTGTACCCCATCGAGCATGCGTTTGAGGATGATGAGCAGATCCGTGTGCTTATCGACCGCATCATCTCGCCACTTGGCCGCCGTATCGACGAGCGCAGCCCCATCGTCAACGCCCGCCTCAAAACGGGCTATCGCGTCAACGCGGTGATTCCGCCTGTGGCGATTGACGGACCGATTCTCACCATCCGAAAGTTCTCGGACCGCATCTGCTCGCTGGACGAGCTTGTGGGGCTGGGGTCGCTGCCGCTTTGGTATGCGCAGCTGCTGTCATGCGCGGTGTCGCTGAGACAGGACCTGGCGGTTGCGGGAGGCACGGGATCTGGTAAGACCACCCTGCTCAACGCGTTGTCATGCGAGATTTCCACCGGCGAGCGCATCGTGACGATCGAGGACTCTGCCGAGCTCAAGTTTGCGCATCATCCACACGTGGTGCGTCTAGAGGCGCGCGAGGCTTCAATTGAGGGCGAGGGCGCGGTGACGATCCGCGACCTGGTGACCAATGCCCTGCGCATGCGCCCCGACCGCATCGTGGTGGGTGAGGTGCGCGGTGCTGAGTGCTGCGACATGTTGCAGGCCATGAACACGGGCCACGACGGGTCGCTCACCACACTTCATGCGGGCTCAGAACAGGAGACCGTGGTGCGTCTGACGTTGCTTGCACGTTATGGCATCGATCTGCCGAGCGAGCTCATCGAGGAGCAGATTGCCATGGCGCTCGACGGCATCGTGATGTCCGAGCGCCACGCCGATGGCAGGCGCTTCGTCTCCTCGTATTCGGGGGTGCGTCGCGCCGCGTCGGGCGGCGTAGAGCTCGAGCGCTATGTGACTTTCGATGCCGCCGAGCGCACCTGGACGCTTGACCGCGAGCCGCCGTTTATCGCAGAAGGCCTGCGGTCGGGGACGCTCACACAAGAGGAGGTGGACGAATGGAGGTCGCTGTGCCCCTCGTCGTAGGGGGTTTGGCAGGGTTTTCTGTCGCGACGGCGTGCGGGGCGGAACCTCGTGTGCCGCAGGTGCCGCCGGCGGAGCTGGCGCGTCAGGCGCTCGAGACGGTGGCAGAGAAACTGCCGCGTGAGCTGGTGGAAAACGATCTGCTGAAAAAGATCGCCCGTTCGTGGGCATCGCTGGCTCCGGCGCATCGCCTTGGCCTCGTGATCGAAGATGCTTCGGGGCGTTTGGCGTTTCTGCTGCTCTCGAGCGGTGTCTGCTGCATTTTACTAACGATGGTGTCGTTATCGCCCCTCGGATTTGCCTTGGGACTTGTTGCTCCGATTGCCGTTGGCGCCGCTCGGGATGGCTTTGAGAGCCGGCGCGAGCAACACGATGCAGAAGAGGCCATGCCCGAGGCGTTTACCGCACTTTCCATGTCGCTTGCCTCGGGACATTCGCTGGCCCAGGGCATGCGCTTTGTGGGCGCTCATGCGCAAGAACCGGTGCATACCGAGTTTTTGCGGGTGGCGGCGGCGATCGATTGCGGCATCTCGGCGACCGACGCGCTCGATGACTTGCTCGTGCGCATCGACGCCCCCGGTCTTTCGCTTGTGACCTTGGCGCTTAAGGTGTCACAGCGCACCGGCGCTCCGCTTGCCGACTTACTGTCCGAGGCGTCGAGCATGGTGGGGGAGCGCATTGAGCTCAAGCGCCGCCTAGATGTTAAGACGTCGCAGGCCCGCATGTCTGCGCATATGGTCGCGGCGATGCCGACGGGCATGTGCGCGGTGTTGGCGCTGCTTTCGGCAGATTTTCGTCGCGGTCTTGCGACGCCTGCCGGCGCGGGCGCTGTGGTGCTGGGTCTTGCCCTCAACGCCGTTGCCCTGGTGGTTATCAGGCGCATTATGCGGGTGGAGCTATGAGCGCCCCGGTTGCAGTTGCGGCTTGCCTGTGCGCTCTGAGTGTATTTGTCGCGACGGGTTTGGATCGGGCGGATGCACGCAAGATCGCAGAGGCCTGCAAGCGCGAGGCGGTGCTGGTCGCTGCCGCGGCTCGCTCGGTGGTCGATGCTCTGACCGCGCGAATGAAGGGTGCGGTTGGAGCGGGCGGCCCGGTGCGAGTGTCGCTCGGCGAAGTGTCCGAGATGATCGATGTTGTGCGCTTGGGTCTTTCGGCCGGTCTTTCGTTTGATGCGGCGCTTGAGATTTTCTGCGCCAACCGCCGGTCAGTGCTGGCTCTTCGACTTGAGCGGGCCTGCATGGCGTGGCAGGTGGGCGTGGGCACGCGTGAGGACGAGTTGCTGGCCGCCGCGCGCGACCTGGACGTGCGAGCGCTCGAGACCTTTGCCATCACGGTGGGACAGGCGCTCGCCCTGGGTGCCCCACTTGCCGAGACACTGGCCGCTCAAAGTCGCGAGATCCGTGCGGCTCATCGCGCCGCGGTCGAGCGCGAGATCGAGCGTGCGCCCGTCAAGCTGCTGATTCCCACCGGCACACTCATCTTGCCGGCGTTGCTTCTGTCCATATTGGGCCCGCTGTTGGGAGCAGGCGGGATGATGTAGGGAGGAATACATGAACACGATGACTGACGTTGCTGGCAAGGTCTGGAGCTGGGCTGTTTGCCAGTCAATTCGCGCTCGCCAGCATGCCGGGGAGCTACTGCAGGAGGAGAGTGCGCAGGGCACCACCGAATACGCCATCTTGGTCGGCGTGCTCGTGGTGATCGCCATCATTGCCATTGTCGCATTTAAGGGCAAGGTCCAAGATCTATGGAACGCTATCAGCGAGGGCATCAACAGCCTGTAGAGGGCGAGCGCCCCATCGGGGTGCTGCTGGTGTTTGCTTGCCTGACCGTGGCGATAGCGGCGGTGCTTTGGGGGCTTAACGCCGCGCGGCAGCAGCGTCCTGGGGCCGCCTTCGATTCGGGCTCAGATTCGGCGGTGGCGTCTCAAAAAGATGAGATGCGAGATGCGGACGATTCGGATGTCGCTGTCACGGCGCAAACCTTTCTGCGGACGCTCGACAAGCGGTCTGGCACTGCGACGGATTCGTCTGAGGACAACGCGATTGCGGTCCGGCTTGCATGGTCCGAGGACCGACCGATGACCGAGGCAGCGGCGGATATGTTACGCGCCTACCGCGAGGTGCCAACGGCCCAGCTCGCCCTGAGCGGCTATCTCGATATTAAGGGCAACGTATGGGGCGCCATCGTGCGCGATGGGCGCGGCTGGGTCGATATGGTGACGGTTGCCGCGGATGCTGGCGATGCTTCGTGTCGTCTGCGCGCCGTGCGTCTGGTCCCGCAAACAATAAGCTCAAAGGAGGGATCGTGAAATGCATGGCATTCTGCGTGAGGAATCTGCCCAGGCGACGGTCGAATACGCCATCGTCACGGTGGCGCTGTTATCGATCGTGCTGGCGATTGTGGGACTTTGGCGTGCTGGCACCGATGGACGCTTGGCGGCGCTGGTTGAGCGGGCGGCATCCCATGGCGTTGCCTCGACGTCGGTTATCGACGCCGCTGCGGGCGCTAAGGACATCGCGTTGTATTGATATCGCGCGCGAGGACCGGGCGCAGTCTACGGTCGAGGCCGCTTTTTTGCTGCCGACGTTTCTGACGCTCATCCTTCTCGCACTGCAACCGGTGTGCCTGCTTTATACGCGCGCGGTCATGGAGTCTGCCGCCGCCGAGACCGCGCGGCTCATGACCACGACGACGGCGGAGGATGACGATCTTAAGGAGTTCACCTGCCGCCGGCTTGCCGCAGTGCCCAACGTTTCGATCTTTCATGCCGGCGGGCCGTTGTCGTGGGATATCGAGCTTGGTCGGGCCGATGCGGGTGGCGTCTCGTCCGTGTCCGTTTCTGGCGAGGTCAAGCCGTTGCCTGTGATCGGTGCGTTTGTGCAGGCTATGGGTGGTACCGCCGAGGGCGGCTACGTTGAGCTCAAGGTTGATGTCTCATATCAATCACGTCCCGAATGGCTGGAGGGAGATTATGATTCGTGGATTGCTGCATGGGATTAAGCGTTTCTGGTCTAGACGCGTTTTGACGCGCCGTCCGAGCTGCCATCGCAAGCGAGGCGGCTTTATGGGCCGCGCCGGTATCGACCTGTTTATCGAAGACGGTGCCTACACCACGCTTTCTTCTGCCGTGGTCATCCTAGTGGTGCTCACGTTGTTGTTTTCGTCGACCGCGGCGATATGGAGCATGTCGCGCGCGGGGGACACCCAGGTGGCGGCCGATAGCGGCGCGCTGGCGGGTGCCAACGTAGTGTCGTCCTATCACACGGCTGCCACGGTGGTTGATGCGAGCATCTTGAGTCTGGGGCTAGCGGGGTTTGCCACGATCGGGACGGGCCTGGTCGCCATCCTCATCCCGGGTGCCGAACCAGTTGCCGGCAATATGGTCGACACCGGGATTGAGATCATTAAAACGCGCAACAAGTTTGCCAAAAGCGCATCGGAAGGCTTGCAGAAAATCGAGACGGCTCTGCCGTATCTGATTGCCGCGCGTGCCACGCAGGCGGTGTCGGCGCAGGATACCGATAGTGTGACCTATACCGGTACGGCGCTTGCCGTGCCCAGGATGTCCGAGTCGGATTTCGTTGCGCTCGAGGGTTCTGAGATCTCGACCGATGCCATTAAAGACACATCGAAAGATCTGGAGCGCGCAGCAGATGAGCTGCAGAAGGCCTCGGAGGAGACGGCGAAAGCAAAAGAACGCGCCTGGCTTGCGGATTGCGGTGGATCGGTTCCGGCTTCGGTCGGTAGCTGTTCATGCATGTGGGAACGTGCGAGGAGTTTGGCAAAGCTCTCGGGTGAGCAGAACCCGCATTATGCCTCGAGCATTTCGTGGGAGCCACAGGTGGCGCTCGACCGCGCGAAGACCTACTACCGTCAACGCCTGGCAGACGAAAAACCGCAGGGTTCAAGCGTCGAGACGAAGGCGGAGTCGGCGGCGCGCAAGGCGTTTTACACCTATGCGAGTACAGAGGTCAATCGTGCATATGTAACCGAGGACGGAGATGAAGTCGCTTCCTATATCCCGCTGTTGCCGCGCAACACTGACGAGGTGCGAGCGACGGAACTCTATACCGATACGGTGTGGCCAACCAGTGCCATCGATGGCAAGACGTATCTGCATTACGGAACGAGTTGCCCCAACTATAAGAAGGGGGCGCCATGCGGGCTGGCCTCGGTTGCTGCTTATGACGGGCAGGACAAATGCAATAGATGCCATTTTGGTGTTTCGTCGCTCGGTGCCGTTGCGGCTCCTTCGACTTCTATCGAAAACGGCTTTGAGTACCACTTTGATCGATTCAAAGAGGCTCTGGAAGACTACGTCGAATGCCGCAACAAAGAACTCGAACTTGAGCGTCAGACCGAGGATGAGGCCGACCGTGCGGGCAATGCGTTTGACCAGGCCATTAAAGCGCTTTCCGGCGAGCGCCCGCGTATCGCCCCACCTGGCCGCAACGGCGTGGTCGCCTTTGCAGTTTCGGGTGACATTACCAGCCCCGATCAACTTAACTCCTCGTTTAACGCGGCAGTCAGGCTTGGCGATCGCGGTGCTATCTCTGCCGCGGTGCTGGCGCCCGATGAGGCGACGGCGCAAAACAACATGCTTTCGCGATTTTTCTCGACATTGAAGGAACGCTCGGGCGGCGTTGCCGGCGTGCTCGACGGCGTCATGGATGTTTGGGGACGGCTACTCGTGGGATACGGAGACATCCAAGGTTCGGCCGACGAACTTATGGACGAGATGATTAAAGACCTAGGAGGGGGCAGCGGTGCGTTGGGCTCCATTGCATCGTGGCTCGGCGATACCGTTTCGGCGTCCGTGGCGGCGCTGGGTTTGGAACCGTGCGACTTGCGCCTGCGAAAGCCGGTGCTGACCGATTCCGCAAATGTCATTAAGAGTCCGGGGTCTGACATTGCGGGTCTCTCTCAAGCGCAAGACAAACTGCGAAGTATTCCGTTGGGCGTGACCGATCCCAAGGCGCTTTGCGAGGCGTTGGAATATCAAGTCGAACGCACCATTAGCGGTACGGTGTTCACACTTGCGGAGATTCCTCTGCCCGGCGGCGGCTCCATCCCGCTCACCGTCGATGTCGCCACGCTGGTTGGCGTTCTGGGCGGTGGGTCGTAATGAGTATCCGCATGCGTCTGCGCGAGGAGCGCGCCCAAGCGACGGTTGAGATGGCAGTGGTTACGCCCGTTTTGCTGGTGCTGGCACTCGTCGTGTACAACGTCATGATCTTTGCCAGCGCTGTCGCGCGCTTCGACCGCGTGGTGCCCGACATCGTGTTGGCGCACGCTGTGGCGTCGGAGGGGGAGGGCGACGAAAGCTCTGCCGATGCCTCGGCGACGGTTCAGACTCAAATTCTGAATGCCATGGAAGGCTATGACTTGCAGATCGAAGTGTCGAGTGAGCAAGGCGCGGAGGCATCGGATGGTGGCCTGCTCTCCCTATCCGGTACGTTTAGGACCTACACCTGCACCATGTACTATGAGCCGTGGCCGACTTTTCTCAGCATCGCTGGCGTTTCGCTGGGGGCGCCGACAACGTTGTCGCACGAGCGCGCGGTGACGGTCGATCCATGGCGCCCGGGGGTGGTCATGTGACCGCGGTCTCGTCCTACATCGCCTACGCGCGGGCACTCAACAGGCTGGGTTGGACGCCGGCCGAGTTTGCGGTGGCGGAGTCGTTTGTCGTGCGACTGCGCGGCATGCTGGGACGGCGTCCGGTTGCCGCCAACGGCCTGCCGCTCGTCATGGCGTTTCCACGCTGCTCTTCGGTCCATACGTGTTTTATGGCCTATCCCATCGACATCGCCTTCATCAATCGCGACGGCAATATCCTCGCGCGCTACGAAAACGTCCGTCCTTGGCACATGTGTTCCTGTCCCGGCGCCTGGGCGGTATTGGAACGCCCTTCAATCCTCGCTACACCTCCCGTCCTCCAACAAGCGCCGGCGTAAGAGATTGACGACGGCGGACTTTCGTCATACGAAATTGGGTAAGATGGAGGAGAAGATGCATGGATGTTGAGATCCATCCGAACGCCAAAAAAACACTTGACGGAAAAGCAGGTGCTTGGTGCCTGGTTCGCGGTTACTGAGTGCATTCGCCGCGAGTCGGAGGACGAGCCGCCGAGATGGCTTGCCATTGGATGGCTTCCAGATGGTCGAAGTGTGGAACTTGTTGCGGTCGAACTAATTCGTGGATGGCTCATTATTCATGCCCTGTCTCCGGTTCAGAAGAAATTCTGGCAAGAGATCGAGCGAGCTCGGCAGAGGGGTCGATGATGGGCAAGACGTATACGGCCGCTAATGGTCAGGTTGTAACGGATGAAATGATTGACGCGTGGTGTGAGTCGTACGAGCGCGGAGAGTTTCCGGATGGCGAACACACCGTTGGTGGAATCGTGCGTGGACGGCCCCCCGCTCTCAGGTGAGGGGACGGCAACGCTGTCGGTCAAGATTCCTCTGGGAATGAAGGAGGCCATTCGTCGACGGGCGGCTGCCGAGGGGATGACGCCAAGTGAGTTTGCCCGTGCGGCTCTGAGTGAAAAACTTCTTGCTGCCGGCTGATGCCTCTGACGTGCCGATTTATAGAACCGAGGCTGTGCTCAAAAACTTTTTTAAAATTCTCGGTTGACCGGAACGCGTCCTTGGTTATACTAATCAAGCCTTGAAACAAGGCACACATCAAATGGCTGGGTAGCTCAGTTGGTAGAGCAGAGGACTGAAAATCCTCGTGTCAGGGGTTCGATTCCCTTCCCCGCCACCTTGAATTGACTAGGACCTCTGCAAAGGGGTCCTTTTCTTTTATCGAGGGCTCTGCGGAAATTGCGTCCCGGAATTTGGCTTCAGAGTGGGATGCGTTTTCCGCTTTGATGTCGCTTGGGAAAGCGCGACCCGGAATCCGGCGTCAGAATGGGACGTGCTTTCCTTTTGCGGCCTTTGGCGGAAACTGCGTCCCAGATCTCGCGCTCAGAACGGGATGCATTTTCCGATTGAGGCCTCGAACGGAAAATGCATCCCAGTCTTTTGCGAAAAACGGGATGCGCTTTCCGGCGCTTACTTCCGACGTGCGCGCACATCTCGGCGCACCAGCTCGTGCCCACCTGTCCCAGACATTCCTCCCACTTTTGCGCCACTTTGTAGACCGTTCGGTCGCCTGTCTGCATGCGCGGGTATACTCAAATCGATAGATATGTCATGCAAGAGCGATGCGGGCTTAGCCCGTATGATTCAAAAGGGGGCAGTGATGGAGAGGATACTCGGCGTTAATCTCTCTGGCTGGTTTATTCCCGAGCCTTGGGTGACCCCGTCGCTATACGCGGCGACCGGTGCATCCAACGCGGCCGAGCTGCAGGAGGCCATGGGCACCGCCGCCTATAACGAGCGCATGCGCCGTCATTACGAGACGTTTGTGAGCGAGGACGATTTCCGTCGCATGGCGCAGATCGGTCTCAATGCCGTGCGTCTGCCGGTGCCCTGGTATGCCTTTGGCTCGCAGGAGTCCGATGCGTCCTACATCTCGGTTGTCGACTACATCGACCGTGCAATTGAGTGGGCTGCCAAGTACGACATCCGCGTGCTGCTTGATCTAGCAACTGTGCCCGGTGGCCAGGGCGATTCCAACGATTCGCCCGCCACGCCAGAGGCTGTTGCCGAGTGGCATTCGTCCACTAACGGCCGTCATGTCGCACTCGACGTGCTCGAGCGCTTGGCTGATCGCTACGGCGAGGCCGAGAGCCTGCTGGGCATTGAGCTGCTGGATACGCCGCAGATGAGTGTCCGCAAGAGCCTCTTCACCATGACGGATGGCATTCCTGCTCACTACCTGCGCAATTTCTATCGCGATGCCTACGAGCTCGTCCGTTCGTATATGCCCGAGGATAAGATCGTCGTCTTCTCGTCGTCGGGGCATCCCAGCGAGTGGAAGCATTTTATGCGCGGCGCCAAGTACAAGAACGTCTACATGGACCTTCACCTGTACCATTACCGCGACGAGCATGCGCTCGACATCACGAGCCCCCGCGGGCTGACGACGGCGATTTCTCGTAACAAGCGCGAGCTCAAAGAAGCGATTTCGACTGGGTTCCCCGTGCTGGTGGGCGAATGGTCGGGCGCGGCGATCTTTGCCAACTCGTCGGTTACGCCCGAGGGCCGCAATGCCTACGAGCGCGTGTTTATCGCCAACCAACTGGCTTCGTTTGCACCGGCTGCCGGTTGGTTCTTCCAAACGTGGAAGACCGAGAAGCGCATTGCAGCATGGGACGCCCGCGCGGCGCTCGGTACGCTCGAGCGTGGCATGATTGAATAGGTTGATATGACGCAAAACAGCGCCCATACGGGCAAACTCTATGTGGTCGGCACGCCCATCGGCAACCTGGGCGACCTGTCCCCGCGCGTTGGCGAGGCGTTTGCCGCCGCCGATGTCATTTGCTGCGAAGACACGCGTGTGACGTCAAAGCTGCTGATGCATCTGGGCATTTCCAAGCCGCTTGTCCGTTGCGATGAGAATGTGATCGCCAGCCGCGCCGCCGGCCTGGTCGACCGTCTGCTGGCGGGGGAGACCCTCGCTTTTGCCTCGGACGCCGGCATGCCGAGTGTGTCCGATCCCGGACAGGCGCTGGTCGAGGCGGCGCGTGAGGCCGATGTGCCCGTTGAAGTTATTCCCGGGCCCTCTGCTTGCGTCACGGCGCTCGTTTCGTCCGGCATTCCCTGCGAGCATTTTTTCTTCGAGGGCTTTTTGGGCCGAAAGCACGGCGACCGCGTGCGCCGTTTACAGCGCCTTGCCGTGGTGCCCGGCGCACTCATCTTCTACGAGTCTCCACATCGCATCGTGGCGACGCTCGAGGCCGTGGCGGAGGTCTTTCCCCAGCGTGAGGTTGCCGTCTGCCGCGAACTCACCAAGCTGCACGAGGAGGTCTTGCGCGGGCCCGCTGCCCAGCTTGCCGAGGAGCTGCGTGCTCGCGGCGAGGTAAAGGGCGAGATTGCGCTGGTCATCGCGCCGCCGAGCGAGGATGAGGAGGCCGGTGTCGCGCCGGTTGGCGCCGCGGCAGCGGATCCCGACGAGGCCCTGCGCGCGGATATCCGCGCCGCGCTCGAGGAGGGGGAGCCCGCGTCTGCGGTGGCCAAGCGCCTGTCTCAGAAGTATTCGCGCCGCAAGCGCGATGTCTATGCCATGGTGCTCGATATGCAATAGATGGAGGATATCCAGCCCTTGCGCTAGAATCATCCTCTGTATGCAACGTTTTTCTGGAGGACAAACCCCATGGATCAAAGCAAGCCTTCGTTCTTTATCACGACGCCCATCTACTACGTCAACGCCGATCCGCACCTGGGCACGGCTTATTCCACCATCATCGCCGACGTTCAGGCTCGCTATCGCCGTTCCGCCGGCTATAACGTCAAGTTCCTGACCGGCATGGACGAGCACGGCGAGAAGGTCGCCGAGGCCGCGGCCAAGCACAACATGACGCCGCAGGAGTGGACCGATAGCCAGGCTCCGCACTTCAAGGAGCTTTGGAGCAAGCTCGAGATTTCCAATGATGACTTCATCCGCACCACCGAGCCGCGCCAGCACCATGCCGTGCAGTACCTGTGGGAGCGCATGAAGGAGTCCGGCTACCTGTATAAGGGCAGCTACGACGGCTGGTATTGCGTGCCTGACGAGACCTACTTTACCGATACGCAGGTCCAGAAGGGCGACGAGGAGTACGGCAGCGTCGGCCAGCACCTGTGCCCCGACTGCCACCGTCCGCTTGAGCGCGTGCAGGAGGAGTCCTACTTCTTTAAGCTTTCCGCCTTCCAGGACAAGCTGCTTAAGCTCTATGACGAGCATCCCGACTTTGTCGAGCCTGCGTTCCGCATGAACGAGGTTCGCAGCTTTGTCGAGGGCGGCCTCAACGACCTTTCCGTGAGCCGTACGAGCTTTGACTGGGGCATTCAGGTCCCGTTTGACGAGGGTCACGTGACCTACGTGTGGTTCGATGCTCTGCTCAACTATATGACGGCCGTTGGCTACGGTGTCGACACCGACGACGCGCGTGCCGAGCTGGCCTATCGCTGGCCCGCGCAGTTCCACATCGTGGGTAAGGACATCATCCGCTTCCACTGCGTCATTTGGCCCGCCATGCTCATGGCCATCGGCGAGGCCCTGCCCGAGCACGTCTTTGCCCACGGCTTCCTGACCGTGCGCAATGCCGAGACCGGCAAGGCCGAGAAGATGTCCAAGAGCCGCGGCAACGCCATCGCTCCGCAGGACGTTATCGACATGCTGGGCGTCGAGGGCTATCGCTACTACTTTATGACCGACGTCGTCCCCGGCACCGACGGTGCCATCAGCTTCGACCGCATGGAGCAGGTCTACAACGCCGACCTGGCCAACAGCTGGGGCAACCTCATTTCGCGTTCGCTCAACATGAGCGGCAAGTATTTTGACGGTTGCGCGCCCGCCAAGCCCGCATCGTTCGACGCGTTTGACAACCCGCTGGCAAAGATCGCCGATGGCCTGGTCGACCGCTACATGGCCAAGATGGACGTGCTCGATTACGGCGGAGCCAAGGATGAGGTCATGGAGCTCATCCACGCCGCCAACCACTACATCGAGGACTCCGAGCCTTGGGCACTTGCCAAGGACGAGGCCAAGGCTGACGAGCTGGCGTTTGTGATCTACAACCTGCTCGAGGCCATCCGCATTGCCGCTCACCTGCTGATGCCGCTCATGCCCCAGACTTCTGCCGAGGCTCTGCGCCGCCTGTCCTGCGAGGACGAGGCCGCGAGCGACGACCTCAAGGGCATTTGCGCTTGGGGCCTGCTTGCTGGTGGTCAGCCCGTCGAGAAGGGCGATCCGCTGTTCCCGCGTCTGGCGTAGAGACCGCGCGAGCGCCATATCGGCAATTTGTTGTTTAGCTGTAAGGGCATGGCCGCCACGGTCCATGCCCTTTTGTTTCAAGACGCCGCCATCATGCTAAGGAGGCAACCATGACAACTTCACCTTTGGCAAACCCCACGGCCACCAGGGAGCTGCTAGAGGAGTTTGGCCTTGCGACTAAGCATCGCCTGGGCCAGAACTTTCTAATCGACAATCATGTGATCGAGCGTATCTGCGAGCTTGCCGAGCTTGCAGGTGACGAGTGCGTACTCGAGGTGGGTCCGGGTTGCGGTACGTTGACACTTGCGTTGCTGCAGGAGGCGGCGTGCGTTACGTCGATCGAGGCCGATCCCGAGCTTGAGCCGGTGCTTGACGCCCACGCCGCCGACTATGCCAACTTCCGCTTTATCATGGGTGACGCGCTCAAGGTGACGCTGGGGCAGATTGAGCAGGCTGCAGGCGGTGAGCCAACGGTATTTGTTGCGAACCTGCCCTATAACGTGGCGGCGACGATCATCCTGCAGTTCTTCCAGACGATGCCCGCGCTCAAGCGCGCCGTCGTCATGGTTCAAAAGGAGGTTGCCGATCGCATTGCCGCAACGCCGGGCAACAAGACCTATGGCGGCTATACGGCAAAGCTCGGCCTGTATGCGCAGGTGACGGGTCGTTTTGAGGTGCCGCCGCGTTGCTTTATGCCGGCGCCGCACGTGGACTCGGCCGTCGTGCGTATCGACCGTGTTGACGGCGTGGTGCCCGAAGGGCTCGATCGCGACTTTGTGGCTCGCGTGATTGATGCTGCATTTGCCCAGCGTCGCAAGACCATCCGCAATTCCATGAGCGCCAACGGCTTTGCCAAGGACGTGCTCGATGCCGCCTTTGAGGCTTGCGGTATCGCACCCACCACGCGCGCCGAGACGCTTGATGTTGCCGACTTTGTCCGTCTGGCCCAGGAGCTAATCCATGATGCCTAATGCCGAACGTGTGACGTTTACCAAGAAAAAGAAGACGGTTGCTTGTCCCGTGCCCTTGGCACCGCTTGCCGACACGCATGCGCATCTACTTTCGTTCTGGGGCAAGGATGTGCCTGAGACGCTCGTGCGTGCCAAGGCGGCGGGCGTCGACCTGTTGGTGACGATGCTCGACCCCATCGCTGACAAACGCAGCGTGACGGACTATAGCGACTGGCTCGTGCGCGAAATTCTGCCGATGCAGGATATCCCGCAGATCAAGTATCTTGCCGGCGTGCATCCGTATGGCGCACCGGACTATACCGACGACGTTCACGCACAGGTCGTTGCCGCGCTCGATGATTCCTTATGCGCCGGTATTGGCGAAATCGGCCTGGACTACCACATGGACTATGACGACGATATCGCGCCGGCACCCCATAACGTGCAGATTGACTGCATGGCGCGTCAGCTCGAGCTTGCCGTGTGCCGTAACGTGCCGGTGGAGCTGCATCTGCGCCACGAGGACACGGACCATGAGCGCACCTCGCACGTTGATGCGTACAACGTGCTTCGTGAGGTGGGCGTGCCCCAAGCCGGTTGTGTGCTGCACTGCTTTGGCGAGGACCGCGCCACGATGGAGCGCTTTGTGGAGCTGGGCTGCTATATCGCCTATGGTGGTGCGGCCACCTTTAAGCGCAACGACGACGTGCGCGAGGCATTTGCGGCAACCCCACTCGATCGAATTTTGTTCGAGACGGATTGCCCGTATATGGCTCCGGAGCCCATCCGCGGTCTTGAATGCGAGCCCGCAATGATCTCCATTACGGCAAACGCGCTGGTTAACGACCGTGTCGATCGTACCGGCGAGGATGCTGAGGCAATCGCGCAAGCCGCTTGGGAAAATGCCTGCAAACTTTTTCAAAAATAGTTCTTGCGTTCGCGGTGGCGCTCCGTTATTCTAATTCCTGCACGCGGGCGTGGCGGAATTGGCAGACGCGTACGGTTCAGGTCCGTATGGGGGCAACCCCATGAAGGTTCAAGTCCTTTCGCCCGCACCATTAAATGAAAGAGCTCCCAGCAATGGGGGCTTTTTTGTTATGGGCCCATCGCGGGGACTTGAACCTGCGAAGGAGCGAGCGTAAAGAAAGCGCGGAGCGTTTTTAGCGAGCTGGCGAGGACGCCGGCAGGCGGCCGAAGCCGGTGCGGATCCGCGAAGCGGATACGCGGACGTCCTTTCGCCCGCACCATTGATTGAAAGAGCTCCCAGCAATGGGGGCTTTTTTGTTATGGGCCTCTTGTTGATGTCACGTTGCTGCTTCGTGCGGGTATCCTAATGCCAACGTGTGCCTATCAGAGGAGAGATCATGCTGTTTTCCGGTATCATCGCCGCCCTTACCAGCCTTTTGATTCCCATCATCATCCTGTTGCTGCTGCTTCCCAGCGCCTGCTATGTCGTTGAACAGCAGCATGCCGTGATCATCGAGCGTCTGGGCAAGTTTAACCGCATCGTCAACGCGGGCTTCCACATGAAGGTGCCCGTGATCGACCGCAAGGCTGCCACGGTGAGTCTGCGCACCATGAAAAACGGTTTTGGCATCGACGTTAAGACTCAGGATAATGTGACCATCGGCCTCGAGGTCTCGGCTCAATATCACGTGAGCTATGACATGGGTGCTGGCCCGGCGGATTCGGGCATCTACAAGAGCTACTACATGCTGCAGGAGCCCGTCGACCAGATGCGCGATTTTATCACCGATGCCCTACGCTCTTCCATTCCCGTCTACACGCTCGATGAGGTCTTTGCCAAGAAGGATGACATCGCCAAGGACGTCAACGCCACCGTATCCGAGCAGATGGCCGCCTATGGCTTCACTCTCGTGTCGACACTCATTACCAAGATCGCGCTGCCGACCGAGGTCGAGAACTCCATGAACGACATCAACGCTGCCCAGCGCAAGCGCGCTGCGGCGCAGGAGCTCGCTGAGGCAGATCGCATCAAACGTGTCACCGAGGCGACCGCCGAGGCCGAGGCAATGGAAAAGGCGGGCGAGGGCATCGCCAACCAGCGCAAGGCCATCGCGCTGGGTATCAAAGATTCGCTCGAGATCATCCAGGAGACGGGTGTCGGCAATGACGAGGCCAACCAACTGTTCATGTTTACGCAGTGGTCCGAGATGATGACGGAGTTCGCTCGCACGGGTAAAACCTCGACGGTCGTGCTGCCGAGTGACTTTTCGCAGTCGGCCTCGATGTTCGAGCAGATGCTGACCGCCGGCAAAGTTCAAAACGATTCGAAGGAGTAAACGCGCGTGAAATACACCGTCGTTTGCGTCGGTAAGCTCAAGGAGCGCTTTTGGAAGGACGCGTGCGCTGAGTACACCAAGCGCCTAGGTGCCTATGCCAAGGTTGATATCCGCGAGGTGGCCGATATCGACCCGGCTAAGGCGGGCGGCGTGGATGCCGCGCGCGACAAGGAGGGGGCGGCAATTCTTGCTGCATTGCCGTCTCGGGCGCATGCGATCCTGCTGGCTATCGAGGGCAAGGAGCGTTCGAGTGAGGAGCTCTCGGCGCGGCTCGACGATCTTATGCTGCGTGGTAACAGCGACATCGCCTTTGTAATCGGCGGATCGGACGGCGTGAGCGATGACGTGCGCGCCCGCGCCGACGAGATGCTCAGCTTTGGACGCATTACCTTGCCGCATAACCTGGCGCGTGTGGTGCTGCTAGAGCAGATTTACCGTGCCTGCAAGATCAGTCGTGGCGAGCCGTATCACAAATAGGTCGGCAATACGAAACAATGGCGTGGGACAATAGCTTTCGTTTTTGAAGAGCGTGTCTGAGAGGACTATGAGATATGAAGATTGGGTTTGTCGGTTTTGGCAATATGGCGAGCGCTATGGCCGATGGCTGGATCGCTGCCGGTGTAGCTGCGAGCGACATGTGCGCCTGCGCGGGTCGCTACGACGCACTGGTTGAGCGCTGCGAGGCGCGCGGCATGGTCGCCTGCCACGATGCCGCCGAGGTTGTCGCCGCATCCGATATCGTGGTCGCTGCGGTCAAACCGTATATGATCGAGAAGATATTCGCCCCGCTCAAGGATGCTCTTGCCAAAAAGGTCGTTCTGTCGGTTGCTTGGACCTGGGACAGTGCCAAGTGGGAGCAGGTCCTGCCGGGCGTCGCGCATATCTCGACGGTGCCCAACACGCCGGTTTCGGTGGGCGAGGGCGTCATCGCTTGCGAGAAGGCATCCACGCTTAGTGATGAACAGAGCGCCGTGGTGCTTGATCTGCTTGGCAAGCTCGGTGCGGTGGTCGAGCTTGATACGAGCCTGCTGTTCGTGGGCGGCACGGTGGGTGGTTGCGCTCCGGCATTTGTCGCTATGGCAATCGAGGCCCTGGGCGATGCGGCGGTCAAGCACGGTATCCCGCGTGCCGATGCCTATCGCATTGTGAGCCAGATGGTGCTAGGTACGGCAAAGTTGCAGCTTTCAACTGGTCAGCATCCTGCGGCGATGAAGGATGCCGTATGCTCGCCCGGTGGCGCCACCATCAAGGGCGTCGTTGCGCTCGAGGACGCCGGCATGCGCAGTGCCCTGGTCAAGGCAATCGACGCAACTCTCCAGTAAAACCTGTCCCTTTTTGGCAGGTTAGTCCCAGAAGCTGTCTTCCTCATCCTCGGACTTGGGCCCGCGGTCGACGTACATCTTATGGGTGCGCTTCTCCATTACAAAGGCAAGAATCGCAAATAACAGGATGCCGCCGGCGAAAAGGATGGCAAAACCGGTGCGGGTGCCAAACAAAAAGGAAAAAACTGCGTCCATTGGGTGCCTTCTTGCGTAGTTGAGTTGGGTCGTAAACGCTCATAAGTATATACTTGCCCATACATGTACAAGGTTGCAACCTAAATGGAACGTATATCGCCGGAGGATCTAATGCTTGATATCAAGTTCGTTCGCGAGAACCCCGATGCCATCGATGTCGCCATGGCTAACCGCCAGACGTCTTGGGATCGCGAGAAGTTCTTTGAGCTCGACGACGAGCGCCGTGCCGTCATCACCGAGGTCGAGGAGCTCCAGGCTACGCGCAATGCCGAGTCCAAGAAGATCGGCGCCCTGATGAAGGAGGGCAAGAAGGACGAGGCCGAGGCCGCCAAGGAGGCCGTGCGCGCCGTCAACGAGAAGATTGACGTTCTGGCCGAGCGCCGCACTGCTCTCGAGCAGGAGCAGTACGACTTCATGGCTCACCTGCCCAACATTCCTTGCGAGGCTACGCCGTACGGCAAGGACGAGGACGAGAACATCGAGCGCCGTCGTTGGGGCACCCCGCGCGAGTTCGACTTCGACTTTAAGCCGCACTGGGATCTGGGCACCGACCTGGACATCCTCGACTTCGAGCGCGGCAACAAGCTCTCCGGCAGCCGCTTTACCGTTCTCGGTGGCGCCGGCGCCCGCCTGGAGCGCGCCCTCATTAACTTCTTCCTCGATACGCACACCAGCCGTGGTTTTAAGGAGTGGTGGCCGCCCATCGTCGTCAAGCGTCAGACCATGTTTGGCACGGGCCAGCTGCCCAAGTTCGAGGACGACGCCTATCACGTCTCGGGCGATAACTTCCTGATCCCCACCGCCGAGGTCGTGCTTACCAACCTGCACGCCGGCGAGGTTCTCGATGCTGATACCCTGCCGCGCCGCTACACCGCCTTCACCCCCTGCTTCCGCGAGGAGGCCGGCTCCGCTGGCCGCGACACCCGCGGCATCATCCGCCAGCACGAGTTCGACAAGGTCGAGATGGTCAAGTTCGCTAAGCCGGAGGAGTCCGACGATGAGCTCGAGAGCATGACCGCCGAGGCCGAGTACCTGCTGCAGCAGCTGGGCCTTCCGTATCGCGTGATTAGCCTGTGCACCGGCGACTTGGGCTTCTCTGCCCGTCAGACCTACGACGTCGAGGTCTGGCTGCCGAGCTACAACGCCTACAAGGAGATCAGCTCCTGCTCCAACTGCGGTGACTTCCAGGCTCGCCGCGCCAACATCAAGTATCGCGACCCTGAGAACTTTAATGGTTCGCGCTACCTGCACACTCTCAACGGTTCCGGCCTGCCGGCCGGCCGCACCATGGCCGCCATTCTGGAGAACTACCAGAACGCCGACGGCACCATCACGATCCCCGAGGTTCTGCGTCCTTACATGGGCGGTCTCGAGAAGATCGAGCCGGTCGCGTAACTTGGCTGCATAGGGGATATGAAAGGGCGCTCCTTCGGGGGCGCCCTAATTCGTGCGTAGGTCCATACCATGCCGTGCGGACAGCTCAATAGAAAACACACGAACAACTGTTCTGTATACAGCCATCTACCTGCTATGCTTTTGCTAAATAAGAGCGAGAGAAAGGGGACGCGATGGAGCTGTTTGATGATCGGGTGGTTTTGTTTGAGAGCGACGAGGGCGGGGAGTACCTGCTTGTAACGTGTGGGCCGTCTGGCATGGGTGGCCTGGTGGTTCGGCAGGCGAGCGAGGGTCCGTTGACCCAATGGTGCTTTGAGGAGTCGCCGCATGTGGTCGAGACCTTTGTGACGCACGAGGGGCTTGTGGCGCTGGAGCACTTCTATGGAGTTGGGACTTCCAACCAGGTCGCGCGCATGCTGAGCATCTCGTTTGCCGATTATGATTGTGCCCAGCGGGTGAGATCGCTCCTGAGGGAACTTGATGCTAAGTTCGACGTGATCGAAAAGCCAATCGATCGTACGGGGAACGGCGGTATATGCGGAGCAGCATGACAAAACTGCGTTCCACAAAAAAGTTTGAGATTGTGCTTGACTCCAATAAGCTAAAGTGGTTTTATATGTCTTGCGCTGCGGCGTTACCTCAGCTGGATAGAGGGTCTGACTACGAATCAGAACGTCATAGGTTCGAATCCTATACGCCGCACCAATTGAACTTGAAGCCTCCGGCAACGGGGGCTTTTCTTTTATGGCAACACCGCATGGATTCGAACCTCGGTCGAGGCGCGGGCGTCTTAATCAGCACAACGTAAAATTTTTCCAAATTGTCGCTTGACCCATCGAGGGGTCACGTGCATAATAATCCGTGCGTTGCGGCGTTACCTCAGCTGGATAGAGGGTCTGACTACGAATCAGAACGTCATAGGTTCGAATCCTATACGCCGCACCAATTGATTTTAAAGCTCCCGGGAACGGGAGCTTTTCTTATATCGCGATGCGTCGAAGATCGCATTAAGTGGCCAATAATGAGTAAAAATCAAATTTAATAACTTTTTTCGAAAAATGCTTGACCTTTATTCAGTCAATGTGCATAATAATCAACAAGTCGCGGCGTTACCTCAGCTGGATAGAGGGTCTGACTACGAATCAGAACGTCATAGGTTCGAATCCTATACGCCGCACCATTTGAGATTAAAGCTCCCGGCAACGGGGGCTTTTCTTTTACGTAAGCACTGCATGGATTCGAACCTCGGTCGAGGCGCGGGCGTAAAGAAAACGCGGAGCGTTTTCAGCCCGCGGGCGAGCGCGCCGGCAGGCGGGCGAAGCCGATGCGGATCCGCGAAGCGGATGCGCGGAATCCTATACGCCGCACCAATTGAACTTGAAGCCTCCGGTAACGGGGGCTTTTCTTTTATGCCGCCGCTGCATGGATTCGAGCCTCGGTCGAGGCACGAGCGTAAAGCGGACTATTTCCTGTCGACTCGTGTAAGATTCCGAGTAGATGTCGCGACTTATTCGCGACCACTCCTTCTTCAAGCGACCGATCAGGGTGATACTTCGTGGCAGAGCGTCCGACATACAAGCTCAGGTTTCTCGATCCCAAAAAGCGCTTTTCGGTGATGCCCGAGCAGCCTGCGGGACGCTCATATGGCGTGGTCTGGAAACTCTTTGGCGAGGACCAGCATGAATCTTGTTATGTCGTCGAATTCGTTGGCAAAAGTCATGTGTCGCTTTTGGGCTACGTAAGCGTTTCGGGTGAGGTGTACAAGGTGGACCGCCCCGTTAGCGAGGCTCCGCTGTCCAACGATCCCGACATGGAACTGGTCCTTGACGAGTCGGATTCCAGTATTGGTGAGATTATGGTAAGGGAAGCCAGCGGTGCAATGCGCGCGTGCGCGCGAATCGTCGGCTCTCCCGAAGGCCCCATGCGCGAGCAGTCCGATCACGAGACATGGAATTCGGCCCGCTCCCTTCCTTACGGCGAGTTCATGGCGTCGATGTTCCTGCGCTACGTGATATTTGCCGATTCTGAAAACGCTGTCTCAGACACGGCAGGCGGTGACGGCCTCGACGAGGGTATGAAAAATGCCGTCGACAAAATCAAACTTGTAAAACTCCCCGAGCCGGTTGAGGTACTGCTGGGTTTTGATTCCACGCCGCTGCCCGATGCAATCGAAACGTTGCTCTACCGCATTGACCATACAGATAATCCAAGTGGCATTGAGCGCTATGCCGCCGCCCTTATGAGCGAAATTGACTTGCCCCGCCTGCGCACCATCGCCGCCAAGTCCGAGATGAGCCTGGCTCGCATCGATCGCTCAAAGCTGTTCTATCTCAATTTTGATCGTAGTCTGCTAGACCAGGACGAGATTGACATGCTGCTTGCCATCGAGTGCCGTCTCAACCGCCTCTCCGGCATCCTTGAGCGCATCGGGGCTGGATTGGCCCCTGCGGCATCCTCGCCGAGCCTTGAGGGCTGCGCGCTCTTTGATTCGTGGCATATCGCCAAGACGACCAACGATGTTCCCCGACTGCTCGATACAGCCTCGAGCGATAACCCGTGGGGCAAACCGGGTACGGTGGCTTGCCAGCCGGGCGGTGAGTGGGATGTGCGTACCCGCTTCGCGCGTATCGTCGAGGCACTTAACGTTGTCACACGGCTCGACTATACCTATCGGGCAAACGTTGCCGAGGGGATTGTGCTCGTTCGGTTTGGGCAGTCTGTCGTGGATGCCATGCCGCAACGTGAATACGACGCTCAAGATGACGCCTGGCGCGAGCTGGACGAGGACACGCGCGCGGTCTGGGCCGCGGAACACGATGCGCGCGTGGCACTCACGCTTGCGGCAGCGTGTTTTGCCGCGGGCACCTGCATCACGCGCTGCTATGTGCAGATTGCTGCTCCCGACAGTGAGCAGGGCGAGCGCGTCGTCGCAACGTATTTCTTTGGGCGCACGGCCTATCTGGCCGATTGCGTGCCTGTCGCCAAGGATCTTGAGAGCATGGACATGGACGATATGCCGTGCAAGCGTTTGCTTGAGGCGTATGAGTCAACCGCTCCGGAGACGATTGAGCCTGCGGAGGTTCATGCTCGTCCGCGTGATGACCACCGCACCCTGCCGCCGGCGCTGCGTGATCTGCTGCTTGCCGATACGGCTGACGAGTTGGAGGTCATGGAAGAGGACGACGACCCATACGTGGCCCGCGTTGTTGAATTGCGCGAGCAGGCAAAAGTCGACCGTACAGGTGCCTTTGAAGGCTTTTCCCGTCTTGTCGAAGAGTTGGAGGCTAAGTGCGCCGTCGCCGAGCTTTTGGCGACAGGTCCGGTTCAAACGCAGTTTTGCGATAACCAGCTGGTGCGCATGGTGCTACCGGTGTTGGAAGAAGACCGCTCTGTGCGAATCCTTCGTGCGCCCGATGCGCTGTACTTTGCCCAGCACGAGATCTGCAGCTTTTACGCCGAGCAAGAGGACTTTGAACGAGCACTGCCCGAGGTGCGTCATCTTTACGATCTGGCGCGCTCGTCCATGCAATCGCACTTTGCGCTCATCAACGTGCTTGCGCGTCTGGAGCGCTTTGACGAGATTATCGAGGTGGCGCGCCACGGCCTACGTATTGCCAGCGATCGTTCTGCAATCGGCTACCTGTTCTATCGCTTGGCGTTTGCCTATTGGAATTGCGATCAGCTCGACCTGGCGCTGGCTTGCTACCGTCTGGTGCCGCGCGGTGAGGAATCGGGCAGCAGCGCGCTGGAAGAAATGCAGGGCCTTATGAACGAGATGGGCGTCAGCGAGCCTCCGACGTTCGAGGAAGCGGTCGAGACCATCCGCAAGGCTGGACTCGAGCTGCCGCCAGTGTCCGCCGTGACGAATCAGCTTGCAGATGCCGCTGTTCAACTGGTCGACAACGGCTTCTTTTTCCTGGCACGCGGTTGCATCTTCCAAATGTGGCGCACCATGGGCAACGACGAACTCGGCTCCCTCAACCGCTCGCTGGGGTAGGGGCGATATAGAGGGGCCGCACCGCGCTATTTGTATCGGCGCGGGCGGGAGGACCCGGCAGGATCGGTAAGGCATAAAGCCGCCGAGCCTGCTAAAACTGTTAAACTCTGCTAAAGTTGCTAAACTTTGTTAAAGTTGTTAAAACTAGCAGAGGAGGGCAGAATGACGAAAGCTGTTAACCCCTTTAAGCCAACGGCGGGCATGAATCCGCCTGAGCTTATCGGACGGGACACTGTTTTGGATGACTTTGCCGAGGCTCTTGAGAATGGTCCTGGTGCCCCCGATCGACTCATGCGCATCTCGGGCGTCCGAGGCACAGGTAAAACGGTGCTCCTTAATGCATTGGGTGACCTTGCACGCAAAAAAGGATTCGAGGTCGTTGACGTTGCCTCCAATGCTGGTTTTTGCAATAGAATCCTCGAGGCTCTGCAGCGAAACGTTCGTCTTGAATCAATCTCGATTTCCCCATCGATTTTAGGGGTCAGCCTTGGCTCCATGGAGATGTCGAAGTCGGCCTCTCATCTGGGCGAGGCGATGTACGATGCTGCGAAGCGCGGTGGTCTGCTCATTACGCTCGACGAGATCCAGGATGCCTCAACTGAGGAAATGCGCGAGCTAGGCAATGAGATGCAGCTCTTGATCCGCCAAGGAGCGAATGTCGCTTTCGCTTTCGCCGGGCTGCCGACATCGGTAGATGGCGTGGTGGTGGATGATACGTTGACGTTCCTTCAGCGAGCCAAACATGTTGAACTTACTCGGCTTTCCGATTTTGAAGTTGGCGGATCGTTTGAGGATACGATGAGACGAGCGGGCAAGGAGCTCGACAAAGGTGCCGCTGAGCTATTAACAAAAGCTTCGGCAGGCTATCCCTTTATGGTCCAGCTGGTCGGATATTACGCTTGGCAGGTTGCTGCGCGCAGTGGGGCGGAGAGCGTGAGCGAAGAGGCGGCTCGTAAGGGTATCCAGGCGGCTCTTGATAGCTTTAATGCTATGGTGATTGCCCCAGCGCTGCGTAGGGTGTCGGAACGGCAGTTTCAGTATCTCGCGGCGATGGCTCAATGCGAGGGCGTCGATATCGCCAACGGCGATATCGCCAAGAAGATGGGTTTGTCGGCGAACAAAGTTGGGTCATATCGCAAGCGTCTGATCGATGCGGGGTTGATTGAGCCCGCGGGCTATGGCTGTGTTTCGTTTGCAATTCCGTACATGCGCGATTATCTGTTGGAGACCGTTCGAGAGGACTAATAAAGAATGGGCTGTCCGCGCTGTCGCTGGGGCCGTCCTTGTATCTTTGTCTCAATCTGTAACATCTGGAGGGGATTACGGCCTGCAGATGTTACAGATTGAGACATTTGCGGATAGCGCCGACTGTTTGTCTAAATCTGTAACCTCTGGACGAAGATTTGTCCTGCAACTGTTACAGATTGAGATGATTGGCTGAGACGTCTACTGGCAAATTGGAATCGCTCCAAAATTTCCCCTTGCCCATCCTTGGCTGTTTGGTTACTATAGAACGGCTGTTACGGAGAGCTGACCGAGAGGCCGAAGGTGCTCGCCTGCTAAGCGAGTATGCCCCAAAAGGGCATCTGGGGTTCGAATCCCCAGCTCTCCGCCAGTACGAATTTGAAGAAGGGTCCCATTTGGGGCCCTTTTTTATTATCAAGAATGGCGGCTGGGGATTCGAACCCTCAAAAAAGGAGGCATCCTTTCGGACGCCTCCTTTCAGTGAGCTTATTATTCTTGCGCCCTACGCCTTGGGCGCCTTGGCTACGGTCTCGCTCTCTGCCGCAAGTGGCCGGTTGTCGATGCGGCGGCCCAGGCGGTCGAGCTTCACGAGCAGCCACTCGATGGGATTGGGCCCTGCGCCTTCCTCGTCGGCGACCAGGTCCATGACGGCGACCTTGGTGCCGTCCTGCTTGAGCGTAACGCTGCCCACCTTGTCGCCCACATGCACCGTGCCCGAAAGATCGTCGTAGCTAACCTTTTCGGTCACCTCGCCGGCAAGGGAAAACACGGTCGCTTGCGCCGTGGGATCGGCGAGCGTGGCGTCGATTGTCTTATCCGTCCAATCTGTCTGGCTAATGCGTGCCATAAGCGGGTTGCCGTTGGCGGTCTTTTCCTGCGTGTTGGCGATTGCGACCGTCACCTTGTGACTGTAGTACCAATTGGCAAGGGTTGCGGTATCGGTAAAGCGCTGGTCGGTGGTGGTGGAGTTCAAAACGACGGTGTAGATCTCGTCGCCATCGCGGTTGTAGGCACCCGTAAAGCAATAGCCTGCATCGTCGGTGGTGCCGGTCTTGCCACCGATGTTGTCATCTTGGCCCAGCAAATAGTTATGCGTGTCCATGGAATGCGAATGGTCGGTGCCGTCGGCGCCCGTGACCTCGATCCAGGAATCCTCGCTCGCTACGACCTCGCGGATCGTGTCGTTTTTCATGGCCTCCTGCATCATCAGCGCTACGTCGTGTGCGGTTGAGTGCATATCGCCAGCCCACTCATCAAAGTCCAGACCATGCGGGTTTTCAAAAAGCGTACCGGTGCAGCCGAGCTTCTTAGCGCGCTCGTTCATGGCCTTCACAAATGTGGCCTCGGCGTCTTTGGTCTTAGGGTCGATCTTCTTGCCCACATATTCGGCGAGCACGATGGCGGCGTCGTTGCCCGAGGGAATCATCAGGCCGCGCAGTGCCTGCTCCACGGTAAGCTTGTCGCCTTCGAGCAAGCCAGCGGTCGAATTACCCACGGTGGCTGCGGCGTTGCTCACCGTGACCTTCTCGTCCATCTTGCAATTCTCGACGGTTAGGATTGCGGTCATGACTTTGGTGATCGAGGCAATCTTGACCTGCTCATCGGCGCCGCGCCCATAGTAGACGGTGCCGTCTTTGCCCATGACGAGGGCATTGGTCGCATCGATATCGGGCAGGTTTTCGGCCGTGATGCCGCGCGCATCGGCGGTTTTGCCGCAAACATTGTCGGTCGTGAGCACTTGGGCGCCGGCGACGGTGGGCGCGCCAGCGGCAAGGGCGATAGCGCAGACAAAGCCGGCGGCAAGCTGGGCTGAGCGCTTTGCAAAAGAGGTGAGGGACTTCACGGATTTCGCTTTCGACGGGATGGTCTCTTCTGGAACTAGAGTATATCGTTTGCCGGCGTCGGCGATCATCGCGTGCGTGCGTGGCCCACATTCGCTCCCGAACGGGCACAAGGGTGCTTAAGGCCGACTTAATCACCCACGCTTGTTGTGTGTGGCGTGCGTCGCCTCGGGCATAATGGAGCGCGAGAGGAGCACGCATGAACGAGCGCATTTTGGTAGTTGATGACGAAAAGGCCATTGCCGGCCTAGTGGGCATCTACCTTACAAAAGAAGGCTTTGACGTCCAGATTGCCTATAGCGGGGCCGATGCCGCCAAGGCAATCTTGGAGCAGGAGTTCGATCTGGCGCTGCTGGATGTCATGCTGCCCGATATCGATGGCTTTGAGCTGCTGCGTACGATCCGTTCCAGTCATACCTATCCCGTGATCATGCTGACGGCGCGCGATGCCCAGCAAGACAAGATCGGGGGCCTTTCGCTTGGCGCGGACGATTACGTGGTCAAGCCGTTCCGCCCGCTGGAGCTCATCGCGCGCGTGCACGCTCAGCTTCGCCGCTACACCAGCTACGGTAGCCGTGCGCAGGCGGCCGAGTCGCCGACCATTCAGCTCGACGGCTTGGAGATCAACCGCGATGCTCGTTCCGTAACGGTGGACGGTTCACCGGTACGCCTCACACCCACCGAGTATTCAATCTTGCTGTATCTGGTCGAGCATCGCGGCAGCGTGGTGGCCGTGGAGGACCTGTTCCGCGCGGTGTGGAACGAGGACTTTATGCCCGGCTCCAACAATACGGTGATGGTGCACATTCGCCACTTGCGCGAAAAGATCGGCGACGACGCACAAAAGCCGCGCTTTATCAAAAACGTCTGGGGCGTCGGCTACATAATCGAATAACGCTTTTCGCTTGTGAGGATCTTGATATGACAAAAGACGATAGACAAGCGTTCGAGGTGCCCGATCGACTCTTTGAATACGTGAGGTCGGTCGTCGACAATCGCGCGCTTGCAACGGTGCTGCTCTTTTTGCTGAGCCTGCTGCTGATTGGCATCGACAACATCGTCGGAATCTTGGCGGTGCTGCTTGTCGGCTTTTTGCTGATCGATCGATTTGAGATCGTGCGCCGCTGCATGGTGATTGGCGGCGCCGCGTGGGCCATGACGTTGGCGATTGGCGCCATGGCGCTCGGCGGCATCGAAGGGCCGGTGCTGTTCGATGCCGGCTTTGTATTCAACATGCTTGGCTTTGTGCTGGCGCTTGCCGTGTGTGTGCTGTTCTTGTGCGGCCGCGCCCTGTACTACCAGGGCTACGAGCAGGGCGAGCAGCATGCCGATTGTGTGCTGGCCGCTCGTATTCAAGATCGCCTGATCGATCACCCCGACACCTGGGACAACATCGACGGCGACTTCTTGGAGGTTGAGGGCGCCCTTAACCGCGTGCGTGACCGTGAGCGCAAGGTGCAGCAAGCTCTGCGTGACGAGTCGCATCGCAAGGACGATCTGGTCACGTACTTGGCACATGACCTACGCACCCCGCTTGCCAGTGTGGTGGGCTATCTTTCGCTGCTGCAAGAGGCTCCTGAGCTGCCGGTTGAGCAACGTGCGCACTTTACGGGCGTGGCTCTCGACAAGGCGCACCGGCTCGATGTGCTCATCGAAGAGTTCTTCGATATCACGCGCTTTGACTTCCACGATATCGTGCTCACGCGCGGCTATGTTGATCTGGGGCTGCTGCTGGCTCAGGTGGCTGACGAGTTCTATCCCATCCTCAACGAGCAGCATAAGGAAGCCCAAGTTGATATTCGCGAGGACCTGACGGTGCTCGTGGATGGCGACAAGATGGCCCGCGTGTTCAACAACATCATGAAAAACGCCGTCGCCTATAGCTATGAGGGCTCGACTATCACGATTGAGGCCAGGCGCCAAGACGACGGCGGCGTGCGCGTGCGCTTTATTAATCAGGGCGATCCCATCCCTGCGGCTAAGCTCAAGGTGATCTTTGAGAAGTTCTATCGCCTGGATGCGGCGCGTGCGACCAATCGCGGTGGTGCCGGTCTGGGCCTTGCTATTGCCAAGGAGATCATCACGGCACACGGCGGTACCGTTGCATGTGAATCGACGCCCGAACACACGATATTCACCATCGAGCTGCCCGCCGCATAGCCAGCGTGCCCTTACAAACACTTGACAATGTGCTCACGTGCGTATGAGCCACGATTCCTACTATCGATACTGCTGAATTGATATCGATATGGAGGTATGCGGTATGACGGCTGCTGCGGCGATGGAGCCTACAGAGCTTGAGGAGCTCATGGAGGCGCAGGCTGAGGCCGCGCACGAGCGCGAGGTTGGGGATGCGACTCGCCCCACGGCAGAGGATCTTGCCGCCTCGCCGACGCGCATCGATGTCGAGGGCCTCGACCTGTTCTATGGCGACCATCATGCGCTCAAGGACGTGAATATCAAGATCCGCGACAAGCAGATCACCTCGTTCATCGGGCCTTCGGGCTGCGGAAAGTCAACGTTGCTGCGCTGCTTTAACCGCATGAACGACGGCATCAAGGATTGCCGCATCGAGGGCAAGATTGCGCTCGATGGTCAAGATATCCTGGGCGACTGCGACATCTGCCGTTTGCGCCAGCGCGTGGGCATGGTGTTCCAGCGCCCCAACCCGTTTCCCATGAGCATCTATGACAACGTCGCCTACGGTCCGCGCGGTATGGGTGTGCGCGATCGCGCCGTGCTCGATGAGCTGGTCGAGGACTCCCTGCGTCGCGCTGCCCTGTGGGACGAGGTCAAGGACAAGCTCAAGGAGTCGGGCCTGGGTCTTTCGGGTGGACAGCAGCAGCGCCTGTGCATCGCCCGCGCACTTGCCGTGCAGCCCGACATTCTGCTGATGGACGAGCCGACCTCGGCGCTCGACCCCGTGTCGACGCTCGTGGTGGAGCAGCTGGCCTGCGAGCTCAAAGAGACCTGTACGCTCGTGGTCGTTACGCACAATATGCAGCAGGCGGCGCGTATCTCCGACTCGGTCGCGTTTTTCTTGCTGGGTGAGTTGGTGGAGCACGCGCCCACCGCGCAGCTCTTTAAAAATCCGACCGATCCGCGCACGGCGGATTATTTGACGGGACGTTTTGGCTGATACCATCTAGTAAAGGTACCTTTAGGGTTAAGATGCGGTCATGCCGGCCGCAAAGGGGTTCAACATGATCTATTACGTCGAGGACGATGACAACATCAGGGATTTGACGGTCTATGCGCTGCGCAAGCAGGGAATCGAGGCCGAGGGCTTTTCGTGCGACGGCGAGTTTAAGGCCGCCGTGGCGCGACGGGTACCCGATGCTGTCCTGCTCGACATCATGCTGCCCGATACCGATGGTTTGGCGATTATGCGTCGCCTGCGCGCCGACCGCCTGACGGCGACGGTGCCCATCATGATGCTTACTGCCAAGGACACCGAGCTCGACAAGGTGATGGCGCTCGATGGCGGTGCCGACGATTACCTGACTAAACCCTTCTCGCTCATGGAGCTCGCCAGCCGCTGCCGCGCACTGCTGCGTCGCGGCGGCATGGTCAAGCAGGCGAGCGATGTGCTCAGCGTGGGCGACATCGTGCTTTCGCCCAGTCATCGCGAGGTGACCGTTGCCGGCGAGCCGCTTAAGCTCACCCTGCGCGAGTTCGACCTACTCGAGTATCTCATGCGCAAGCCCGGCGTGGTCTTTACCCGCGAGTCGTTGCTGCAGAGCGTGTGGGGTTGGGACTTCGACGGCGGTTCGCGCACCGTTGACGTGCACGTGCAGACGCTTCGCCAAAAACTGGGCGAGCATGCCAGCGCCATCGAGACCGTGCGCGGCGTGGGCTACCGCTTGGCCGAGCCTTCTGCCGGTGATGGTGCCGAAGGCGACGACACTGTGGCCACCGCATCGGAGGAGTAACCCGTGGTCTTCGCCCCCCAGGGAAAATATACGCTGTCGCACCGCGTTTTTGTGACGATCTTTGTCTGCGCCATGGCGGTTATCGTGGCGTTTACGGTGCTGGGTGCGTTCTTTGTGCAAAACACTTTGGCGGATGCCACGAGTGCCAATCTGGCGCAGGAAACCGAGCTCATTGCTGCTGCCCTCGACGAGCAGCAGGAGCCCATCCCGTTCTTGCGTAGCCTCGATCGAGAGGACTTGCGCATCACGCTGATTAACAAGGATGGATCGGTTGCCTACGACAACGAGGCGTCGCCTTCCACACTGCCCAACCATGGCGATCGCCCCGAGGTCATCGAGGCCTTTGAGAGTGGTTCGGGTTCCGCGGAGCGCGCAAGCTCTACGCTCGACGAGATTATGCTGTATCGCGCCGTCGCCCTTGATAACGGCCAGGTTGTCCGCTTGGCGCAGGCCCAGCCTGGCGTTGCGGCGATTTTGCTGTCGATGGTGGCGCCGATGCTGCTTATCGCAGCAGCGGGTGCGGTACTCTCGTTTTTTATGGCGCGCCGCGAGTCCCGTGCCATCATCGCGCCTTTGCAAGAGGTGGATTTGGACCACCCACGCCGTAGCTATGAGCACGCCTATGCCGAGATGGTCCCCATGCTTGAGCGTATTGAGTCGCAGCGCCAGGAGCTCAAGCGCCAAATGGCGGTGCTGGCGGACAACGACCGTATGCGCCGCGAGTTCACGGCGAATATCACCCATGAGCTCAAGACGCCGCTTACGGCGATTTCGGGCTATGCCGAGCTCATCGCAAACGGCATGGTCGAGGGCGAGGGCGACCTGCGCAACTTTGGCGGTCGCATCTATCGTGAGGCGGGCCGCTTGGCAGCGCTTGTCAACGATATCCTTACGCTGTCTAACTTGGACGAGGCCGAGCGTGCAACTGAGGGCGAGGCGGTGCCCATTGGTTCCACGGAGCCTATTGAGCTCTCGCGTGCCATCTACGCGGTTGAGCAGCGTCTTGAACAGGTCGCCCGTCAGGCGAATGTGACGATAAGTCATGAGACCAAGCCTGTGGTCATCGAAGGCGTGTCGCGCTTGATCGACGAGCTCATCTATAATCTGGCAAGCAACGCCATCCGCTACAATCGACCCGGCGGTACGGTTACGCTGCAGTGCGGCACCAACGACGAAGGCCATCCGTTCCTCGCGGTCGCCGACACGGGAATCGGTATCGCGCCTGAAGAACAGGGCAAGGTATTTGAGCGGTTCTATCGCGTGGACAAGAGTAGGTCCAAGGCACGCGGCGGAACCGGTCTGGGGCTTGCCATTGTCAAGCATGCGGCCCTGTATCATCACGCCACGCTCGATCTGTCGAGCGAGTTGGGCGTGGGAACCACCATTACGGTGACGTTTCCCATACAGCAGGACGAGCCATTCGCATAGCGATACAACATAGATATTGATGTAGACGCCGCATTTGACTTTCGGGTGCGGCGTTGTTGTGCAATTTTACGATTGCTTCCGACATTTTTACAGGAGAGCCTGTTTCTTATGTATAGAGTTTGGTCTCGGTAAAAAGATGCGATAACATACGGACAGTTTTGTCAATCCGAACTGGGGAAATGAAAGGCAAGCTGCATGACCCTTCTCGAACTGTTCCAGCTGCTCAAAAAGCACCTTAAGCTGGTCATCACCCTTCCGGTGGTCTGCGCGATCGCCATGGGCATCGTGTCCTTCGTTGCGATGGACAACACCTACACCGCGACGACGAGCATGTACATTCTCGCCAAAACCGACGATAGCGGTCAGATGAGCTACAACGATCTCTCGGCGAGCCAGATGCTTTCCAACGATATCGCCACGCTGCTGGATAGCGATAGCGTTAAGAGCGGTGCTGCCAATGAGCTGGGCCTTGCTGACCTGGATGACTACAAGGTGTCTGTTTCCTCCGAGACCACCACGCGTGTCATTACGCTTTCGGTTACCGGCACCGATGCCAAGGAGACGGCTAAGGTCGCAAAGGCCATGGCCAGCTCGGTGAGTACGGTCGCTCAGAACGTCGGCGCTGCCCAGAGCATCAACGTTATCGACGAGGCTAAGACCCCCGAAGCCCCCAGCGGTCCCAAGCGTATGCTGTACGTTGCTGTCGCGTTCCTCGCGGGCATCTTTATCGCAGTTGCCTATGTCGTTTTGGCAGACATGCTCAACACCCGCATCCGCGGTGCCGAAGAGGCAGAAGAGCTCCTGGGCATTCCCGTTGTTGGCCGAATTCCGGCTATGAAAGGTGGTAAATAGGCATGGCTAAGGCAAAGAACACCGATAAGCTCGTTGTACAGAATGCCGCCAAGACCCTTCTGGCCAACATCCGCTTTGCGAGCGTGGACGACCCCATTCGCACCATCACCGTTACGTCCTCGATTCCCAACGAGGGCAAGTCTACGGTTTCCATCAACCTTGCCCAGGCTATCGCCACCAGCGGCAAGAGCGTCCTGCTGGTCGAGGCTGATATGCGTCGCAGGTCCCTTGCCGATATGCTCGGCGTCCGCTCCCGCGGCGGACTCTATGCAGTCCTTTCCGAGCAGGTTTCTATTGACCAGGCGATTGTCGAGACGGGGCAGAAGAACTTCTACTTCCTCGATGCCGAGCCGCATATTCCCAATCCTGCCGACATCATCGTCTCTCACCGCTTTGCCAAGCTGGTAAAGGCACTGTCCGCCAAGTTCCAGTACGTTATCTTTGATGCTCCCCCGGTCGGCACCTTCATCGATGCTGCCGAGATCGCAAGTCTGACCGACGGTGCGCTTTTTGTCGTGCGTGAGGATTTCACCAAGCGCGAGGAGGCGCTCAACGCCATCGGTCAGCTTAAGAAGTCCGAGAAGGTCAAGCTCATCGGTACCGTTATGAACTACTGCGAGACCGAGACCAGCGAGTACTACTACTCCTACTACACCAAGGACGGTAAGAAGGTGAAGAAGGGCTCCGACGATCAGGGGACTTCCAAAAAGGGCATCTTCACCAACCGAGCAAACGTTTAGTTGATTAAGGCTGACCTATGCGTGACATTCATTGCCATATCTTGCCGGGTGTAGACGACGGCGCCGCCGATCTCGATGAGAGCTTGGCGATGCTCGAGGCTGCCAAGCGGGCCGGTGTAACCAGAATCGTTTGCACTCCTCACTGCCGTGATCCCTATTTTGATTACGACAAGATGTGGGATGCCTTTGAGCTGCTGCGTGATAACGCTGACGGTTTTCCGCTCCAGATGGGCTTCGAGGTCAACCATCGAAAGCTCGTTGAGCTTGGTATCGATGCCGCGGAGCACTTGCATTTCGATGGGACCAACGAGTTTCTGCTCGAACTTTCGACGCATGCCGATGCGTATGCGTTTAGAGAGTACGAGAACACGATTTACGATTTGCAGTGCCGTGGCTACCAGGTGATCATCGCTCATCCTGAGCGCTATCGTGCGGTTCAAAAGGATGTAAGCGTTGCGGAGCGTCTGGTCGATATGGGCTGCAAGCTGCAGGCTTCGGCGGACTTTATTGCCGGCGGTCGCTTTGGTCGCGAGAAAAAGCCGGCACAGCGCCTGTTCGATCAGAACCTGTACAGCTTCATCGCGAGCGATGCCCATAACGTGGGTCATTACGACTGCCTGGCGAAGGCTCGCGCGAAGTTTAGCGTGCGCGGAGCTCATTTTCGCTAATATCTGTCCCTAACGTTCGCATTGAATGAAAGGGCAGCCATGGATATTCAACTTAAGACGGGATGTTTTGATGACGCGGCGTTGGTGCGCCGCGTCGTTTTTATAGACGAGCAGGGCTACGAGAATGAGTTCGACGCTATCGACGAGGATCCAAACTGCATTCATGTGACGCTCTATGTAGACGGCGAGCTTGCCGGTTGCTCGCGCGTGTTTCCCGAAGAGCTTGAGCGCGTGGCTGACGCAGAGGCCCCGGTGTTGCCGGCATGCGACATGGACGAAGGCGTTGCGGCGGGGGAGACCTACATTATGGGGCGCGTCGCCGTGCTGCCGGCTATGCGTCGTCGCGGACTGGCGAGTGCGATCGTCGAGGCCAGTGCTTCGTGTGCACGCGATGCCGGCGCTAAGCTTATTAAGCTGCATGCGCAGGAATACGTGTTGCCGCTCTATGCAAAGGCGGGCTACACGCAAATTGCCCCGGTAGATTACGAAGACGAGGGCCAGCCCCATGTCTGGATGGCCAAGCGCGTAGATGGCAGATAGGGACGTTCCTTTTCTGCCGGCAGTTGGGGACGCTCCTTGGCAATTGGCGCATCGGAGCGCTTAGACATACAGTTTTTCGATTCCGTATGTATATATGCGCGCTAATGGGTTATAAAATCTAAGTCTGAACATAGCAGGTCTGCGATTCGGCTCGGGCGACCGGGCCGTTTTTGCGGACGGGGGTAGCGCGAAAGGACTGCACATGCGTCAATTTAAGACCGAGAGCAAAAAACTGCTCGACCTCATGATCAACTCCATCTACACCAATAAGGAAATCTTCCTGCGCGAGCTTATCTCTAACGCGAGCGACGCCGTCGACAAGCTCAACTTTAAGAGCCTGCAGGACCCGAGCGTCAAGATCGACCAGAGCGACCTGGCCATTCGCGTCTCCTTTGATAAAGACGCCCACACCATTACCATCTCGGATAACGGCATTGGCATGACCGCCGAGGAGCTCGAGCGCAATCTGGGCACCATCGCCCATTCCGGCTCCGAGGAGTTTAAGACCGAGAACGCCGAGCAGCAGGGTTCGGATGTCGACATCATCGGCCAGTTTGGCGTGGGCTTCTACTCGGCTTTTATGGTCGCCAGCCACGTGAAGGTCGTCAGCCGCGCCTATGGCGAGGACACCGCTCACGTGTGGGAGTCTGATGGTCTTGAGGGTTACACCATCGAAGATGGCGAGCGCGCCGAGCACGGCACCGATGTCATCCTGACGCTGCGTGAGAACGAGAAGCTCGACGCCGACGGCGAGGCCGAGACCTACGATCGCTTCCTGACCGAGTGGGGCCTCAAGAGCCTGATTCAGCAGTACAGCAACTATGTGCGTTACCCGATTCAGATGATGGTGTCCAAGAGCCGCCAGAAACCCAAGCCCGAGGACGCCGGCGACGATTACAAGCCCGAGTACGAGGACTACCAGGAGCTCGAGACCATCAACTCCATGACACCGATCTGGAAGAAGCGCAGCTCCGATGTCGAGCAGAAGGACTACGACGAGTTCTACAAGTCCACGTTCCACGACTTTGACGATCCTGCGCGCACCATCAGCTTCCACGCCGAGGGCACGCTCGAGTATGACGCCCTGCTGTTTGTGCCGGGACGCGCGCCGTTCGATCTGTACAGCAAGGACTACGAGAAGGGCCTGGCGCTTTACAGCTCCAACGTCCTGATCATGGAGAAGTGCGACGACCTGCTGCCCGACTACTACAACTTTGTCCGCGGCGTCGTGGATTCCGCCGACGTGTCGCTCAACATCTCGCGCGAGACGCTTCAGCAGAACCGTCAGCTCAAGGCCATCGCCAAGCGTGTGGAAAAGAAGATCACCGCCGACCTTGAGGATATGCGTGACAACGACCGCGAGGCCTACGAGAAGTTCTTTGAGAACTTTGGCCGCGGCCTCAAGTACGGCATCTACTCGAGCTATGGCATGAAGGCCGATGAGCTCGCCGACCTGTTGCTGTTCTGGTCTGCCAAGGAACAGAAGATGATTACCCTGGCCGAGTATGCCAAGGGCATGCCCGAGGATCAGAAGGCCATCTACTACGCCGCCGGCGACTCGCGTGAGCGTCTGGCCAAGATGCCCGTGGTAAAGGGCGTGCTCGACCGCGGCTATGACGTGCTGCTGCTGACGCAGGACGTGGATGAGTTCACCTTCCAGGCTATGCGTGAGTACGTTGCCGCCGATATGCCCAAGATCTACGAGGACGATGCCGCCCGCGAGGCTGCCGAGAAGGCCGTGGCCGATGGTGCCGAGCCCGAGGTTGAGGATCGTCACCTGGAGCTCAAGAACGTCGCAACCGGTGATCTTGATCTGGCGACCGAGGACGAGAAGAAGGAGGCCGAGGACGCCACCAAGGAAAACGAGGACCTCTTTAGCGCTATGAAGGAGGCGCTCGGTGACAAGGTCGAGAAAGTTGCCGTCTCCGCGCGCCTGACCGATGCCCCCGCTTGCATCACCACCGAGGGCCCGCTTTCGCTTGAGATGGAGAAGGTGCTCCAGAAGGGACCCGAGGGCGCGCCCGACGGCATGCCCAAGAGCCAGCGCGTGCTCGAGCTCAACGCCAAGCACCCGGTCTTTGACAAGCTTGTCGCTGCCCAGAAGGCAGGCGACGCCGACAAGATCAAGCAGTACTCCGGTCTGCTCTATGACCAGGCTCTGCTGGTCGAGGGCATCCTCCCCGAGGACCCCGTAGCCTTCGCGGCGGCTGTTTGCAACTTGATGTAGTTCGGGGATACGGCACCGTAACTAGATTAGAACGAGAGTGGATAATCTCCCACTTTTGGCTCGAATGCGGGCTTGAAGTGGGAGATTTTCCACTCTCGTTTCCTTTTGAATGATTCCTCCGTCCCCAAGGGATCAATTATTTGTCGGGGTTGTGGTTTTGTGACCTGCTGAAATTTAGGATACTGTACAACTGTACGTTAATTTGTCTTCGTAGTATATTGCTACCCGCAAAACTCAATACCATTGTGCTCTGAGACGCTAAAGCGCCTACGTACAATGGTTGTCGATAGTACGATTCGATTTAACGACAGGATGGATGGTCCAAGCGTGAGTCTCGGCAGCAAACTATCCAATGCAAAGGTGTCCTTTGCGATATTTAAGCGCGACATTAAGCGACTGCTTGTGAACCCCGTCGCCTTGGTGGTTACCCTTGGCGTGTGCGTTATTCCCTCGCTGTATGCCTGGTACAACATCGTGGCCAACTGGGATCCGTACGGAAACACCCAGGGTATCAAGATTGCCATCGCCAACAACGATCGGGGCACCCAAAACGACTTGGTGGGCGAGCTCAACGCGGGCGACCAGGTTGTCGATCAGCTCAAGGAGAACGATCAGCTGGGCTGGACCTTCGTCGATTCGGCGTCCGATGCCAAGGAGGGCGTCGAGAGCGGTGAGTACTATGCGGCCATCGTAATCCCCAAGAACTTCTCGGATAACCTGGTTTCGATGCTCGACGGTAACTACCATCAGCCCAAGCTTACGTACTACGTCAATGAGAAGAAGAGCGCTATTGCGCCCAAGGTTACCGACACCGGTGCAAGCACCATCGAGGAGCAGATCAACTCGGAATTTGTCTCCACGGTGGGCGAGACCGTTGCCAGCATTGCCAAGGATGCCGGAGTCGATTTAAAGGACAAGGCAACCCAGACTCAGGATTCGTTGGCAAGTTCTGTCTCCGAGGCATCCGATACCTTGGGCGAGGTGCGCGATTCGATTGGCGACATGAATGCCGCCATCGATAAGACGAGTGGCGCTATCGCCTCGGCTGATGCGGCACTTGCCGGCATGCAGGGTCAGGCGCCGTCACTGACGCAAGCGATCTCTCAGGGCAACGACCTGCTGGGTGAAGCTCGCACCACGGCGGGCAACTCTATCGCCTCGCTCTCCAAGGCGCTCTCGGAAGGCAGCCTTGCGCTCACCAAGACGTCGGCCTCCGCGAACGCTGCCATCGGCAAGCTGACGGGCACGGTCACATCTACGACCACCCGTATCGACAACTCGCTCGAGTCTCTCCAAGCGACGATCGACCACAATAAGGCCGTTATCGGGCACTTGGAGATTCTCGCCAATGACACGTCGACAGGTTCCGAGGAAATTGACGCGCGCATTGTATCGACCATCAATACGCTCCGTGAGCAGAACGAGAAGTTGCAGAGCATCAAGGACGGTCTGTCTGCGCAGTCGAGCGCCATGGCGAATGACGCCGCGGCTGTCTCGGGTGCCAGCGACGCTATCAATAACGCAATTCAGACCGGTGCGACCAACCTTGGCCAGGCCCAGACGGACCTGGGTCAAAACGCGCTGCCGAAGGCCTCGAGCGCGCTTGATTCCTTTGCCGCCGTCTCGGGTGATTTGACGGGTATCGTATCTGGCCTCACGCCCACGATTGCAAGCGCGCGCGGTACGCTTTCGCAGCTTAACGCTACGCTCGGCCAGGCCAAGACCACGCTGTCCCAGACCGATTCCTCGCTTGCCAAGGTCCAGGACAAGCTCGCAACCGCCGCCAACGACATCGCGGCGCTACAGACCTCCGAGTCCATGGGCGAGCTGGCCGACCTGATGGGCGTCGACGTCAATGACGTCGCAGACTTCATGGCATCTCCGGTTGAGCTCGCGTCCAAGTCGATCTATCCGGTTAAGAGCTTCGGCTCGGGCATTGCCCCGTTCTATACCAACCTGGCGCTTTGGGTGGGCGGCTACGTGCTTATCGCCATCTACAAGCTCGAGGTCGATCGCGAAGGCATCGGCAGCTTTACGGCGCGCCAAGGCTACTTTGGCCGCTGGTTGCTCATGGTGATCCTGGGCGCGTTGCAGGCCATCATCGTTACGGTGGGTGATCTGGTCATTGGCGTACAGTGCGTCAACCCGCTGCTGTTCGTGCTGGGCGGCATCGCCATTTCGTTCACCTACGTCAATATCATCTATGCGCTGTCCACCACGTTTAAGCATATCGGCAAGGCTATCGGCGTCATTCTCGTCATCGTGCAGATCCCGGGTTCGTCGGGCATGTACCCCATCGAGATGATGCCCGGCTTCTTCCAGTGGCTGCACCCGCTGCTGCCCTTTACCTACGGCATCAATCTGCTGCGCGAGACGGTCGGCGGCATGTATTCGTTCAACTACCTGTTTAACCTGTGCATTCTGGGCGTGTTCTTGATCGTGGCGCTCTTTATCGGCCTGCAGCTGCGTCCGCTGCTGCTCAACCTTAACCTGCTCTTTGATAAACAGCTCTCCACGACCGGTATGATGATTTGCGAGTCCAACGACCTGCCGCGCCAGCGCTACTCGCTGCGCACGGCCATGCGCGTCATGCTCGATTCCGATTCGTACCGTCGCGAACTGCTCGATCATGCGGTCGCCTTTGAACATCGCTACCCGTACTACATCAAGGGCGGTTTTGCCGCCGTGGTGGGCGTTCAGGTCCTGCTCTTTGTCCTGTCGACGGTTCTCGATATCGACAATAACGGCAAGATCATCCTGCTTGTCATTTGGATCATCTCGGTTATTGCCATCTGCGGCTGGCTTATCAATATCGAATATATCCGAGCGAGCCTCAATACCCAGATGCGCATCTCGGCGCTTTCGGATGAGGACCTGCGTCGCGAGATGCGCGAACACACGGCCGCCATTCCTGCCGCCCGCCACATGTTTGGCCTCAACGCCAGCGAGCGTGGTGCCAAGGGCGGCGATCAGTCCACGGGCCGCTTGCCGCATATCGGCTCGCACCATAAATCTCAGGGCAGCGACAGCACAGCCACAAATGATGGAGATACCACCGCGCTTGGCAAGCACTCCAAAGGAGGTGAGGCATAAATGAAGAACATCCTGCATCTGTTTAAGCGCGATGTCCAAAACGTGTCTCGCTCCGTGATCGGCTTGGTTGTCGTGATGGGCCTCATTATCGTACCGTGTCTGTACGCGTGGTTTAACATCGCCGGCAGCTGGGATCCGTACGGCAACACCGGCAATCTTAAGATCGCCGTGGTCAACACCGATGAGGGTTACGAGAGCGATTTGATCCCCGTCGAGGTTAACGTGGGCGAAAACGTGACCGCCACCCTACGCGGCAACGAGAGCTTCGATTGGGTTGTGCTCAACAATCGCGAAAAGGCTATCGAGGGCGTTAAGTCGGGCGCGTACTATGCTGCCGTCGTTATCCCCAAAACGTTTAGCGCTGACATGATGACGCTTTTCTCGACCGACGTGAAACATGCCGATATCGAGTTCTACGAGAATCAGAAGGCCAACGCCATTGCGCAGATCGTGACCGAGAAGGGTTCGAGCGCCGTCCAGAGCCAGGTTAACAAAACTTTTACCGAGACCATTACGACGATCGGTCTTAAGACGGTGTCCAGCCTGCTCGATTACATGAGCACCGACCAGGTGGGTAACTTTATCGCCAACCTGTCCTCGACGCTCGGCGATTCGATTGAGGACCTGCGAGACGTTCGGGCAGATGCTTCGTCGCTGGCGGGCATTTTGAGCTCCACGTCCGATTCGCTGACGTCGGCGAGCGGCATGCTCAAGCAGACGGGCACGGTCGATGAGTCAACGAAGCAGCTGATGGAGCATGTCAAGAGCGGTATTAGCGATTCCAAGGAAGCGCTGAAGGACGCCAACGACGCCATCAATGCCGCGATTGACGGAAGCGCGGGCTCGTTTGACAACGTGTCCGCCGAGCTTGCGAAGGCATTTAATGCCGCGAAACAACATGTCTACCTTACAGTGTCCCAGCTCAACGATGCCGCGGCGGCGCTCAACACGCGTGCCGACGATATCGACGCCACGGCCGACCAGCTCCGCAGCTTTGCCGATCAGGTGACTGACGAAAAACTCCAGGACAGCCTCAAGTCTGTGGCAACATCGCTGAGCAGGATTGCTGTGGAGTATCGCAACAACGCCAAGGACTTGACGGCCACCGCGAAGTCTCTCTCTGACAGCATGGCAGAGGTTAATAAGTCGCGTGCCGAGGTCGATCAGGCAATCGCGGATGCCAAGGCTGGTATCTCGGGCGCCAAGACTGACTACGACTCTACGTTTTCGGCCAAGGCAAAGGAGCTCAAGAAGACCATCTCGGGCGTTTTGGATTCGCTGAACGGTATTTCGAACGATCTGGATAGTGCTGTTGCTGGCCTAACCGACGCATCCGGTTCGCTGGCAAAGGGCCTCTCCAAGGCTGCAAAGCTGGTCAACAAGGCTTCTGATCAGCTGGGCGAGGCGTCGGACAAGATCAGTGCGTTTAAGGACGAGCTCGACGGCGCCTTGATGTCGGATGACCTCGCTACGATCAAGACGATGATCGGCAATGATCCCGAGGGTCTGGCCGTGTCGCTTTCCGGCCCCGTCGCGCTCGATCGCAAGCCGGTCTATCCGATCCGCAACTACGGTTCGGCCATGGCACCGTTCTACACGATTCTGTCGCTCTGGGTGGGCTCGATTGTGCTGGCGGCCATGATGAAGGTCTCGGTTGACGATGAGCTTATCAACGAGCTCATCCCCGTGCGCCTGCACGAGATCTACCTGGGCCGCTACCTGTTCTTTGGCGGTCTGGCCCTGCTGCAGGCAACGCTCGTGTGTGCGGGCGACATCCTGTTCTTTGGCATCCAGTGCGACGACCCGCTGCAGTTTGTGCTGGCGGGCTGGGTCGCGAGCCTCGTGTTCTCCAATATCGTCTACACGCTTACGGTTTCGTTTGGCGATATCGGCAAGGCGCTCGCCGTCGTGCTGCTGGTCATGCAGGTCGGCGGTTCGGGCGGCACGTTCCCCATCGAGATGACCGGCCCCGTGTTCCAGGCGATCTATCCGTTCCTGCCGTTCACCCACGGCATCAACGCCATGCATGCCGCCATGGCCGGTGCGTACCACATGGAGTACTGGATTGAGCTAGGCATTCTGGCGAGCTATCTGATTCCGTCGCTGGCACTGGGTGTCGTCTTCCGCCGCCCGGTCATCAAAGCCAACGACTGGATCATCGAAAAACTGGAGTCAACCAAATTGATTTAGTTCAGCAACGTAAACGCCGTCGGAACATCGAGATCTTCCAACCCGATGCTTTAGCGTAGTGAATTGCACGGGCTGCTTGGTTGTTGCTACAGTAGCGGGGCGTGCCGGGGGTCCGGTGCGCCCTGCTTTTATTTGACCATGAGGCGGCACGCAGCCATGCGCGTGCGGACACCACGCCCAGATTGAGCGCGAGGATGCCCTATGGCCCAGCATGCCACTGACAATATCGAAATGATGCCCGATAGCCCTGTTGCTCGCGAGGACCTGGGCGCGGGCGGCACCTCCCGCGGCGCCGGCGCTCGCTCGCCGCTGTTCTGGAAAGTCCTGCTGCTTTCGGTGGCAGTCGTCTGGGGCTACTCCTTTACGACCATGAAGGACGCGCTCGACACCATTCCGGTGTTCGAACTGCTCTACGTGCGCTTTCTGCCTGCGGCGTTGGTCATGTTTTTCATCTTCCACAAGCGCATCATCGCGCACCTCAACGCCCGCAACCTTATCGTCGGACTTGGCATGGGCGCACTTATGTGGGCCGCCTACGCCCTGCAGACAGTCGGTCTGGCGCACACCACGGCGGGCAAGAATGCTTTTTTGACGGGCACGTATTGCATCGTTGTGCCGTTCGCGAGCTATTTTCTGAGCGGCGAAAAACTCACCCGCTATAACCTGGGCGCGGCGCTGCTGTGCTTGGCGGGCATTGGCTTGGTGGCGCTCGATAGCGTTGAATTCAACATCGGTGATGTCATTACGCTGGCGGGTGCGGTCTTTTTCGCCATCCAGATGGCGGTGACTGCCAAGTACGGTCGCAAAATGGACATCAACGTCATCACGTTTTGGATGTTTGTGGGCAACGGCGTGCTGAGCCTGGCAACGTCGCTGCTATTCGAGACCCAAGCGCCTCTGTCCGTGTGGACGCCGAGCTTTATCAGCGCGATGGCGTTTCTCTCGGTTGGTTGCACATGCGCGGCTCTGCTCATCCAAAACGTCGGCCTGGCGCATGTCTCGGCCTCGACGGGCTCACTGCTCCTTTCGATGGAGTCGCCTTCGGGCGTGCTGTTCTCGGTGCTGCTGATGGGGGAGGCGCTCACCTCGCGCCTGCTCGCCGGCTTCGCGCTCATCTTTCTTTCGATTATCTTGAGCGAGACGCATTTCGATTTCTTGCGCCGAAAATCACACCCGCAATTGTAAACAACTTGTTGCGCCGCCCTCCCAGGGCGGCATTTTTATGTCATGCCCTTACAGTTGTACCTTGCACTTTACGCTATCAAAGTGCGTGCTGCAAAAACGTTACTGGAGGGCTTCTATGGCATCAGCTCTGTCCGATTTTCAACCGCAACCAGCGCCCCAGGCCACCGCGGCGGCGCAGGCCGCTATCGGTGACGGTCTTGTCGCAGAAGCTCAGGCTTTTGCAGACGAGCTCGCTGCGTGGCGACACGATCTACACCAGATGCCCGAGCTCGGTAACAATCTTCCGCAGACGTCTGCCTATATCCAGGCACGTCTGGACGAGATGGACATCCCCCATACCACGCTCGTCGACGGTTCCTGCGTCGTTGGTCTGATCGGTGCCGGTGCGGCCGCGGCCGTTCAGGGCAATGGCACGTGCAAGGACGAGCAGGCCGGAACGGTCGTCATGCTCCGAGGCGATATGGATGCCCTGCCCGTTGTCGAGGAATCCGGCGAGCCCTTTGCATCCACCAATGGCTGCATGCATGCTTGCGGTCACGATATGCACGCGACGGCGCTGCTTGGTGCGGCGCGCCTGCTCAAGGCCCGCGAGGCCGAGCTTGTGGAGGCCAACGCCACGGTGAAGTTGCTGTTCCAGCCGGGCGAGGAGACCTTTGAAGGGGCGCGCGCTGCCATTGCCGATGGCCTGCTGCAGAACCCGCGCCCCCAGGCTGCCTTTGCCATGCACGTCAACAGCCAGTCGCCGCTCGGCCTGGTGCTCTATGGGAGCCCGGCGCTTTCAGGCGTGTACGGTTTCCGCATCACGCTCCAGGGCAAGGGCGGCCACGGTTCCAGCCCCGAGATCTGCATCGACCCCATTACGGCCGGCGTCCATGTGCACCTGGCGCTCCAGGAGCTCATCTCCCGCGAGGTGCCGGCGGCCAAGGAAGTCGCACTTACCGTTGGTAAGTTTGCTGGCGGCTTGGCGGCCAACGTCATCCCCGACACCTGCGTGCTCGAGGGAACGCTGCGCGGCTTTGATGTTGAGCTCATGGCTCACCTAAAGACCCGCATCGCGGAGGTCGTTAACGGCGTTGCCACGACCTATCGTACGCCGGCGACCATCGAGGCGCTTTCGGATGTTCCGCCGCTTGTACTCGACAGCGATTTGACTCAGGCGTCGCTTGGCTACGTGGGCGCAGTGCTGCCCAAGGCGGCTTTCTTGCCGCTTTTCCATGCCATGGCGAGTGAGGACTTCGCGCTTATCTCGAGCAAGATTCCGAGTGCGTACTTTACCGTGGGCGCGGCCGTAACCGACACGGACGAACACTTTGCCCAGCACCATCCCAAGGCACGTTTTAACGATGCCGAGCTGCCGCTCGGTGCCGCGGCCTATACCGCCGTCGCTTTGGGCTATATCGCCGACCACCGGTAGCACCCAACCTTGCCTTTCAAGCCTGCGGGCATGGCCATAAGGCCTATGTCCTTGTCTTTCAAGGCAATCTTGGGCACCGTGGGCGCCATCGTCTCGGGCGTGCTGTTCGATGCCACGGGCTCCTTTGCGAGCACCTGGATTGTGTGCCTGGCGCGCTCCGTGGTCATGCTCGTGTTCCTGCTGGCATCCGAGCCCATCGCCGCCAAGCTGCGCACGAGCGTGGCGGGGGAGTAGACGCCCGTCGCTCTTTTCTGTTCGCCCCGTTCTGTCCGTGGCCGCCCTGGAAGCCGAATGGATGCTCGTACCATCATTCGGTTTCCAAGGCGGCCACGGGCCTACGAAATGATCCGTTTTCCTCCGTCCTCAACAGATCACGTGATTCGAAAGAGACGGAGGAAAACGGATCCCAAACAGCGGCGGTGCGTCTGGCCGAACGAGCCCCCATACCCTCGTTCGGTCAGACGCGCCGCCGCGTTTTGTTTTTGTGCCGTATAATGACCACTACCTATGACGCGATACAAAAGAAAGGTGTTTGCCCATGCAGGCACAGAAGGCGGAGGGAACCCGCGACCTTATCGGCGCCGAGATGCGCGCTTGGCAAAAGATGCAGCAGATTGCGGCCGGCGTATTCGAGCCGTTTGGCTTTAAGCCTATCGAGACGCCCGCGATCGAGCAGGTGGACGTCTTTGTCCACGGCATCGGCCAGTCGACCGACGTCGTGCGCAAGGAGATGTTCCGCGTCTTTAGCGGCGCCAACCTGGAGCGCGTCTTTACTGAGGGCACCGACACCAAGCTCAAGCCCAAGCAGCGCCTGGCGCTTCGTCCCGAGGGCACGGCCGGTGTGGTGCGCGCCGTCGTGGAGAACAACCTGGTGCCCCAGGGCTCCACGCCGTTTAAGGCTTACTACGCCGAGGCCATGTTCCGCGGCGAGCGTCCCCAGAAGGGCCGCCTGCGCCAGTTCCATCAGGTGGGCATCGAGTGGCTCGGCGCTCCCGATCCGGCGGCAGACGCCGAGTGCATCATCATGCTCATGGAGTTCTACAAGCGCTTGGGCTTCGATCTTTCCAAGCTCCGTCTGCTCATCAACTCGATGGGTGACGCCCAGTGCCGTCCGGCTTATCGCGAGCAGGTTAAGCAGTTCATCCTCGATCACGCCGACGAGATGTGCGATGAGTGCCGCGAGCGCGCCGAGCTCAACCCGCTGCGTGCCTTCGACTGCAAGAACGACCACTGCCGCGAGATCATGGCCGAGGCTCCGCTGATGGGTGACAACCTGTGCGATGAGTGCCGCGAGCACTACGAGCAGGTCAAGCGCTATCTGGATGCCGCCGGTATCGAGTATGTCGAGGATCCCACCTTGGTGCGCGGCCTGGACTACTACACCCGTACTGTCTTTGAGGTCGAGGCCCCTGGCGCCGGCGTCGGCTCCATCGGCGGCGGCGGCCGCTACGATGGCCTGGTCGAGCTCGAGGGTGGCAAGCCCACGGCGGGCGTCGGCTTTGCTGTCGGTTTTGAGCGCGCCCTGCTGGCCCTGCAGGCCTTTGGCAGCGATTTGGGTGCCGATGAGGCCCCGTGCGTCTATGTCGCCAACGCCGGCAAGGAGCTGCGTCAGAACGTCTTTGCCATTACGCAGGAGCTTCGCGCCGCAGGTATCGTGACCGAGGCCGACTATCAGGGTCGTTCGCTCAAGGCCCAGTTTAAGCAAGCCGATAAGGTAGGCGCCAAGCTCATCTTGGTCCTGGGTGGCGACGAGCTTGCCGCCGGCAAGGTCAAAGTGCGCGACATGCAGAGCCATGACGAGGTGCTCGCCGATCTGGACAACGTCGTCGAGGCGGTTCGCGAGCGCCTGTAGCGCATCTTTTTGAGCTTCGGGCCTGCTAACGTGCCCTGCTCATGGAGAGCGATTGTTACGGGGGTGTTTCGCTTTTATGCGGAATGCCCCCGTTTACGTATGCCGCCCACCGAGAAATACGACCATTTAGGGCAAAAACCTTTGCAATGCAGAAAATACTTTTGTGTGGTAAAGCGCAATCAGTGTCGAAAGTATTTCTCAAGCGCCTATAATGAATACCGCATGTTACGTGCATAGAAGGAGGAATGGGAGGAAACGTGGCTGAGAACCTAAGCAACCAGTCTGTACCCGAAGCCGCGGCGCGCGTCGCTGCCGTGGTCAACCGCCTCGTTAACCGAATCGGCTCGAATGCCGAGTCCAGGGAGCGTCTCGCCGAGATCGAGATCCCCGAGGAGCTGCGCGACAATCTGGCGCTGTTCTTGCGCCTGGAGCGCCGTGTGCTTAGCGAGTATGATCCCGAGATCGCGGACCTGTTCGACAAGATTTTGACAGCCGAGATTGTGGTCAATGCCGGCAACCCCGGTACCTGCGCTGCCGACGAAGCCGTCGACGAGCAGGGCGTGCCCACCGCCGACGAGCCCACTGCCGTGGCATTTCGTGAGGTCGTCGATTTGATCGACAGCCTGCCGCTCGATAAGCAGCAGGTCATTGTCCGCGCCTTTACGAGCTTTTTCCATCTGGCAAACCTGTCGGAGGAGAACTACCGTGTGGCGCAGCTGCGCGAGCGCGAGGCCGGTGCGTCGACCGATACCGAGGTCGATCCTGCCAACGAGCTTACCGTTGCCTATCACCAGCTGGTGAATGAGCTGGGTGTCGAGGGTGCCAACGAGCTGCTCGACAAGCTCGAGTTCCACCCTGTCTTTACCGCACATCCCACCGAGGCCCGTCGTAAGGCCGTCGAGGGCAAGATCCGCCGTATCTCCAACCTGCTGGAGGAGCGTCCGCGTCTGGGCGGCTCCGACCTGGTGGAGAACGAGCGCCATATGCTGCAGGAGATCGACGCCCTGGTGCGTACGAGCCCCATCGCGCTCAAGAAGCCCACGCCGGTCGAGGAAGCCGATACCATCATCGACATCTTCGATAACACGCTGTTCGACGTTATCCCCGTTATCTATCGTCGTTTTGACGATTGGGTGCTGGGCGACAAGGCCGGTACTGTGCCGCCGCTGTGCCCGGCGTTCTTCCATCCCGGCAGCTGGATCGGTTCCGACCGCGACGGTAACCCCAACGTCACCGCCAAGGTGAGCCGTGAGGTCGCCGCCAAGTACTTTACGCACATGGTGCTCAAGCTCGAGGACAAGTGCCGCCACATCGGCCGCAACCTCACGCTCGAGGCCACCTACAGCAAGCCGTCGGCCGAGCTCATTAACCTGTGGAACCATCAGGTCGAGATGAGCCCTCGGTACACGGCCCGCGCCGAGCTGATCTCCGAGCACGAGCCGCATCGCGCCGTCATGCTCGTCATGGCCGACCGTCTGAACGCCACCGTGCGCCGTATCACCGACACCATGTACCACAGCGCCGACGAGTTCCTGGATGACCTGCGCGTCGTCCAGCGTTCGCTGGCCGCCTGCGGTGCCGTCCGTGCCGCCTACGGCCCGGTCCAGACCATCATCTGGCAAGTCGAGTCCTTCGGCTTCCATATGGTCGAGATGGAGTTCCGTCAGCACTCCGTGGTGCATGCCCGCGCCCTCAAGGATATCCACGAGAACGGTATCCATGGCGACCTGCAGCCCATGACGCGCGAGGTCATCGATACCTTCCGCGCTATCGGCTCCATCCAAAAGCGCTACGGCAAGAAGATGGCGCACCGCTACATCATCTCGTTTACCAAGAGCGCTCAGCATGTGGCCGACGTCTTTGAGCTGGCGCACCTGTCCTTTGCACACGAGGAGGATGTCCCCGAGCTCGACGTGATCCCGTTGTTCGAGCAGCTCGAGGACCTCGAGGGCTGCGTCGACGTGCTCGATCAGATGCTTACGCTGCCCGTGGTGCAAAAGCGCCTTGCCCAGACCAACCGCCGCATGGAGGTCATGCTGGGCTATTCCGACTCCTCCAAGGATGCCGGTCCTACCACGGCCATGCTCGCGCTGCACTCCGCGCAGGAGCGCATTGCCAAGTGGGCCGAGAAGAACGATATCGATCTGGTGCTCATGCACGGTCGCGGCGGTGCCGTGGGCCGTGGCGGCGGCCCGGCCAACAAGGCCGTGCTGGCTCAGCCCAAGGGTTCTGTCAACTGCTTCTTTAAGCTCACCGAGCAGGGCGAGGTCATCTTTGCCCGTTACGGCAACCGCACGCTGGCTCAGCGCCATGTTGAGTCCGTTGCCGCCGCAACGCTTTTGCAGTCGGCCCCGAGTGTCGAGAAGACCAACACCGAGACCACGCAGAAGTTCTGGGATATGGCCGAGAAGCTCAACGCCGCAAGCCACGAGCGCTATCTGGACCTGCTGAACACCGAGGACTTTACGCCGTGGTTCTCGACCGTGACGCCGCTGACCGAGGTCGGCTTGCTGCCGATCGGCTCGCGTCCCGCCAAGCGCGGCTTGGGTGCCAAGTCGCTCGACGACCTGCGTACCATTCCGTGGATCTTCAGCTGGAGCCAGGCGCGCATCAATCTGGCCGCTTGGTACGGCCTGGGTACCGCCTGCGAGCAGTTTGGCGATCTGGACCAGCTTAAGGCTGCCTACCAGGAGTGGCCGTTCTTCCGCACCTTTATCGACAACATCGAGATGTCGATCGCCAAGACCGACCAGCGCATCGCCAAGATGTATCTGCACCTGGGCGATCGCCAGGATCTGTCCGAGAAGGTCTTCACCGAGATGCAGCTCACGCGTAAGTGGGTCCTTGCCATCGTCGGTGACGAATGGCCGCTTCAGCGCCGTCGCGTGCTCGGCTGCGCCGTTCGCGTCCGTAACCCCTACGTCGACGCCCTGTCCATCGCACAGGTCCGCGCCCTTCGCGAGGTGCGTATGAACCAGGACGAGATGGCCGAGGAGAAGAAGGCCGAGTACATGAGCCTGATTCTTTCGACTGTGACCGGCGTCTCGGCAGGACTGCAGAACACGGGGTAATCGATAGCCCTGTAGTCGTCCGGGCCCGCCATTAGTTTACTTTTAGGCACGTCCTCGGACATGCAAGAAGCCCTCGCTGCGCACTTCGTGCGGCGAGGGCTTCTTGCGTCCTGCGGAGTGTGCCTAAAAGTAAACTAATGGCGGGCCCTGCGATGTCCGGTCTTCGGCGGATTACTGGCTGGGGGAATTAATGGCGCGCTTCGCGCGTTTGGAAGGGGCTTCGTGCTGCGGAGTGCATTCAGAGGGAAACCCATCGGGTCCCTTCGTCCTCGGTCTTCTGGGATTAAAGCTAAAGGGAATAAGGCGCGCTTTGCGCCTTACAGCTGTGACGGCTGCGGTTCCGTTTGGGGTCGCGGCCGTTTTGTTGTGGGTCAAATATGAACGTTGTGTTAATGAATCGGTGGACGGTGGTGTTTTTCGGTGAGCGGCGTATCCTTCCAACGGTTTATCTAGTGTGTCAGTTGAAAGGAAGAGGGCGCTCGTCATTGTTTGAATGTGAACTACCGTTTGACCACAAGACGTTGCATCTGGAGCTCGAGGATAAGAATTTCGCGGGTGTGATGGAAGGTCATCAAAACGAGTTTAAGACCACGAAATCGCAGGAAGAGCTGGTAGAGGAGTCGCTTGCCAACCCTTATGGTTCGCCTTCGCTCGAGGAGCTTTGTGCTGGCAAGAAGGATATCGTCATTATTAGCTCCGATCATACGCGCCCCGTTCCCTCGCGTGTGACGATGCCTATTCTGCTGCATCACATCCATTCCGCTGCGCCCGAGGCTCGAGTGCGTATTTTGGTTGCTACGGGTATGCACCGTCCGTCGACGCACGAGGAACTCGTCAACAAGTATGGCGAGGAGATTGTTGCCAACGAGGAAATCGTTATGCACGTCGCGACCGATGACAGCATGATGAAAAAGATCGGCACCCTGCCTTCTGGCGGCGAGTGCATCATCAACAAGATTGCTGCCGATTGCGATCTGCTGCTTGCCGAGGGCTTTATTGAGCCGCACTTCTTTGCCGGTTTCTCTGGTAGCCGCAAGTCCGTCCTGCCTGGTATCGCCAGCTACAAGACCATCATGTACAACCACAACGGTCAGTTTGTGAACGATTCCCATTCGCGTGCCGGCAACCTGTGCCACAACCACGTGAGCGAGGACATGTTTGCCGCTGCCGAGATGGCTCACCTTGCCTTTGTGCTCAACGTGGTGCTCAACGGCAAGCACGAGGTCATCGGCTCCTTTGCCGGCGATATCCACAAGGCGCACGAGGCTGGCTGCGAGTTCGTGAAGAGCCTTGCCGGCGTTGAGCCCGTTGAGTGCGAGATTGCCATCACCACCAACGGCGGCTACCCGCTCGACCAGAACATCTACCAGGCCGTGAAGGGCATGTGCTCTGCCGAGGCCACGCTTCCCGAGGGCGGCGTGATTATTGATGTCGCCGGTTGCGCCGACGGTCACGGTGGCGAAGGCTTCTATCACAACATCGCCGACAACGATCCGGCGGAGTTTGAGCGCGCCTGCATCGACCGTCCTAAGGACGAGACCCTGCCCGACCAGTGGACGAGCCAGATTTTCGCCCGCATCCTGGCGCATCACCCTGTGATTATGGTCACCGACCTGTGCGATCACCAGATGCTCAAGGATATGCACATGACGCCGGTCAACACTATCGAGGAGGCGCTCAAGCTCGCCTTTGAGATGAAGGGTGCCGATGCCAAGGTTGCCGTCATTCCCGATGGCCTGGGCGTTGTCGTCGCGCAGCACTAGTGCACGGCCCAAACGAATCGTTTATAACCGACAAGAAAGATAAGGTTTTATGCTTACCAAACTCCTCTGCGAATTCGGCGCAACGGCCCTCATGATCATCTTTGGCGTGGGCGTACACTGCGATACCGTGCTTAAGGGCACCAAGTATCAGGGCTCCGGCCACATGTTTGCCATCACCACCTGGTCTTTTGGCATCTCGGTCGCTCTGTTTATCTTTGGCGGCGCCGTGTGCATGAACCCCGCCATGGTGCTTGCCCAGTGCATCGTAGGCCTGGTGCCGTGGAGCAGCTGCATTCCCTTCATGATTGCCGATATGCTCGGCGGCTTTGCGGGCGCCGTGATCGCGTGGTTGATGTATGCCGATGAGTTCAAGGCTTCCGATGGCGTCGTCGACCCCATTGCCCAGCGCAACATCTTCTCGACCAACCCCACCACCGAGGGTACGAACTACGCCCGTAACTTCTTCTGCGAGGCTATCTGCACCTTTGTGTTCATCAGCGCCATCCTCGCTGCCGCTAGCCGCGCCGGCGAGAACGTTCTGATGCTCGCCATCTGCGTCGGCCTGATCGTTTGGGCCGTTGGCATGGGCATGGGCGGCATCACCGGCTTCGCCATGAACCAGGCTCGTGACCTTGGTCCTCGCATGGCCTATCAGGCGCTGCCGATCAAGAACAAGGCTGACAACAACTGGAAGTACGGCCTGCTCGTTCCTGGCATCGCGCCGTTTGTCGGTGCCGCTCTGGCCGCGCTGTTTGTGCATGGTTTCTTGGGCATGTTCTAGTCTGAGGCTACATAGTTGTCCGCTGGCCGCATGGGGTAACTTCCCAGCGCGTCCTCGGACATGCAAAAAGGCTCGCTGCGCACTTTGTGCGGCGAGCCTTTTTGCGTCCTGCGGAGTGCGCTGGGAAGTTACCCCATGCGGACGGCTGCTGGGTCTTTGTTGCGTTGGAACAAGCAACCCAACATATATCTGAATTTGGATGTGAGGGGCGTTTTGCTGTTGGGGGCGTTGAGATGAGGGCGATACTTTGGGAAGGGATGACGCCTTGGGAGGAGGCGTCTATCTGAAGAGGGGCTTTATGGCTGATAGGTAGTCTTTGGCTACGTCGGCTTTGTCTGCTTGGAAGTTGTGCCAGGCCCACCATTGGACCATTCCTACGAAGCTTGAGGCTATGTGGTGTAGTAGGAAGCTTCGGTCCATGGTGGCGGCGGGGCCGTTTGGGTCGGTAGGGACGGTTTCGGCTGCTCGGGCCATGATGGTCTTGCGGAGGCTGTCGGCGAAGATGCGTGAGCCGGCGCCGGCTACGAGGGCTCGGACGCCCTGGCGGCGCTCCCAGAGGTTGTTGAGGATATGCTCGACCTGTACGAGCGGGTCATCGAGGGGCGTACCGTCATCGTCGAGGGCATGGGTGCAGATGTCGCGCACGAGCTCAGCGAGCAGGTCATCTTTGCTCTTGAAGAGGCCGTAGAACGTGGCCCGACCCACATGGGCGCGAGCAATGATGTCGCCGACGGTGATCTTGCCGTAGTCCTCCTCGCGAAGGAGCTCGGAAAACGCCGCAACGATGGCGGCACGGCTTTTTGCCTTGCGGGCATCCATGGCTATGCGTCCGCGTGAACGAGCAGGCAGCGGAGCGTACCGGAGCAACCTTCGTAGGGGCGTTTGCCGGCGCCGTAGCCGACGGCTTCGATGCGGTAGCGTGAGGGCAGTTGGTCGGACGTGCGCAGCGCGGTGACGATGGCGGCGCCCGTCGGCGTCACGAGCTCGCCGGCGACCGGTGCAGGCGTGAGGGCGATATTGCCCGCCTGGCACAGGTTGACGACAGCGGGGACGGGAATGGGCATGAGGCCGTGGGCACAGTGGATGGTGCCGTGACCCTCGGAGAGCGACTCGACCACGATGTCCTCAATACCAAGGTCGTCGAGGCAGATGGCGACAGAGCAGACGTCGACGATGGAGTCGACGGCGCCCACCTCGTGAAACAGGACGGTGTCGGGCGTTTTGCCGTGAGCCTTGGCCTCGGCAGCGGCGAGTACGGAAAAAATGGCGAGGGCGCGACGCTTGGCGCCATCGCTTAGCTGCGAGCCGTCGATGATGGCTGTGACGTCCGCCAAAGAACGGTGGTGATGGTGGTGGGCGTGATGATGGCCCTCGTGGCCATGACCGTGGGCCTCATGGTCATGGTCGTGGTTGTGTGTGTGCTCGTGTTCGTGCTCATCATGGTCATGATGGTGGTGCTCATGCTCGTGCGTATGCTCGGCAGCTGCTTCGTTGCCGTAGAGCCAGGCCATATCGTGATCGTGGTTCTCGAGCTCCTCTGCAAGCTGGACGTCGAAATCGCAGGCGTCGATGCCATGCTTGTTTGCACGCGTGACGGCGATCGAAAAGCCGTCGACCGGCAGCGTGGCGAGCTGTTCGCGCAGGTGTTCCTCGCTGGCGCCCAGGTCGAGCAGGGCCGCGACGGTCATATCGCCGCTGATGCCCGAGGTGCCGTCGATGATAAGCGTATGCTGATGGTTGGACATGGAATGCTCCTTAACGGGCGCGGGGTGTGCCGGCGCTCAGATGGTTGATAAGACTTGCCTGGTAGGCGGCACCAAAGCCGTTGTCGATATTGACGACCGAAACGCCGCTGGCGCAGGAGTTGAGCATGGCGAGTAGCGCGGCTACGCCACCAAAGCTCGCGCCGTAACCCACGCTGGTGGGAACGGCGATGACCGGACAGCTCACCAGGCCGCCGACAACGCTCGCCAGTGCGCCCTCCATGCCGGCAATGGCGATGACCACCTGTGCCTGGGCAAGCTCCTCGGCATGCGCGAGCAGACGGTGCAGGCCGGCGACACCCACGTCGTAGAGGCGGTCGACCTCGTTGCCATAGAACTCGGCCGTCAATGCGGCTTCCTCGGCGACGGGCAGGTCGCTCGTGCCGGCGCAGACGACGACGATGCGTCCGTTGCCGGTAGGGGAGGGCTTGTCTCCCACGAGGGCGAGCTGTGCGTCCGGGACATATCCCAGGTCGATGCCGTTGTCGAGGAGCTCCGAGGTGCGGTCTGCCTTTTCGGCGTCCAGGCGCGTGACCAGGATGCGCTCCTGGCCGGCATCGTGCAGCGCTTCGATAATGGCGGCAATCTGCTCGGCGGTTTTACCGGCGCCGTAGACAACCTCGCCGGCTCCCTGGCGCACCCCGCGCGAAAGATCGAGCTGCGCAAAACCCAGATCGGCGGTTGGCGCCGTCTGGATGCGCGTAAGCGCGTCGGCAGGGGCGACTGATCCGCCGGCAACATCGCTCAGCAGCTGCTCAAGATCTCGCTTATCCATATATGTTCCCTTCGACGGCGCAAAGTCTAGCACTCAAAGGGTATGTTTCCGAACACTAAGACAAAATTGTTCGGAAACTATAGGACAGACTGATTCAATTGTTAGACGGATCGGCTAGTCACGCAGGATGATGTCCATGGCGAGCATCAGGTTTCGCTCGTCGATGGCAAACGGGGCGGCTTCGCGCGTCTTGGGCTTGGCACAAAACGCGATGCCCGTGCCCGCGGCCTGGATCATGGGGATGTCGTTTGCCCCGTCGCCAATAGCGACCGTGTGGGCCATGTCGACGCCGCACTCAACTGCCCAGTCCAGCAGCTGGATGAGCTTGGATTCCTTGGTCACAATGTTTGCCGCCAGCTTGCCGGTGAGCTTGCCGTCCACGACCTCCAGGCGGTTAGCGAGGCAAAAGTCGATGCCCGCGGCGGCCACGATCTTGTCGGCGACCTCGTGAAAGCCGCCGCTTACCACGCCAACCTTCCAGCCCTTGCTGTGTGCCGAGCGCACAAGCTCCAGCGCGCCGGGGGTAAATGTCACGCGCTCAAAGGTGCGTTCGAACACGCTCTCATCCAAGCCGGCAAGCAGCCCCACGCGCTCTTCGAGCGCCTGCTTAAAGTCAAGCTCGCCGCGCATGGCGCGTTCGGTGATCTGTGCCACCTGCTCGCCCACGCCGGCCTCCTCGCCCAACAGGTCGATGACTTCCTGGTTGATGAGCGTGGAGTCGATATCCATAACGATGAGGCGTGCAGCCATGGCGGGCCTTTCCGAGTGCAGTTGTATTGGGGCACATTGTCGCACGCGGCGCGCCTTGGCGACGGCCAGGCCGCGTCAATTGTTTCGTCTCCGTCAAGTCTTTGGGCAAGAGCTACTTTTTCGCGGCACATCGACGCGGGTGCGATAAGATAGAACGCCATGTCTGGCTGCGCGGTTTACGCAGGCTGGGCAAATCTGTACGACGCCGCCCGGAACGACACGGGGCGGCACAGATCCATAAAGGAGGATCACTGGTATGAGCCAGACCCGTCCCATCGATGAGCATTCCATGCACACCCGTACCTGCGGCGAGCTTCGCTTCGAGAACGTGGGCGAAGAGGTCACCCTCACCGGTTGGGTGAGCCGTCGCCGCGACCACGGCGGCCTTATTTTCTGCGACCTTCGCGACCGCGAGGGCATCACGCAGCTCACCTTCGACCCCGAGCACTCCGACGGCGATGCCTTTAAGATCGCCGAGACTATGCGTCCCGAGTGGCCCATCAAGATTCACGGCGTCGTGCGCGCCCGTGGCGAGGAGACCACCAACACCAAGCTCGCGACCGGCGAGATCGAGGTCCTGACCGACCACGCCGAGGTGCTCAACACGTCCGTCACCCCGCCGTTCCAGATCGAGGACGGCATCGAGACCAGCGAGGACACCCGCCTGCGCTATCGCTATCTGGACCTCCGCCGTCCCGAGATGATGGCCAACCTCAAGCTGCGCTCCGACTTCACCTTTGCCATTCGCGAGGCGCTGCACAACCGTGAGTTCATGGAGGTCGAGACGCCCTCCCTGTTTAAGTCCACGCCCGAGGGCGCTCGAGACTTCATCGTTCCCAGCCGTATCCAGCCGGGTAACTTCTACGCCCTGCCGCAGTCCCCGCAGCTCCTGAAGCAGCTGCTCATGGTCGGTGGCGTCGAGCGCTACTACCAGGTCGCCAAGTGCTTCCGCGACGAGGACCTGCGTGCCGACCGTCAGCCCGAGTTCACCCAGGTCGATATCGAGATGTCCTTCGTGGACCAGAACGACGTTATGAGCGCGCTCGAAGAGGTCCTGGCCGATGCCTTCGGCCGCATGGGCGTCGAGATGCCCACGCCGCTGCGTCGCATGAACTACTGGGAGGCCATGGACACCTATGGCTCCGACAAGCCCGATACCCGCTATGGCATGCACCTGGTCGACCTGACCGACATCTTTGCCAACTCCAAGTTCAAGGTCTTTGCGACTGCCGCAAACGAGGAGGGCTCTGTCGTCAAGGCCATCAACGCCAAGGGCGCCGGTGCCTGGGCACGTGCCAAGATCGATAAGCTCGCCGGCGTGGCCTCCACGTTTGGCGCCAAGGGCCTGGCATGGATCGCCTTCCGCGAGGACGGCTCCATCAACAGCCCCATCGTCAAGTTCTTCTCGGACGAGGAGATGGCGGCTCTGCGCGAGCGCATGGACGTCGAGCCTGGCGACCTCGTGATGTTCGCCGCCGGCCCGCGCCTGCTCTCTGACGAGATCCTGGGCGGTATGCGTTCCCACATGGCCAACGCGCTCGAGATCAAGCGTGAGGGCCACGACTTCCTGTGGGTCGTCAACTTCCCGCTGTTCCACTGGGATGAGGACCGCAAGGCCTACGCTGCCGAGCATCAGCCCTTCACGCTGCCGACCGAGACCGACATCGCCAAGATCGAGGCCGACCCGCTGGCGGCCGGTTCCTGCACCTACGACTTTGTCATGGACGGCTTTGAGGCCGGCGGCGGCGGTATGCGTATCCACAACGCCGAGATGCAGATGTCTATGCTCAAGCTCCTGGGCTTCACCGAGGAGCGAGCCGAGTCGCAGTTCGGCTTCCTCATGGAGGCGCTCAAGTTTGGTGCACCCCCGATGGGTGGTTTTGCTCTGGGCCTGGACCGCGTGTGCATGCTGCTCACCGGTTCCGACTCCATCCGCGACGTCATGGCGTTCCCCAAGACGGCCAGCGGCTCCGACCTCATGTCGGGCGCCCCGAGTGCCGTTAGCGGTGCCCAGCTCAAGGACGTCAGCCTGCGCCTGATGTAGGCGAGCGGCTACATATTGCCCGTAACGAGGGAAGGACGCGTGCCTTCCCTCGTTTTTTATGCGCCGAGGTTGAGAGGGCTTGGGATGACCGGGCGTCGCGGAAAGCGTGCCCCAGAATTCGGCATAATAATGGGGCACAGTTTCCGGTTGAGCTGTCTAACGGAACCTGTGTCCCAGAATGAGCGCTCAAAACGGAACAGGCTTTCCGCAACAACTGCCTGGCGGAAAGCCTGCCCCAGTTTCTTATAGCGAGTCTCTCTGGATCAGCTGCATGTGCATCACGGAGGTGGTGGGCTCGGCACCCTTGATCATGTCGAGCGCAATGTTGGCGGCCATGTGGCCTTCTTCGCGCAGGGGCTGGCGGACGGTCGTGAGCGCGGGGACGCAGCGCGTCGCAATCTCGTGATCGTCGAAGCCGACGACAGAAATATCCGCCGGAACGGATAGGCCTGCCTCGTTGAGTGCGGTGATGACGCCAGCCGCGATACGGTCCGATCCGCAGAGCACGCCATCGAAAGCAATCTCGCGCGCGAGGATCTGGTGCATGGCCTGATAGCCGTCTCCGTTGTTCCAGCCGGTATAGATAACGTTTGCGTCTGGGAGGTCTTCGCCCAAGACGGCGCGGTAGCCGCGCAGGCGGTCGACAACGGCGGGGTTGTCTTGCGGTCCCAACACGGCGACGATATCTTTGCGCCCTCGCTCCTTCATAGCGAGCGCTGCAAAGCGTCCGCCCTCTTCGTCGTCAGAGTAGACCGTCGAGAACACATCGCGATAGGGGTGGCCCTCGAGCTGGCCGCACAACACGGTAGGTACGCCCAGCTCGCGCAGCACCTCGAGCAGCTCGCTGCCCTTGTAGGGGGAGACGTCGATCACGGCGTCGAACGAGCGGCGCTCAAAGTGCTCGCGTGCGCGGTTGCGCTCATGCGTAGAAGACGCCTGCAAGATAACGGGCAGATAGGACGACTCCGACAGTTCCTCGGTAATGCCGCTCAAAAACTCGCTATAGGTGGGGTCGCTGAAGAGTTCACTCAGGGGCTCGGTCACGAGTACGGCGATGATTTCCGTGCGCCCGACAGCGAGCGCTCGGCCACGAGCGTTGGGGACAAAATTGACTTCCTTGGCCGCCGCGCGGACGCGCTTTTTGGTTTCCTCGCTAATGCGGGGCGAATCGTTGAGAGCGCGCGATGCCGTGGAGCGCGATACGCCGGCAGCTGCGGCAACCTCGGCAAGCGTAGGTGCGGTGCGAACTGGTTGGGTCATGGCGTCTCCTGGAAAATGCGGTCGATGTTGTCGCTGATACGGGCTGGTGCGGATACAGCTTACTATAGTGCGCCTGAACAGCGTTCATGATATCCGGTGACCGGTGTCGTTTTGCAACCAAGCCGCAATCGAATACGTCTCGTATGGGTGAGATATCAGCGGGCGTGGGGGTTGCCTACGAGCTTAAGAACGATGTCTTGCGCTGAGTTTCGATACTCAGGGTGACATAAGTGTCGCGGTTGTACAACCGGTTGCACCGTTAACCCGGCCAAATCGACCGTTCAGCGGACAACCGGTTGCACAGTTTTTTGCATCGCCCGTAAGATAAGGACAACCGGTTGCACAAGAATCACTACGATGACGAAGGAGCATCACCATGGACGCCATTAACGATTGGGAAAACCAAGCGCTCACCCACAGGAACCGCCTGGCACCCCATGCGTACTTTATGGGTTACGAGACCGCCGATCTCGCTGCAACGTACAGCCGCGAGCTGTCGCGCGGGTTTGTCCAGCTGTCCGGCTCGTGGCAGTTCCGCCTCTTTGAGGGCCCCGCTGCCGTCTCCAACGAGGAACTCTCCACGTACAAGCCCGAGTGGGATCACGTGGAGGTTCCGCACCTGTGGCAGGTGGACGGCTATGGCAACCTTGCCTACACCGACGAGGGTTTCCCGTTCCCGGTTGATCAGCCGTTCGTTCCCTCCGACGACCCCACGGGCGTCTACCAGCGCATCGTCAACCTTCCCGCCGTTCCTGCCGGCGCTCGCGAGATCATTCACTTCGACGGCATCGAGAGCTATGGCGAGCTGTACGTCAACGGTCAGTATATCGGCATGACCAAGGGTTCGCGCCTGTCTGCCGAGTTCGACGTGACCGACGCGCTCGTCGAGGGCGACAACCTGTTTGCGGTCAAGGTCCTGCAGTACAGCGATGGCAGCTACATCGAGGATCAGGACATGTGGTGGGCCTCGGGCATCTTCCGCGATGTGTACCTTATGCAGCGTCCCGCCGCGCACCTGGTCGACTTTAGGTTCCGCACGCACCGCGAGGGCGATGCCGCTCTGATCACGCTCGATACGGTTGCCGAGGGCGCTTCCCGCGTTGTGTTTACGCTCAGCGATGGCGAGAACGTGGTGGCTACGGGTGAGTGCGTCGACAGCCATGCCGAGTGCAGCGTGACCGATGCCCACTTCTGGAATCCCGAGGACCCCTTCCTCTACGATCTTACGTTTGAGGTCTACGACGACGACAAGGTGAGCGAGTACGTCCCGCATCGCCAGGGTCTTGCCGAGGTGACGGTCGAGGGCAATCATATCTACCTCAACGGCACTTACTTTAAAATGCATGGCGTCAACCGCCACGATCACGACGATCACAAGGGCCGCGCCGTGGGCCTCGATCGCATGCGCCGCGACCTGGAGCTCATGAAGCAGCACAACATCAACGCAGTGCGCACCTCTCACTATGCCAATGACCCGCGCTTCTACGAGCTGTGTGATGAGTATGGCATCATGCTGGTCGCCGAGACCGATATGGAGAGCCACGGCTTCGAGAATATCGGCAACATCGCCCTGGTTACCGACGACCCGGCATGGGAGCCGGCCTACGTCGACCGTATTGAGCGCCTGGTGATGCAGGAGCGCAACCACGCGTGCATCATCATGTGGTCGCTGGGCAACGAGAGCGGCTATGGCTGCAACATCCGCGCGATGTACGCCAAGGCTCACGAGCTCGATGGTCGTCCGGTCCACTACGAGGAGGACCGCAACGCCGATACCGTCGACGTCATTTCCACGATGTACTCCCGTGTGTCGCAGATGAACGACTTTGGTGAGCATCCGTTCCCCAAGCCGCGCATCAACTGCGAGTACGGTCACTCCATGGGTAATGGTCCCGGAGGCCTGTCCGAGTACCAGGAGGTCTTCGATCGCTGGGATTGCATCCAAGGCCAGTTTATCTGGGAATGGTGCGACCACGGTTTGGCTGCTGTGACCGAGGACGGCGTTGCCTACGATATGTATGGTGGCGACAACGGCGATTACCCCAACAACAGCAACTTCTGCATCGATGGCATGGTGTTCCCCTGGCAGCAGCCGAGCCCGGGCCTTACCGAGTACGGCCAGGTCATCTGCCCGGTTCGCATGGCTTATGACGCCGAGGCGGGCGAGCTGACTGTCACCAACAAGCGCTGGTTTACCACCCTCGAGGATGTTTGCCTGTCGGCGGAGACCCTGGTGGACGGCGACGTGGTCTGCCGCAAGACGCTCATGCCCGGTGCGGTTGCCCCCGGTGAGTCCGTCCAGCTTCCGCTGGTGATTCACGAGGCCGCGGTAGGCGAGACCCTGCTGACTGTGCGCGCCTACACCATGGCCGCTCACGTCTGGTGCGAGCCGATGTTCCAACTGGGCGCAAACCAGTTTGCCATCGCAAACCATCCGGCGCCGGCCATTGCGGCTCCCACTCGTCCTGAGCTTACGGTCGAGGAGACCGAGCAGGAGATTCGCATTCACTCCCTCAACGGCGAGCTGACCTTCAGCAAGGTAAACGGCACCGTGAGCGAGTGGAAGGCATCCGGCCGTGACGTCATGGCCTCTGGTCCCCAGGTTGGTTTTTGGCATCCGCTCGTCGACAACCACGCCCAGGAGTACGACTCCCTGTGGAAGGACAACTTCATTGATGTAATGCAGACGTCCACCCGCCAGGTTTTTTGGAAGCAGGACGGCAATGCGGTCGTCGTTACCGTGAGCCAACGTATTGCTCCTCCCGTCCGCGCGTTCGGCATGCGCGTCGAGCTTGTCTACACCGTGCTTCCGAGCGGTCGCGTCGACCTCAAGGTTTCCGGCGAGCCCTACGGCGACTATTCGGACATTATCCCGCGCATCGGCATCTCCTTTGAGGTTCCCGGTTGCGATCGTGCCGTCGAGTGGTATGGCCACGGCCCGGGCGAGAACTATCCGGACTCGCTGCGTGCCAACCCGGTCGGTCATTACCGCACTACGGTCGACGACATGTTCACGCCCTACGTTATGCCTCAGGACTGTGCCAACCGCGAGGGTACCCGCTGGGTTGCCCTGCGCTCTAGCCACGGTGATGGCGTGCTGGTGACTCGTCCGGCCGACGCCGCTTCCAACCCGTTCTCGTTCTCGGCATGGCCCTATAGCTGCGAGGCTATTGATAATGCCAAGCACGTCTACGACCTTGTTCCGGGCGACACGGTCACGGTTAACATCAACGACCAGCTGCTCGGCCTTGGCTCGAACTCTTGGGGTTCCGAGGTGCTCGATTCCTATCGCACCCGTTTTGAGAGCTTCAGCTTTGAGGTGTCCCTGCGACCGCTGACGTCTGCCGATTTGGCTCAGGCGCTGGCACCCATTAAGGAGGCATAAGCCATGCATGTCTTTAACTCGCGCGCCGATTTCGACGCTCAGATGAAGTCCGTCAAGAAGTGGATGCGTACCGGCCAGGCGCTCGACGGCGTTTCTGAACTGCAGCACGATGTGGCGTACTCCATCGGCGACTCGCTGGTGTACTGGTGGGTCTATGCCCGCGAGGCCGCAACCGCCGACCTGGTCGGTCACCGTCGCTACCATGCCGTGCTCGCTCCGCTCGACGGTGACCTGACCGTCGAGGTTGCCCCCAAGGCAGGCCTCACCTGCACCCGCGCTTACAGCGATATCGATGATCGCGAGCGCTTTGAGGGGGCGGGGGAGACCGTGACGATTCCCGCCGGCGGCGTTGCCGTCGTCGAAATTGACGAGGCCTACCGTGTCGTGGCCGATGCCGCGGATCCCCGCGTCGTGGTACTGCACGTGACGGTCGAAGGTTATTCCTTCCCCAACAAGTAGTATTCGTCCGCCTGGACGTTTGCTTCGCGCCGTTAAGGGGGATGGCTTTGTTGACTCCCTTTTCCCCATTCCCCTTAGCAGGTGCGCCGTCCGTGTTTGCACTTGCAGCTCGGACGGGTTTAGATGACATTTAATAGATGATTGGGAGGGCTTATGAGCTCTGAAAAACGAGGAACGATTGGTTCGTTCGCTCTGCTGGGCATGACGGTCGCCGCCGTGTTCGGTATCAAGAACATCATCAACAACAACGCGGCCATCGGCTTAGCAGCCGCGCCGTCGTTCTTCTTCGCCACGCTTTTGTACTTTGTCCCCTATACCCTGGTTACCGCCGAGTTCGTCGGCCTTAACAAGGACTCCGAGTCGGGCGTGTACGCATGGGTTAAGACCTCGATGGGTGGTCGCTGGGCGTTCCTGACGGCATTTAGCTACTGGTTCGTTAACCTGTTCTTCTTTGCGTCCGTCCTGCCCAACGTCATCATCTACGCGAGCTACGTGTTCTTTGGTGCCAACGCCGAGCTTTCGCAGCTGTGGATCACCATTATCGAGATCGTTGTCTTTGCTATCGCCACGTGGGTTTCGACCAAGGGCGCTAAGTGGATCGGCTCCATTTCCTCCTTCGGTTCGACCGCGGCTCTCGGCCTGACCGCCGTGTTCATCCTGCTGTCCCTGGCTGCTGCCTTTGGCGGCGTTGAGTTCGCTACGGCTCCTACTCCCGCTAACATGGCTCCCGACATGAGCAACTTCGCAACTGCGTGGGGCTTCTTCGGTACGCTTGCCTGGATCATCCAGGGCGTTGGCGGCGCTGAGTCTGTCGGCGTGTTCCTTAACGACCTTAAGGGTGGCGTCAAGGCCTTCGTGCGCACCGTCGTTATCGCCGGTCTGACCATCGGCCTTCTGTATGCAGGCGCTTCGCTGCTGGTTAACCTGTTCATCCCCGAGGGCGGCGTTGCCATCTCCACCGGTATCTTCGACGTATTCGGCGCTGTCTTTGCCCACTTTGGCATTCCCATGGAAGTGTCTACGCGCGTCATCGGCCTGATCCTACTCGCCGCTACGCTGGGCTCCCTCATGATGTGGACCTCCGCTCCCATCAAGGTGTTCTTCACCGAGATCCCCAAGGGCGTCTTTGGTAGCAAGATCGTCGAGCTCAACGAGCACGGCATTCCTGCCCGCGCTGCCTGGCTGCAGTTCGCCATCGTCGTCCCCATCCTGATCATCCCGGCCCTGGGCTCCGGTAACCTCGACGACCTGCTCATGATCGTCACCAACATGACGGCTGCCACCGCTCTGCTCCCGCCGCTGCTGATCCTGCTTGCCTACTTTATGTTGCGCAAGAACTTCGACGCTGCTCCCCGTGGCTTCCGCATGGGTTCGCGCACCTTTGGCCTGGTTATTGCTGCATTCCTGCTTGTGGTCTTCTGCTTCGTGCTTATCTGCGGCACCATTCCGCTCGATCAGCCTCTGTGGCTGACGCTGGTCTACAACGTCGGCGGCGTGGTTGTCTTCCTGGGCCTTGCCGTGATGTGGTACAACCGCTACATCAACCGCCTGCGCGAAACCGATCCCGAGGCTGCTGAGAACGAGCTTCGCCCCTCCGTCCTCGACATGATGGAGTAGCGGCTAGGATTAATCTACGGTTATGGAATAAATCGATTCCCTTTCCTAAGGAGGGGCCTTACGAGGCCCCTCCTTTTGTGTTTTGGAGCATGGTTTTGGACCCTGTGGTCAAATAATACCAAATATGAGTACTGTTGCAAAAGAGGTGTCATATTTTTCGGCCTGCTCTGAGCGAAAATGGGCTCAAAATCAATTTATCTAGCCCCCTTTAAAGGGCGTTTGACGGCTTTCAACCTCTTCGAATCGCTCAAATTAGGCAATTTGCTCTCGATTTTGCTGCTACTAAATTGGTGACAGTACTCATATTTGCCACTTTTTGACCACGAGGTGTTCAGAGGAGCTCTCGAGAAGCATCTAACGCTACAATAGCTACCACGTGGCTGGGTTTTGCCGGCCGAATGTGCGATGTCGTGGGAGGGGACATGGTCGAGTTTACAAAGACGATTAAAGATCCGCTGGGATTACATGCCCGCCCGGTTGCGCTGCTCTATGACATCATTGCCAAGCATCGTAGCGACGTGTCAGTCAGCATCGGCGATCGCCACACGGATGGCCGCGATGTCATGGGACTCATGGCTCTCTACGGCGAGTGCGGCGAGGACATCATCTTCCGCGTTTCGGGCGTAGATGAGGCCTCCTGCGTTACGTCGATCAGAAACCTCTCGCTCTAACCTCAACAATGTGACAAAGGGGCAGTCCCCTCTGTTGCATCAATTGGTATGGCAAGGCGCCGCAAAGAGACAGTCTTTGCGGCGCCTTTGTTTCGTATAGGAAACTTTTTCGAAATCTGAATGGGGACCCTTTCCAAAAAGTTAACCACGTGTTAGTTTACTAAAGCGAACATAGACGTGGTTAACTTTTATCGCGTCGATGTTGAGGACGAACTGACGTTAGGAGCAACTCATGTCTTGCGGACCGCAGATGCCGGCCATGCCGCTTTCGATGGTAAAAGCGGGCGAAACCGTGCGCGTGTCCCGTGTAAAGGGCAATGAGGACATGAAACACCACCTCAAGGACCTCGGCTTTGTCGAGGGCAACGAAATCCACGTGGTGAGCTCGAGTGGCGCCAATATCATCGTCACGGTGCTGGGCGCACGCTTTGGCATCGATTCCAAGGTTGCCATGCACATCATGACCGTCGGTTAGTCGACGGTATTTCTGTACGCACTGAAAGGGGGACAAGTAAATGAAGACGTTGGGTGACGTTAAGGTGGGCGAGAGCTCCACCATCGTCAAGCTTCACGGTGAGGGCGCGCTTCGCCGCCACCTTATGGACTTGGGGCTCATCAAGGGCACTTCGTTCAAGGTCGTGAAGGTTGCACCGCTCGGTGATCCGGTCGAGATCAACGTGCGCGGCTACGAACTTTCCATCCGCAAGGAGGAGGCGGCTGTCGTCGAGGTCCAGTAAGGGCTCGCGACGTATATTTCTGCAGGTAAAGTTAGGTATTTCTAACTTAATGCTGCAACTTTGAAGCACATTATCCAGCCTGCGCGGAGAAAGCAGCGCGGGCACACAAGGAAGAAGGATTGAATGGCGGATTCTCAGATCCATGTCGCGTTGGCGGGTAACCCCAACTGCGGCAAGACCACGCTTTTCAACCTGATCACCGGCGCCAACGGTTACGTTGGCAACTGGCCCGGCGTCACGGTTGAGAAAAAGGAAGCCAAGCTCCTAAGCGACAAGAACGTTACCATTACGGACCTCCCCGGCATCTACTCGCTTTCCCCCTACAGTCCCGAGGAACAATGCTCGCGCGATTATCTCATGAGCGGAGAGCCCGATGTTGTCGTCCAGGTGGTCGACGCCACCAACCTCGAGCGCAACCTGTACCTGGCGCTTCAGGTTATCGAGACTGGTCTGCCCGTGGTCGTTGCCCTCAACATGGCCGACTTGGTCGAGAAGAACGGCGACAAGATCGACACGGACAAGCTCTCCAAGAAGCTCGGCTGCCCGGTCATGATGATCTCGGCTCTTAAGAACAAGGGCATCAAGGAGCTCTTCGAGCAGGTTAAGAAGTCCGCTGCTTCCAAGGGCCAGGTGCCGGAGCACAAGTTCGACTCCTCCATCGAGGACGTTCTGGATCACATCGAGAACAACCTTCCGGCGAGCGTTCCCGCCAACAAACGCCGCTATTACGCCGTCAAGCTGTTTGAGCGCGACGCGGACGCCTGCAAGCTCATCAACCTCACCAAGGAGAAGGCCGCTCGCGTGGAGGAGCTGGTCGCCCAGTGCGAGCAGGACTGCGACGACGATGCCGAGTCCATCATCACCGGTGAGCGCTATGGCGTCATCGCGCACATCATCGATGAGTGCCTTACCAAGGCTCCGGCCAAGATGAGCACCTCCGAGAAGATCGACCGCGTGGTTACCAACCGTATCCTGGGCCTGCCGATCTTTGTGGTCATCATGTTCTGCGTGTACTACATCGCCGTTTCTACCCTGGGCGGCACGGTGACCGACTTCACCAACGACCAGCTCTTCGGTACCGACGGCTGGTATGTGCTCGGTCAGGGCCGCGACGCCTACGACGCGGCCGTCGAGGCAGCGGGCGATGCTGCCGACTCGGTCGACCCGGCACAGTACGGCCCCTATGTCCCGGGTATCACCACCGTGGTGCACGACGCCCTTGTGGCGGGCGGCACCGAGGACGGTGGCCTGGTCGATTCGCTCGTCTGTGACGGCATCGTCGGCGGCCTGGGCGCCATCTTCGGCTTTGTCCCGCAGATGTTCCTGCTGTTCGTCATGCTGTCCTTCCTGGAGGACTGCGGCTATATGGCCCGCGTCGCCTTCATCATGGACCGCGTGTTCCGTCGCTTTGGCCTGTCCGGTAAGTCCTTTATCCCCATGCTCGTGTCCTCGGGCTGCGGCGTCCCCGGCGTCATGGCCACCAAGACCATCGAGAACGAGAAGGACCGCCGCATGACGGTCATGACCACCACGTTCATTCCCTGTGGCGCTAAGCTGCCGATCATCGCCCTGCTCATGGGTTCCATCATCGGCGATTCTTCCACCACCGCCGCGTGGATCAGCCCGCTCTTCTACTTCCTGGGCGTCTTTGCCGTCATCGCCTCGGGTCTCATGCTCAAGAAGACCAAGCTCTTCGCTGGTCGCCCGACGCCGTTCGTTATGGAGCTTCCTGCCTACCACTTCCCGGCGATCCGTTCCTGGGCGCTGCATGTGTGGGAGCGCTGCTGGGCCTTTATCAAGAAGGCCGGCACGGTCATCTTCGCGTCCACTGTCGTGGTTTGGTTCCTGTCCAACTTTGGTAGCTACAACGGTTCCTTTGGCTTCCTGCCTGCAATGGACGGCATTCCCGAGGAGTTTATGGACTACTCCGTGCTTGCCATGCTCGGCAACCTGGTCGCTTGGATCTTCGCCCCGCTCGGCTTTAGCACCTGGCAGGCTACTGCACTGACTGTCTCCGGCCTTGTTGCTAAGGAGAACGTCGTCGCCACCGCCGGTTCGCTGCTGTCCGTGGCCGACGCCGCCGAGACCGACCCGAGCCTGTGGTCCGCGTTTGCCGGCATGTTCCCCACCATGGGCGCTTGCGTGGCCTTCGGTGCCTTCAACCTGCTGTGCGCCCCGTGCTTTGCCGCCATGGGCACTATCCGCAACCAGATGGACTCGGGCAAATGGACTGCGATTGCCATCGGTTACGAGTGCGCCTTCGCTTGGGTTATCGGCCTGTTCATCAACCAGTTCTACAACCTGCTTGTTCTCGGACAGTTTGGTATCTGGACGATTGTGGCCATTGTGTTGCTCGTTGCGATGCTCTTCCAGATTTTCCGTCCCATGCCTAAGTTTGCTTGGACGGACGAGGACGAGGTCAACACCGCTTCCGCCGCAGTTTCCGCTTAAGTCCGAATAAGGATTAACCCCTTTCCACGAGCCCGGGTGTCCCAGCGACACTCGGGCTTTTTGGTAGGAGAGATGTGGCGTTTCCCCAGATAAAACCGAACAAAATAAACCTGTCCCTTTTTGTAGGTGGAGAATGGGGTAAAGTAAGTGGTGGTTAACTAGAGGAGGCTTGCTATGGCACCTATCGATATTGTTGTACTGGCTGTTATCGGCATTGCGTTTGCCGCCGTGTGCGTGCGCATCTACCGCAAGGGCACCTGCGCCGACTGCGCTCAGGGTGGCGTTTGCACAGGGCATTGCTCCAACAAAAAGACGTGTGCCGCGCTTAAGGGCGTAGACAAAATCGCCGAAGACTTGGGTCGCGGTATCAAATAAGGTCCGGACATCCAAGCGCCTCGCGAGCATCCGTTCGCGGGGCGCTTTGTGCATTTGAGGGAGAGCACGGCGAGTCGAAGAGTATTTTTGGGGTATCGTTAACTGGACTGTAAATTGGCAACTTATCTATAACGGAGTAATCCCATGAGCGCTCGCGTAACCATGAAGGACATAGCCGCCGAGCTTGGCGTTTCCATCAATACCGTGCACAAGGCTCTGACGGGAAAGGCCGGCGTGAGCGAATCCGTGCGCGCCAAGGTGAACGCCAAGGCCGAGGCCATGGGCTATCACCGCAACACAAGTGCCTCAAGCCTGCGCCGCAAGGATATCAATCTGGTGTTTTGCCTGCCCCGCGCATCGCGCGAGGGAGCGTACTTTTTCCGTTACCTGTGGGAAGGCTGCAATCGCTTTGAACAGGAGGTCATCGACCGGGGCATTACGGTTGAGCGCGTTGAATTTGGCGTGGGCGGCTACGCTGATGCACTCGAGCAAATCGACGAGCGTCTGCAGGTGGGCGAGAAGATTGATGGCTTGCTCGCCTATGCGCCGGGTGACGATCGTGCGACTGAGCTTTTGGGGCAGATCGCCGAGGCGGGCGTGACGATTGAGCTTGTCGACGGCGACCGTCCGCATTTGAATCGTTTGGGTGCGAGCTTGGCCGATTATTCGACGGCGGGCAGCCTTATGGCCGAGCAGGCGGCAAACCTGGTCCATGCTTCTGGGGCCGACGCCCGCGTGCTCCTTTTGACAGGCGACCCATATACCGATTCGCACTATCTAACCGCCCGCGCCTTCCACAATTACCTGCGCGAACGTGATATTCCATGGCAGGTTGAGGATCTTGCAGGTGCCCATGCGCAAGTCAAACAACTCGAGCATGAGCTCGAAAAACGCTTGAGTGCGCCGGACGCTCCCGAACTTATCTGTAGCGTCTTTGCCGTTGGTTCCGAAGTGGTTGCCGACGCGCTCGCCTCGAGCGGCAAGGCCGGTCAGGTCATGGTGATCGGCAACGACCTGTTTCCCGAAAGTGCTCTGGCCTTGCGCCGCGGTATCTTTACCAATATTGTCTATAAGGACCCGACGAGCCTGGCGTATCGCGGCGCTAAGACGCTGGGCGATTATCTGCTGTGGGGAAGGATCCCGACGGAGCCCGTCCAGAAGGGCGCCGTCGAGATGGTGTTTGCCAGCAATGTCGACCGCTACTGCGAACTTGCGGGAATTTAGCCGATTGAGCAGGTACCCCCTCTTGCGACGTGCATTTTTGGGAGTATTCAGCATTGGCATGCCCTGAATGAGGTGCAGAACGACTGTTTTAAGTGCCCCCGATGGCGTAATTTGCCATCGGGGGCACTTTTTATGCCGATCGGGCGCTATCTGCGTTCCAAATAGGACGCTGAGGATGGCGCACGGCGCGCTCCAATGCTGAATACTCCCAAAAATGTACGTCGGGAAATGACCCACCTGAGCAAAAGCGCTCAAGTTCGGTGTTCGGGGACGCCAACCGGTCTGCAATACATGCAAGTCACATCTCCAGCAACCGTTGAACGGGCAAAATCTACCGTTCACCCCGTGATGGTTAGGTGAACGTTCACCTAATGTTCCATTTTGCATTACTATAGTGAACGTTCACCTAAAGGATAACGAGCGCCGTGCGCCCGCGTTGCCAGCAAAGGGGCTGTTTGATGAAAAACTTTATGGACGATCAGGATTTCCTGCTGAGCACTAAGACCGGCGAGGAGCTGTTCCACAACTTTGCCGAGGACATGCCCATCGTCGACTATCACTGCCACATTTCTCCCAAGGAGATTTGGGAGGACAAGCGTTTCGAGAACATCACCGAGGTTTGGCTGGGCGGCGACCACTACAAGTGGCGCCTGATGCGTGCCAACGGCGTCGACGAGCGTTTTATCACTGGCGACGCCCCTGCTCGCGAGAAGTTCCAAAAGTGGGCCGAGACCCTGGGTCGCTGCGTTGGCAACCCCGTCTTTGAGTGGAGCCACCTGGAGCTTAAGCGCTACTTTGGCTACGAGGGCGTCCTCAACGGCAAGACTGCCCAGGAGGTCTGGGACCTTGCCAACGCCAAGCTCGCTGAGGCTAGCTTTACCTGCCGCAACCTGATCAAGCATTCCAACGTCCGCATGATCTGCACTACCGACGACCCCGCCGACAGCTTTGAGTGGCACAAGAAGATTGCCGCCGACGACAGCTTTGACGTTCAGGTCGTTCCCGCCATGCGCCCCGATGCCGCTTTGCGCATCGAGCGCGGCCAGGAGTTTGCCGACTACTGCAAGCACCTCTCCGAGGTTGCCGGCGTTGAGGTCAGCGACTTTGAGGGCATGAAGGCTGCCATTTCCAAGCGCTACGACGTTGCTCACGAGCTGGGGTGCCGCGCATCCGACCACGCACTCGACTACGTTATGTACGTACCGGCTACCGCTGACGAGATCGAGGCTATCTTTGCCAAGGGTCTGGCTGCCGAGCCGCTTACCGAGGAAGAGGTCCTCAAGTACAAGACTGCCTTTATGCAGTTTGTCGCTGGCGAGTATGTCCGTCTGGGCTGGGCCATGCAGCTGCACTTTGGCTGCAAGCGCGACAACAATCGCGCCATGTTTGCCAAGCTCGGTCCCGATACCGGCTACGACTGCATCTCCAACTACACGCCGTCCGACCAGCTCGCCGATTTCCTCAACTCCATTCAGGAGACTTGCGGCCTGCCCAAGACCATCCTGTACAGTCTGAACCCCATCGACAACACCATGATCGATACCGTGATGGGCTGCTTCCAGGAGGCTCCGACCGCCGGTAAGATCCAGAACGGCTCCGCCTGGTGGTTCAACGACAACGAGGTCGGTATGCGCGAGCAGCTCACGGCTCTGGCTAACGAGGGCGTGCTGGGCAACTTTGTGGGCATGCTTACCGACTCCCGCTCTTTCCTGTCCTACCCGCGTCACGAGTACTTCCGTCGCGTGCTGTGCAGCGTGATCGGCGAGTGGGTCGAGCAGGGCAAGTATCCGGCCGACATGGAGCTGCTGGGCGAGGTTGTGCGCGACATCAGCTACAACAATGCGGTCCGCTACTTTGGCTTTGACCTGGACACCGACGAGGCCTAAGCCCGCATCGAATCACATCGAACCCTGGGCGCCGTTGCCACACGCGGAGCCCCGTTTTGCTTGCACGCTAACAAACATCTAAGGAGACACATAGATGGAGAACATCAGCTACGATGCGCTCGAGAAGATCGGCTACAAGGGCTATTTGCTGCCCAAGGATGCTCCCGAGAAGGTTCTGCAGTTTGGCGAGGGCAACTTCCTACGCGCTTTCGTTGACCGCTTCTTTGACATGGGTAACGAGGCGACCGGCTGGAATGGCAAGATCGTCATGGTCCAGCCCATCAGCGGCGCCTTTGGCTTTGCCGACGGTATCAATGCCCAGGACGACCTGTATACCGTGCTGGTGCGCGGCAAGGAGGACGGCAACACGGTCGACGAGTCCCGCGTGATTAGCGCTTGCAGCCGCTGCATCAACCCGTACCGCGAGGACGACTACCGCGCCATGATGGAGGTCGCCGTCTCTGACGACCTGGAGATTATCGTCTCCAACACCACCGAGGCCGGTATCGCCTATGACCCGTCCTGCAAGGCCGACGACATGCCACCCGCGAGCTTCCCCGCCAAGCTTGCCCAGGTGCTCCACACCCGCTGGGCTGCCGGTAAGCCGGGCGTCATCGTCCTCGCCTGCGAGCTCATCGATCACAACGGCGAGGAGTTGCTGCGCATCATGAACCAGTATGTGAGCGACTGGGGCTGGGAGGACGAGTTTGCGCAGTGGATGGCCAACGACTGCACCGTCTGCACCACGCTCGTCGACACCATCGTCCCCGGCCGCATCCGCGATCCTAAGGAGGCCGCGGCGGTTGCCGAGCGTCTGGGCTACGAGGATCCCTTCCTGGCCGTGCGCGAGCCCTTCCAGATGTGGGGCATCCAGGGCGACGAGTCGCTTGCCGAGAAGCTTCCCTTTGTGAAGGCTGATCTTCCGGGTGTCTTTGTGACTCCCGACGTCACCCCGTACAAAAAGCGCAAGGTCCGCATCCTCAACGGTGCCCATACCGCCTTCGTTCCAGGTTCCTGGGTTGCCGGCTTTGATATCGTGCGCGACTGCATGCATGACGAGACCATTCGCGGCTTCATGAACACCATGCTCTACGACGAGGTCATTCCGACGCTTGCCGCCGACTTGGATGTCGAGGACTGCAAGGCCTTTGCCGCCGCCGTCGAAAACCGCTTCGACAACCCGTTTATTGATCATGCGCTGCTCTCCATCTGCCTCAACTCCACGGCTAAGTGGCGCGCTCGCGACCTGCCCACGCTCAAGGACTACGTTGCCGAGACCGGCAACCTGCCCAAGTGCCTGGCGACGAGCCTCGCTACGCTCATCTCCTTCTACACGCAGGAGCTCGTGTCCCGCGAGGGCGACGGCCTGCACCTGCGTCGCTCCGACGGCACCGAGTACACCGCTCAGGACGACGCCTTCGTACTCGATTTCTACGCCGCCCACGCCGGTGCCGACGATGCCCAGCTGGTGCACGACGTGCTCACCAACGAGCAGATGTGGGGCGAGGACCTTACGCAGATCGCCGGTCTTGAGGAGTTTGTCGTCAGTGCGCTCGCCGTCGTGCGCACCGAGGGTGCCAAGCAGGCCTTCGCCAACGCTCAGGCGTAAATTTCCGGCGCAGACGCGGGCGCGGGACGGCGTGCCCGCGTCTCGACTTCTGCTCAACCTGTAGGGTTAGGACTCTTTGTAATGAACACTATCCAGATCAATCCGGCCGACAACGTGATCGTCGCGCTGTCGCCGCTTGCCAAGGGCACCGCCGTCGCGGTTCCCGGGGTGGGCGAGGTCGTGGCCGCGGAGGATATTCCGCAGGGCCATAAGATGGCGGTGCGCGCGATTGCCGCAGGGGAGGACGTCATCAAGTACGGCTTGCCCATCGGACACGTGACGGGCGATGTCCAGCCCGGTCAGTGGCTCCACACGCACAATGTGAAGACCAACCTTTCGGGCGAGGTCGAGTACGCCTACAACCCCACGCATCCGGTCGTGGGTCCCGTTGAGCCTGAGGCCTTTATGGGCTTCCGTCGCGCCGACGGTCGTGCCGCGACGCGCAACGAGCTGTGGATCATCCCCACGGTCGGCTGCGTCAACGAAGTCGCGCGTGCCATGTGTGAGCAGGCCCAGGATCTGGTCGATGGCTCGCTGGAGGGCGTTTACTACTTCCCGCATCCCTTTGGCTGCTCGCAGACCGGCGCCGACCATGCCCAGACGCGTCGTCTGCTGGTGGCGCTCTCGCGTCATCCTAATGCGGCCGGCGTGCTATTTCTGTCGCTCGGTTGCGAGAACTGCACGCACCAGCAGGTGCTTGACGAGCTCGGTGACTTCGATCACGAGCGCGTTCGCTTCCTCACCTGCCAGGACGTTGCTGACGAGCAGGTCGAGGGCCACAAGATTCTGGCCGAGCTGGCAGACCTGGCCAAGCAGGCCAAGCGTGAGCCCATTCCAGCCTCCGAGCTGGTCATTGGTCTTAAGTGTGGCGGTTCTGACGGTCTTTCGGGCATTACCGCCAACCCCACGATCGGTCGCGTGAGCGATATGGTCGTCGCCCGCGGCGGCACGTCGGTGCTTACCGAGGTGCCCGAGATGTTTGGCGCCGAGAGTATCCTGCTCGATCGCTGTGAGAACGAGCAGGTCTTTGACGCCGCGTCCGACATGCTCAATGGCTTTAAGGACTACTTTATTAGCCACGGTGAGGTTGTCTACGAGAACCCGAGCCCGGGCAACAAGGATGGCGGTATTACCACGCTCGAGGACAAGAGCTGCGGCTGCGTGCAAAAGGGTGGATCTGCCCCCATTGTCGACGTGCTGCCGTATGCCGGCCGGGCAACTAAACACGGCCTGAACATGCTATGCGGTCCGGGCAACGACATGGTGTCCACCACGGCGTTGACGGCAGCCGGCTGCCACGTGATTCTGTTCTCGACCGGCCGCGGCACGCCGTTTGGCGCGCCGGCGCCTACGCTCAAGGTGTTCACCAATCAGCGTTTGTGCGACCACAAGGCCAATTGGATGGACTTTAACGCCGGCGTGATTGCCACGGGTGAGCGCACGCTCGACGAGGCTGCCCACGACCTGTACCAGCTGGTGCTGGAGACGGCGAGCGGTAAGCTCACGAGTGCCGAGCGCCGTGGCTGTCACGAGATCAGTATCTGGAAGGACGGCGTCTGCCTGTAGTGGCAAACAAGTCCGTATAGGGCGCTATTGACCATGGCCCCGTCGGGAGTGTTCCCGGCGGGGTTTCCGTTTTTGTGGTTAAGTGAAAAAAATGGGGAATACGATAAACGTTCACCTATCTCATGGGTGTCCAGCATGGCACATTTACCAGCAGACAATAGGTCTTAGAGCCTCAATTGTGTCCGTTCAGCGGTGAAAATCGACCGTTCAAGGATATTATTCAAGTGAACGTTCACCTGTCGTAAGCAATCGCGCATAATCTAACTAAACGTTCACCCTGAACGCTGGGCAGACAGATATCAGTGTGGACTCAACTGTCTTGTTACAAGACAATCGAGAAAAGAGAGGGAGCTCGATGACTAATAAGATCGGAAAAAAGCGTAAGATCACATTCTGGACGCGCTTGGGCTTTGGTATGGGCGGTATGCTCAATTCCGGTGCCCTGACCTTTACGCACAGCTACATGGTGCTGTTCCTGTCCACGGAGTGTGGCCTGTCCGCAGGCGAGGCTGCACTGATCAGCTCGTTTGCCATCTATGTCAACGCCATTCTTTGCCCGCTGATGGGCTTTGTGGCCGATAACTTCTATGCCACCAAGATTGGCCGCATCTTTGGTCGTCGTCGTTTCTGGATCTTGCTGGCCATCCCGATGATGATCGCCGAGCCGCTCATCTTCGTGGCTACGCCGTTTGGCTTCCCGTACTACTTTGTGCTGTACCTGATCTACAACGTCGCGTACACGTTCTGCACCGCCAACCTGTCGCCGCTTACCATCGAGATGACCGACGACTTTAAGGAGCGTACGTACCTCACCGGCTACAAGCATCTCTTTGGTAACGCCGCCGGTTTCCTGATGGCTGCACTCGTCGGCTTTGGCTTTGGCACCTTCGGCGAGACCAACCCGTTCAGCTACTTCATCATCGCTACGGTCAACGCTTCGGTCATGGCAATCTCGCTGCTCTGCGTGTACCTGTCCACGTGGGAGCACACCCCCGAGGAGGTCGCTCAGGAGAAGATCGAGAGCGTCGGCGAGGGCATCAAGAAGTTCTTTATCGACGTTATCTCCACCTTCCGCAACAAGTCCTTCCGCAAGGTCCTGTATGCACAGGTCTCCACGAAGCTCGCTGCTGCCTGCTGGTCTGCGTGCCTGTCCTTCTTCATCGTCTACTGCCTGCAGATTCCTAAGTCCTACGAGTCCGTGATGGAGATGCCTGGCAAGGTCGTCGCTATCGTCTGCACCGCCATCTGGGTCGCCCTCATGGCCAAGAAGGGCTTCCACAAGTCTTGGTACCTGGCAAATGTCGGTTGCGCCGCGTGCATCATCGCCTTCAACTACTTCGCCTTTGGTCAGATCAACGGCACCTCCACGGTCGCCATCGCCATGATCGCCTACCCCATCATCTTCGCCATCTGGAAGTTCTTCTACGTCGGCTTCCAGTACCTGCCCGATGTTCTGCTCAACTACATCCCCGATGTCGATGAGCTCATCACCCTGCGTCGTCGCGAGGGTATCTACAGCTCCGCTCAGCAGCTCTGCCAGCAGATCGCCCAGGCTATCGCTGTCAACGTATGGGCTATCGTCCTTGCTGCCTCCGGCTTCATTCAGACCGCCGGCAATAGCGACGCCGTGACCCAGCCCGCTACCGTGCCTCTGTATATCTGCGGCTACATGATCATCGGCTGCGCCGGCTTCTTCCTGCTTGCGGCTGTCCTTGCCCGCGGCATCAAGATCGACAAGGAGCAGTGCGACGTCCTTTGCGACGAGATTCACCGAGTCAAGGAGGGTGGCAAGATGGCCGACGTCAAGCCCGAGGTCAAGGCGCTTTGCGAGGAGCTCTCCGGCTTTAAGTACGAGGACTGCTTTGCCCACAACAACGTTGGCTTCCAGGACGGTAGCGTAACTCCCGCCGAGTAAGGCCGACATATCGTCCAAATCACAGGGCCGTGCCACCGGAATTCCGCCGGCAGGCACGGCCCTTTTTTAACAGCGTACAATTTGCCTTTAGAGCATCTTTTTGAGGGAGAAATCCATGGAGACGAACGTTATCTGGCGCAACGCCCGCGCGGCCGTGATCGAGCTTGACGACGGCGGCTACTTTACCTGTGCCGATACGTGGGAGATCTTTGTCAACGACGAGCCCGCTGGTACCACGAATACGGTCGAGACCTATGTCGACGGCCTGACCCCCGGCAAGCGCAACCTGGTTCGTTTTGTTTGTGGCGAGCGTGAGCTGAGCGTAGGTGTCACCACGCCGGCCGAGCCCTTTACCATCAACGTTCGCGACTGTGGCGCCAAGGGTGATGCCGAGCACGACGACACCACCAACATCCAGGCTGCCATCATGGCCTGCCCCAAGGGCGGCCGCGTGCTGATCCCCGCCGGTAGTTATCGCATCAAGTCCCTCTTCCTTAAGAGCAATATCAACATCGAGCTCGCCGAGGGAGCGGTGCTGCTGGCCCGCCACGATCGTGCCGCGCTTGCCTACATTCCGGGAACGGTCACGGGCAACGAGGGTGCCGGGTATGCCGGCACCGATATGCTGCCCCTGGGCCGCTGGGAGGGCGAGAGTTTCTCGACCTACTGTTCTACCTTTACGGGTCTGGGCGTGCACGACGTGTGCATCTATGGTCGCGGCGCGATTGACGGTCAGACCGATTTTGCTGAGGACAACTGGTGGAACAAGGACTTTAAGAACATCTTCCGTCCCGAGGAGGGCCGCGAGGTCGCCCGTCCGCGCATGATCTTCCTGTCCGAGTGCCAAAACGTGAGCCTTGCCGGCTTTACCGTGCGCAACAGCCCGGCGTGGAATATCCATCCCGTCCTGTGCGAGCATGTCGACGCGCTTTGCCTGTCGATCGAGGGTCCCAAGAACTCCCACAACACCGACGGTTTCGATCCCGAGAGCTGCGGCTTTGTCCGCATCCTTGGCTGTCAGTTCTCGGTGGGCGACGACTGCATCGCCATCAAGAGCGGCAAGCTGGGCATTGAGCCCGAGCTTCGTCCCGCCACGCACGACGTGCTGATCTCTCACTGCTACATGCACGATGGTCACGGCGCCGTGGTCCTGGGGTCCGAGGCTGCCGGCGGCATCAAGGACCTCACCGTGAGCAAGTGCCTCTTTGAACGCACCGACCGCGGCTTGCGCGTCAAGACCCGCCGCGGGCGCGGCAAGGATGCCGTCAACGAGGGCATTACCTTTGAGCACATTCGCATGGACGAGGTGCTCACGCCCTTCGTGGTCAACTCGTTCTACTTCTGCGACAAGGACGGCAAGACCGACTACGTGCAGTCTCGCGAGGCACTGCCCGTCGACGACCGCACGCCCGGCTTTGGTGCCACGACGTTTTGCGATATCGAGGCCACCAACTGCCATGCTGCCGCGGCCTATATCACGGGTCTGCCCGAGAGCAAGGTGACGCGTCTGACGTTCCAAGACGTTCACGTGACCTTTGCCGACGATGCCGAGCCCTTTGTCCCGGCCATGGCCTGCGGCGTTGAGCCCATGGTGCGTCAGGGCATCATTGCGCAAAACGTCAAGGTGCTCGACCTGCAAAATGTGGTAATCGAGGGCCAGGACGGCGAGGAGCTGCAGCTCCAGAACGTCGACAAGGTTGTCCGTGCGTAGGCGTTTGCTCCTAAACAATTAAATTCGGTATGTCGCGGCGCGCGATGGGCAGGGCCTTCCCGACCCATTGCGCGAACTTTTTATATGCCGAAACTGCAACGTAGACGGTCTACGACGAAAGGACGCGGTGACTGATGATGAGTGAGAGACGATTTTTTGAGGTTTCGCCCGAGCGTGCGGGGGCATATCACAGTATCTCTAAGGCCTTGGAGGCAATTGACGAATCCTGTCCGAATGACGGACGGCCGGTGACAATCCATATCGAGCCGGGTGAGTACCGCGAGCGGGTCGAGATTCGTCGCCCGCATGTGACGATTGAGGGAGAGACGGCCGATAGCGTGCGTATCATGGGCGGCCTGGGTGCCAAGATGCCTTCGGAGGACGGCTCGGGCGTCGACGGCACGCTCGGCACCTTCCGCACGTATACGGTCCTGGTCGATGCCGATGACGTGACGCTTGCAAACCTCACGATCGAAAACGATGCGGGCGATGGGCGCGAGGTCGGTCAGGCGATTGCCCTGTATGCCGATGGCGACCGTCTGGTTGTCGATGCCTGCTGCATTAAGGGGCACCAGGACACACTGTTTTTGGGCCCGCTGCCGCTGCATGAGGCTAAACCGGGTGGGTTCATAGGGCCCAAACAGTATGCGTCGCGCCGGGTGGGGCGCCAGTATTTTCGACGTTGCCGGATCGAGGGCGATGTCGACTTTATCTTTGGCGGCGCGCGTGCCTACTTTGAGGGGTGCGAGATTCGCTCGCTCAATCGCGATATGGACGTGAACGGCTACGTGACGGCGGCGTCGACGCCCGAAGGCGAGCCGCACGGCTTTGTGTTCCACGGCTGTTCGTTTACAGCTCCGGATGGCGTGGCGCCGGATTCGGTCTACCTGGGTCGTCCTTGGCGCGAATGGGCGCAAACTGTGCTGATCGATTGCTGGCTGGGGCGACATATCAAGCGCGAAGGCTGGTGGGATTGGAATAAGCCGGCGGCACACAACTGCGTGCAGTATGCTGGCGCGATTCTGCATGGGCCGGCGGGTGATACTACCGGCTGGGTGCCGTGGGCGAATGAACTCGATGTGATGGCTGCCGCCGGGTACGCTCGCGAGCAGGTGCTTGCCGGTGGGGATGGCTGGGATCCCGAGGGCGGCGACGGTGATGCGGTTGAGACGGCTGAACTGTCTGCCAACGGCCGCACCGTGCACATCGAGACGTACTGCGAAGACGAACCTGCGCTGCGTGCCCGGCTGAAGCGCGAGGGGCGTTCGGCTGCTTTTACGGGCAAGACTCCTGCAGATTTTGAGGCATGGAAGATTGCGACCAGGACTCGTCTGTACGATGTTTTGGGCCTTTCGCTTATGGACCGCGTCCCGATTGAGATTCGTGAGCTCAGCCGCGTGCGGGTTGCCGGCGGCATCGTGCGCACCCATGCGATGTTGCAGGTCGAGCGCGATGTTTGGATGCCGTTCTACCTGTTAGAACCGTCTCATCCTAAGCTTGATGAGCGGGGACTCAAACGCTGTTATATCTGCCCGCATGGCCATCAGGGAGCGGGTGCTGCAAGCGTAGCCGGTGTTGCGGGCGTGCCGACTGTCGATGATGCCGTGCGTAAGTTCAATTACGACTACGGTCTGCGTTTGGCACGCATGGGTTACGTGACCGTCTGCCCTGATGCGCGCGGTTGGGGATGCCGTCGTGACTGGAAGGGTCAGGGCGATGACGAGAACAGCTACCTGCGCGGTACGTGTCTGAATCAAGCACGTATGGCCGAGCCACTGGGTCTTACGGTCGCGGGCCTCAACGTCTGGGACAACATGCGCTTGATCGATTACTTGGAGGCGCGCGGCGACATTGCCATGGATGACCTGGGCTGTTTTGGCTTTTCGGGCGGCGGATACATGACGCTGTATCTGGCGGCGCTCGACCCACGCGTATGCAAGACGTTTGTCTCGGGCTATCTGTACGGTGTCGACGATTCGCTGCTGCATCTCAATGGCAATTGCAGTTGCAACTACACACCCGGACTTTGGCGCTTACTCGACATGGGCGATATTGCCTCGCTCATCGCGCCGCATCCGCTGCTGGTGCAAAGCTGCGAAGAGGATCATCTGAACGGTTCGCGCGGGCTGAAAAATGTTGACGAGCAGCTCGAGATCGTGCGCGATGCCTACAAGTTGCTGGGTCGCAGAGATGGCCTGCGGCACGAGGTGTGTCCGGGTGAACACCATCTGGGCGTGACACATCTTGCCGAGGATATCGAATGGCTCGATTCGCACGTTGCGGAATGCGCCCGTGCATAGCCCCTCGGCATGCTGCGAATAAACGGTACGTTCCTGTATGACCGCCGATGGGCGGATGAGGAGAAGATTATGGAAACGAAGAGCTTGAGTGAATCGACCATTTGCTGCTTTGGCGATTCGACCACATGGGGCGATAACGGATGCGGCGCAGGCGGTAACGACATCTCCTGGACTTCGCATCTGGGCGCGTTGCTGGGAGGCGCGGTCGTCGAGAACTTTGGCATCAAGGGTTCGCGCATCGCCATCAAGGCCGACCGTACCGATTCGTTTGTCGAGCGCCTGGACGGTATCGACGATGCGGCCGATATCTACATCGTCTTTGGCGGCGTCAACGACTTTAGCCGCAACGTGCCGCTTGGAGAGCTGGGCAGCACGGACGTGCATGAGTTCTACGGTGCACTCGATTACCTGATCCGTACCATCACGGCACGCTCGCCTCGGGCAAAGCTCGTGTTTATGACGCCGTGTAAGACGAGCGGTAAGCACGAGAAGGATATTCCGGCGAGCGACGAGGCGAACCATTTGGGGTTGACGCAGGTCGCCTACGTGCGAGCGATACTCGAGGTCTGCGACCGCTACTCCGTGCCGGTGATTGACCTGTATGCGCAAAGCGGTATCAGCCCGTTTTTGCCGGAGCACCGCGAGCTCTATATGCCGGACGGTCTGCATTACAGTCCTGCCGGCTATGAGCGCCTGGCGCATCGCATCGCCGCGGGTCTCACCGCCGTTTGCCGCTAAAAGTCTGCCGTTCGCGAGGAATATAGGGTTAACGTTCACCCTATATTCCTCGTTCGCGTTACACTAGGGGTAACGTTCACCTATCGTTTATGTCAGAGGGGACAGCAATGGGTTGCAATCAAATCCTGGACCGTTATATCGAGCAGTTGATCGAAACCTCTACGCCGCAGGCGCCGGCTTGGAATATCGAAAAGATTCGCGCCGGCAAGGAGAACACCTGGAACTATATCGACGGCTGCATGATCAAGGCGCTCATCGAGCTGTACGAGATCACGGGTGAGCAGCGCTACCTGACGTTTGCCGATGACTACATCGATTTCTTTGTCCAGGACGATGGCACCATCAAGCATTACAACCCGCAGGAGTACAACCTCGATAACGTCAATGCGGGCAAGACCCTCTACAAGCTCTATGACCTGGTGGGTAAGCCCAAGTACCGTGCCGCCATGGACACCATCTACCGCCAGCTCGAGACCCAGCCGCGCACCAAAGAGGGCGTGTTTTGGCACAAGGCCGTCTATCCCAACCAGATTTGGCTCGATGGCATGTACATGGCACAGCCGTTCTACATGCAGTACGAGCTGAGCTTCCACAACCGTCGTGCCTGCTCGGACAGCTTCCATATGTTCCAGGTCGTGCATGACCTGATGCGCAACCCCCTCAACGGTCTGTACTATCACGCTTACGACGCGAGCCGCAAACAGTTCTGGTGCGACCCGGTCACCGGTCTTTCGGCTAACTTCTGGCTGCGCGCCGAGGGCTGGTTTGCCATGGCACTCATCGACACCTGGGAGCTTATGCCGCCTTCGATGTCGGCCGAGAAGGACGAGATCCGCAAGATGTTCCACGATCTGATCGACGCCATGCTGCCGTATCAGGACGAGAAGACCGGCATGTGGCACCAGGTCATCAACCTGCCCAATATCGCCCCCAACTACCTGGAGGAGTCGGGCAGCGCCATCTTTGCCAACGCCATCATGAAGGGCGTGCGTCTGGGCGTGCTGGGCGAGCGTTACTACCAGTACGGCCGTCGCGCCTTCGATGGCATCTGCGAGACCTGCCTGTCCGAGCATGATGGCCAGCTGGCGCTCGACAACATCTGCCTGGTCGCAGGCTTGGGCAACACCGCGCACCGCGAGGGCACGTTTGATTACTACATGAGCGAGCCCGTGGTCAAAAATGATGCAAAGGGTGTGGCGCCGCTGGTGCTTGCCTATATCGAGACCATGCATCACGACAAGCTGGCCGGCAAGCGCGATCCGCTCGCCCCCTCGGGCGTGTGCTCCATCGAGGACCCGTTTGGCGGATACACCCCGGGCATCAACGCTCATAAGGGATGTGAATAACGTGGGGGCTATTACTCCGGGCGTACGTTTGCACGACCTTGCGCAGGGGACCGTCGAGGAACGCATTCGCATGGCGGGAGAGCTGGGCTTTTCGTGCATTCAGCTGCCGAGCAAGGTGCTCTACGCATCGATGGGGATCGATCGAGGCGGCCTGACCCGCGAGCTTGCCGACCATTTGCGTGCGGTGCTCGACGAGGCGGGCGTTTCGGTCGCCGTGCTCGGCTGCTACAAGAATCTGGCGACGCCCGATCGACAACAGCTCATGGATAACTATGCCGAGTATGAGGCATGCCTGAACTTTGCCCAGATGCTCGGCGGCTGCCCGGTGGGTACCGAGACCGGTCGCCCCAATGCGCAGAACCGCGTTGCTGACGACCGCATGACCGATGAGGCACTCGATGCGTTTGCAGACGGTCTTGCACACGTCTGCGATCGGGCCGAGGCCGTGGGCGGGCAAATACTGATCGAGCCCGGTTGGAACGAGACGGTCAACACGCCGGATCGCTGCCGCGAGGTGCTGGAGCGCGTCTCGAGCCCGTCGCTCGGCGTGATCTATGACTCAGTGTCGCTGCTGCACCCCAGCGTCGTTGACGAAGCGCAGGAAATCACAGCGCGCATGCTCTACTTATGCGGCAGTAAGATTCGCGTGCTGCACGCCAAGGATTTTGAGGTCGTCGACAACGAGGACGAAGCCGGTTGGTGCGACGGTACGGGTTCGCGCTTGGTGTGTCATGGCGTGGGCGAGACGGGACGATATGACTTTGAGCCCGTGGTGGCCTGGGCGGCTGCCGCCTGCCCTGGGATTCCCTGCGTGGTCGAGAACAGCGTGCCGGCGACGGCGGCTGACTGCCTGGCGACACTCGAGCACATGTCCGCTCGCTGCGGGGCTTCGCATCGTGAGTTATAGCATTGGCTTTTGCCGTGTCGGCAGATTGAGATTACCTGTATGGGGGCGGCGGTGAAGGGTCTTTATCGTCGCCCCATTGGATTGCATTAAAAAGGGGAGTTGCGTGGCTATCCACATTGTCGAAGAGGCGAATCGTTGCCTAGGTTGTAAAAGGGCGTTCTGTCAGATTAAGGGCTGCCCGGTTCAGACGCCTATTCCGCGGGTCATCGACCTGTTCAAACAGCGTCGTCTAGAAGAGGCGGGCGAGCTGCTGTTCCAGAATAATCCCATGAGCGCGGTCTGCTCCATGGTGTGCAACCATTCGGGCCAGTGCGAGGGTGCTTGCATCCAGGGCCGCAAGGGCACACCCGTGCATTTCTCGAGCATCGAGAACTATATCTCGACAGCGTATTTGGATCGTAAGGAGTGGACGCCCGCGCCGTCGTGCGGCAAACAGGTTGCTGTGGTCGGTTCCGGTCCTGCCGGTATTACCGTGGCCATTAAGATGGCCCAGCTGGGCTGTGCCGTCACGGTATTTGAACAGCGCCCCGAGGTCGGCGGTGTACTGGAGTACGGTATCCCCGAGTTCCGCCTGCCCCGTGCGCTCGTGCAAAAGTACCGTCACGTGATGTGCTCGCTTGGCGTGCGCGTGCGCCCTTCGACCACCATCGGCGGCGCACTGCACATCGATGACCTGCTACGTGACGGCTACGACGCGGTCTTTGTCGGTACCGGTACCTGGCGAGCTCGCAAGTTGGGTATTCCCGGCGAGTCGCGCGGCAACGTGCTGTTTGGTATCGATTACCTGGTTGATCCTTCGAGTGTGGCGATCGGACAGAATGTGGCGGTCATCGGTGCCGGTAACGTGGCCATGGATGTGGCCCGCACGGCGCTGCGCTCGGGTGCTCGTAAGGTCACCGTGTATGCTCGATCGCGCCATATCTCGGCCATCGATGACGAGGTGGAGCTGACCGAGCTTGACGGTGCCGAGATTGTGTGCGGCAAGGCGATCTGCGCCATCGACGATAACGGTCCGGTGTTCGAGACGGCTATCTTTGACGAGGACAACAACGTGGTGGGCTATGAGGAAGAGCTCGACCATGTGTCCGCCGACACAGTTGTGATCGCGGCTTCGCAGGTGCCCAAGGACAAGCTTGTGCTTACGACGGGCGGTCTGGAGACCGATCATCGCGGCCTTCTTTCGGTCGACGAGTACGGTATGACCACCGTGCCTGGCGTCTTTGCCGCCGGCGACGTGGTTAACGGCCCGCTCACCGTGGTTCATGCCGTGGCAGGCGCCAAGCTCGCCGTCGAAGGCATGACCAGCTACCTGGGCCTCTAACACATCCCATCCATCAGTTGCGGTGAAATACGGACTGTTTTGGCTGTCAAAAGCCTCGATTGCTCCGTATCTCACCGCAACTTTTTTGTGGGTCGATACGTAGGCAGGGGAGTGCGTGCGGTCGGGTGTTGTGCAGTTGCTGGTACGATAGGTACGTTAGCAACTGCCGCCGAGCGGCTCAAACGAAAGGAAGCCTGTATGGAGTCCTCTGCCTATCCGATGCTCTTTAGCCCGATCAAGGTCGGTACAACCGAGGTCAAGAACCGCGTCTTTATGCCGCCGGTGTCCACCAACCTGGCCGATCATGGCTATGTGACCGATGACTTGGTCGATCATTACCGTGCCCGCGCCAAGGGCGGCGTGGGCCTCATCATCACCGAGGTCGTGACGGTCGAGCCCACCTATACCTATCTGCCGGGTGACATGTGCTGCTACGACGACACGTTTATCCCCGGCTGGGAAAAGCTCGCCGCGGCCGTCCACGAGTATGGCTGCAAGATCATGCCGCAGCTCTTCCACCCCGCCTACATGGCCTTTAACATTCCGGGCACGCCGCGCCTGATCGCTCCGTCCTTTGTGGGCCCGTCCTATGCCCGCGAGGCGCCGCGCCCCATTACGGTGGATGAGATCCACGAGCTCACGCATCAGTTCGGTGACGCTGCCGTTCGTATGCAGAAGGCTGGCGTCGATGGCGTCGAGGTCCATGCGGCGCACGCCCACGGTATGCTCGGCGGCTTTTTGACTCCGCTCTACAACAAGCGCACCGACGAGTACGGTGGCTCGCTCGACGCCCGCATGCGCTTCCTGCTCGAGGTCATCGCCGAGATTCGCGAGCGCTGCGGCAAGGACTTTATCATCGACGTCCGCATCTCGGGCGATGAGTACACCGACGGCGGTCTGACCCTCAACGACATGATCTACGTCTCGCGTCGCCTGGAGAAGGCCGGCGTCGACATGATTCATGTCTCGGGCGGCACCACCATCAAGCGCGGCTCTGCGATTCCCGCCGCCGGTACCCAGCAGGCCTCGCACGCCGCCTGCTCGCGCGAGATCAAAAAGCACGTCAACATTCCCGTCGCCACCGTCGGCCGTATCAACGAGGCCTGGATTGCCGAGGAGCTGATCGAGGACGGCGCTGCCGACATTTGCATGATGGGCCGCGCCAATCTGTGCGATGCCGAGTTCTGCAACAAAGCCGCTGCCGGCAACGCCGACGACATCCGCCCCTGCATTGGCTGCCTGCGCTGCCTGAACGGCATTATGTTTGGCAAGCGCATCTCCTGCACCGTCAACCCGGACGTGGAGCGCGACGAGGCCGGCTACGAGCCTGCCGCCGAGGCTAAGAACGTACTGGTTGTGGGCGCTGGTCCTGCGGGCATGGAGGCAGCCTACATTGCCGCCAAGCGCGGTCATAACGTGGTGCTCGTGGACAAACAGGACGAACCGGGCGGCGAGATGCGCATCGCAGCCGTTCCGCCGGCAAAGCAGGAACTCACCCGCGTGATTAAGTATCAGTACCGTCGCCTGGCCGAGGTCGGCGTCACATGCGTCTTTGGTACCGAGCTTTCGGCCGAGGACATTCAGCGCGACTACGCCGGCTACGAGGTTGTCCTGGCTTATGGTGCCGAGCCCATCGCTCCGGCCTTTATGCAGGGCTTTAAGCAGGTTATGAGGGCTGACGACCTGCTGGGTGGCAAGGCTTTCCCGGGCAAGAAGATCGTCATCGTGGGCGGCGGCACCGTCGGCTGCGAGACGGCCGATTATCTGGCCCCGCTGGTCAATGACCTCTCGCCGGCCAATCGCGATGTCACCGTCATCGAGATGACCAAGACGCTCGCCGCCAACGAGGGCGGCGCCGGCCGCGCGGTGCTCATCACGCGCATGCTCTCCAAGGGTGTCCACGTGCTGACCGAGGCCAAGGTGACCGAGATCACCGAGGATACCATCAGCTACGAAAAGGACGGCGAGGTCCACACCATCACCGGTGCCGATACGTTGGTGCTTGCCATGGGCTACCGTCCCAATACCAAGTTGGCCGACGACCTGGCGGCAGCCGGCGTTACCACCCACGTGCTGGGCGATGCCCAGAAGTGTGGCAACATCCGCGATGCCATCGGCGATGGCTACAAGGTTGCCTGCGAGCTCTAGTCAACCCCTTGATGCATGGCGCCTGTCCCTGCGGCGCCAGTCGACAGATAGCAAAAAGCGGAGGTCGTTCCGTACGTGGGACGACCTCCGCTTGCGTTGGCAGCAATGAGCCGTGCGATTAGAGGCCCAGGATCTCCTTGACCTTGGCGATGATGGCCTCGTCGGTTGCGTTGGCAAAGAAGTACTCCTGGAAGTGCTCGCCGGCAAGTGCGCCCTTCACCAGGTCCTGATCGATCTCGCCCAGGACGTCGACGAGCGGGCGCATGGTCACAGCGCGCACGCCGTCGAGGATCTTCTTGTTGCGCTGCTCGGGCTCAACGCGCTCGGCGGGGTAGCCGTTTCCCGAACCAAAGCCAAAGAGCTTCTCGAAGGTGTACTCAAGGTTGAGCTCCTGGCCCCAGCCGTTCTTGAGGGCGAAGGGCATGGCGACGGCGTTGCCATCGTTGACCTGGGCAAAGGTGTAGGCGTCGAGCGGGTCGGCAACGTGGCCACACAGCACGCCGGGGAAGGAGTTGCAGGCGAGCATGGCGCCCTCGCCGGTGCCGCAGCCGGTCACGACGTAGTCGGCAGCGCCGGAGTTGAGCAGCACGGCGGCAAGGATGCCGTTCTGCACGTAGGTGAGGGGCTTGGAGTCGGCATCGGCATACATGCCATAGTTAAAGACGGTGTGGCCCATGGGCTCGACAACCTTCTTAAGCGCAGCCTCAATCATAGGGTTCTTGGAGTTCTGAGAGTTCTCATTGATCAGAGCGATTTTCATGATAGGTAACCTTCCACTATTTTCTAAATTAATGGTTCGTTATGTTGCATGGCATCTCCAGCAGAGAAGCCGCTCTGCGGGCGGTGGACGATAAGGTCTGTCGCGAGTTCCGCACGAGCCGAAGAGCACTTAATGTGCTCTTCGTGCGAGTCAGGACTGTTCGAGCAGCAGACCTTATCGTCCGCCGCCTCGCCCAGACGTCTTACTGCGGCTGCTTTCCAATGTATGCGAGGATGCCGCCGTCGACGTAGAGGATGTGGCCGTTGACGAAGTTCGACGCGTCGGAAGCCAAGAACACGGCGGGGCCCTTCAGATCCTCGGGCGTGCCCCAGCGGGCGGCCGGCGTCTTGGCAATGATGAACTGGTCAAACGGGTGGCGGCTGCCGTCGGGCTGCGTCTCGCGCAGGGGTGCGGTTTGCGGCGTGGCGATGTAGCCGGGTCCAATGCCGTTGCACTGGATATTGGCCTCGCCAAACTCCGAGCAGATGTTCTTGGTGAGCATCTTGAGTCCGCCCTTGGCGGCGGCATAGCCGGCGATGGTCTCGCGACCCAGCTCGCTCATCATCGAGCAGATGTTGATGATCTTGCCGTGGCCCTTGGCGATCATGCCGGGCAGGCAGACCTTGGACACGATAAACGGTGCGTTGAGGTCAATATCGACGACGCGGCGGAAGTCCTCGGCGCTCATGTCGAGCATCGGGGTGCGCTGGATAACGCCGGCGTTGTTGACCAGGATGTCGGGCGTGGTGCCAAAGTCGGCCTCGATCTTGGCGATGAGCTCGGCAACGACGGCTTCGTCGGTGACGTCTGCCACGTAACCATGAGCCTCAAAGCCCAGCTCGCGGTAGTGCTTCTCGGCCTCGGCTACCTTGTCGGCGTGACGTGCGTTAAAGGCGATCTTGGCGCCAGCCTCTCCGAGCGCCTCGGCGATAGCCATGCCAATGCCATAGGTGGCGCCGGTTACCAGTGCGACCTTGCCGTCCAGACGGAAGCTGTCCATAAGATCAGACATAGCGATCCTTTCAAAAGAAACGTTCATCTATATTTATCTTACTTTTAGTACAAGCTCAGTATAGGAGAAGCGGCGCAACAGGCACCCCTTATTTCCTAAAATCAGGTGAACGTTCACTTTTAAAAGGTGAACGGCAGAAAAGCCCCTGCCGTGCGGACCTCTACTCGCTTTTTGCCTGCGTGCCCTCTGCGATCATGTTGCGGTTATACACCAGGTGCAGATACATCGCGTCGTGCGCGGCGGTGGGGTTGCGCGAGGCGATGGCGTCGGCCACATCGCGGTGCGTGCGGATAGTTTCCTCGACGAGCTTTTTGCCGGTCACGTCGATAAAGAGGGGGACGGATGCCTTGAGCACGCCCATCAGGCGGGGAACGACGAGGTTTCCGGAGCTTTCGGCAATGGCATTGTGGAACGCGGTGTCGGCGGCGGAGTAATCCTCACCGGCCTCGGCCAGGCGCTCGGATTCGTCGCAGAGCTCTTTGATACAGACGACCTGGTCGTTAGTTGCGTGCTCTGCGGCCATGCTGGCCATCTGCGGCTCGATCATAAAGCGCACCTCGAGTAGGTCGCGCGCCAGACGCTGCTTGTCGTCGATAAAGGTAAAGCCCAGCGGGTCGTCGGCAACGCCGGGGTTTGACGCCACATAGGTGCCCGAACCCTGCTTAATGCGCACGATATTGCGCGACTGCAGCAGCTTCATGGCCTCGCGCACCGTGCTCCTGCCGGCGCCCAGGCGCTCGACGAGCACGGCCTCCTTGGGCAGGCGATCGCCTTGTTCAAGATGCTCATCCAGGATCAGTTGAATGATTTTCTCTGAAATCTGCTCGGGGAGTCCCGAATCGGCTCGTGCCACGCTTCACCTCATATCAAAAGAATTCATCTGAGCTATTTTAGCACACTGCGAACGCTATGCAGACGGCTTGACATGAATCAGCTGCCACATATATGCCGTTCGCAGCTCTTTTCCGACCGTTCACCAAATACATCAGATGTATTTCGAACAAATTTCAAAATGAAACATCAGACCTTTCCAAAACACGCTATAGTCATCAGACGAATTCAAAAGGTCTGATGAATTGGAGGAAAGATGTCAGACCCAACGTTTATGGCTGATCCCACCAGGCTGGTCATCGCCGCCATCGTGGGCATTGCGCTGCTGCTTGCGCTCATCATTAAGTTCAAGCTGCATCCCGTGCTTTCGATGATGGTCTCGGCGCTCGCGATCGGCATCGGCGCCGGTATGCCGCTCGACCTGGTGGCGGACACTGTCGCCAAGGGCGTGGGCACCACGCTGCAAAACATCGCCCTGCTCATTGGCCTGGGCTCGATGTTTGGTCAGATTCTTGAAGAGAGCGGCGGCGCCAAGAAGATCGCCCAGACCTTCATCGATACCTTTGGGCAGGGTCATTCCAGCTGGGCGCTGGGAATTACCGGTCTGGTTATCGGCACTACGGTGTTCTTTGAGGCCGGCGTGGTCGTTTTGATCCCACTTGCGTTTAGCGTGGCATCGCAGACCAAAAAGTCGACGCTCTACTACGGCATCGCGCTGCTTGCGGGACTTGCCGCTGGCTATGCGTTTGTGCCGCCATCGGCCGGGTCGGTTTTGGTCGCCGGCACGCTCGGTGTCGACCTGGGCACCATGATTCTCGTCGGTATCCCCACCGCCTTCATCGCCATGGCGATCGCCGGCGTCATCTGGGGCCGCAACGTGGGCGGTCGCATCTTTACCGATGTTCCGGAGCACTTTACCTCTGCCGAGGGCGCGAGCGACGAAAAGGAGCTTCCCTCCTTTGGCATGGTGCTTGCCATCGTGCTCACGCCGCTTTGTCTGATTTTGCTGGGCACACTGTCCTCTTATATCCCCATGCCCGCCGAGCTCGCTTCGATTCTCGCCTTCCTGGGCAAGCCGTTCGTCGCTTTGACGCTCGCCACGCTCGTCGCGATGTATCTGCTGGGCGCGCGCCGCGGCTACTCCGGCGCCGAGCTCAAGGCCTTGCTCGACCGCTCTCTTAAGCCCGTCGGCATGATCTTGCTGGTTATCGCTTGCGGCGGCGTCATTCGCTGGATGCTGCAGGACTGCGGCTTGGGTCAGGTTATTGGTCCCATGCTCGAGGCTTCACCGCTGCCTTTGGTGGTTGTTGCCTTTTTGATTGCCGTCATGGTGCGTGCCTCTGTCGGCAGCTCCATCGTCGCTATGACCATGGCATCGGGCATTATGGCAGCCATGCCTGCAGTCGCCGGCGCTTCGGTGCTCATGCGTGCCGCCATCTGTCTTGCCATCTGCGGCGGTGCCACGGCCCTCTCGCACGTCAACGATGCCGGTTTTTGGATGTGCTCCTCGTTCCTGGAGATTGACGAGAAGACCACCCTCAAGTCCTGGACCGTTATGGAGACGCTCATCGGCCTTTCGGGTCTTGCCTGCGCCCTGGTGATTTCGTTCTTCGCCTAGTTCGCGTGGCTAAGCATCTTTTGCCGAGCGCATCGCTCGGTACCCATTTACACCTGATTCATTAACCAACGATTGGTACAACCGTTCAAATCAAAAGAGGAGAGCATCATGGACGAGAAGACCAAGGCACAGATTCAGCAGGAGGCAGCCGACCTGGTTGCCAAGCTGCAGCCGCGTTCCGGCAAGTTCCGCACCATCAGCCCCGAGATGGACCCGCTGCGTCTGGGCTCTGGCTGGTCCATCGAGGATCTGGACAAGCCGCAGGTCATTATCGAGTCGACGTTCGGCGACTCGCATCCGGGTTCTGCCGGCCTGTTTGAGTTGGTCGAGGAGGTCCGTGCCGGCGTTGCCGAGGCTGGCGGTCATGGTGCCCGTTACTTCTGCACCGATATCTGCGACGGCGAGGCCCAGGGCCACGACGGCATCAACTACTCGCTGCCCAGTCGCGACATGATCGCCAACATGATCGAGATTCATGCCAAGGCCACCCCGTTCGACGCCGGTGTCTTTGTTGCCAGCTGCGATAAGGGCCTGCCTGCGAACCTTATGGCCATGGGCCGCATCAACATCCCCTCCATCGTCGTTACCGGCGGTGTCATGGATGCCGGTCCCGATCTGTTGACCCTGGAGCAGCTCGGCGCCATCTCGGCCCGCTATGAGCGCGGCGAGATTTCCCGCGAGGAGCTCGAGTTTGCCAAGCACAACGCATGCCCCAGCTGCGGCGCCTGCTCCTTTATGGGTACCGCCTCGACCATGCAGGTTACCGCCGAGGCCCTGGGCCTTATGCTCCCCGGCACGGCTCTGCTGCCCGCAACCAGCTCCGATCTGCGTGAGTTTGCGCGCGAGGCTGGCCGTCAGTCCGTGTGGCTCTCCGAGCACAACCTGTGCCCCCGCGACATCGTGACCAAGGAGTCCTTCGAGAATCTCATCATGGTCCACGGCGCCATCTCCGGTTCCACCAACTCGCTGCTGCACATTCCCGCGATCGCCCGCGAGTTTGGCATCGAGATGTCCGCCGACGATTTCGATCGCCTGCACCGTGGCGCCCACTACCTGCTCAACGTCCGTCCCGCAGGTGAGTGGCCGGCGCAGTTCTTCTACTATGCGGGCGGCGTGCCGCGCATCATGGAGGAGATCAAGTCGATGCTCCACCTCGACGTTATGACCGCCACCGGCAAGACTCTCGGCGAGAACCTCGAGGACCTCAAGAACAACGGTTACTACGAGAAGTGCGGTCGTTACCTTGAGAAGTGGAATCTCAAGCGCGAGGACATCATCCGTCCGTTTGACCAGGCCTTCGGCACCGACGGTTCCATCGCCATCCTCCACGGCAATCTTGCTCCCGAGGGCGCGGTCGTCAAGCACACCGTCGTTCCGCGCGAGATGTTCCAGGCTACGCTCAAGGCCCGTCCGTTCGACTGCGAGGAGGACGCCATTCACGCCGTCCTGACGCACGAGGTCAAGCCCGGCGATGCCGTTATCATTCGCTATGAGGGACCCAAGGGTTCCGGTATGCCCGAGATGTTCTACACCACCGAAGCTATCGCCAGCGACCCCGAGCTGGGCGCGAGCATTGCCCTGATCACTGACGGCCGCTTCTCCGGCGCCTCCAAGGGCCCGGCTATCGGTCACGTTTCGCCCGAGGCCGCTGTGGGCGGTCCGATTGCCCTGATTGAGGAGGGCGACCTTATCCGAATCAACATCCCCGAGCGCTCGCTGTCCATCGTGGGCATCGCCGGCAAGGAGATGGAGCCGGCCGAGGTCGACGCCGTCCTGGCCGAGCGCCGAGCCGCTTGGAAGCCCAAGGCTAATCGTTACACCTCCGGCACGCTCAAGTTCTTTACCGAGCATGCAGTTTCCGCCATTCAGGGTGGCTACATGGAGTAGCGCACGTACGCATCGAATTTCTCCTCTCATAGATGTGCGGCACAAAGAGCCCCGAGTTCAGCCACGTCACCGGGGCGCGTTGTTCAGCGCCGCCGGGGCGCTCCACTCAAACGACAAGAGACGTCTTACGCAAGCGCCCGCGTCCGTGGATAAAACCACGGGCGTGGGCGCTTCACTTTATTCCCAGCCGCTTTATTCCCAGCCCTTCCACACGTCAGGCTCGTAGCCAACGGTTGCCTGGCGGCCGTTGCGAACGATGGGCTCACGAAGAATCTGCTGGTTATCGAGCACCTTTTCGAACTTCTGGTCGGCAGCAAGATACTGTACGAGCGCAACCGTGTCGGCATCTTTCGCCTTTGGATCGATCACAGCGTCGATCCCGCCGACGGCGCGCGCCACGCTTTCGAGCTCGCCTTTGCTCATCCCCTTTTCCTTCAAGTCGATGAACTGGAACTTCACACGACGTTCCTTGAAATAGCGCTGCGCCTTCTTAGTATCGAAGCTTTTCTTCGTGCCGAATATCTGGATGTTCATACGTACTGCCTTCGCTCAATTCTCGTCCGTCCATGATACGACAAGGGAGCCGAGCAAAAACAGAGCAGGCGGAGATGGAGGAGGACGGCGACCGACCGTCGGCAAGAGTCGGCCGGATCGGACTGGCGCCCAGCGCGCGCCGGCGACACGCTCGCAGCTGCACACATAGCCGATGTACAAGCTCGCCGCGGCGTTCCCTCGCCCCGCGGTGTGGCGATAGAGAAGCACGCCACCCGTCAACGATGGCGCCTCGGTGAAGAAAATCAACGTCTGGGTTACATCCCTTGAAAGGGGCGAAGACGGCTGCTAGAATACCTCCCCGCTATGAAGGATTTGACCAAAGCATACATCGCAATTCGGCGGCCCCTGGTATACGGGGCCTCTCCTGTTGTTCCCCAAGTGCGCTCTGAGCAGCCGCTTTCTTCCTGTCGTATCTGATGCACGCATAGCACGTGCATGTTATTTCGCCCGTGGGCCGGCGCGCCTTCGGCGAAGAATCGAATAGATACGAAGGAAGCTTATGTCTGATAATTGTACGGTCGCGCCCGCCAATGGGCGCATTACCGGTACCCAGATCCGCATCGTCGCGGTCGTCGTCCTGGGTGCCTTCTTGGCGCTACTGAACCAAACGGTGATGTCGCCTGCGCTGCCGGTCATCATGTCCGATTTCGCCATCGATGCCTCGACTGCCCAGTGGATCATGTCCATATACCCGCTGGTGAGCGGCATCATGGTCCCCGTTTCGGCGTTCCTTATCGACAAGTTCAGCACCCGCGCGCTATTCTTCGGGGCGACGCTGGTGTTCGCGCTGGGCACGCTGCTGTGCGCCGCAGCCCCTGATTTCCTGTTCCTCATCATCGGTCGCGTGTTGCAAGCGGCGGGCTCAGGCGTGCTCATGCCGCTTGTCTCGGTGGTTCCCATGCTGGTGTTCCCCGTCGAGAAACGAGGAACGGCTATGGGCATGGCGGGCATCGTCATGTCGGCGGGTCCCGCGGTCGGCCCCGTCGTAGGCGGCGCGGTGATCGACACGTACGGCTGGCGCACCATGATCGGCGCCATCGTCCCCCTCGCAATTCTCGTGCTGGTGCTGGGCGTGTTCATGCTGAAAAACGTGGGCGAGCTGAAGAACCCCAAGCTCGACCTGCCCTCGGTCGTCCTCTCCACCATCGCCTTCGGCGGACTTCTCTACGGGTTCTCGAGCGCCTCGTCGATGGGTTGGGGCAACCCCGTGGTGCTCGGCTCGATCGTCGCGGGTGTCGTGTGCTTGGTGCTGTTCGTCGTACGCCAGGGCAAAATCGAGGACCCGCTGCTTCAACTGGGCACGCTCAAGACGCGCGAGTTCCGCGTGGCCGCCATCATCGTCACGCTCATCAACGCCGCATGCCTGGTCACCAACACGCTGTTGCCGTTGCTGCTGCAAACCTCGCTTGGCGCTTCGGCCTTCGAAACCGGCATGGCCATGCTTCCCGCCGCGGCGGTGGGCATCATCATCAGCCCTATCTCCGGCGTGGTGTTCGACAAGTTCGGTCCGCGTGCCATCTCGATCGTCGGCCTGGCCCTCATGACCGGCGCCCTGTTCCTGCTCTCGCTTTCGACGGTAAACACGCCCATCTTGGTGGTTGCGCTGTTCTGCATGCTGCAGTCCGCCGGCCAGTCGCTCGCGAACATGCCGGTGAACACATGGGGTGTCAATGCCTTGAAAAATGACATGATCGCCCACGGCAACGCCATCGCGAACACCGGCCGCCAGGTCGCCGGCGGTTTGTGCACGGCGCTCATCATCACGGTCATGACAAGCGTCACCGCGTCGGCCGGCGTCGATGCGAGCATCCAAGTAGCCACCGCCGTGGGCGCGGGCGTCGCTTACAAGGTGTGCGCGGCAATCGGCCTCGTTTCCCTTATCTGCGCCATATTCAGCGTGCGCACCAAGAAAACCGCACCGAAAACGAAGGAGGCATAAGCGATGTCCGAGATTCTGTCCGAGCGCATCCCGCTCGAGCTCGAGGGGACGCCCGTTTCGAGCATCATGATTGAAGAGCCGTTCACCTGCACGCAGGATTGCACGATTTCCGACGTGGTGCGCATGCTCGCCGAAAACGAGGTGAGCAGCATGCCCGTAATCGATGAGCGCAACCAGGTGGTCGGGTTCATCTCCGACGGCGATGTCATGGGAGCCATCGCGCAGCATCGCGCTCACACCATCTTCACGGGCGGCGACGCGTCCATGCTGTACTTCGACGATCAGAGCCTTGAGCAGCGCATCGAAGACCTGAAGGATCGCTGCGTCATGGATTTCGCGACGCGCCAGGTAGTGTGTGCCCGTCCCGAGCAGAGCATCGCCCGCGTCGCCGCGCTGCTGGCGAAGAAGAAGTTCAAGAAGCTTCCTGTGGTTGATGACGAGGGCAAACTCGTGGGGGTCATCCGCCGCTCCGCCATCACCAAATACATCTTCGGCATCCTTTTCCAATAGGGGCAGGTCGCACTTGAGGCGAACATCTCGAGGCATCGAGCCAGCAACTGGACCAGACAACCTTGACACGCACGCGCTTTCCCTCGATGCTTCGGTAAGGGGAGCTGCGAAAATCGCAGCACGGGTGATCGGCGCCGCGCCCCCGAAGGCAAAAGCGAACACGGGAGCGATACGATGGGAAAAGTCCTGGACGAAGATTTGGTTTATGAGATTCTCTCCGTCGTGGCAGAGATTCCGGCGGGATGCGTCGCCTCGTACGGTCAGATAGCGCGCCTCATCGGCAGGGAGAAAAACTCTCGCCTGGTCGGAGCGGTGCTGAGCGAGGCGGATCGCTACGGCGATTATCCCTGCCACCGCGTCGTCAACCACGCGGGACGCCTCGCGCCAAACTTCCCCGACCAGCGAGCACTACTGACGGAGGAAGGAGTCGCCTTCCGAGACAACGGCTGCGTCGACATGAAAAAGCACCAGTGGAACGAGTAGCCAGGCAGCGTAGCGTCGAAAGGAGCGACGCCACGGGGAACGACCTGCGCCCCGCCGCCGGACAACCTATGGCAAAGTGACACGTCCCACAAAGAGCGGCGCACCAGTACGAGACACGACCGCGACGTAAAAAGACCCTATGATACTCGTAAGCATCTATCTGATTGCCCGCCTCGAGGTACCCAAAGAACGAGAGATGCCGAAACCCCTAGACAAAGAAAAAGGTCGGGAGCTTTTATGCTTCCGACCTGAAGTTTCATGGTCGCAGGGGGCGGATTTGAACCACCGACCTTCGGGTTATGAGGTCGCTACGACGTTGTTTCATTCAGACATTTCGACCCAAATTGAAGTCAATATAACTCCAGGTCATTTGATGTTTTCATAGATTTACGAAAGAAAAGTACGCGGAATAATTCGACCCAAATTCGACCCACAACGAGCTTGAAAGCGGTCAGGCGGAGCATTACCCTTGGGGTGTGACCCCACGCAGGGCCTACCACCAAGGGTAATGCCCACCCGCCCCAGCCCTTTGCGCCATTCCGCGCAACCGAGCGCGATTCTCAGGCACTTCAGGCAAGGAACACGATGAACGACCGACCTCTCGTCATGGGCAAAGGAACGAAGCAACGCCGCGACAAATACACGTGGCGCTACCGTCACAGCCTCGGCAAGGATCCGGTCACGGGCAAATACCGCTATTCGCCGTGGCAGACCATACATACCACCAAAAGCCGAGAGGTCGACGCCGCACTCGAAGCCTACAAGGCAGAACTCAACAGCGGCACCTACGTCCAAAAATCGAGGGACACCGTCGGCTCGTACGCAAAAAAGTTCCACGACAACCGCGAAGGAACCATCACGCCGCTCGCCTACTCGACATCCTACTCAATCGAGAACCGGACGCGCACATCACATGCGTGATGCTCATGCTCGACACCGACATGAGAAGGGCAGAAGCCCTCGGGATGACGTGGTCCGATGTCTCCGTCGAGAACAGAAGCATCCTCATTGAGCAGCAGTTCGCGGCCGATCGAAGCGTTCGCTCGCCCAAAAGCAAGAAAAGCGTGCGGAGGATCTCGATAAGCGAGACGCTGACGTCGTATCTCGAATTCTGGAAAAAGGAGCAGGCCCGCGAAATGGAAGCCTTCGGCCTGGAACAAGTCAAAGGCACTCCGCTCGTCCACTCATTCGAACGAACGAAAGACAGGCATCCCCAAGTCAACTTCATGGACCTGAATGGGTTTTCGCGCTGGTTCAGAAACTTCAGCGTCGAGAACGGGTTCGGCAAGTTCGAAGGCGTTCGAACATACCATTATGTGAAGGAAACTGTCGACGGGGAAACGATTTCGAAGCGTTATGAGCATAAAGAGTGGCTCGAATTGAGGGATTACCTCAGGAAGCATCCCAAGGTTCGCGAGGCGAGGCATATCAGCACATATGAGAGCGAGCACCTTCCTTACGGATATTCGGGCCTATCGAGCCACACCGCTACTGCCGCTACTGCCCGCTACTGCCCGCCAGCTTCCGAACCAGCGGGCGGTAGCAGCACCCCGAACATCTCGCCGACAGCGCAGAGAGTCGTCGACCTGGCGGCCAAGGCCGACATCGAGGACGTGATGCTGTGCGACCTGCCCGGCGTCCTGTCCTTCCTAGGGCTGCCACCTGAGACGGAGATGCCGCCGGGCAACAAGGGGAAGACGAAGCTCAAGAAGCTCTACAGGAAGGTGGCGCCGAACAAGGCATACCACTCCGGCGAGCGCGCCAAGGATTTGATCTCGCACCTCGACATGGCAGAGATCAGGGCATCGGCGCCCGTCCCGCTCGGAGAGATAGACAGAGCGGCCGTAAGCGGCTGATGTAACTTCTGACACCCTAGAACTTACATCGAGCCCCGATTTTTGAGCTCGGGGCTCTTTTCGTCTAGATTGGGGACGCATGGCCGGACGAAAACAATTTGCGTCTGGTAATAAGCGTACGAAAGCGCAATTTACGTCTTAATTCCGTACGCAAATCAAGACGAAAATCGTTTACGTCTGCTTTAATCCGTACGAAAACGGTTTTCGTCTTGCAGGGCAGTTGCCGTTTCTACAGTTCAACTTCCAGTTCGGCTTTGTGCTCGTAGAGGTAGTCGCGCATGTAGGGGATGGCAAATGAGACCTTGCCGTACGAGGGAGCCTCGATAATCGATTCTCTTAACAGGCGGCTGCGGACGGAACTCACCTGTTGAGGCGTTTTGTTTAGGGCATCGGCAACCATGCTGGTCGAGCTCGTCTGCCCCAAAGACGCCATGCTCAGCAGATAAGCGATGCACGTGGGCGGAATGCGCTGCAGCGCGGGCTCAATCACCATGGCGCAGAAGCGTTCGCGTGCCGTTGCAATGCCACGCTCGGCTTCTTCTTCTCCAATAATCGTTGTATGTGCGCGTCTTGCCAACTGCCATGCGTAGTATCCAACGAGTTGGATCATGAAAGGATAGCCCTGCGTTGCCTCGGCAAGTTGGCCGGCAATACCTGGCTGCAACTCCATGCCAGACGCTTCAATGGTTTCCTCGAGGGAGTACGACACTTCGGTTACTGCCACAGCCTTCAGGTCAAAGGGGAGGGCGCGGCGCAAAAACGCAAGTGTCTTTCCGTTGATGATGCTTTCAATCATCGAAGGCAGCCCAGCAAAAACAAAGGCTATATCAAGGTCTTCGCCGATAACCTGCTGAATCGCAATGGAGAGCGTTCGGACCTCATCGAGCTCTGCGTCTTGAACCTCGTCGAGAGTGATGAGCAGGCCATTTTCATTCTTGGATATTGTCTGTCTCATGGCGTCGCGTAGCGATGGACCGATTCGCTCAATGTCTATGCTGCCGATGGATATGCCAGCTACGGTGGGCTCAAATCTGGCGTGTTTGGCCTGGAATTTGGGCTGCAGCTGTTCGAGAATGCGTTGGCAAAGTCCCTCGGTTGCGACCTCTTTTATGACCGTCCAGCCACGGCTTTGCGCCAAACGTGAGCACTCGTCAAGGAGGACCGTCTTGCCCGTTCCACGGACGCCGGCTATGCGCATTAGGCGCCCCGGGGCACCAGGCCCGTTGACGAGGCCCTCATTGAATTCTTCGAGCACATCTTCGCGGCCGATAATCGTGGGAGGTGTTTTACCTGCTGTGGGCTTAAAAGGGTTTGTTTGCATGTGAGCCACCTTTGCTCAAGATATAGCAAGATATAGCAAAGTATAGCAAGATATAGCAAAGTATAGTGAGATATAGCAACGTATAGCGCTGTTCGCGGGTTCTTGCGGTGGTGCTATTTTCCGAATGCCGCGCGGATAAAGCGCTGGGCGAACAGCTTGTTGGCAACTCACGAGGGCTCGGGGTGCCAATTTGGGATGGAGTAGTGCTGTGCCACGAATAGGGCCTATCTACTACGTTTAAGCCGCAGAGGTCAACCATAGCCGGCTTTTTCGAAAATCGACAAGCTGTCTACCTGCGGTTTTGTTTTCACGGTTTTCGGTATGGCCGAGGCTATCCGTGTTAACGTAGTAGATGGGCCACTTTTGTGGCAAGGGGGCCGATCTGCGGGTCAGGGTAGCTAAAAGAGCCCCGTCCCAAAAAGACTGTTGGAAGTTGCGGTGGAATAGTTCCTGTTTTTGCTGCTGAAGGCTTTGAGCAGGAACTATTCCACCGCAACTTATGAGGGGGCGGGGGATGCGATAGTATTACGTGGTGATATTCGACAAACCGTGGCTTCATCTGAGGGCTTTATGGAACACCAGCATTATCAGAGCCTGCAAGACCAGGCGTACAACGCATTGCGGTCCAAGATCATCTATGCCGAGCTCAAGCCCGGCACGCGCCTTTCGGCGATTGGTCTGGAAAAAGAGACGGGAATCGGGCGCACACCCATTCGCGAGTCCTTTGTGCGTCTGCGCGAGCAGGAGCTGGTGGAAACGCGTCCCAAAAGCGGTACCTATGTCTCAAAAATCAGCATGGAGCGTGCCGAGAACGCCTGTTTCTTGCGCGAGAAACTCGAGAGAAGCGTACTCATTAAATGCTGTTCTGCCGCCACGCCCGAGCAAAAGCATCGGCTTGAGCAGATTCTTGCCGAGTCCGAGTCGCTCGACCATAGCGAAACGCGTCGCTTTTTCGATCTGGACAACCTGTTCCATGAGACATGTTTTGAGATTGCCGGTCGTCACATGTTGTGGGATTGGATGAAGAGCATCAACACGCATTTTGAGCGATACAACTGGTTGCGTATGGTGTCGCAGGATTTGGATTGGGAGCCGATTCGTCGGCAGCATCGCCGGATTCTCGAGGCCATTAAGAGGGGCGATACCGATGCGGCGAGTTATCTGGCAGAGACACACTTGCACCTGATGCCCGAGGAGCAGGGCCCGGTTATCGCCTTGCATCCCGACTACTTTGAGCTGTCCAAAGACTCGGCCATCTAACTCGTTCCCCTCATTAGTTGCAGTGAAATAGGAATTGTTTTGCGGCTCTGATGGCGTAAACAGTCCGTATTTCACCGCAAGTGCGAGACGCTACCGGGGCACAAAAAAGCTGCGGCGCCGCTTGGAGGAAAAGACCGGAAGCAAGGGTCCATTCCTCCAGACGGCGCCGCAGCTGTTTTGATGGCTCGGTTTTTGTCGATGTGGCTCAACTGGGCGCGATTGCCAGCCGAGTAGGCAAAACGGCTCGGGGGCGTGTCGCTTCCGTCACGTTCTATCAGCATACAAGACGGTTTTGGTTCTTGTTCGTGACGGAAACGGCGCGCTTCCGAGCCGTTTTAAAAGAAAGGGGGCGAGGTCTAGGGCACGCCCCCTTTCACGATAGAGAGCTAAACCTAGGCGCGAACCTTCTTGACGACGTCCATGGCCTCGCGGGCAATCTGCTCGACCTTGGAGAAGTCGCCGTCGGCAAACAGGGCCGGCTTGACCATCCAGGTGCCACCGCAGGCGATGATGGCAGAGGAGCTCAGGTACTCCTCGACGTTGGCGGTGCTCACGCCGCCGGTGGGCATAAAGCGGTGACCGACAAACGGAGCGGCGAGGGCCTTGATGGTGTTCAGGCCGCCATACTGGGACGCGGGGAAGAACTTGGTGACCTTGAGGCCCAGGTTCTCGGCTGCGGTAACCTCGGAGGGGGTCACGGTGCCGGGAAGGACGGGCAGGTCGATGTCGATGCAGTGCTTCACGACGTTCTCGTTGTAACCCGGGGAGACGATGAACTTAGCACCGGCTGCGCGGGCCTGCTCAACCTGCTCGACGGTCAGGACGGTGCCGGCGCCAACACACATCTCGGGCTCGGCCTCGGCCATGGCGGCGATGCACTCAGCGGCGCAGGCGGTGCGGAAGGTGACCTCGGCGGACTTCATGCCAGCTGCCATAAGGGCGTGGGCGAGCGGAGCGGCGTCCTCGACCTTGTCGAGCACGACGACCGGCACGATACCCAGGGACTCAAGCGTGGTGTAGAACTGATCGAACATGATGTTCCTTTCGATGTGTGGCGCGCATGGGCGCGTGATTGCCAAATATGCTGGTCAGGAGCCGATTTTGGATTGGTTATCGGAGGCACTGCTTGGGGTTCAAGCAATTCCAAAACCGGCTGCTCGACCAGTCATGTAGGGAATGCCAGGCAAAACCGGAATGGGACTGGTGGTTTTGCCCGACCGGAAGAATCGGGGAGCGGGCCGCAGGGGTATGGGATTGGAAAGCTGCGGCCCGCGGAATGGGGAACGAATTAACGGGCGACGCGGGTGCCACCGTCGGCGGCGGATGCCACGGCTGCGATCTCGTCTGCGGTCACCAAGTTGGAATCGCCCTTGATGGTGAGCTTGAGGATCGAGGCTGCAATCGCGTAGTTGACGGCGTCCTGCGGGTCAAAGTCGTTGGTGAGGGCATGGACGAGGCCGGCGTTGAAAGCGTCGCCGGCGGCAACGCCTTCGAGCACGTGCACGTCGTGAGCAGGGGAGAACCAGTGCTCGCCGCTCTCGGCGTCAAAGAGCATGCCCATCCAGATGGAGCGCTCGACGCAGGAGATGTTGCGGACGACCGAGGCGACCTTTTTGCAGCCGTACTCGGCGCAGATCTGACGGGCCATCTCGACGTAGGTGTCGCGCTCCTCGATGCCATGGGCAAGGGAACCGGAGACGCAGGTCATGCCGAGGCCGGCGGGCGCATCCTCGTCGTTGGCGATGCAGATGTCGACGAGCGGCAGGAGTTCCTTCATGGTGGCCTGCGACTTCTCGGGCGACCACATCTTGCCGCGATAGTTCACGTCGCACACGGTGGTGATGCCCTTGGCGCGGCAGGCGGCGAGTGCCTCCTTGCAGGCGGCGGCCATCTCATCGGAGACGGCGGGGGTCACGCCGGAGAAATAGAAGACATCGATGCCCTTGAGGATCTCGTCCCAGTCAAAGACGTCGCGTTTGGCCATGTTGATGGCAGAGAACTTGCGGTCGTAGACGCAGCCGTTGCCGCGCTGCGAGGCGCCGACCTCAAACACATAGGAGCCAAGACGGTCGCCCTGACGCACGACGCGCGTTGTGTCGACGCCGTAGGCCTTCAGCGAGCGCAGCGCGCACTCGCCTAGGCGGTTGGTCGGGACAACGGATACGTAAGCGGCCTTGTCGCCTTGGTAGGCCAGGGAAAGAGCGGTGTTGGCCTCGGCGCCACCGTAGCGGACGTCAAACTCGGTTGCCTGCTCAATGCGCAGATGATCTTTGGGCGAGAGCCTCATCATGATTTCGCCGAAGGTAAGAACCGTTTTACCCATGGTCGCGCAGCTCCTTCTTGCTCGTGCGTACACCTTTGATATGGCGTTGGCGCGGAGGTGCCAAGACGGTAGGGTACATCTTTGCACCTCCGCGCCAACGCTTGCCGAAATCGGTTTACGAAATCGGTTTCGTTTCGAGTTGTAGTATACTCACCTACAGCGTTTTGCAAGCGAGATTTTTAAAAAAATGCCTAAAATGGCTCAGACTGCTGACAATTGGGAAACGGGGTGCGCCATGGCGCAGATGAGAATCAAGGACATTGCCGCCGAGGCGGGCGTGAGTCCGGCCACGGTCTCGCGCTATCTCAACAACCGCCCCGGGCAGATGACCGAGGAAACCCGTGCTCGCATCGCGGCGGTTATCGAGCGCACCGGCTATCGCCCACGTGCCGCCGCACGCAATCTGCGCAGCTCGCGCACCAACCTCATCGGCGTGATCCTGGCCGACATCGCCAACCCGTACTCGAGCGCCATGCTCGAAGGGCTTTCCGCCAGTGCCGCCGCGCGCGGCTGCTCGCTTATGACGGCCATTAGCGGCAACGATCCCGCTAAAGAGGCCGAATCGCTCACCAGGCTTATCGACGCCGGCGTGGACGGCCTGGTCGTCAATACCTGCGGCGGTAACGACGAGGCAATCGCCGCTGCCGCGGGACGTTTACCCGTTGTGCTGCTCGACCGCGATGTTGCCGCCGGCGGTGTCGATCTGGTGACATCTAACAACCGTGAGCTGGTCGCCGGCTTGGTAGACGCCTTGGCCGCCGCTGGCAGTGAGCGCCTGTGCCTGCTCACCGAGGCGAGCGACGACAGCCCCGTCCGTCGCGAGCGCGCCGAGGCCTTTGCCGACGAGCTTTCGCGACGCGGCCTTGCGGGCGAGGTCGTCACCCTGGCCGACGGTGGCGCCACGGGCGTCGGTCGCTTGGACGAGACTATCCGCGGCTATGCAGGCAAAAAGCTCGGCCTCATTGCCGTCAACGGTCTGGTCTTCCTGCGTTTGACCGAGGCGCTAGCACAGCTGGGGCCCTCGCTGCCGGCGGGGCTCAAGATCGCGACGTTTGACGACTACCCCTGGAACCATGTGCTCTTTGGCGGCGTGACCACGGCCGCGCAGGACACCCTCACCATTGCCGAGCGCGTGGTCGAGCGCCTGTTCGAGCGCATCGACATCGTTACCACTACGGTGGGCGAGGCCGCAAAGCTCGCCCCCAAGCGCATCGAGGTCCCCGGCCACATCGAACACCGTGCCTCGACCTCGCGCTAGTCTGTGTGATAATATATAGACAATGTCATACAGGAGGTATCCATGGCTGCGTCTGTGCTGAGTGTGCGAGTGGACTCGTCAATTAAAGACTCATTTGCCGAGCTGTGCGAAGAGCTTGGCATGACTTCGTCTGTTGCGGTCAATATGTTTATGAGGCAGATGCTGCGCGAGCGCTCTCTGCCGTTTGTTCCTTCACTTGGTAAAAGCTCTGCGAGCGAAAGCGCCGCGACGGGCATTTTGGATACTGCCCAGATTGAGTCCGCCGTCCGCGAGGCAGCCAGCTCGATTCCCGCCATCAAAACCGTGATTCTTTTTGGTTCGTATGCCCGGGGCGAGGCACATGTCGATAGCGATATTGACTTGCGTCTCGAAGTCGATCGCGAGCAGGGCTTTGGTCTTTTCGCGTTGTCGGCGTTTGGCGAGGCGGTTCGCAAAGAAACCGGGAAGCAGGTTGACCTTGTCTCGAGTGACTATCTTGATGACGATCTTGCCGCGGTAATCGAGCGCGAAGGAGTGATCCTTTATGATCGCGCGTAAGTCAGACAGCCTTCGCGCCCAAGAGGTTTTGGAGGCCATCTCCGAAACGAACGAGCGCATCAAGGCTTTTGATATCACCGAGGACCAGTTTCTGCATGCGAATGACGTGCGGACGAGGGCGTTGGCGGACTCCCTTTTGATGTGTGCGCTTAGGGTGACGGAAGAAGCGGGCAAATTGTCGGAACGCTCGCAGCGGCTTCATCCCGAAATTGAATGGCGTGGAATTATCGGCATGAGAAATTATCTTGCGCATGATTACGGCAATGTCGACCGCTCGGTTGTTTGGGATGCAGTGACGATGGAGTTCCCTGCGCTGGAACGAGCCTGTAGACAAATTGTCTCCGAATCTGAATGCTAACCGCTCGTTCGCAACGGCCTGTTCGCGCACGTTTTTTGAGCGCTTGATACGCTTTAACCCTGCGGAAACATTTTTCTGCGATAGTATCTGCGATATAGACCAGTCGAAACCCGCCCGAAAGAAAGGGGAGCGACATGAACCAGCAGAACATCGATTACGTACTCCGCTCCGTAGAGCAGCGTGACATCCGCTTTGTGCGTCTGTGGTTTGTCGACATTCTCGGCCGCCTCAAGAACTTTGCCATTAGCCCCGAGGACCTCGAGGTCGCTTTTGAGGAGGGTATTGGCTTTGACGGCTCCGCCATCGAGGGCTTTGCCACGCCCGAGGAAGCCGACATGCTGGCATTCCCCGATGCTTCGACCTTCCAGATTCTGCCGTGGCGCCCGAGCCACAACGGCGTCGCCCGCGTGTTCTGCGACGTGTGCACTCCCGATTGCAAGCCCTTTGCCGGCGACCCGCGCGATGCCCTGCGCCGCATGTTCCGCAAGGCCGAGAAGGCCGGCTATCTGCTCAACGTGGGCGCCGAGCTGGAGTATTACTATTTCCCCGACGAGCACACCCCCGAGCCGCTCGACAACGTGGGCTACTTCGATCTTTCGGTGAGCGATGCCGCTCGCGACCTGCGTCGTAACACGGTCCTCACGCTCGAGAAGATGTCCGTGCCCGTGGAGTACACCTTCCACGCCGCCGGCCGCTCGCAGCACGGCATGAGCCTGCGCCACGCCGAGGCCCTGAGCATGTCCGACGCCATCACCACGGCCAAGCTCATCATTAAGCAGCAGGCCTACGAGAGCGGTTGCCATGCCTCCTTTATGCCCAAGCCGTTGGCGGGCGAGGACGGCAGCGCCATGTTTTTGCATCAGTCGCTGTTCGACCACGACGGCAACAACGTCTTTTGGGGCGAGGACGACGAGAAGTACCATCTCTCCGATATCGCCAAGCACTATATGGCCGGCATCTTGGCGCACGCGCGCGAGATCAGCGCCATCACCAACCCCACGGTCAACTCGTACAAGCGCATCACCACGGGTGGCGACTCCGTGCCGCAGTACGCCACGTGGGGCCTGCGCAACCGCGCGAGCATGGTCCGCATCCCGGTCTACAAGCCCGGCAAGCAGCTGTCCACGCGCATCGAGCTTCGCAGTCCCGACCCCATGGCCAACCCGTACCTGGTCAACGCTGTCACGCTGGCGGCTGGTCTGGACGGCATCGAGCGCAAGCTGGAGCTCCCGCCCGAGGCAACGGCCGAGACGCTCAAGCTTACCGACCGTCAGATGGTCGAGGCCGGCTACACGCCGCTGCCGCGCTCGCTCAAAGAGGCGCTCGACGTGTTTGAGGACTCGCAGTTTATGAAGGATGCCCTCGGCGAGCACATCCACAGCTTCTTTCTCAAAAAGAAGCGCGACGAGTGGCATAAGTTTGAGTCTACGATCACCGAGTGGGAGATCAAGCACTACCTGGCGAACTCCTAATCGCGCTGGCTTGTTCCAGTACGATTGAGCTCATTTCTTTGGAGGCCGATATGTCCGAAAAGAGTGCCCTGTTCATGGCGCGCACGACGCGCTTCCACGAGTTTGCCCGCAGCTTGACGACCACCCTGGGTGTCGAGGTGAGCCTGGCAACCCCCGATTCGCCGACTGCGGCGCACGACTTTGACCTGTTGATCCTCGATTCCGATGGCATTCGCAGCGACCGCATCGATCAGATTGCCAAGTGGCTTGACGATCGTGGCGGCGTCCCCATGCTGGTGATCGTCGACGACGAGGCGCTTGGCACCCTGCGTCTGCCCAATCACGCGCATGCCGACTTTGTATGCCCCACGGCGACGCCCAACGAGCTCAAGGCTCGCGCACAGCGCCTGATGGGTGAGGAGGAGACCGTCGCCGCCGACGATGTGCTCAACATCGATAACCTCGAGATCAACTTGGCCACCTACCAGGTGACGCTCGATAACGAGCCCATCGACCTGACGCTGATGGAGTACTCGCTGCTGAGCTTTTTGGCGACGCATCCCAACCGTGCCTACAGCCGCGAGGTGCTGCTGCACCGCGTGTGGGGCTTTGAGTACTGCGGCGGCACGCGCACCGTCGACGTGCACATTCGACGCATCCGCTCCAAGGTGGGCCCGCAGATCGCGGCGCACATCACCACCGTCCGCGGCGTGGGCTATCTGTTTAAGGACTAGATTTCCACCACAAAGGGGACAGGCACCTTTGTGGTGGTTTTGACGCAGGTGCGGATTCCTTTCGGGCCTGCAGCAGAACTTAAGCATTCCTAAAAGATTGCGTTCTCATACACGTACGCCCGCATATTGGGGTACAACTCAACGTGAACATTGATGGCCCGCCACGTGTTTGGCGGGCCTTTGGTTATTTGACGAAAGGATCGCAGCCATGAGCGAGAACGATTCCCAGCGTCCTCAGGATGCGGGCAACGCTGGCGAGACCCAGCAGCAGCCGCGTGTGCAGGTGGAGTCGACGCCTGCCGGCAGTAACATTCCCTACGTGCAGGCTTACGATACACAGACCGGCCAGCCGCTGGGCGGTCAGCAGGTTGTAAACAAGCACACGGTGGTCAAGACCAAGACCAAAAAGCTGCCGATCTTTATTACGGCACTCGCCGGCTGTGCCTGCGGCGCCCTGCTGGTCATCGCGCTCATTATGAGTGGCACGCTCGATATCGGCGGCGGCAGGAACGCCGTGACGGCAGGTGCTTCGGGTTCATCGACGCAAAAGATCACCATCGACTCCGAGGACACCACGCTGGCCGAGGCCGTTTCTGCCAAGGCCCTGCCTTCCGTCGTTTCCATCACCGCCACTTCGAGCGGTAGCCAGAATGGCTCGCTTTCGCAGTCTGCCGATGAGTCGGATAGCTCGGGCAGCGTCGGTTCGGGCGTGGTGCTCGATACCGAGGGCCACATCCTCACCAACAACCACGTGGTCGATGGTTACGACCAGTACGTGGTGACCATGGACGACGGCACTACCTATGAGGCCGAGTTCGTGGGCAACGACGCCTCGAGCGACCTGGCTGTCATCAAGCTCAAGGACGCCGACGCCTCCAAGCTCACGCCGATCGAGATCGGTGACTCCTCCAAGCTCAACGTGGGCGAGTGGGTCATGGCGATCGGTTCGCCGTTCGGCAACGAGCAGTCTGTCTCCACGGGTATCGTCTCGGCGCTCTATCGCTCCACGGCCATGAGCTCTACCAGCGGCAACACCATCTACGCCAACATGATCCAGACCGATGCCGCCATCAACCCGGGCAACTCCGGCGGCGCGCTTGTCAACGACAACGGCGAGCTCGTGGGTATCAACTCGCTCATCGAGAGCTACTCGGGCTCCAGCTCGGGCGTAGGCTTTGCCATTCCCGTCAACTACGCCAAGAACATCGCCGACCAAATTATCGACGGCAAGACGCCGGTTCATCCGTACATGGGCGCTACGCTTTCGAGCGTCAACGCGCTCAACGCCCGCACCAACAAGCTGAGCACCGATAGCGGCGCGTATGTGGCGAGCGTCGTTGAGGATGGTCCTGCTGCCAAGGCCGGCATTCAGGAGGGCGACGTCATCACCAAGCTGGGCGACGACGAGATCACGAGCGCCGATGGCCTGATCATCGCGCTGCGCAGCCACGAGGTGGGCGAGAAGGTCGAGATCACGCTTATGCGCGGCAAGGAAGAGAAGAAGGTCACGGTTGAGCTGGGCTCCGACGAGGAGCTGCAGAACCAACAGCAGGACGACAGTTCGACCGACACCGGCAACGGCGGTATTACCGACGAGCAGCTGCGCCAGTATCTGGAGGAGCTGCTGGGCCAGCAGGGCCAGGGTCAGGGCTACGGCCAGGGTTACTAACGAGCCATTTCGCACATGCCGAAGCCAGAGGGGCTGTCCCGCCAGCGCGGGACAGCCCCTCTTTTCTTATTGATCCGTTGGGGACGGAGGAAAACGGATCACTTGTGGCTGGCAAGAGGCCTGGTTCGTAATGGTCTGGACAGTTAGTTCAGATACGTATAAATCTGGGGCAGCTTGGGATGCGTTTTGAGCAATTTTTGATTGGGATGGGGTTTGAATGGGTGTTTGGGAGGGCGAGCGGGACGTTTACATGGTCTCAGGGAGCCCAAATTAGTTGAAACAGGGGTGTTCGTGCCTAATCCAGCTCTAGGATTTATACGTATCTGAACTAACTGTCCACCCCAGTCTGGCGGCTGCCGATTCGGTGCGGTTTGAGACCGCTATTCGACCCCGTTGCGACCGGTGGTACTCTTGTATCCGTTTGAAATCGAGCGAAGGAGTGCCGCTATGGAGCAATCGAGCCTGTTTGGTGACGGTGTGGACATCGATACCGAAACGCTAGCGAGCACGGATACCGCTGCACCGGCTGATGCCCGTGCCCAGTCGGCAGCGCGTGCGGCCGAGCTGCGCCACGAGCTCGATTACCACGCCTATCGCTACTACATGCTCGACGCGCCCGAGATCACGGACGCCGCCTTTGACAAAATGCTCGTTGAGCTGCGGGAAATCGAGGCGACCTACCCCGACCTGGTGACGCCCGACAGCTATACCCAGCGCGTGGGCGGCTACGTGAGCGAGCAGTTTACGCCGGTCACACACATGGCCCGCATGTATTCCATGGACGATGCCATGGATCTGGATGAACTTGACGCGTGGCTCCAGCGCACCGAGGATGCGCTCGGTGCCGGTAGCGTCACCTATACCTGCGAGCTTAAGATCGACGGCCTGGGCGTGGCGCTTACTTACCAAAACGGCACCTTTGTGCGCGCCGCTACGCGCGGTGACGGCACAACGGGTGAGGATGTGTCACTCAACGTGCGCACCATCAAGGACGTGCCCATGCATCTGTCCGAGGCGGCGCTCGCCCATATGGGCGCCGACCGCGAGCGCACCATCGAGGTGCGCGGCGAGGTCTATATGCCCAAGGGCAGCTTTGTCCGCCTGAATGAAGAGGCCGATGCCGAGGGCCGCGACCCATTCGCTAACCCGCGCAACGCTGCCGCCGGTAGCCTGCGTCAGAAGGATCCCAAGATCACGGCGCGGCGCGACCTGGCTACCTTTATCTATGCCATCGCCGATACCGACCCGCTGCACGTTCACAGCCAGCGCGAGTTTCTGGACTGGCTACGTAGCGCCGGCTTTAGCGTCAACCCCAACGTGGCTCGTTGCGCCACACCGGTCGAGGTCCACGAGTTCTGCGCCCGGGCCCTTGAGCATCGCGGCGACCTAGACTACGACATCGACGGTGTAGTTGTAAAGGTTGATAGCTTCCAGCAGCAGCTTGACCTGGGCTTTACCGCCCGCGCACCGCGCTGGGCCATTGCCTTTAAGTTTCCGCCCGAGGAAAAGCAGACCGTCCTGCGCGAAATTCGCATCCAGGTGGGCCGCACCGGTGTGCTCACGCCGGTCGCCGAGTTCGACCCGGTGACAGTCGCCGGCTCCACCATCGCGCGCGCCACGCTGCACAACATTGACGAGATCCGTCGCAAAAACGTGCGCGAGGGCGACACCATCATCGTGCATAAGGCGGGCGACGTGATCCCCGAGGTCGTGGGCCCGGTGCTCGATAAACGCCCGGCCGATTCGGTCGACTGGCACATGCCCGAGGTCTGCCCCGTGTGCGGTAGCCCCGTGGTCCACGAGGACGGCGAGGTCGCTTATCGTTGCGTCTCCATCGATTGTCCCGCACAGCTTAAGGAGCGCCTGCTCCACTGGGTGAGCCGCGGTTGCATGGATGTTGACGGCCTGGGCGACGAGATCGTCGACAAGATGATTGCCGCCGGGCTGATTCACGATGTTGCGGACTTCTACCAGCTCACGGTCGACGACATCGCCGGCTTGGACACGGGGCGCACCTATGCCAGCTCCAACAGCAAAAAGGGCGTCAAGAAGGGCGATCCCATTCCGGTAGGCCTCAAGACGGCCGAGAAAATCATCGCCGAGCTCAACAAGTCCAAGAGCCAGCCGCTCGGTCGCGTGCTGTTTGCCCTGGGCATCCGCCACGTGGGCAAGAGTGTGGGCGAGGTCATCGCCGAGCGATTCCTGTCGATTGACAAGCTCATTTTGGCGAGCGAAGAGGACATCGCCGAGTGCGAGGGCATCGGTCCCAAGATTGCGGCGAGCGTCAAGCAGTTCCTGGCCGTGCCCGAGAACCTTGCCGTGCTGGAGCGCCTGCGCCAGGCGGGCCTGTCGCTCGAGGTCGACTTGGGCGCCGCGCACGCGCAAGCCGCAGCCGACGCTGGCGTGGCGGGCGAGCTCGCCGACGCACAACCACTCGCAGGCCTGACCTTCGTGCTCACCGGCACGCTCGTCAACCGCACGCGCGACGAGGCGGGCGCGGCGCTCAAGGTGCTTGGTGCCAAGGTTTCGGGCAGTGTTTCAAAGAAGACGAGCTATCTGGTCGCCGGCCCCAAAGCAGGCTCCAAGCTCACCAAGGCCGAGCAGCTGGGCGTACCCGTGCTGGACGAGGGCGCACTCGAGCAGATTTTGGCTACTGGTCAGGTGCCCCAGGCTTAGGACATCGATAATCAAATTAGAAAACCTCCCGGAAAGGTTGATACTTTCCGGGAGGTTTTTATTTGGGCGTGGTGGCGGGCAGCATGATCTGCGTCATGTAGGTTGCTGAGGGGACCCTGCGGAGCGGTGTCGTTCCGGAGCGATAGAAGATTCATACAAAGCAAAGGGGCCCCGCAGTGAGGTCCCACAACGGGGCTGCCCCATTGTGATGAGTTTTATACACTTTAACATTAACATTAACGTGTATACTTAGCAGTGAAGATATATGTTGAGAGGAGCAGTTATGGTTACCGTCGCGTTTTCGGAACTGCGCCAAAACCTTACGCAGGTGGCCGAAAAGGTTGCCAATGAGGGCGAGGAGGTTGTGGTCTTCAAGCGGAGCAAGCCGTTGTTCAAGATCGTGCCGCTCGACTATCAAAGCCCGGTTGCAGTGGAATATGACGCTGCCCAGGAGCGCGGGGGTGCAAAGCCGACGTGCGGCTCGGACAAGCCCAAGCGCGACGTGGGTACGATGTGGCATCCCAAGATCACCTGGAAGGAGATCCGTGAGATGCTCGCGGAGAATGAGGACTACCAGGAGTATCTCGATATCGTAGCCAAAATGCCAAAAGGAACGCCGCTCGATACGATGACGGTTGAAGATGAAAAGCGCGTCGCGAGGGAGCGCTACCTATGAGAGCATTTCTCGATACCAATTTTCTGCTCGATTGCGTGCTTCCGGGCCGGCCGGAGCACGCAGCGGCGCAAACGATCAAGGGGCTCGTCGACGTGGGGCTTATCGAAGGCGTTGTTTCGGCCTGCTCTCTCAAGGACGCGTATTACATTCTCACCAAACAGGCCGGCGAGGCGCGCGGGCGCGAGGTAGTGCGCGACTGCCTTAAGAGCTACTCGGTAGAGTCTCTCGACCAAGAGGCTTGTTTTGCCTCCGCCTATTCCGATGAGCCGGACTTTGAGGACGGCTGTATCCGTGCGATGGCCGAGCGTGCCGGCGTGGACTTTATTATCACGCGTGACCGCGCCGCTTTTGTGCGCTCGACCATCAAGACCTTCTCGCCTGCAGAGTTCATCCGTGCGTTTCCGATTCCGGAGGAGTAAAACCGCCATATCGGGGATTGTCCCCGGCGTTTGGCGAGCTTGTTGGGAGGCCCCTGGTCCAGTGACTGTTACAAAAAACGGCTATAGCAAATTTGTTGTACTTCGATCCGAGGACTACGACCTCATGGTTCAGGAACAGGCTAAGGCTCGTCTGATGGCTCGTATAGCTGTGGCCGAGCGGGAGCGTGCTGCTGGCACGGCGCGTGATGCCTTTGAGGCTCTCGATGACCTTGAGGCAAAATATGGCCTATAACGTCAAGATTCTGCCTTCAGCCGAACGTTTTCTGGGCAGTTCTTATTTGGACGGGGCAACCGGCACCGTGATCTGCGTCACGTAGGTTGTGGGGTCGTCGCTGATGATATCGTCGATGAGGGCGATTTCGCGTCGTCCCGCTACGCCACCAACTTGTCAAAAGCCCCGCGCCGGTTGAGCACGGTAAACGCGACAACACAGATAACTGCCGACAAAATCGATCCGCACGGCGAAGCGATGCCCATGGGAAACAGCGTGTTGGAATAGGCATTCGATAGCAGCCATGCACCGGGCACGCGAATGAGCGCCACGGCCAGCACGTTGTGCGCAAAGCCGATGTAGCTCTTGCCATACGCAGCGAAAAAGCCGCTAAAGCAAATGTGGATGCCGGCAAAGATTGCGTCGAAAATATAGCTGCGCATATAGCCGGTGCCGGCCGCGACTACCGCGGCGTCCTTGGCAAAAAAGCCGATAAACGCCGGCGCCACTAGCCACATCAGCACCGTGATCAGGCAGCCGTACACCAGCGAGATCGTCATGGCGTCTTTGAGCACCTGACGTGCACGGTCGCCCTTGCCCGCGCCGGCGTTTTGCGCCGTGAGTGCACTGACGGTAGCGCCCATGGAACTCGGCACAATGAACAAAAAGCTGATCATCTTCTCGACCAGGCCCACGGCGGCGGCGTCGACGAGCCCTCGGTGGTTGGCGATGACGGTGATAAACATAAACGCCACCTGGATGCAGCCGTCCTGCACGGCCACGGGCACGCCGATCTTAAGAATGCTGCCGAGCACCTCGGGCTGGGGACGCAGGTCGCTGCGCTTAACGTGGATGTTCGTGCGGCGGCTCTTAAGCCACACGAGCGCGAGGGCAACGCTGGCCGTCTGGGCGGTTACCGTGCCGAGCGCCGCGCCCACGGGGCCGAGCCCCATGTGTCCGATAAACAGAAAGTCGAGCGCGATGTTGATGATGCATGCCACGCCAATCACGTACATGGGCGAGCGCGAATCGCCCAGCCCGCGAAAGATGGCCGAAAGAATGTTGTACGTGGCGATAAACGGAATGCCGACAAAGCAGATACGCAGGTAGGCGGCGGTTCCTTCGACTGCCTCGGGTGGCGTGCCAATGAGCGCCACAACCTGCGGGCACAGCGCAAGCAGGACAACGGCCAGCACCACCGAGACACCCATAAAGAGCGTGATGGTGTTGCCGATGGCGGTCTCGGCACGGTCGAAGCGACGCGAGCCCACGGCGTGGCCGACGATGACCGTCGTTCCCATGGCCAAGCCCACGAGCGTCACGGTAATGATATAGAGCGTCTGAGCGCCATTGCCCACGGCGGTGATGCCGGCGGCGCCGCTAAACTGCCCCATCATGTACAGATCGGCCATGCCGTAGAGCATCTGCAAAAAGTACGAGAGCATATAGGGCAGGGCAAAGACCGCGATGGTCTTAAGGACATTGCCGCGTGTGAGGTCGTGTTCCATGGGCGGGGCACTTTCTGACTGGGTTTGTTTGCGTACCAGTGTAGTGAAAACCCTACAACGATTGTAGAGTCAAGGTTTGTGATGACGTCGGAGCGAAAAAGTCTCGCGCACCATTATTCCGAGTGAATATGGACACACATCACGAGAACTCGCCGCCGGCGCTAACCTTGCAGAAAACGATTTCGGAATACTTGACACCATTATTCGGCGCGCAATAATACGTGCGTTTGCGAACAACGTTTGATGGGGGTTGAACCTGCGTGCGCAATCTCAAAATACTGTTTTCCTATCTAGGGGCATACCGTCGCGATGCCATCCTCGGCGTGTTCTTTGTGTCGGTCGAGACGGTGCTCGAGCTGTTTATCCCGGTCATCATGGCCAACATCATCGATGTGGGCGTGCCTGCGTGTGATATCAACTACATGCTGCTACAGGGTGCGTACATGTTGGTGTGCGCTGCGCTTTCGCTGGTACTGGGCTTGGGTTATGCCCGCACGTCCGCCCGCGTTGCCTCGGGCCTAGGCGCTAACCTGCGCGAGGCCGAGTACAAAAAGATTCAGACGCTCGCTTTTGGTAACCTGGACAACTACGACGCCAGCTCGCTCGTCACCCGCATGACCACGGACATCACCGTTATCCAAAATGCTGTGGGCAACGGCTTTCGCCCTATGGTGCGCGGCCCGGTGACGCTTATCGTCGGCCTTATCTACGCGCTGATGCTGTCGCGCCCGCTCGCCACCGTCTTTGCGATCATCTTGCCCGTGCTTGCAATCGTACTGGGCGTCATCACCTATCGCGTCAGTCCGCTCTACCGCCAACTCCAGACCTCGATGGACCACCTCAACGGCGTGGTACAGGAGGACCTCACCGCCGTGCGTGCCGTCAAGGCCTACGTTCGTACCGAGCACGAGGAGGCCAAGTTCGACACCGTCAATACCGAGCTCGCCGGCACTGCGACGAAGACCTTTGGCAACGCGGTGCTCAACCTGCCGGTGTTTCAGCTGTCGATGTACGTGGCTGCGCTCTCCATCCTGTGGATTGGCGGCCACATGATTCTCGCCGGCAAGCTGGGCGTGGGCTCGCTCACGGGCTTTATGAGCTACGTGCTGCTGATCATGAATTCGCTCATGATGATTTCCAACGTGTTTTTGCTGCTCACGCGCGCTCTTACGAGTGTGGGCCGTATCGCAGAGGTGCTCGATGAGGAGCCCTTTATCGCCAACCCCGCGGGAGACCTCGCGATTGCGGCGCCAGCGGACGGCAGTATCGAGTTTCGCGACGTTTCCTTTAAATACCGCGCGGATGCAGCCGAGGATGTGCTCCAGCATATCGACCTTCGCATCGAGAGCGGCTCGACGGTGGGCATCCTCGGCGGCACGGGCTCGGGCAAGAGCTCGCTTGTGCAGCTGATTGCGCGCCTGTACGACGCCACCGAAGGCGCCGTGCTTGTGGGCGGACACGACGTGCGCGACTACGACCTCGCCGCCTTGCGCGACGCTGTGGGCATTGTGCTGCAAAAGAATGTGCTGTTTACGGGTAACGTGCGCGAGAACCTGCAGTGGGGCAATCCGCAGGCGTCGGACGATGAGCTCCTCGCGGCTTGCCGCGCGGCGTGCGTGGACGAGTTCCTTGATCGCATCGGCGGGCTGGACGGCGAGTTGGGCCAAGGCGGCGCCGGTGTCTCGGGTGGCCAGAAGCAACGCCTGTGCATCGCGCGCACGCTGCTCAAGCATCCGCGCGTGCTCATTTTTGATGACTCCACCAGCGCGGTCGATATGGCGACCGACGCTAAGATTCGCGAGCACATCGCCCGGATTTCCGATACGACCGTGCTCATCATCGCCCAGCGCATCGCGAGTGTCATGGATGCCGATCGCATTGTGGTGTTGGACGACGGTCGTGTCCACGGCGTGGGCACGCACGAGGAGCTGCTGGCGGGCGACAACATCTACCAGGAGATTTACGCCTCGCAGATGGAGTTTGCGAGGAACGCGGAAGTCGGCGACGGCAGTGACGATGGTTGCGCGAATGATCCGTTTTCCTCCGTCGCATGCGGATCGCCCTTGGAAGGGGGTGAGCGTCATGCCTAAGACCGCAGCCCAAGCACGCCCGGCCGACCTCAAGCGCACTGTGCGCCGCTTGCTCTCCTACATGGGGCATGCCAAGTTCTCGTTGCTCGCGGTGGGCGTGCTCGCCTCCGTCGCCGCCATCGCGAGCCTCGCCGGCACCTACATGGTGCGCCCCATCGTTAACGGTTTGGCCACGGGCGGGGAGGAACTGCTTGCCAAGCAGGTCATCCTGACGGCGATCATCTACGCCGCGGGCGTGCTTTCGGCCCTGGGCTACTCGCAGATCATGGTGCGCGCGGCCCAACGCGTGGTGTCCGATATTCGCCGCGACCTGTTCGCGCACATCCAGACGCTGCCGCTCAGTTATTTTGACAGCACGCGCTCGGGCGACATCATGAGCTTTTTCACCAATGACGTCGACACCGTCTCCGAGGCGCTTAACAACAGCTTTGCCAACGTGATTCAGGCCACCATTCAGGTTGTGGGCACCACGGCCATGCTCATCATCCTTAACTGGCAGCTCACGATTATCACACTCGTGTGCGATGCGGCCATTGTACTGTATGCGCGCTATTCGGGCGCGCGCTCTAAGCGCTTCTTTGCCGCCCAGCAGGCATCGCTTGGCGACCTGGACGGATATATCGAAGAGATGGTCTCGGGCCAAAAGGTCATCAAGGTCTTTAACCGCGAGGCGGCGAATGTCGCCGGCTTCACCTGCCGCAACGACGAGCTTCGCCGCACCGGTACCGCCGCCGTGAGCTATGCCAACTCCATGGTGCCCATGACCGTCGTGATTGGCTACGTCAACTATGCCATCGTCGCCGTGGCGGGCGGCATACTCTGCATCAAGGGGCTCGCCGATGTGGGCGCACTTGCAAGCTACCTGGTCTTTGTGCGCCAGGCCGCCATGCCCATCAACCAGTTTACGCAGCTCGGCAACTTCTTGCTCAACGCGTTGGCCGGTGCCGAGCGCCTGTTTGCGGCTATGGACCTTGAGCCCGAGGTGGACGAGGGCTGCGTGGAGCTGGTGCAGACGGGCGACGCCGCGTGGGCGTGGAAGATTCCCGAGGGCCAGGGCGTGGGCGCGTACGGGCACTTGCATGACGTGGCAGCCGTTGATGAGTCGGGCCGCGCGGTGGCCGCCGACGGCATCGAGCTCACGTGCGGCTTGGTCCCGCTTGCCGGCGACGTGCGCTTCCATGCCGTGGACTTTTCCTACGTGCCGGGCGCCCGCGTGCTCACGGACCTCAACCTGTTTGCCAAGCCGGGGCAAAAGATTGCGTTTGTGGGCTCCACGGGCGCCGGCAAGACGACCATCACCAACCTCATCAACCGCTTCTACGAGGTCGATGACGGCGAGATCACGTACGACGGCATCGACGTCAAGCACATTGCCAAGGCCAGCCTGCGCGGGTCGCTCGGCATTGTGCTGCAGGACACGCACCTGTTTAGCGGCACCATTGCGCAGAACATCCGCTTTGGCAAGCTCGACGCGACCGACGAGGAGGTGCGCGCCGCTGCCGAGGCCGCCTGCGCCGACTCGTTTATCCGCCGCCTGCCGCGGGGCTACGACACACCGGTCACGGCCGACGGCGCCAACCTGTCGCAGGGTCAGCGTCAGCTGCTCGCCATCGCGCGCGTGGCCGTCGCCGATCCGCCGGTGCTCATCCTGGACGAGGCCACGAGCTCCATTGACACGCGTACCGAAAAGCTCATCGAGCGCGGTATGGACCGCATCATGCGCGGTCGCACCACGTTTATGATCGCGCACCGCCTGTCCACTGTCCGCGACGCCGACGCCATCATGGTCCTCGAACACGGCCGCATCATCGAGCGCGGCACGCACGAAGAGCTGCTCGCCCAGCACGGCGAGTACTGGCAGCTGGCGCATGGCTTAAAAGAGCTGGATTAACCCGTTCGAGCACGATGCTTTGATCCCTCCGTGCCCCTCACCTCGCCTCAAACCATCACAACATTCGACGTTTTTCGCCAAAATCGGGAAAAGCATCGAATGTTGTGATGGTTTTTCTGCCACTCGAACGGGCGGAATCGCTTTCTTGCGCACGAAGGTGTGCGGACTCGTGGGCAGGGGAATAAGGTTGGTTATCCGACTCCATTGGAGGGCTCATGGACCTGCCGATCGTCCTGTCCCATAAGACTGCCTGGCTGTACCACAACGTGGCGCGCCCGTCCGAGCCGCTCTCGCGAGCAAGCAGCCTATACGATGAGGACTCGCTTGCTAACGAGGCGGAGCCGACCGCGAGCCTGCCCAAATTGGGACTCGATGCCAAGGGGCTGAGGGCTTCAACGGCAGTTGGAATCGTTGCCGACTATCTGGTCTCGCTCGGTATTCCGCGAGAAGAGCTCGATCATATCGACACGCTCGTCAACTTCGATTTTGAGCGCTCGACGCCGGCTGGATTCAGGTGCCACGTGTTTGGGGCGCCGGTACCTCCAGGCCATCTTATCGAGGTGGCAGAGGGCCTTCTGGTGGTTGATGAGCTCATGTGCTTTGTCCAGGCGGGTTCGTGGATGAGCGAGCCCGAGCAGCTGGAATATGGCTACGAAATCTGCGCCCGATACCATTTGAATCATCTGTCGACAGGCGATTATATCGAGATGGGGCAGAGATATACCGTTGCCGACTTGATTGCTTATTGCAATGAGAACCGATCTCGTCAGGGGGCCATACGCGCGGCCGCCGTGCTCAGGCGCGTGCACGATGGCGCGCGGTCGCCCATGGAGACGGCCACCGCAATCATGGTTGTAGCAAAACGTTCCCAGGGCGGGCTGGGATACGCCAAGATCGAGCTCAACCATCGGGTCGATGTTCCCAACGAGTTCAAGTATCTCGCAAAGGCCGGGTATTTCGAGATTGACGTATATGCGCCTGCAAGCGGTACGGGGATTGAATACAACGGCTCGGACCATCTTGATAAACAGCGCAGCGCGTCGGATGCGGAGCGTATGACCGTGCTGAGCGCGCTGGGCTTTAGGATGATCGTCCTCACCGGGACTCAGTTTGCCCACCAGCTGCAATTGCACCGGGCGATGAACGCCATCGCGCTCGCTATGGGCCTCAAGTGCGACCGAAGCGAAGCGTTCCAGAAACGTCAGAACGACCTGCGAGAATTCGTGATTCGGCACTGGGACGGCGGCCTTTAGGGGCGTTTTGGTCCTTCTGCGGGGTGCCGTGGGTAGGCAAACCATCACATCATTCGACGTTTTTTGCCAAAAACGGGAAAAGCGACGAATGTTGTGATGGTCTGTGCTGAGGATGGGCTTGGGAAGCCGGTTTTGCTCGAAGCGGCCTGTCCTGTCGTACGGGTGTCGGCGTGGTTCTCCCGTGGGGTATTATGTTTTCCGAAGAATAAAACGCCGCGTGAGGGGAGGGCTGCGTGGACGGGCACGTGCAGCATGACGGCTTTGGCCGCGATATCAACTACCTGCGCATTGCCGTTACCGACAAGTGCAATTTCCGCTGCATTTACTGCATGCCGGCCGATGGCGTGGCGCCCCGCGCGCACGACGAGCTGCTCAGTGCCGAGGAAATCGCCCGCTTTGTGCGCTTGGTGGCGGGGGAGGGCATTCGCCGCGTGCGCCTGACGGGCGGCGAGCCGCTGGTCAGCCGCCGTATCATCCCGCTCATTCGCGACATCCGCGCGATTCCGCAGATCGAGGATATCTCGCTCACTACCAATGGCGCCCTGCTGCCCAAGCTGGCGCCGCAGCTCAAAGATGCCGGGCTTAACCGCGTCAACATTTCGCTCGACACACTCGACCCTACGCTGTTTGGAAAGATCACGCGCCTGGGTCGACTCGAGCAGACCATGGCTGGCATCGACGCGGCGCTGGCTTGGGGCTTTGAACCCGTTAAGGTCAACTGCGTTGTGGTGCGCCGACTCAACCAGGATGTGGCGGCCCTTGCACGCCTGACCGTCGACCGCCCCATCCACCTGCGCTTTATCGAATACATGCCCATTGGCGACGAACGTACGAGCTCACATTGTGCTGTAGACCCTCACGCGCCCACGCTCAATCCCGAGCTGTGGGACGCGAGCGATACCGTGCCGAGCGACGAGCTGCGGGCGCGCATCAATGCCGGGGCCGCCGCGACGGGATTGGGCGAGCTCGAGCCGCTCGACATCAACGACGCTCCTGCTGGCGCGGGCCCTGCGCGCTATTGGCACTTTCCGGGCGCGGCGGGAACAGTTGGCTTTATTAGCGCTATGTCCAACCATTTTTGCGCGAATTGCAACCGTCTGCGCCTGACGGCCGATGGCGACGTGCGTCCGTGCCTGTTCAGCGATGCCGAGTATTCGGTGCGTGAGGCGCTGCGCCGTGGTGATGATATGCAGGTACTTTCGATTTGGCGCGATGCCGTGGCCCACAAACCGCAGGAACACGCGATAATTGAGGGCACGCAACGATTTATGTCCCAAATCGGAGGATGATCATATGGCCAAGAGCAGGTACGCCGATGCCACCAAGGCCGCTCGCAGGGCCGCGATGTCTGCCCACAAAGTCACGGCTGCGGCCGGCGATGCCGTCGCGTCCGTGCAGCCGACTGCCAGTGCTGCCACCGAGCTCGCCCGCGACGCCCGTCGCGACGAGCTGACGCACGTGGACGCCAAGGGCGAGGTGCGCATGGTCGACGTGTCCGACAAGGCCGAGACCCATCGCATTGCCATCGCCGAGGGCACCATCCTCATGCATCCCGAGACGCAGACCATGGTGCTGCAAGACCGCGCCAAAAAGGGCGACGTGCTTGCCTGCGCGCGCGTGGCGGGCATCATGGCCATCAAGCGCACGAGCGACATCATTCCCATGTGCCATCCGTTGCTCATTACCAAGAGCAAGTGCGATATTGCGCCCATCGCTCCGGCGGGGACGCCGACCGAGGACGTGCCCGAGGGCTGGGCGCCGGCGCGCGCGGACGGGCAGGTTGGCTTTCACGTGCTGGTTACGGCCGGTGTAACGGGCAAGACGGGTATCGAGATGGAGGCTCTGACCGGCGCGAGTGCCGCGTGTCTGACCATCTACGACATGTGCAAGGCCGTCGATCGCGGCATGGAGATCGTCGACGTGCGCCTGCTGCACAAGGAGGGCGGTCGCTCGGGCGTGTGGGATCGTGCAGAGCGTCAGGCCGCTGCCGTTGAGTCCGTGACCGCTGACGGTGCCGCGCCCGCGAGCGCACCCGTCGCCGTCGCGCCCGCAGCTCCGGCCCTGGCCGTCCCCGCGATCGCGTTTATCGGCTACCAGAACTCGGGCAAGACCACGCTCGTCGAGAAGGTTATCGCCGAGCTCACCCGCCGCGGCCTGCGCGTGGGTTCGCTCAAGCATCACGGACATCACGGCTTTGATATCGATGTGCCCGCTAAGGACACCTGGCGCCATCACCAGGCCGGATCCAAGCATGTGGGGCTCATCTGCGCCACGCGCTGGGCGGAATACGCCGACACGCGCGAGGAGGACGAGATGCCCGCGCGCGAGCTGCTGTCGCGCTACAACGATGTCGACGTGGTGATCATCGAGGGCTACAAGACCGAGGGCTTTGACAACATCGTGGTCGCGCGCTCCGGTGTCGACCGTCTGCGCGGCAAGAGCTCGCTCGACCTGGTCGACGGTCACACGCTGGCCCTTGCCTGCAACGAGGCCCTGGCGCGTCAGGCCTTCGACGCCGGCTTTGCGACCCGAGCCATCAACATCAACGACGCCCGAGCCATCTGCGATCTTATCCAAGATCACCTTCAGGCTTGACGCTGCGCCGGCCCCAAGCACCCCATCTCGCCCCTCAAGCCGTCGCTCGCGTACCAAAGTACGCGTCGCTCCTCTTTCGGGGCGACCTGGGGCACTTGGAACCGGCTCGCTGCGTTGCCATAACATGCCAAATAGGAACAGGTTTATTTCGGCAGGTTTTATCTGGGCAAACGTCACTTCCACCACAAAGGGGCCAGGCACCTTTGTGGTGGTTTTTGCTTTAGTAGATGTGTGGGACATGTCTTACAATCTACCAAGTAGTTCATGACGGGCGAAAAACGGAGAGAAGGGGCTTGATGCGTCCTTAATGTTTCATGCGGATAGATTGATTTGGCAGACGGTGGCGAATGCCCGCCGTCCGCATTCGTATGAAACAAGGAGTCTCCATGCTCGCCCCTCTTTTCTCAAAGCCTCAATCATCGCTTTCCGTGCAGGCCAAGCGCCTGGTGGCGATGCGCTTTCTCATCTACACCGGTTTTCAGACCAGCTACTTTATCGGCGTTATCGGAACACTCACCTATGCAGACGATGCCTCGGTCGTGGCGACATCGCTGGCCGTCCTTTTTATGAACGTATTTGTGATTCTGGGATCCTTTACGGGCGGCGCGGCGCTCGACGCCTGGGGTCCGCGCCGCCATTTCTTGCTGAGCATCGTGGGCACGCTGACAACCGGCGCGGCGATCATTGCCTTTGGCAGCGCGACCGGCATCGTCCTGCTCGGCGCGGTGCTCCTGGGCTTTGTGATGGGGTTCGCCCAGCCCATCGCCACATCCTATCCGGCGTATCTCACCGACGACCCTGTCGAGCTCAAAGACATCAACTCCGCTATCGCCATGTTTTCAAACGTGAGTATCATCGTCGGCCCCACACTGGGCGGCTTTGTCGCGGCGGCCACATCGTCACGCGCGGTGTTCGTGCTCATGATGCTTTTTACCGTACTGGCGCTCGTCGCCGGTTGGGGCTTTAGACCGCAAGCGGGTCGCGTCGCCGCGCGCGAAAGTACTCCCGCGGATAGCAGCACAACGGCAAGTACTGCCGGTCAAAGCTCCGACTCCAGTAAATCCACCCGCGTCACCTTCGCGACAAGCATCAAGACGGTCTTTACCAACAGCGTCCTCGCCCTGCTGTTCTGCATTATTTTTCTTTCGAACTTTGGCTACGGTGCCTTCGATCCGCTGGAGTCGTTCTTCTACCGCGATGTTCTGCACGTCGGTGTCGAATGGATGGGCTGGCTCTCGTCGGCCTCGGGCGTGGGCGCGGTGCTGGGTGCCGTGCTCGCGCTCCGCTTGCCGCCGCACCTGGTCAACCTTAAAACCCTGCTCGTGGCACTCATGTCCGTAGGCCTGGGAAGTCTGCTCTATGTGGGGACGCCGTACGTGGGTGTGGCCCTTGTCGGCCAGGTCGCCCTGGGCATAGCCTGGGGTGTCGTCAACCCACTCCACAACACCATCGTGCAAACGACGGCGCCGCTCGAGCAACTCGGCCGTGTGAACTCGGTCATGGGCTTTGGCAATATGTTCGCCGGCGTGGCGCCGCTGGCGATTGCCCCGTGGCTGGCGGCGACGTTTGGCGTGCAGCAGACGCTCATCGGAGCAGGCATGGTCGTGACGGCAGTCCCCGCGGCGTTGCTGCTATTTGGTCGCCGGCACTTGGATCGTGCCGCAAAGCAGTAAAAACCATCACAACATTCGATGAAAATCGCGATTTTGCCGAAAAACGTCGAATGTTGTGATGCTTTGCGCCCCGGGCCATGTCATCCTGCGGGTCCGGCCACCACAAAGGGGACAGGCACCTTTGTGGCGGTTTTCGCTTTGACGGGCCGCGCCCGCGCCTTGGTATACCATGTACACCATTTCCGACCACATTCAGCACCGCCGCACAACCCAGAAAGGCCCCCATGGACTCCACCTTCAGCCACATTAAAGCCGTACTCTGCGATATCGACGGTACGCTGCTCACGAGCCAGCACACGGTGTCCCCGCGCACCGTGGCGGCGATTCGCGCCTTGCGCGAGCGCGGCGTGCTCTTTGGCCTGTGCACCGGGCGCGACGCCCGCGCGACCGAGGCCATGTACGAGCTCTGGGGCATCGAAGGCCTGGTGGACGTACTGGTGGGCTGCGGTGGCGCCGAGGTCATCGACCGCGCGCATGACATCAACGAGCTGAGTTATCCGCTGCCGGGCGAGACCATCGCGCGCATTTGCAAGCACATGGCGGACCTTCCAGCAACGCCCGTCTGCCCCCGAGACGGCGTGTTCTACGTGCCCGAGAGCAACGCGTGCGTCGAGCACCTGTCGCGCGTCGACGGCGTGCCCTACCAGGTGGTCGATTTTGCCGAGTTTTTGCGCGAGCCGCAGCCCAAGGTGATGTTTACCATGGCGCCCGAGGCGATGCCGCAGATCATCGAGCGAGCGTCGACGTTCGCCGACGACACTGTTAAGGCTGCGGCTCTGCAGACCACGCAGCGACTCTACGAGTTCATGGATCCGCGCGTGTCTAAGACGCGCGGCCTTGTGCGCGTGGCGGAGCTCAACGGCATGGAGCTCGAGAACATCTGCGTGTTTGGCGATGCCGATAACGACACCTGCATGGTGGCCGACGCCGGCGTGGGCGTGGCCATGGCAAACGGCAGCGACGCCACCCGTGCCGCCGCCGACTTTGTAACCTCGAGCAACGACGAAGACGGCATCGCGATCTTTATCGAGGAGCATCTGCTGTAGCGCCGGGGGAGAACCACCGCAAAGGGGACAGGCTCCTTTGCGGTGGTCTCAGGCGATTTGGGCGAATTGATGCCTAAAATCTGCGCGAGAATCAAAATAACGTTGTCTGAACATTACGCTTCTAACCACCGATGAGCTAAAGATATTCCCATCAATTTGGTAGTCTATTCCTCCCGGTTAATGACCTACCGCTCATGGTCGATTTTCGACCGTTCGCAGGATGCATGCTCTTGAGCAAAATGTTGTGCAAATAAATAAAATGCTATTAAAAAACTGATAACTAACTTAATTACCAGTAGAAACAGATATTTCAGAGCGAATAAACGAAGGCAAATCTGAGTAAATGTCAAGAGAATTGAGAACTGGCTACAAAAATGTCGGTTTTGTTGCTCGGATGTTTAAACAATAGTTACAATAGTATTACTAAGCGTGCACAATCACAGGTTGCGCAGATACGTTTGATAGTGAAAGAGCAAGATCGCGGTCTCTTGGGGAGGAGACATCGATGAAAGCGAATTCAGAAAAAACTAAGCAGAGTAAAAAAGCGACGCGCCGCGTACTGGCAGGCGTTTTGTGCGGAGCCTCCGTGTTGAGCCTGGTACTGTCGCTCGTCATGCCTCCGATCTCGCAGGCCATTGCCAACGATGCCCAGACCGAAGAAACTGTGACGGAGGATTCCTCAAGTGAGTCTACTGATGTAGACAACACCAACAACGGGGATACCGAAAAGCTGAATAGCGGCGAGACTGAGGGCGACGAAGTTGGCGACGAGAGCCAGCCTGAGGAGCAGCCCGAGGAAGAGCAGCAGAACGAGGGCACAACGACTTCGGATGGTGAAACCGTTGCTGCGGTTGCGGAAAACGAGCAAACTGAAGCGGCTGCCGAGGGAATTGATAAGGCAAGTGAGCTCAAAACTAAACTTGAGAGCGTTGCGGAAAATCAGTCCGGCAGTTTTCAATTGATGAAGGACCTAGACTGCAACGAAGAGATTATTCTCAATAAGAGTGGTAGCAATATCACCCTTGATCTTAATGGCTTCAAGATAAAGTACTCGAGCAATAATAATAAGTCGCTTTTCAATGTGAGCAATAGTGCCGAGTTTACAATCACGGATTCTCATCCGGGTGAGGATAATATCGCTGGCCCTCAGCCGCTGCAGGATCAAGACCACAATCTGATAGCTGATAATTGTGGCAAGACGGCAAAAATGCTCTATGAAAAAGACGTTCCGACTAAGCTTACCTATTACGTGACTAAATCCAGCGTGGACACTAAGGACAGCACTCGTACAAACGAGACCACCTACGAGCACCAGGTCACCATTAAAGGTGCCATCGTGGCATGCAGCAGCAGCAAAGTGAATCTCATCAATCTTGAGGGCGGTACGTTTAACCTTCAGGGCGGCGTGCTTACTCAAAAGAACAATTGCAACGTCGATGGCCTTATCTATGCCCATAACGGCTCTACCGTCAACATGAGTGGCGGATACGTTTGTGGTGCTTCTATGGGCAGCAGTGGTGCTGGTGCTGGAATTCGTGTTGAGGGCTCAACTCTGGATGAGGGCTCAACCCTGGTGATCTCTGGCGGCGTAATCGCTGGTAACTATGCCCCCAGTGGCGGCGGCGTTTATGCCCGGAATTCTACGGTAAACATGGTTGACGGTATTATCTCCGGTAACGGTACAAATGATTATCAAAGCGGTTATGGCGCGGGAATTTGTGCTGAGAACTCTAGTGTGACCATTACGAGAGGTTACATTACTAACAACAGGTATCAGCACTATATCGATGAAGAAAACAACACGAAGCATCTCGGTAACGGTTGCCACGGTGGCGGTGGTATTGCTGCTTGGAATGGCGGCAGTCTCACAATTGTAGGCGGCTACATCACGGGCAACTACTCTGCCGAGGCTGGCGGCGGCGTTTATGCTGGCGCTTGGAATAAACCTCTTTCCGGGTTTACGTTTTCTGGTGGAATCATCGCCAGCAATGTGGCGCAAAACTCAGAGGGTGGCGGCATCCGTATCGCTGCGCCTACAGTTGGCGATTTTAATGTGAGCGGCGAGAAAGCCTACATCACTAACAATACGACCAATACCGCCTACGACTGGGGTGGCGGCGGCGTGTTCGTTCAGGGTAGTAGTGACTATGGCATTAAATCGGCGAGCCTCAATATATATAACGCGCTGATTACCAACAATCATGCCAATGGCTTTGGCGGCGGGTTTGCCGCTTGCCCGACTGGTAAGACTGCCATTACCGATACCAATGGCATCGCGATTTTCGGTAATTCTGACGGTAATTCTGACGGTGGTTATAACCGATCGGGCGGCGGCCACGACAAGAACGATGACGCGGATTGGCGCCCTAACAACGAAGGCGGCGAAATAACTGAAAAGTTTAAAGAAGCCGGTCACCAGGATCTTTTTCTTATTCGCGATAGTACTAACGGTGAATACATCGCAGCCGTAACGGGTCAGATGCTTGGTGGCGGCGCTGCCAACTGGAAGGGCACGATCGACGGTCAGCCGCCTACGACCATCGGCAAGTACGAGGGCGCTCAAGCTAAGTACATGATTGGCCTAAAGTCTGATCCGACTAAGGAGGATAAGGATGCTGCTACCGCGGCTGCGTCCCTTTTCATCACGGGTAACAGTTCCAACATCCACGGTGGCGGCATCATGACCAACGGCGACGTTGTCGCCGGTTCCACCACGCAGGTGAGTGTGTATCCCAAGATGAAGCTCAAGGGTACCAAGGAGTTGGTCGGTCGTCCTCTCGTGAAAAACGAATTCGAGTTTGAGCTGCTCAAGCAGGGTACAGACGCAAAGGCCCCCTATTTTGCCGATGATGGCACCCTGCAGCTCAACGGCTGCCCGGTAGTTGGCAGGGCTACGAACGATGCAGATGGGAGCTTCACCTTCGATCTTGGCCAGGCCTTTGCCAATGCAAACCTTGTTTACTACCTTGTAGAGAAGCCGGGAAAGCCGGTAAGCGACCCGGATGTAGAGAAGCCGGAAAGGGACCCGGACATTGCCTACAGCAAGGCCATCTACAAGATTGTGCCCACGGTCGAAGCGGAGGATTCGTACAAAATTCTGGATGAGATTACTTATACCAACTATAAGATAACGAGCGTTGCCGTTACCAAGACTGTCGACAATGTGACGTCGAATGCAACGGTTGATTTGAATACGATAAGCACGAACGATGGCTTAACTACATCGATTGTGTTCAAGGGCGGCAAGACCTTCACCAACTACACCTCCAACGGCTCCTGGACTCCTAAGGCGACTAAGGTCGTTGAGGGCGGCGAGATGAAGGAGTTTACGCTCGAGTTTGCGGACAACCCGAACTTCACGGGCGCTCAGACGGTTAAGACGGCGGCTGAGCGCAACAAGTCCCAGACGCTTGAGTTCTCCAAGATTGAGTACAAACTTAGCAGCTTGAAGCAGAACGATGCTGAAGCTCCGTGTCGTGGCGCTTCCAAGATCTTCACGTACTATGTGCGCGAGAAGAAAGAAAGCTCGACCTATCCGCATTACAAGTTTGATCAGTCGGTCTATAGGTTCACGGTTGTGGCAACGGATAACACCAAAGGAGGAATCGACTGTGCGGTGACCTACAAGAAGGGAACCGTTGGCTCCGATGGCAACTGGAATGCGGACGTCGGTGCCGAAGAACTGAAACTCACCGACACCTCCACCCCCACCTTCACCAACACCTACTCCACCTCTTTGCCCCTTTCTGGTATGTCGGGCGTCACTCTGACGTACCTTGCCGGCGCGGCGGTGCTTTGCGCTGCTGCGGCCTGGATGCACATTCGTCGCAAGGCGAATGCGAAGGGAGGTAAGCGTCATGAATAAGAAAGTTTGCTCCTTCCCGATCTTGTTTGCGCTGCTTACCCTCCTGATCGGCACCTGCGCGGTTGTGTTCCCCGCTTCCGCGCAGGCCGCGCCGACCTCGACCGGTTCCATCACGGTGAGCGGCACCGTGGCGAGCAGCTACGACGCCTACCAGATCTTTAGCGCCAACGTCGTCGACGGCGACAGCGACGCTAAGATCGCCACCGACCTCGCCTGGGCAAGCGACGCCGTGCGCGACGCCGCGCTGCCTGTGCTGCACAGCGCCGGCATGCCCAATTCCCAGACCACCGCGCAGGAAGCTGCCGAGTGGTTCAACACCGATTCCCACCTTACGAGCGCGCTGAGCGCACAGCTCGCTCGTTCCCTCCAGAGCTCTGGTGCCGAGTCTGTGGCCCTTAACGCGGGCACGGCGGCCGAGCTGTCCTGCGGCTACTGGCTCATCGTCGCCGACGACGACGCCATTGCCCAGGACGAGGCCGGCACCGCGCCGATCATGGCCCTGGTGGGCGGCAGCGCCGTCGCCGTCAAGCCCAAGGCCGCGACCCCCAAGGTGTCCAAGCACGTGCTGGAGGACGGCACCGCCGCCTGGCAGAAGGCCGCCGACGCCACGGTTGCCGACGACCTGTACTGGCGCCTCTCGGCCACGGTCCCGGCGGGACTCACGGCCTACGACACCTATACGGTGCGGTTCGTCGACACCATGAGCGCGGGACTCGACCCCTCCGAGGTCGCCGCGAGCATGCATGTTTACGTGGCGGCGGGCGCGGACGGCGACTTCGACGCCGTTTCGGCCGGCAAGGACGGGCACGCCGGCACCGAGCCCGCGAAGGGCTGGACCGATATCACGGCCCAGTGCAGGGTCTCGGTCGACGGCAAGACCTTCACCGTGCGCACCGGCGACCTGATCGCCGCGCTCGGCGGGGCAGACGCCTTCACCGCGGGCGCCCGCGTGGTCGCCGTGTACAATGCGCCGCTCAACAGCGCATGCAACCACGGCATCGCGAAGGGCAACCCCAACGAGGTCTACCTGCGCTACCCGCGCTCTCCCTTTGCCGACCAGTCCGGCGACGCCGGCTTCACCCGCACGCCGAGCGACGATGCATGCGCCTACACCTGGGATCTCGCGCTCACCAAGCGCGGCAGCGACGGCGACAAGCCGCTTGCCGGGGCGGTCCTGAGCATCGCCGACGACCGCGGTCGCACGCTGGCGGCCGACGGCACGTGGGATGCGGAGGGCAAGGCCACCGTCACCACGGGCGAGGACGGCCGCGTAACCGTCTCGGGCGTGGACTCGGGCAAGCTGGAGGTCCGCGAGCTCAAGGCGCCCAAGGGCTACACCGCCTTTGAGGGCACGCGCTCCGTGACGGTCAAGGCCGAGGGCCTGGACGTCGACCAGGTGGCCGCCGCCAAGCCCAAGCTCACCATCACGGCCGAGTCGCCCCTGCGCGCCGACAGCGCGGACGGGTCGACGGGCAGCCTGGAGGCGTCGCTCATCAACACGCCCACCGGCACACCCCCTAGCATTACCACCGGAGGCTTTATGCCCTCGACTGGCGATATGGCAATGTACGCCGCGGCCGCCGCAGCGGTCGCCGGAGCCGCGCTCCTCGTGGTCGCGCTCCTGGTCAAGCGGGGAGGTGGCAGCCATAAAGAGTAGCTGGCAGCCCCACAGAGAGCGGGGCGAGACGTAGCGAAGTAAATGCTAAGATTCAGACAGATGATGACCGATCGAATGAGTTACGAAGTAGAAAGCAGAGGAAAGAAGATGCACATGAACAAGAACATCGCACGCCTGGCAGTAACCGCCGGCCTCACAGCAGCGTTGAGCTTTGGCGGAGTTATGGCACCGGTGACCATGGCGTTTGCGGCGGGTACGCCGACGGTGGCTACGGAGCCGGGCAAGGTGTTTATCGCTGACCCTGACGCTGAATATGCCACATCTTTCAAGGGCATCAAGATCTTTACCGCGAAGATCACGCAGGACAAAAAGAGCGATGGTTGGGATGATTCGGTCGCCAAGACTCTTTCTGATATTCAGTGGGCTCCGGGTAATGTGAAGACCCTCGTTACGACTGCGCTCAAGGACGTTAAAGGAGTACCTGACGTTAATGCTGACGCCCAGACGTGGGCTGAGTTCATTAATCAAGCTCAGGGCTTGAATGCCGGAAAGAATACGGCGGTTGATAGTGGCACGGTTCTGGACTTGATTGCTGCGGCCTTGGAGGGGGACAAGACGCTCACTTGGACACAGCCAAGCAATTCCAGCAAGGGTAACTTTGAGAATCTGGAACATGGCTACTGGCTTTTCGTGACCGATACGCCCGGTAAGACTAGCGGTACTGAAGGCAATACCGACGCGTACACCTCACCGATCTTCACCATCGTCGGTGGCTCTGACGTTAATGTAGCCCCCAAGAAGAGCGTCCCCAACGTGACCAAGGCCGTCAAGGATGGCGCACAGAATGGCACATTCGGTGACTTTCTGAACCCCAATAAGGCCGCTGACTCAGCTATGGACGATTGGGTTGATTATAAACTCATCGGTACGGTTGCGAGTAATATCAACACCTACAGCACCTACACGTACACCTTCACGGATACGCTTCCCAAATCCATGACGCCCAAGTTTAAGGATGGCGGCACGACGCCCGATGTCACGGTCAAGATCGGTGGTACCAAGGTTGAGAATGGCTACAATGCCACATACGATGACGGTACACTGACTGTCAACTTCCCCAATCTCAAGGATTGCAAGGGTGAGGGCAACACTGCTATCTCGCCGAGCGGCAGCTCTGAGGTGACTGTCGAATACCAGGCTAAGCTCGACTCTCGCAAGATCTTTGAAAAGGGTAAGATCAAAGAAGAGTTCAAGGATTTGCTTGGTAAAGCCCAGATAAATAAGGTTATGCTGACCTATTCCAACAACCCGCATGATGAGAATGCTACGGGAACCACGGTTGAGCACCCTGCTTATGACTACACCTATGGCATCGATGTCACCAAGGTGGGCTCCGATGATGAAGATAAGGTGCTCGCGGGCGTTGAGTTCACGCTGCAGGAGCAGGGCGATGATGGTAACTATATCAAGGCGGATGGTACCAAGACGCCTGATAGCGAGCAGGCCAAGCTGACGACCGACGCAAGCGGCAAGATCAACGTTGTTGGTCTTGATGAGGGTACTTACGTCCTTACGGAGGTCAAGCCGGCGCCTGGATATAACAACTCCCACAGCGCTGGCATCACGTTCACCATTACTCGCGGGACGCTTCCGGCAGACGATACGACTGTTGTTAACCCGGGCTGCAGTCTTGCTAATGGTACTGATGAGAATCTCGTCAAGGTGGCTCAAACTAATACCGAGGCCGCTGACGGCAAGGTACACCTCACTGTCACCGACCAGAAGGGCTCTAACCTCCCGCTCACCGGCCTCAACGGCGTGACCTTCACTTGGATCGCTGGTGGCGCGGTGCTCGTCATCGGCGTGGCGCACCTCATCCGCAGCCGTAAGCAGGCTGAGGAGTCCGAGCAGGAGTAACGCTCGCTCACCCATCTCTTTGGCAGGTGGGATGTGATGGCCATGAGACTTGCGGACACTTTTCTCGTCCATCCACGTTCTTGCTTTGCCATTCTCTTTTCGGGGCAGACTCCGCAATGGAGTCTGCCCCGTTTTTTGGGATAACGCAGCCAGCCTCCATCGTCCGATGCGGGCACGTTCGTCATCGCGTTTCTTGGCTCGTATGAGGTTCGGTTTAAGGTCCGTGGGCGCACGCGCGGTGCGGACGGCAGAAGGCATTTGCGCCGCAACAAGCGCAAATAAAAAGGCTCTGTTAGACCGCCGTTGACATATAGGTGATGCCACAGTGATATAATTAAACCAGTAACCACGGCATTGGAGCAGGTATGAACGCCGAGGATCTGGTCATCACCCTCAAGAAGAATATGGCGAAGCTCAGCAAGTTCGAGCGACGCCGCGCAATCGAGTCAGTGCGCGACATCATTCGTGCCGCCATGTTCGACGATGCAGCGGGGAGCGGCTACGCGATAGAGCGTTGCCCCCGCTGCGGCTCAGTCGCTATCGTCAAGAAGGGCAAGTCCAGGAACGGTGAGCAGCGCTACTTCTGTCGCGACTGCGGCAGGACGTTCTCCGGCTCCACCGACCGGATCCTCGGCACGAGCAAGCTGCCCCGCGAGACCTGGATGGCCTATGCCGAGTGCTTCGTCCTCATGCTCCCGCTGCGCGAGTGCGCCGACCGCTGCGGCGTCTGCCTCAAGACCGCCTACACCATGCGTCACAGGCTCATCGAGTGCCTGAAGGTATATTCGCCCGAGTTTCACGTCGGGCAGGGGCAAGCCTGCGAACTTGACGAGACGTACTTCCCCGAGTCTTTCAAGGGCAACCATTCAAAGGGTTCCTTCACCCTGCCGAGAAAGGTCCGCCATCGCGGCAAGCAGGTCCACAAGCGCGGCCTTTCCCGCGAGCAGATCTGCGTCATGACGGGCATCAGCGACACGAACGCCACCTTCTTCGAGGTCTCGGGGCGCGGCGTGGTCTCTCGCAAGCGAGCAGCGGAGGCACTTCGCGACCGTATCGGCGCGGGCGCGGTCGTCGCCACGGACAAGGCGACCGCATACATCGACGTGCTGCACGACCTGAAGGTCGCCTCGCATGAGTCCTATGACTCCAAGGACCGCTCGGAGGGCACCACCAACCGCATCAACACCGTCCACTCGCTCCTCGATTCGTTCATGGCCCGCTTCAAGGGCGTGTCCACCAAGCACCTCGGCGCCTACCTCGATTGGTTCCGCTGGTGCCGCACCTTCATGGCGACCGACTCCCGTACCGCGGAGTCCACGGTCGCACGCCAGCTCGTCAACGGCACCTGCGCGATCCGCATCCGCGACATGTACAACGTCCTGCCGCCCTATATGGACTACTGGGTCCCGCGGGCGGCATAGTCCGCTAAAATGGTGGCACCGTGGTATACACGAGAGATAGGAGCCGCCATGCCGTCGAACATACCTGCAACCACCATCAGGATCGAGCCGGAGGTGAAGAGGGAGGCGTCCGCCATCCTCGATGAGCTCGGTCTGTCCATGTCCACAGCGATGAACATGTTCCTCCGAGCGGTGATCCGCGAGGGCGGCATGCCGTTTGAGATGAAGGTTTCGAAAGATGCCAACAGGCAATAATCGGGAAAACAGCATCCGAATCGCAATCGAGGAGCGCGGCAAGGCAATCATCTCGACGCAAAAAAGTAGAGAGGATTATCGGCAGTATTTCACTCCACCGGAAATTGCGGCGCTCGCTGCCTCCCTATTTTCGTCTACCTCTGCCTCCCTCCCTCTTATTGACCTTGGGGCGGGTACGGGAATCCTTGGCGTGTATACCGCGCTGTCTGTCCCGACATCGAGTGTCACCGCTGTTGAATCGGATATATCGCTGGTAGAAGGTTGCAGGCGCTCGCTGGCAACGCTTGGCTTGGAGTATTCCGTCGTCTGCAATGACGCTCTCGATGTCTCTTTCGATCGAGACTTTGGCAGGGCAGTTCTAAATCCGCCGTATCAGAAGGCAGTCACCGATCTTACCGACGACGACGGCGTAACCGTCAGGACGCCGAACCTGTATGCAGCCTTCATCGTAAAGGCGATCAGCTTGCTTTCATCTAAAGGTGAGCTGGTGGCGATTGTTCCGAGGTCATGGATGTCCGGGGCCTACTATGCACCGTTTAGACATTACATGCTTTCACGATGCTCCCTCGACTCGATAATCGTTTTGGACAGCAGGACGGATGCGTTTTCCGAATTTGGGGTATTGCAGGAAATCTGCATTGTCAAGTTGACCAAAGACGGATGCCAACATCTGGTATCCGTAGCTGAAAATCATCGCATCGGAGACAAACCGGCTTTTCAGCCGGTAGAACTCAAACAGCTCCTATTGGGCGACGATCTCGTTATCGCGACGGCGAATGTCGGCGGAAAACAAAGGGCTACCCTCGCCGAGGCCGGATTTAGGGCATCGACGGGGAAAATCGTCATGCATCGCAACGGTGCAAGCGCGACTGCCTCGAAAGGGCGGGGAGCGCAGGTGCCTTTAATCCAAGTTGAGAACCTGTCGAACGGCGGGGTGCTTCATCCTGCCGAGAACCCCAAAAAGCCACAGTGGCTTGACGCCCACGGCGCTCGCAACGGGCTGATTCCTGCGGGGTATTACGTGCTCGTAAAGCGCTTCTCCCCGAAAGAGGAGAAGAAAAGGTTGAGAGGGTTCCTATTGGCTGCAAAGGAGCCCGTCGCGGTCGAAAATCATATCAACATCCTCCATGCCGGTACGGCTAGGAGCGTGGTTCCTCTGAAACGGGCGCAAGCCGAGCGTCTACTTCAGTGGGTAAACTCCAGCGAGACCGAATCCTATTTCAACAGTTTCGCTTCCACAACCCAGGTAAATGCCGGGGATCTTAATCGCCTTCCGTTAGAGAGAGGAATTTAGGCCAATGAGGGTGACGATACAGAGGGCGCGGAACATCCTTGCCGATCTCGAGCTGGATTCACGGCTCATGAACGATCGCTCGGCCTACGTTGCCATGGTTTGCTGCGGGCTGAACAATTCTTCACAATGGGATGAAGCCCATAAAACAAGTCTTGGAATCAACGACATGATCCTCGCGATTAACTCTGGTTTTCCGTTAGCGAACAAGGGGCATGGATATAAACCGAATACCCGAGAGACGATTCGAGATAAAACGGTGAAGCCATTTATTGCAAACGGCCTTCTTAGCATTGAGGACCCTGCAATCTCGGCAAACTCTTCCAAAGTGCGCTATACGAGCTCAGACCATCTAGTCAATCTCTTCAAATCCGTATCCAAGAATTCATACAAGACCGAGTTGCTGCGATTGAAGAAGGTTGCCGAGAAAAGACGAAGCGTCTACCAGAACCAAAGGGAACTTGAAATGAATCCCGTTGTCCTGCCGGATGATCAAGTAGTGTTCATTTCAAACGAAGGCCAAGGTCCACTGGTCCAGTCAATACTGGAGTCAATGCTTCCTAAATTTGCAGGAGGTTCACAGGTTTTAGCTATGGACACAGCAGATGGTCTCAAGTTTTTTAGAAGGAAAAAGAGTGCCGATTGTTGCAAACAGCTAGAGGCGCTTATCTCTGCACAGGAAAAGACTGCAGGAAACACCCCAATCTATCCTGATGTCATTGCATATGATTGCAATAAGAACTGGCTGTTTTTGATCGAAGCCTGCAATAGCGAGGGTATTTTCGATGATGAGAGGAAGACAAAACTGCAGGAGCTGTTATCGCCCGTGTTTCCGAATCTAATTTTCATAACCTGTTTTAACTCGCGCACTTCAATGAAGACTTGGCTTCCTGACCTGGCTTGGGAGACCGAAGTGTGGGTAAGAGACAACCCCGACCATATGATTCACTTGGACGGTTTTAAATACCTGTCGCCGTATACGGAGGACTAAGACTTCATGTCAACGGTGGTCTAACAGAGCCAATAAAAATGCCCGGGGTTAGAGGCCCGGGCATTTAACAAAACCAGAAAACTAGGCCGCCCGCGCTCCCAAACATTTACGCGGGGTGCGTCGTTTTCTATTGACATTGTATCCCGAATCGCTTCGCCGATCCGGGACATTTTGAAAACGCAAACACGTCGGGCAAACCCGTACAATGCGGCCAGGCTCCGCTGGACGAGGAACCGTGTGGGTAACTATCGAACGAATGTTTGTCAAAATCGCGTTTACCAGGCGTGGGTGCATACACTCGCAGTAAAATACCCTTGCGACGCATCCCGTGCGCGGGCGGCCGACGACTCGATCGGAGGTCCCCAAATGCTGAAATTCCTTAACGCGCTCGCCGCCCTCGCGGCGGTGGGCACGTTCGTCATCGCGTTTCTTGACTCGTATGAGGTTCGGTTTAAGGTCCGTAGGCGCACGCGCGGTGCGGACGGTAGAAGGCATTTGCGCCGCAACAAGCGCAAATAAGAATGCCCGGGGTTCGGAGCCCGGGCATTTAACTAAAGCTGAAAACTAGGCCGCCCGCGCTCTCGTACACTTACGCGGGGTGCGTCGTTTTCTATTGACATTGTATCCCGAATCGCTCAGCCGATTCGGGACATTTTGAAAACGCAAATGCAGGCCCATGCTTGCGCCGCGCAATGCTGTTTAGCTGCGTTGTCCGGCGCGGAAGCTCGTAATTCGGCTGTTATTTGTTTAGACAACTTGAGTTGTAGAGGAGTGACTGGCGATGGTGCAGGGCGCCAAACATATGAAGAGCAATAACGCCGCGGACAACGGTGGCTCAAGCCCTCAACCCAAACCTCAACCAAAGCCCAAGCGCCGCCGCAAGCGACTGCCGCGCTGGGCCGACCGGCTCATCACCATCGTCATCATCCTTATTGGCGTGGGCCTTATGACCTGGCCGTGGATCTTGGACCGACTCGAGGCATCGGGCGTGTTCAACCAGATCAGCACGGTGTCCAGCACCGTGGACGCGCTGTCTGCCGAGGAGCGCGAGCGCATCCTGCTCCAGGCGCGCTCCTTTAACGAGCAGCTTGCCGGCGAGGCTACCGAGCTCCCCGCCGACCAGATCGAGCCTTACGCCCAGCAGCTCATCTTTGACCGCGACCCCATGATGAGCTGGGTCGAGATCCCCTCCATCGACGTGAGCATGCCCATCTACCACGGCACGAGCGAGGAAGTCCTCATGGCGGGCGTCGGCCACCTGGAGGGCACGAGCCTGCCGGTGGGCGGCACCTCGACGCATTGCGTGCTCACCGCGCACTCGGGCATGCGCAACCTGAGCATGTTCGACGACATCCATTCGCTGGAGCCCGGCGACCTGGTGCTGCTGCACACCATGAACAAGACGCTCGCCTACAAGATGGTGGACTCCGAGGTGGTGCTGCCCGAGGAGATGGAGTCGCTGACCATCGAGCCCGGCGCCGACAAGGTGACGCTCGTTACCTGCACGCCCTACGGCGTGAACGACCATCGCCTGCTGGTGCATTGCGTGCGCACCAAGTACAACAAGAAGGACGTCGACAAGCAAAAGTCGCTGGCCGGCCGCCACTGGGGCAAGCGCGAGTTTGCCGTGCTCATCGTGGTCGTAGCCATTGTGCTGTTGCTGCTGGACATCGTGATCCACGCGGTCCGCAAACGCCGCAAGGCCAAGGCCTCGGCATAAGACATTCTCCAGAATCACCACAATGGGGACAGGCACCTTTGTGGTGGTCGGGACTTCCAAACCATCACAACATTCGATGAAAATCGCGATTTTGGCGAAAAGCGTCGAATGTTGTGATGGTTTTCGTTGTGGGCGGGACGGTTTTCGTTATGGGCGGCGCGGTTTTCGCTGCGGGCGAGACGGTTTTTCGCTATGGACGGTGCGGTTTCGCTGCAGAACCGCCAGTCCGCCGCTTGCCAACCGCCGCCCTCGTTACGTTTTCGCTGCATTTGGGTAAAGCACCTGCTCCAAGTGGCGTTGCCTTGTATACTAGAGCGGTTTATCTGTTATGCGGAAGGGAGCGCCTATGGCACTCAGCGAGAAAGACGTGCGCGGCATCGCCGAGTACGCAAAGATCGCACTGACCGATGACGAGCTCACCCAGATGACGTCCTACATGAACGACGCCGTCCAGATGCTCGAGCCCGTCTTGCAATATGACTTGCCCGACGTGGAGCCCACGTTCCATCCCATCGGAAGCCTGTCCAACGTGATGGGCGACGACCTGCGCGAGCCCGAGCGCGACCTGCCGCTCGACGTTGCGCTCGAAAACGCCGGCAGCGCGCGCGACCGCTACTTCCGCGTGCCGTCCATTTTGGGAGAGGGGGAGAGCGAGTAATGGCGCAGAGCTTCGATTCCCTTACCGCCGCCCAGATCGCCGCGGGCGTTGCCGCCGGCGACTTTACCGCTACCGAGGTGGCCCAGGCATCCCTTGCCGCCATCGAGGCGCGCGAGGGCGGGGTCCAAGCATTCCTGCAGGTGGCGCCCGAGCTTGCACTCGAGGCCGCCGCGCGCGTGGATGCCGACCGTGCCGCAGGCAAGCCGCTGCCCCCGCTTGCGGGCGTGCCGCTGGCCATTAAGGACAACATGAACCTCGTGGGCACGCGCACCACCTGCGCTTCCCGTATGCTCGAGGACTACCAGAGCGTCTACACTGCCACCTGCGTCCAGCGCATGCTCGACGCCGGCTGCCTGCCCATGGGCAAGGCCAACATGGACGAGTTTGCCTTTGGCAGCTCCACCGAGAGCTCGGCGTTCCACCGCACCAACAACCCCTGGGATACCGAGCGCGTGCCCGGCGGCTCCTCGGGCGGCTCCGCTGCCGCCGTCGCCGCGGGCGAGGTCGCGCTCTCGCTGGGCTCGGACACCGGCGGCTCCATTCGCCAGCCGGCGTCGCTGTGCGGCGTGGTGGGCTTTAAGCCCTCGTATGGCGCCGTGAGCCGTTACGGCGTGGTTGCCTTTGGCTCGTCGCTCGACCAGGTGGGACCCTTTGGCCGCACGGTCGAGGATGTCGCGCTGGCCATGAACGCGCTTACCGGCGCGGGCCACGATCCGTACGACTGCACCAGCCAGGATTGCGCCGTCGACTTTACCGAGCATCTCAACGACAGCATCGAGGGCAAGCGCGTGGGCATCATCCCCGCGTTTATGGAGGCCGAGGGCCTGACGCCCGAGGTCAAGGCCGCTGTTCAGCGCGCCGCCCAGGAGCTGCAGAACCAGGGCGCCGAGTTGGTCGAGGTCGACCTGCCGCACCTGGACGCCGCCATCGCCGCCTACTACGTCATCGGCCCGGCCGAGGCGTTCTCCAACCTGGCCCGTTTCGACGGCATTCGCTACGGCTATCAGGAGGAGGGCTGCGCCAACCTGTCCGACCAGAGCTCGCTTTCGCGTGCCCACGGCTTTGGTGCCGAGGCCAAGCGCCGTCAGATGCTCGGCGCCTACCTGCTGAGCTCGGGCGTGTATGACAAGTACTACTACGCTGCGCAAAAGGCCCGCACGCTCATCACGCAGGACTACGACGCCGCGTATGCCAAGGTGGACACCATCCTCATGCCTGCCTCGCCGCGCACGGCCTTTAAGTTTGGCGAGATCAGCGACCCCACGCAGATGTACCTCTCCGACCTATACACCATTTCGCTCAACATTTGCGGCAACGGTGGTATCTCGGTGCCGCTGGGCCTGGGCGAGGATACTCATCTGCCCGTTTCTGCCCAGCTGGTGGGTCCGGCGTTTAAGGACCGTCAGCTGCTCACGTTTGCCCGCGCCCTGGAGCGTGGCTTTGCCGATGTCGCCACGGGTGCGCCCGCGCTTTCCGTCGCGCCCGATTTTGCCGGGAAGGGAGGCGAGCTGTAATGAAGGAACTTTCCGAGGTCCTGCAGGATTGGGAGGCCGTGATCGGCCTGGAGATCCATACCGAGCTCACCGCACTCGATACCAAGATGTTCTGCAACTGCAAGCTCAGCCACGATGACGAGCCCAACGCCAACGTGTGCCCGGTGTGCCTGGGCCTGCCCGGCGCCCTGCCGGTGCCCAACAAGCGCGCCATCGAGAGCATCGTCAAGGCCGGTCTCGCCACCAACTGCGAGATTCAGCGCCACTCGATGTTCTACCGTAAGCACTACTTCTATCCCGATATGGCCAAGAACTTCCAGACCACACAGGGTCCGGTCGCTTTTGCCATGTACGGCCACCTGGACCTGGACGTGACCGGTCGCGGTGCCGCCGAGCGCCCCGATTGCGCGTTTGGCGAGGCCGAGGCCCAGAGCCTGGCGAGCGCTTCGGCCAACGCCGAGGGCCTGTCCACGTCCATGACGTCGACCATGCGCGAGGGCAATCAGCGCGCCGGCCATCTGGCTAGCTATGACGCGTCCAACCTGCAGATGCCCGAGCGCCGCGAGGACGGTTCCTACACGGTGCCCATCCGCATCCTGCGCATCCACATGGAGGAGGACGCCGCCAAGATGGTCCACGTAGGCGGCGCCGAGGGCCGCATTACCGCCGCGGCCGAGTCGCTCGTCGACTACAACCGTTGCGGCACGCCTTTGATTGAGCTCGTGACTGAGCCAGACTTGCGTACGCCCGAGGAAGCGCGCCTGTTTATGGAGAAGCTCCGTCGCATCTTTGTGACGCTTGGCATTTCGGACTGCTCCATGGAGAAGGGTTCCATGCGCTGCGACGGCAACGTGTCGCTGCGTCGCCGCGGCGAGACCAAGCTGGGCACTAAGACCGAGCTTAAGAACCTCAACTCGTTTAAGAGCCTGCACGACGGCCTTGCCTACGAGATTTGCCGTCAGGCCGAGGTGCTCGAGGAGGGCGGCATCATCTATCAGGAGACCCGCCACTGGGAGCCCAGCCGCAAGCGCACCGTGGTTATGCGTGTGAAGGAGACGGCCGACGACTATCGCCTGTTCCCCGATCCCGACTTGGCGCCGTTCGATCTGGATGACGAGTTCATCGACCGCTGCCGTAGCGAGATTCCCGAGCTGCCCGATGCCAAGCGCGCCCGTTTTGAGGCCGACTTTGGTATTAAGGCGGCCGATGCCGAGCAGATCGCCGGCGACCCGGAGTTTGCCGAGTTCTTTGAGGCCGCCGCTGCCGGTATGGCTGGCAAGGAGGCCCAGACGGTCGCAAACCTGCTGGTCAACGAGATGATTGCCTACCTTAAGGGCGCAGGCGTGTCGCTGGCCGAGTCCGGCATCGCGCCGGCTCAGGTGGCGGCCCTTGCCAAGCTGCTGGCGACTGATGCCATCAGCTCCAACCAGGCTCATGAGGTCTTTGAGGCCATGGCCCAGACCGGTGACGACCCTAACAAGATCGTCGACGAGCGCGGTATGCGTCAGGTGAGCGATGCTGGCGCGCTGCAGCCGATCGTGGACGAGGTGCTGACAAACTGTGCCGATCAGGCGCAGCAGTATCGTGACGGCAACCAGAAGGTCATCGGCTTTTTGGTGGGCCAGTGCATGAAGGCGAGTCGCGGCAAGGGCAACCCGAAGCTCTTCAACGAGTTGCTGAGAACGTCGCTCTCGTAAGCGGGAACCCAGGAGCCCCGGCAGGGCGGGTGCTTCCTCAAAATTTCGAACAGTCCTGCGCAAGACGAAGGCCACATGAAGTGGCCTTCTTAGCGTGCGGAACTCAGTTTGAGCAAGCACCCGCCCTGCCGGGGCTCCCGGGTTCTGCAACGACTCGGCCGTTCGGGTCAGGTAGGGCTGAATGGAATTTGGTGAATGAGGGTGCTGTTGGCGCCCTCATTTTTTATGGATGTGAAGCGGGGGCGGTCCCTTGGTCACATCGCGCCCCAAGATTTCCAAAAAGTTAACCTTTGTTGACCTCAATAGTTAGATAAACTAAACTATTTTCCAAAAGTGTGCTCGAGCAAACTTGTTTACTCGGGTGCTGAGGCACCGTGCCGCGTCCAATGCGGCAAAAGGGAGAAGCAACATGAAGAAGTCGACGTTCAATACCCTGCTTGTCGGTGGCGGTTTTCTGCTTGGCACGGCCGGCATCAAGCTGCTCACCAGCGCTCCGGTAAAGAATGCCTGCGTGCAGGGTATCGCGTGCGGCATGCGCATCAAGAACTGCTACCAGGACATGGTCGAGCAGGCCAAGGCTAATGTCGACGACATGGTTGCCGAGGCCGCCTACATCACCCAGAGCGAGGCCGCTGCTGACGAGGCAGCCGAGTAACGCTCCCAGGCACAAACTATGAGATTCTCGATTATTAGCGAGATCCCCGGCAGGACCCGTCTTCAATTGGCGGGTCCTGTGCCAGAGAGCGATCTCGACGCACTTCTTAAGCTTGGCGGCGATATCGACGGCGTGCACAAGGTGCGCGTTTATGGCCGTATTGGCCAGATGGCGCTGGAGTACGACGAGCCGCGCCGCGCGAGCGTGCTCGACGCCCTGGGCGCACTCGATGCTCAAGCTATCGCCGATGCCAAGTCGGGCTACGTGATGCAACTCGAGCCGCGCAAGCACAAACTCGTTATGGACCTGGCGGCACTCGTCGGTGCCCATTACGCACGCCGCTGGTTCCTGCCGACGCCTCTGCGTGCGGTGTTTGTCGTGGCCGGTTACATGGCATTTTTGCGCGCTGCCCTTCATGAGCTGGCGCAGCCGCGCCTGACCGTTCCCGTGCTCGACGCTTCGGCCATCGGCATTTCGTTCGTCAAGCGTGATGTCGACACCGCGGGCCAGACGATGTTCCTGCTCAACGTGGGCGAGCTGCTCGAGGACTACACCCGCGCCATGAGCGAAAACGAGCTCATCAACTCGCTGCTCGATGTGCCCGACAAGGCGCAAAAGGTCGTCGGCGACACCGAGGTAAGCGTTGCCGCGACCGAGCTTGAGCCCGGTGACTTGGTGGCCGTGCGCACCGGCATGTCCATCTGCATTGACGGCGTGGTCGAACAGGGGAGCGCCATGGTCAACCAGGCGACCCTGACCGGCGAGCCGCTGGCCGTCGAGCGCAGCGTGGGCGACGACGTGTTCGCCGGAACCGTCGTGGAGGACGGCAGCATTTTGGTGCGTGTGCGCGCCAATACGGCTCAGACCAAGCTCCGCTCGATCGTCTCGCTCGTACAGACGGCCGATTCGCTCAAGTCCGAGGGCCAGTCGCATATGGAGGACCTTGCCAACAAGATCGTCCCGTGGAACTTCCTGCTCGCGGGCCTGGTTGCGCTTACCACCCGCAGCCTCATCAAGACCTCGGCGGCACTGATGGTCGACTACTCGTGCGCACTCAAGCTCACGGGTTCCGTCGCCGTCATGACTGCCATGAGCGATGCCGCCAAGATGGGCGTCATGGTCAAGGGCGCCAAGTACTTTGAGTCGTTTGCCAAGGCCGACACCATTGTGTTTGATAAGACCGGCACGCTCACCGAGGCGCAGCCGCGTCTTGCCTGCGTACTCACCACCGATGGTTGGAGCGAGGACGAGATCCTGCGCCTTTCCGCTTGCTTGGAGGAACATTTTCCGCATCCGGTGGCGCGCGCCGTGGTCAATGCGGCACGCGAGCGCGGGCTCGAACACCGCGAGCGCCATGCTGCCGTCGAGTACATCGTGGCGCATGGTATTGCTTCGTCCATTGAGGGGCGTCGCGCGATTATCGGCTCGGCACACTTTGTGTTTGAGGACGAGAGCGCGCAGCTCGAGGCCGACATTAAGGAGCAAATCGAGTCCCAGATGCAGGGCCTGTCGCCGCTGTATCTGGCGGTCGATGGCACCGTTGTGGGCGTGCTCGGTATCGAGGACCCGCTCAAGGCCGGGGTCCGCGAGGCCATCGCCGACTTGCACGCGTTGGGGGTTAAGCACGTGGTCATGCTCACGGGCGACTCGGAGCGCACAGCCGAGCGCATTGCTCGCGAGGCAGGCGTCGACGAGTTTAAGGCCGAGCTGCTGCCCGAGGACAAGTACGCGTATGTTGAGCGCATTAAGGGCGAGGGGCGCCACGTTGCCATGGTGGGCGACGGCGTCAACGATTCGCCGGCACTCGGTTTGGCCGACGTGGGCCTGGCGATGGGCGGTGGAAGCGACATCGCCAAGGAGGTCGCCGATATCATCCTGACCGATACGGATCTCGCCGCGATCGTGCGCCTGCGCCGCATGAGTCAGGGGCTTATCGACCGTCTGACGAGTTCGTATTCCAAGGTGATGCTCACCAACTCGGCGCTGTTGGCATTGGGCATTACCGGCATGATTACTCCGCAGGCGTCGTCGCTGCTGCACAACGGCTCAACGATCGCCTACAGCCTGGGCAACGCAAAGGCTTACCTGCGTTAGCGTTTTCGATTGAGTATATGGCCTGCATTCGGGCGGCACCGCAGCCGCCAGGGTGCAGGCCTTCTTTTGTTTGACGAGAGGTTAGCTCGGATATATGCTCGTGCTAGCACTGCTAGCAAGCGCTGAAGGTGAGGTTGAGATGGCTACCGTTGGCAGCATGGCGCAGGTGAACGTTCGTGTGGATCGCCAGGTCAAGAACCGTGCCGAGGAGGCGCTGCGGCTTTCGGGCAGGTCACTGCCCGAGCTCATCAAAAAGGTGGTGGCCAAGGTCGCGCAGGGTGGCGGGCAGTGCGAGGAAGTGCTTGCGGCCGTCGACGACCGGCAGCAGACCGTCGCGCCCGATACGCCGTTCGCCGCGTCGTGGGCAGCGGCAGACCGGCTTTATGCAGATTTGGGCATCGCTACGTCGCCCGTATCTGATGATCGCGATTGGGACGCAATCTATTCCGAAGCCATGGATGAGCATTATCGCCAAAAGGGGATGATCCAGTGAGTGGGGCGCCTCTCAAGATCATGGTGGACGCCAATGTATGGGTCGATTCGTTTTGCGTCGACCATGCCGAGTCGCTTGCTGCGCGTGCGTTTATTGGGCAGGCGACGGAGGCGGGGGCATTGCTGTTCTTTCCGGTGCATATCGCTAAGGACGTGCTGTACGTTGTCCAACACGAGCTGAAGCGTAGCGTTCTTGCCAGCGGGGGAGCGCTTGACGAGGCATCTGCCCGCGCGATTGGCGATGCGGCGTTGGCGTTTGTTCGAAATATGGCCGAAAACGCCACGGCCGTGGGAGCAGACGCATCCAATCTGTGGCTAGCCGATAAATATCTGACGCTCCATCGCGATTACGAGGACAACTTGGTACTCGCCGCATGCAAGCGCGCACAGGTCGATTATTTGGTAACTAACGATCGCAAACTGCTCGAACATGCCGATCTTGCAGCAAAGACGCCTCGTCAAATGATGCCGATTCTTGCTTTGGCCGAACGTGGCGGCGCGGCTATCGGTTGACGCGAACTGTTTGCGGGCCTCTTGGACGACGATGCGCCAAGGGACCCGCGTCTGCTATTTACAAAAGCTCGGCCTTAATGGCGGGACTTTCTGCGAGCTGCTCGGCTGCCTTTTCGTCGGAGCTGTCGAGTGCTGCCAGGCTTCGGTAGACCCACTCGTTGACCTGGGTGTTCTTGACGCCTGCGGTCTGCATAAGGGCGCCTACCTCGCGGATTGCTGCGAGCAGATCGGCTTTGGGGCCCGCGAGCTCGACCTCGATGCTGTGGTAGGCGGTCACGCCGCGGTTCTCACTCACATGGTCGATAAAACCCTCAACGGTCTCAAGCTGCTGGGCGAGAGCAGCATCATCGTCAGCGTCCAGCGCGACGAGTGCGTTCGATACCGTGAGGGCGGGATGTCCGCAGGGGACAAAGCCCTCGATGACATCCATAGCTTCGGTAATGGTCGAGCCCAGGCCTGCGAGGGCATTGACGAGTTGCTGCTTGGTATCCATAACGGTCCTTTCAAAGGGTCAATTGTGCTTGGCGAAAATATACGTGACGCGATCGGTAGCAAAAGTGCGAAGTGCAGTGCACATTGGGGTCTTCACAGCTCGTGCATAGAACAGCTGTCCGCTTTCAGAACGTGGTAAGATAACACTCCACAAGCGGGGCTCGCCCTGCATGTTCCTTGAAAAGTCGACGGTTATCGGGTGTTTGCAGACCCGATACCATCCAGACTTTCCCGACATTCGGGGGCGACTGGTTTCGACACGATAGCTCTGAGAGAGGAAGCAAGCCGAGGTCTCCTCGCCTCGTTAAACAGGGGTACCGTCAAATTGAATTGACAACAACTCTTCTTTTGAGCCTATGGCTCTCGCTGCTTAGTTTATAGCGGCGCGTCAACCCGGTGATTTCCCCGACACCGGCGCGACGTCATTTTAGGGGAATGCTCCTGCGCACGTAATCGGTATGGCGCAGGCTAAGACCGAACCGGTTAGGACGCCGCGAGCGTGTCGCTGCGCGCAACGCGTCCGAGACAAAACCAGCGACTGAGCTTGGAGATGCCAATCAGGGGGCTTTCGTGGACCGGAGTTCGATTCTCCGCGCCTCCACCATAAGTAACAGGCAGGTAGATATTCATATCTACCTGCCTTTTTATTTCTAGTCCGTACCGCGGAGAATCGAACTCTATGCAGGGTACGAGCGCTAGGAAAACGTCGCGGCAGCGCAGGGTGGGACGCGCTTTCCCAATGGCTGCCCAGGCGGAAAGCGCATCCCGGAATCCGCGCTCGGAATGGGATGCATTTTCCGGATGGCGCCTCAAGCGGAAACTGCAACCCGGAATCGAGCCGTAGAGCGGGACATGCTTTCCCAATGGTGGCCCAGGCGGAAAGTCCATCCCGGAATCGCCCCTCAGAACGGGACGTGCTTTCCGCCAGCCGCCCCGTCCTCCTCAACTCCAAAACCCATGCGCTCGCCATCCCAAAACTGGGTAGAAGAAAGCCAAAACGCAATCGCAGGAGGCCAACATGACTGCAGAAGATAAGGCAAAGAACGCCGGCAAGGTCGCGCTCGTTTTGGAGGGCGGCAGCTTCCGCGGGCAATTTACCGCCGGCGTGCTCGACGTTCTCATGGAGGCCGGCGTCGAGATTCCGGCGGTATATGGCGTATCGGCCGGCGCCCTCAACGGCGTGAACTACAAGTCGCACCAGATCGGCCGTGCCAACCGCATCAACCTGGCTTTCTGCAACGACAACCGTTTCATGGGCGCCGCATCGTTTGCGTCCACGGGCTCCATTGTGGGTTACGACTTTATCTTCAACGATGTCCAGGACCGCCTGGACCCCTTTGACAACGAGACGTTCGATGCGAGCCCCATCGAGATGTACGCCGTCGCGACGGACATGCTGTTCGGAACCGCCGCGTACCTTCCGGTCAAAAGCGCCGTGCTCGATCTCGACGCCGTGCGCGCATCGACCTCGCTGCCGCTGGTGACGCCGCCAGTCGAGATTGACGGGCACAAATACGTCGACGGCGGCGTGGCCGATTCGGTCCCCATCGAGCACGTGCTCGAGGAGGCGGGCTTCGACCGTGCGGTCGTCATCGTCACGCAGGACCGTTCGTATGAGAAAAAGCCCTACGAGTTTTTGCCGGCCGCGCGTGCGCGTTATGCCGACTACCCCTATCTGCTCGAGGCTATCGAGACACGCCACGACCGTTACAACATCCAGCGCATGCACCTGTGGAAGTATGAGCGCGAGGGTCGTGCGTTGGTCGTTGCTCCGCAAAAGCCGGTCGAGGTCGGCCATGTTGAGCACGATTCGGCAAAGCTTTTGGACCTGTATATCCAGGGCCGTCAGGAGGCAAAGCGCCTGCTCGCGGAAATCCAAGAGTTCGTTGAACGCTAGCGACGGCGAACCCTCAAAAAATGACAACAGCTAAAGAGCTGGAAAGATCACGGCTCGTGGATGACATGTGCAGAAACTCTGGTCGGAGTCAAAATACCTGTTGACTCGTACGACGAGCGGGGTAATATGGACGGGTTACTTGCAGAGCCCCGTGAATCTCTGTAACAACACGTACTGTACATGGAGGAGTCTAAGTGATTTCGAAATCGACTCACTACGCCAAGCAGGGCGAGGTCCAGCGCAACTGGGTTCTCGTCGACGCCGATGGTGCTGTCCTGGGCCGTCTTGCCACCCAGATCGCAATGATCCTGCGCGGTAAGAACAAGCCCCAGTTCACGCCCAACAGCGACTGCGGCGACTTCGTTGTCGTCATCAACGCCGATAAGGTCCAGCTTACCGGTAACAAGGCCGACACGAAGACCTATTATCGCCACAGCGGCTACAACGGCGGCCTCAAGGCTGAGAGCTTCCGCCAGGCTATGGAGAAGCACCCGGAGAAGGTCATCGAGCGCGCCGTTCGCGGTATGCTGCCCAAGACCACCCTCGGCCGTGCCCAGATGACCAAGCTTAAGGTCTACGCTGGTGCCGAGCATCCGCACGCTGCCCAGAACCCCACGAAGATTGAGCTGGAGGCTTAAAGATGGCTGAGAACACCGTTGTCTACCAGGGTACCGGCCGTCGTAAGAACGCCGTCGCCCGCGTCCGTCTCGTCCCCGGCACCGGCAAGGTGACCATCAACAAGCGTGACGCCGAGCAGTATTTCGGCCGTCATCAGCTCGTTGAGAACGCCCTTGCTCCCTTCAAGGTGACCGACACCGCCGGTCAGTTCGACGTTATCGCTCTGTGCGATGGCGGCGGCATCTCCGGTCAGTCCGGCGCTCTGCGCCTGGGCATCGCTCGCGCTCTTCTGAACGCTGGCGACTACCGTGCTGACCTCAAGAAGGCCGGTTTCCTTACGCGCGATGCTCGCGTGGTCGAGCGCAAGAAGTACGGCCTCAAGAAGGCCCGCCGCGCTCCCCAGTTCTCCAAGCGCTAAGGTTTTATCTCCTTTCGAGATACAATGTACAAGCGGGGCCTGCCGATTTCCTCGGCGGGTCCCGCTTTTCTTTTTCGACTAGGGTGGGCGGTTGCATATCGCCTGCTAGGGAAGGAGCGATCCTATGCCCCAGAACATCTTCGGTACCGACGGCGTCCGTGGCGTCGCCAATGCCGACCTCTCGTGTGACCTCGCGTTTCGCCTGGGCCGCGCGGCGACCAAGTTCCTTGGTCCGGACATCTGCATCGGCCGTGACACGCGCCTTTCGGGCACCATGCTCGAGAGCGCTCTGACCGCCGGCATTATGGCCGAGGGCGGCCGTCCGCACTGCTGCGGCGTCATCCCCACGCCTGCCGTGGCACTGCTCACCGTTCAGAACGAGCTCGACGGCGGCATCGTCATCTCCGCTTCGCACAATCCGCCGGAGTTCAACGGCATCAAGTTCTTTAGCCGCAAGGGCATGAAGCTCCCCGATGCTGTCGAGGAAGAGATCAGCGCCTGGGTCATGTCCGAGGAAGCCATGGCTGCCGATACGCTGCCGACCGGCGCCGGCGTGGGCCACATTATCAAGATGAAGGACGCCCGCAAGGCATATGTCGACCACGCCATCGATACGCTTGATGGCCTGAGGCTCGACGGCCTGGTCGTTGCCGTCGACTGCGGCCATGGCGCTTCTTGCCAGACTACGCCCGCCGCGCTGCAGCGCCTGGGCGCCACGGTGCACGCTATCAACACCGATTACTGCGGCACCGACATTAACGTTGAATGCGGCTCTACGCACCTCGAGCCCCTGCGCGAGCTCGTGCTGCGCACCCATGCTGACATCGGCCTGGCCCACGACGGCGACGCCGACCGCGTACTGTTCGTGGACAGCGAGGGCAATGAGATCGACGGTGACTACATCCTGGCTATCTGCGGTTCTGACCTTGCCGCTCGCGGCAAGCTAGCCAACTCCGAGATCGTCTCGACCGTCATGTGCAACCTGGGCTTCTCCATCGCTATGAAGGAGCAGGGCTTCGAAATGGTTCAGACCGCTGTGGGCGACCGTTATGTTCTTGAGCGCATGCTCGCGGACGGCGCCGTCATCGGCGGCGAACAGTCCGGGCACATCATCTTCCTGGAGCACAACACCACCGGTGACGGCCTGGTGACGGCCCTGCAGCTGCTGGCCGTGCTCAAGCGCACCGGTCGTACCCTCACCGATCTTGCCGGCATCATGAAGAAGTACCCGCAGGTACTCGTCAACGTGCATTCCGACAACAAGGCCGGTCTGGACGATTGCCAGCCCATTTGGGACGCCGTCGCTGCTGCCGAGAAGGAGCTTGACGGCCGCGGCCGCATTCTGGTGCGTCCGAGCGGTACCGAGCCACTGGTCCGCGTGATGGCCGAGGCCGAGACGCACGAGCTGACCCAGCGCGTTGTCGACGACATCGTCGAGGTTGTCAAGCGCGAACTTCCCTAATGGTCAAAAACCGTTGCCGAGTGGTAAACTGTTAAGGCTATTTTGATTGATTGGTATGTCCGAGGGGGAGCATGTTCACTAAAGTCCTAAGGTCTTTTGGTATGCGTGGTCGAGTCCTTACGCTGGATGCTCCCATCTCGGGCGACGTCATTCCGCTTTCCGAGGTAAACGATCAGACGTTTGCCACCGGCCTTTTGGGCCAGGGCGTTGCCATTCAGCCCACCGGAACGCGCGTAATCGCGCCGGCTGATGCCAAGGTCGAGGCCATTTTTCCCACGGGGCACGCCGTTGCGCTTAACACGGTCGATGGCTTGGACGTGCTCATCCACGTTGGTTTGGACACTGTTCAGCTCGAGGGCAAGCACTTTACCGTACATGCGCAAGTGGGTGACATCGTCCATAAGGGCGATGTACTCATTGAGTTTGATCGCGAGGCAATTGCTGCCGAGGGCTACGATGTGACGGTTCCCATCTTGGTGTGCAACTCCGTTGAGTTCTCGAGCATCAAGGGCTCCGTTGGCGTGCATGTCGAGGAGATGGACCAGCTCATCGTTGCTCGCGAGCGCTAGCAAGTGCACGTGGCCATTAGCCTACAATTCAAACACGTTTACGGAGGGCGCCCTTGAAAGAGGACGCCCTCCGTGGCAAGATGGGATTCGTCCGAAGCTAAACGGCTTTGGGTCACCGTGGACGGGCAGGGGCCTCGACGCGGCTAGACACGAGACACATACATTACGCGACCTCGCCCTGGTGGCCGCACACGTTGGTTGCGGCCGACGCGGGCCGCGGGCAAGTGCTTGTAAGGGAGCCTTGCCTCTCTTGTACGAGAAAGGACGCGTAATGAAGATCATTAAAGCTAAAGACTACGAGGATATGAGCCGCAAGGCCGCCAATATCATCTCGGCCCAGGTTATCCTCAAGCCCGACTGTGTACTGGGCCTTGCCACCGGCTCCACCCCGATCGGTGCCTACAAGCAGCTCGCTGCTTGGTACAAGAAGGGTGACGTCGACTTTGCCGAGGTCAGCACCTACAACCTGGACGAGTATCGCGGCCTTTCGCACGACGATCCCCAGAGCTATCACTACTTCATGCGTGAGAACTTCTTCGATCACATCAACATCGACCTGAACAACACGCATGTGCCCGACGGTTCCAACCCCGACGCCGCCGCTGCCTGCTCTGAGTACGACAAGATCGTCGCCGCCGCCGGTTACCCGGATCTGCAGCTGCTCGGCATTGGCAACAACGGCCACATCGGCTTCAACGAGCCCGATGACCACTTCTCCAAGGGCACGCACTGCGTCGACCTCACCGAGAGCACCATTCAGGCCAACAGCCGCCTGTTCGACAGCATCGATGATGTTCCCCGTCAGGCCTACACCATGGGCACTCAGACCATTATGTATGCCCGCATGATCCTGGTTGTCGCCAACGGCGAGGCCAAGGCTCAGGCCGTGCACGATATGTGCTATGGTCCGGTTACGCCCGAGTGCCCGGCTTCGATCCTGCAGCTGCACACCAACTGCGTTGTCGTTGCCGACGAGGCCGCCCTTTCGCTCTGCGAGTAGCGCGAATCCTGCAGCTCGACATAGCCTTGCCTAAGGCCTCCGCTTTGCGGGGGCCTTTTTGCTATCCCTTTTTGCCCACTCGACCAAAAACTTGCCGCAAGCTTGACGAATGCCGGATGTCCAACAGCCTGATTCATTCTATACCAGATTCTATGCAAAAATGCCACTAGAAGGTCGTAGACGGTAGAGGGTGCTAGGCGAGTTGAATGACATAGCTGAACCTTGTTCATCTGCGTTACACTGCCGCTTAGATGGGACAAGCTGACAAGCTCATTTACCTGCTTAAAGACCGATTAGTCGGGGGATTAATAACAATCGGCCCTCGCTGTACAAAAACTTGCCGCTTGCGTACCAAAAGACAACCTAAAACACAAGGTCGCTCTATTCATGGCGCGGCTTGTATGGTCTTGCGGCTACAGTGTCCATACGGTCGAGTTGAGGAGCGGGCATGGTAAACGATTTGAGCAGTATAGACGAGCTCGAGCTGATGCCGCTGGGCGGAGGCTATATGGTGCGACGCGAACGCTTGATGAATGAGCTTATCGCCAAGGGCCGAAAGGCCGGCATCGTGGTTCTTTATGCGCCCGACGGGTTTGGGAAGACCTCGGTGCTGCTGCAGTACACCCATGAGGTTAAATGCGACCCGACGCGAGGCCCCGTGCGGATTATCGAGGCCGATCGCGCCACTGGGCGCGAGGTGTTTATGCAGCTCGAGGTGGTTACCGAAGAACTCAAAGACAAACCGCACTCCCTTATCGCGATTGATAATGTGCCAAACCTCGATCAGCACGATACCGAAGACCTCATCGACAGGATTCGCGGGCTGCGCGCTATGGGGGTAGGGGTCTTTATCTCCTGCCGTCCTTCAAATCGTCAGCTGATTCATGGGCTGGGCGATTCGGTCAAGATCAATGCGCAGATGCTCAAGGTGCATGCCTATGAGTATTCGGCGTGGGCATCGGCGTTTTCGATCAGCACATCGCTTGACTTCTATCAGCTCACGCAGGGCGTGCCCGAGCTCGTCTCGGCATTGCAGACGGGTCTGTATGGCCAAGGTGACGTAGCCGGCCTGCTCGAAAACGAGATTGTCAACGTATATGGCGCGGCACTTGTCGACCTGGCTTCGCTCGACAATAATGCGCTGTTTTGCGTGGCATGTCTCATGGTTTTGATGGGCGAGGGCAATATCGCAGAACTCGAGGCTTGCGGGGTGAGGCTGTCGATGGTCGATCAGTCCTACTTTGTACGCGACTACCCGATCTTTGGCTTTGATCCCGCCGAGCGGAGTTTTACGTGTCTGGGCACGGAGGATAACGGACGCTTGCGTTTGCGTAAGTTGGTGGCCGAGGTTCGCCCCGAACTTGTTCCGAGGGCAGCCCGGATTTTGCTTAAGGCGGGCCGATGCGATGCGGCGATGGGCCTGGCGGACGCCTTTTTGGACCGTGAAGCGGTCCTTGAACTTGCTGGGCAGTATGGGGTCGATCTGGCTCTGACGGGGCACGGGGCCGATATCTGCCGAGCGGCGCTGGGCACGATCGATGCCGACGATCCGGCTCCAGAGCCAACGCCTGCCGAAGCGCTTGGCGTATATCTGGCAGCGGTCAGCGTGTCCAATACAAAGCTCGCTCGCTATATGGCATCGGTCGTCGAACGCGGGGGCGAACGGGCGGCCTGCGAAATAGACCCTGTTTCATGGAGGGTGGCCCAGACACTGACGGCTGTTTGCTATGGGGACAACGGGCTTGGGCTTCCTACGAACCTGGCCGTGCCAGAAATCGAGACATCCCATACCGCACTCGATATGTTGTCTGCGCATGTCGAGGTCAAACGCTGTCTGACCGAGCGGGGAAATGACGGCGGCGTTCTACAACAGCTCAAAACGAGCAAGGCCTACGACTGCGAGCTCGACATCGCGGGGATTGTTATACGGGCCGATAGCATGCTGGTGGAGCTCTTTGACGGGTCGTTTGCGGGAACCGACGAGCGCGACGACGAGATGACGGTGGTGCGGGAGGCGCTCGACGTACGTGGGCTTAGGGCGATGGCCATCTGGGTGCGCATGGTGTTGGCGGCACGGCGGCTCCTTTCCGGCTTGCCGGTAACCGACGATGCGGCGTTCAACGAGCTCGATCGTTTTGCCGTGCGCATGCGCGACAACCAGATTCAGCTGTTTGGCCTGTTGCTAGAAGGCTGGCAGTCACTGGCAGAGGGACGGCCGGTTAATGCAAAGTTCCGTGCGGTCCAAGTGCTCAAACTTGCCGAGGAGTCGATTGCGTACATGCGCGATAACGCATTGCTGCTGGAGCGCGCGGCATATCTGCGTAACACCTCGATGGTTTCGGTGCGCGAGGAAGCGGAGCTACTCGATATAAGCCAGACGCAGGTTGGTGGAGCGGAGGCCTGGATGGTGGCGCTGCATTTGGCCTGTGCGGGCCGAGACAGCGACCTTGCGGCCTGGATGTCCATGAATCGCGCGGGGATTCTAGAGCCATCGTATCGGCTCTTTGCGCGCCTTGCCATGCATTGTCTGGGCGAGCCGGCGGCCAGGATACGCAAGAAGCTTCCCGTGCGCGAGCTGTCGCGGTACTCGCTGCGCGATGATTTGGAAGGGGAGGGCGAGCGTCTGTTCCAGGCCGGCGAGGTTGAAGCCGTTGATACCATCGACCATATCGAGATTCGCATGTTTGGTGCGTTTCGCGCCGAGCGCGACGGGTTTCCCATCACGGACAAAATGTGGCGCCGCAAGAAGGCGGCGACGCTTGCCGAGCGGCTTGCGCTGGGCATGGATGCGCTCGTCGATCGTGAGACGCTGGCCATGGAGCTGTGGCCCCATGCCGAGTTCAATAGCGCCCGCAATAACCTGTACTCGACGATATCGCGCTTGCGGTCAGCTTTGGGACCGACGCCGGATGGCAAGTCGTGTGTGCTCATCCAAAATGAATGCATCGGACTCAACGGCGACTACGTCAAGACCGATGTACGGCTGTTTGACCAGATAAGCCGCGAGGTTTTGGGAAATCGCACGGGTGCGCGCGGGCCCCATTTAGTTGAACTGTGCCTTAAGATTGAGCAACTTTATGCCGGACCGCTGTATGTTCCCAATGGCTGTAATCCCACCTACTTTTTGCGTATGCGACGCATTATGCAGTCAAAGTACATCGATTGCATGATTAAGGGAGCAAATGCCGCTCTAGAAGAAAACGATCTGCAGTCGGCGATTTGGCTGGCGGAGTCGGGGCTTCGGCAGGAAACGGCGCGCGAGGATATGGTGCGCTGCGCCATGCGCGTCTACAGTGCGGCGGGCCGGCGGCGCGATATTGTCGAGCTGTACAGCGGGCATATGCACCATCTGAGGGAGCAGGTCAATGGCGTGCCCGAGCCCGAGACGCGGCGTCTATATGAGCGCTTGGTGGAGGGGCGGCTCAATCGCGTGCTGGTCGAGCGATAAAAAACGGGCGCCCGAATCAATCGGATGCCCGCAGACTACTCGGTATGGCCAGTCAGTTTTAGACGAGCTTGATCTTCTCGATGTCCTTGCGCGAGGACTCGCGATACAGCGAGAACTTGCGGCCGATGACCTGGACGACCTCGGCGTGACAGCGCTCAGCGAGCTCTTCGGCGGCTTCGCGGGCGGAAAGGCTGGAGCCATCGAGCACGGAGCACTTAACGAGCTCGTGCTTCTCCAAGTAGGCGACTGTCTGCTCGACGGTGCCCTCGTTGACATCGGACTTGCCGATGATGATGGCGGGGTTGAGGTGATGGGCCATGCTGCGAAGCTGCTTGACCTGTGCTCCTGTCAGTGCCATGGGTTCTCGCTTTCTATGTATGGGGCGCCCCGCGATGGGGCCTTAATCTACGTGAGCTGTCCCACGATAGCGCAGGAACGGCGTGGTGTGGAGCGCGTTTGCCCAGTTCAAAAAGAATGCGGATGCCGAGTGAGTGGGCGGTGCGGGCTGCGAACAGGCTATGAGCTGGGCGCAGAGACCGGCTCCCATGCAATAAACGCCCAACGAACCTTGCGGACATGATCGAGCATATAGCGCCCCTGCGGCACGCCCTTGGACCCCGGCTCGCCGGCATGGGGGTTCTCGATCATGTGCTGGGCGATGTAGTCGCGCAGACGGTCGATCTTATCCTCGTTGCCATGCTCGAGCATGCGAGAAAAGTCCGCCACACCTGCCTCAAGGCTATCGAAGGTATCGCGACGAGGCGATTCAAAGTACGTAACCTGCGGCAGGGCGCCCATTTGAATGAGGATGTTGAAGGCGTACACAAAGCCATTACTGCAGGTAACCGAGGCACCAATGGCGTTCATCAGGTGCAGATCATAGCGCGGGCTGGAGTTGGCGACCATCGTGACAGCACAACGCCGACGAGCCGTACGATCAAGCTTGGCAAGCGCGCCTTTTAGATTGGTCGTCGTAACCGACCGACTGGCAAAGGCAACATCCACCGCTTTCGCGACCGGTCCAACCAAATCCCAATCATCATCCCAAGCAAGCTCAAGCGGTGTAATGCGATTCTCGAGCCCATAGTACTCAATGCCAGCATCAAGCGTGCCCAACATGGCAGGAGAGAAGTCGGCAGCAATCACGGAATGCCCAGCCTGAGCAAGCGGAATAGCAATCGACCCAGCCCCGCACCCCATATCGAGCACCGACTCGCCGGGCTCAAGCGCCAACAGCTTTATAAAATCCCGAGCATAAGGGGCAGTCTCCAACGGCCGAAAATGCCGAGCCCTTTTATCCCACTCAAAAGAATCATCAGCCCGCCGCCGATCAGCTTGCAGACGCATCCACTCGCCATTCCAATCAGCAGAAAGAAGCTCAGAGCGAGCATCCCCATCAACCACGGGCCAACCTCCTAGCAACAAAAAAGCGACTCCCCCCAAAAGAAGAGCCGCAACCAGCATATATCAGAAAAAGAACCGTTCCAACGCCAAACCGCCCTCACAACCAAGGCGGGCAGGAGCGAAGCGACTGCCATACGGGATAGAATCCAACTGAGGTCCCGTTGTGCGGGAGCCCCGGGGAGGGCAAATATATAAGGTCGATCGCGAGTTCCGCACGAGCCGGAGAGCACTTAATGTGCTCTCCGTGCGAGTCAGGACTGTCCGAGCAGGCGACCTTATATATTTGCCCTCCCCGGGGCTCCTCGCCCGAACCCCTCAGCTAGTTCTTCAGCGAGTTCAACGGCGCCGGGAAGCGTCCACCGCGGTGGGCAAGCACGGTGCCGGCGTTGGGGTTCACCGGCATGATGGGCGCACGGCCAAACAAGCCGCCGTACTCGACGCAGTCGCCCACGCCCTTGCCGATAGCAGGAATCACGCGGACGGCCGTGGTCTTGTTGTTGATGACGCCGATGGCCATCTCGTCGGCGATAATGCCGGCGATGGTCTCGACCGGGGTGTCACCGGGGATGGCGATCATGTCCAGGCCAACGGAGCACACGCAGGTCATGGCCTCGAGCTTCTCGAGCGAAAGCGCACCGGCCTCGACGGCGGCGATCATGCCGGCATCCTCGGACACGGGGATAAAGGCGCCGGAGAGACCGCCCACGCTGGAGCTGGCCATGACGCCGCCCTTCTTGACGGCATCGTTGAGCATGGCGAGCGCACAGGTTGTGCCGGGGCCACCGCAGGTGCCCACGCCGATGATCTCGAGGATACGGGCAACGGAGTCGCCGATGGCAGGCGTGGGAGCCAGCGACAGGTCGACAATGCCCTTCTCGACACCCAGACGATGGGCGGCCTCGCGGCTCATGAGCTCGCCGGCGCGGGTGATCTTAAAGGCGGTCTGCTTAATCTTTTCGGCGACCTCCATCATCGATGCGGAATCGGGCAGCGTCTCCAGGGCTGCGGCCATAACGCCGGGGCCCGAGACGCCAACGTTGATGACGGCGTCGGCCTCGCCACCGCCGTGGACGGCGCCCGCCATAAACGGGGAGTCCTCGACCATGTTGGCAAAGCAGACAAACTTGGAGGCGCCGACGGAATCCTGGTCGGCCGTGAGCTTGGCGGCATCGATGATGGTCTGGGCGGCCATGAGCACGGCGTCCATGTTGATGCCGGCGCGCAGGCTGGCGACGTTGACGCTGGAGCAGACGCGGCTGGTGATAGCGAGCGCCTGGGGGATGGACTGGATGACGCGGCGGTCGGCGTCGCCGATGCCCTTCTGGACGAGTGCGGAGAAGCCGCCCAGGTAGTCGATGCCGAGGGTCTCTGCCGCGCGGTCGAGGGCATGCGCGATGGGGGTGAGATCCTCATCCTTGCAGCACGCGGCGATCTGCGCCACCGGGGTGACGGAAACGCGCTTGTTGACGATGGGGATACCGTACTCGCGCTCGAGGTTCTCGGCGGTCTCGACCAGATGCTCAGCCGTGTGCGTCACGTGGTCGTAGATCTTCGTGCACATGCGGTCGAGGTTCTCGTCACCGCAACCCATGAGCGAAACACCCATGGTGATGGTCCTGATGTCGAGGTTCTGTTCCTCAACCATGCCGCGGGTTTCCGCGATTTCTGCGGGCGTGATCGCCATCCTTGCGCTCCTATCTGCCAAAACGAGCATAGTCTTATCTATTCTAACGTGCCGCACGTGCCAAGTGGCGCATGCGGCACGTTTTGGTGCTCGGTTGTTTCCGTTGTGTTACTGCCCAAAGACCTCTTCGGCGATACGAGCGCTTTCGGCGGCGTCCTTGGCGTAGTAGTCCGCGCCGATCTGCTTGGCGTATTCGGGGGTGAGCACGGCGCCACCCACGATGATCTTGACGCCCGGCACCTCGGCATGAAGCAGCTTGATGGTCTCCTCCATGGCGACGACCGTGGTAGTCATAAGCGCCGAGAGGCCGACGAGCTTAATGTCACGCTCCTGCACGGTCTTGAGCACCTCTTGCGGATCGACGTCGCGGCCTAGGTCAAAGACGGTATAGCCGTAGTTATCGAGCAGCATTTTGACGATGTTCTTGCCAATGTCGTGGATGTCGCCCTTGACGGTCGCCACGCAGATCTTGCCCTTGTCGGCAATCTCGCCGGCGGGCATCAGGCGCTTGATGGTGTCGAAGCCCACGCGCGCGGCCTCGGCCGAGGCCATGAGCTGCGGCAAGAAGAACTTGCCCTGGTCAAAGAGGACGCCGACCTCGTCGAGGGCGGGGATAAAGTGGTTGTTGATAAGATCCATAGCGTCGTGGTCGGCCAGCAGGCGCTCAGTCTCGGTCGCGATCTCGCCTTTGCGGCCCGAGACGACCATTCGACGAATCGGGTCGTCGTCGCCGTCGGCGGTGCCCGCGGCAGGCGCGGCATCACTCGATGCGGCCTGAGCTGCTGCCGGGTTGGCGGCGATCTTGTACGGATCGGTCCAGCCGGCATAGCGCTCGATGTATCCGGTCGAGCCCTCGTCCTCAACGCTCAGGACGCGATAGCTGTAGACGGTATCCATAAAGCGCTTGGAACCCGGGTTCATGATGGGGGCGTCCAGGCCCGCGCCGAAGGCGGCGGCCAAAAAGACCGAGCCCAGCAGCGGGCGGGCAGGCAGGCCAAAGCTGATGTTCGACACGCCGAGCGCGCATTTGACGCCCAGACGCTCCTTGCACAGGGACATGGCGCGCAGGATCTGCTCGGCCTGGCGTTGATTGGTCGAGGCGGTCATGACCAGGCAGTCAATGAGGATGCGATCCGGTCCGATGCCGTAGCGGGCAGCCTCGGCCACGATGCGCTCGGCGATGGCGAAGCGAGCCTCGGCGGTATCGGGGATGCCGCCTTCGTCGAGCGTAAGGCCGACAACGTTGGTGCCGTAGTGGGCGACCAGCGGAAAGATCTCATCCATGATCTGCTGCTTGCCATTGACCGAGTTGATGATGGGCTTGCCGGCGTAGCGGCGCACGGCGGCCTCGACGGCCGCAGGATCGGTGGAGTCGATCTGCAGCGGCAGGAGCGTGGAACCCTGGAGCTGTTCGGTCGCCTGTTGGATAATCTTGACCTCGTCGATCTCGGGCAGGCCCACGTTGACGTCCAGGATGTCGGCGCCCTGCTCCTGCTGGCTGATGCCCTGGCTCACCACGTAGTCCAGATCGCCGTCGCGCAGGGCCTGCTGCAGGCGCTTTTTGCCGGTGGGGTTGATGCGCTCGCCGATGACGGCGATTTTGTGGCCATCGCAGGGGAGGTCCACCACGGTCTGGGCGCTCGTGACCGACATGCTGGGCTTGCGGTGGTGCGGACTGGGCGTGTGGTTATCGATAAGCGTGCGCAGCGCTGCCATGTGCGCCGGCGTGGTGCCGCAGCAGCCGCCCACGACGCTCACGCCGTCGGCGATCATGCCGGCGACGGCCTCGGCGTACTCGGGTGCCTGGATATCAAAGACGGTGTTGCCGTCGTCGTCCACATGGGGGAGTCCCGCATTGGCCTGCACCATAACGGGTTTGTCGGTAACGGTGAGCATGCGCGCGGCGAGTCCTCGGAGCTCGGCCGGTCCCTGGCTGCAGTTGATGCCCAAAACGTCGGTGCCGATGGCGTCGAGCGTGATGGCGGCGACCTCGGGGCTCGTTCCCAGGAAGGTGCGACCGTCTTCCTCAAAGGTCATGGTGGCAAAGACGGGCAGGTCGGAGTTCTCGCGGCAGGCGAGGACCGCCGCCTTGATCTCGGCCAGGTCGGTCATGGTCTCGATAATAAAGAGGTCCACACCCGCGGTGACGCCGGCGCGCACCTCCTCGGCAAAGAGGTCGTAGGCCTCGTCAAAGCTGAGGGTGCCTAAGGGACGAAGCAGCGCGCCGATGGGGCCGATATCGCCGGCGACGTAGCGGGCGCCGGCCTCGCGGGCGCAGGTGACGGCCGCGGCAAAGACGTCTGCCACGGTGGCGGCACCGTCGAGCTTGTGGGCATTGGCGCCAAAGGTGTTGGCGGTGATCACATCGCAGCCGGCCTCGACATATTGACGTTGGATATCGGTGATAACCTGGGGCTCCTCAAAGTTGAGCAGCTCGGGCAGGGCGCCCGCCTTCATGCCGGCCGCTTGCAACATGGTGCCCATGCCGCCGTCGAACAGCAGGTGTCCCGTGCCCTCGATGGCCGCACGCAGGCGATCGTCCTTAATGCGCAGGTCGTCGATCGTGCGCGTCTTGTACGTGGCACCGTTGCGACGTGCGGCATCAACGGGTGCCGCCAATGCAGTGCCGTCAGAATCATGAGTGATAAGCGGAGTAAACATCGAGGGCTCCTAATGGCTGGAATAGCAGGTGGTGTGGGCGGCGCGGAAGCGGCAGTGCTCGCGCATGCGGCAGATATTGCAGGTGGGGCGGGTCTGGGCGTCGTGGACCTCGCCGTCAAACAGACCGATCACCGCGGTCACGCTTTTGGTGGGCATGAGCAGGCTGGTGGGCGTGACGGTCAGGCCGATGAGCCGCGTGGCGTTGAGCGCATTGACGATCGAGCGCTGGGCCGAGAGCGGGCAGTCGCCGTAGCCGGGACTAAAGCGCCAGTTGCCGGCGAGCCCATGAACGGCGGCGTCCGTCTTGATCTGCTGGTCCATTTGCTCAACGGCGGCTTCCACGTAAGCGGAGCACGCGGCGTCGAGCACGGCGCCCTCCAGGGGATGTTGGGCTCCCGTGGTGCGCAGGCGACGCTCGGCGTCCATGCCGAGGGTGCATGCCATGAGCGCGGCAAAGCGGGCGTCTTTGAGATGTCGATAGATATCGCGACCGCGCAGCTCAACGTTGGTGCCGACCAGGCGAATGCAAGGTTCTCCCTGCTCGTCCACACCCGTGGCATCGACGGCAAACACGCGGCGCACGCCACGGGGCTCAATGTCCAATTCCAGACGCTCGACCACAAGCTCAATACGCTGCGACAGCTCGGGCTCAATCTGCTGGCCGCCGTAACCCAGATACCGCAGCATCTCGGCACGGTCGACACGGGGATGGTACGCAGCATCGATACGGTAGAGCGCCGGCGACGCAAGGTCGGCCGGCACTTCGACAGCGATTGTATCGATGTGCGGTTTTTCCATTACCCCAGGCGCTCCATAATGGTCGCGGCGATCGCAGGACGGTTCATAGTGTACAGGTGCAGGCCGTCAGCGCCGTGCTCCTTGAGGTCGCAAAGCTGGCGGGCTGCATAATCTACACCAGCTGCCTGCAGGCTCTCGGGGTCGTTCTCGTACTTGGCGAGAATCTTGATGACGGGGGAGGGCAGCGACGCGCCGCACATAAAGACCATGCGGCTGATCTGCGACTTGCCCATAAACGGCATGATGCCCGCGGTAATGGGCACGGTGATACCGGCCTTGTCGGCAAGCTCGCGGAAGTGGTAGAAGCACTCATTATCAAAGAAGAGCTGCGTCACAAAGAAGCTTGCGCCGGCGTCCTGCTTTTGCTTGAGGTGTTCGACCGAGAGGTTGAGGTCCTCACAGGCAATGTGGCCCTCGGGGTAGGCTGCGGCGCCCACACAAAAGCCGGCGTCGACGAGCTCGGGGATGAGGTCGCGGGCGTAGGCGTAGTCCGAGGCGGGCTTGTCGTCCTCGGTCGCGCCGGCAGGGAGATCGCCACGCAGGGCCAGAATGTTTTCAACGCCGGCGGTGCGATACTCGTCGATCTTGGCGGCGATATCGGCATGCGAGCGGCCCACGCAGGTAAGGTGTGCCACCGAGGGTGTATCGAATTCGCTCGTAATCATATGCGCGATGGGGGCGGTGGTGGCACCGTTGCCCGAGCCGCCGGCCGAGCAGGTGACCGAGACAAAGCTCGGCGAAAGCTTGCACAGATTGCCTGCCACTTCGCGAGCCGTATCGAGGGTAAGCTCGCCCTTGGGCGGGAACATCTCAAACGAAACGGGTGCGGTGCCCTGGGATGCTGCCTGCTTAAAAACCTCGTCGACGCGCATATCGTGCTCCTCTAGATACGTAATAGTGTGATGTGTTGTAAGGATTCTACAGCACCACTGTGTCACGGCGGAGTTTCACTCGCTATTTGGGGATACCAATCAAAGATGCCTTGCTATCGGCATTCCCTATAGCAGAGCGGCTAATTTTGCCACGGGCTATAAAGACTGGTATTTCGCATCAAATACCAGTCTTTATAGCCCGTGGCAAATGAGCTACCCGTAAACTGTGCGGGGAGGTCTGCAATTTATGCAGTTGATTGGCTGTTGAGGGTGGCAACGCCGCCTCGATAGGGTAACCTCATTGATTGGTTTCGCGACAGCAACATAACGGTAATGTCGCGGAAACACGGCGAGTCTAAGCTATGACTCGTTCGTTAGTAATCAACACCGCTTCTCACGCGGTGCCGATACGAAGGGAGTTCCGTATGGCCGAACTTACTGACCGCTTCGGGACCATGGTGTTCTCTGAGGAAGTCATGAAGGACTACCTCCCCAAGGACATTTGGAAGCGCCTTGCTGCAACCCTCGAGGGCGGTGAGCCGCTCGACCTGGATGTGGCCAACGCCGTTGCCCATGCCATGAAGGTCTGGGCCATCTCCAAGGGTGCGACGCACTATGCGCACTGGTTCCAGCCGCTTTCGGGCATTACTTCCGAGAAGCACGACAGCTTCCTGGAGCCCAACCACGACGGCACCGCCATTACCAAGTTTACGGGCAAGAACCTCATCCAGGGCGAGCCCGATGCCTCGAGCTTCCCCAACGGCGGCCTGCGTGCTACCTTCGAGGCCCGTGGCTACACCGCTTGGGACCCCACTAGCCCCGCCTTTATCAAGGACGATGTCCTGTGCATCCCCACGGCTTTCTGCTCCTACACGGGCGAGGCCCTGGACAAGAAGACCCCGCTGCTGCGCTCCATGACCGCGCTCTCGCGTGAGTCCAAGCGCGTTTTGGCGCTGTTTGGCAAGACCCCCAAGAAGGTCGTTCCTTCCGTGGGCGATGAGCAGGAGTACTTCCTGATCAAGAAGGACGCCTACCGCAAGCGCAAGGACCTGGTCATTACCGGCCGCACCCTCTTTGGCGCCGCTCCCTGCAAGGGCCAGGAGCTCGAGGAGCACTACTTTGGCGCTATCCGCCCCACCGTCTCGGCCTATATGAAGGATCTGGACGATGAGCTGTGGGCGCTTGGCATTCCCGCCAAGACCAAGCACAACGAGGTTGCTCCCTGCCAGCATGAGCTTGCCCCCGTCTATGGCGAAGTCAACGAGGCCATCGACCAGAATCTGGTCATGATGGAGAAGATGAAGCTCATCGCCTCCCGCCATGACTTGGTCTGCCTGCTGCACGAGAAGCCCTTTGAGGGCATCAATGGTTCGGGCAAGCACAACAACTGGTCGCTTGGCACCGAGTCCGAGAATCTGCTCGATCCGGGCGACACTCCGCTCGACAACCTGCAGTTCATCGTCTTCCTCACCGCGGTGATCGAGGCCGTCGATAGCTATCAGGAGCTCCTGCGTGCCTCCGTTGCCTCGGCCGGTAACGACCATCGTCTGGGCGCCAACGAGGCTCCTCCGGCGATTATGTCCATCTTCCTGGGCGACCAGCTTACCGAGGTCGTCGAGAAGATCATCGATGGCAAGGCTTCCGTCCATGCCACGCGCGGCGTGCTCGACTTGGGCGCCGATACTCTGCCCAAGCTGATGCAGGACAACACCGACCGCAACCGCACCTCCCCGTTTGCCTTCACCGGCAATAAGTTCGAGTTCCGTGCCTGCGGCTCCGAGCAGAACGTCTCCGACTCCAACCTGGTGCTCGATGCCGCCGTGGCCAAGTCGCTCAAGTCCTTCGCCGACGCGCTTGAGGGTACGCCCGAGGATGAGTTCCAGGACGCTGCGCTCGAGTACTGCAAGAAGGTCCTGACCGACCACCAGCGCATCCTCTTCTCCGGTGACGGCTACTCCGATGAGTGGCCCGTCGAGGCCGAGAAGCGCGGCCTTGCCAACAACAAGACCACGGCCGACGCCCTGCCCGCCTTTGTTTCCGATAAGGCCATCGCACTCTTTGAGGAGACGGGTGTCCTGACCAAGGCCGAGGCTCAGTGCCGCTACGACTGCAAGCTCGAGAAGTACAACAAGCTCATGAACATCGAGGCCACCACGATGGTTCGCGAGGCGCGTCGTACCTATCGCCCGGTCATTACCGCCTATGCCACCAAGGTCGCTAAGGGCCTTGAGACTATTCGTGCCGCCGGTGCCGAGGCCGCCATGCAGTGCGAGCAGAACACGCTCAACAAGCTCTGCAACGGTATCACCACCATCAACGACTCCATCAAGGCGCTCGACGCCGTGCATCAGAAGGCCGAGGGCCTCGATGGTCAGGAGCAGGCCAACGTGTACGCGCACGAGGTTGTTCCCGCTATGGATGCGCTGCGTGCCGCCGTGGACGCCATGGAAGAGATCGTGGCAGCCGATTACTGGCCGGTCCCGACCTACGACGACATCCTGTTCTACGTGTAGAGCGTAACTGACATATCGTCACGGTATTGAGCCGGGGTCCGCATTACGCGGGCCCCGGTTTTTGTTTGCGAAGAGCGCTTAGGAGTCCGTTTTGCAACTGATTCGCCCACGTAATAAGGGGGCGAGGGCAAAAAACGTCAAATATGAGTACTGTCACAAGTCCTGTAGCATTATCTTTTTGCAAAATATGCAGTATTACGCAACATATGTCCAAGTACTTAGCTGATAAACGCCTGCAATTCTTTCGCCGTAGGACACCTGACGTCTAAATCGATTTCTGAAGGCATGAAATCGCTGTTACTAAATCGGTAACAGTACTCATATTTGCCATTTTTTGCCCATGGTCCATCGGAAGATGCCGGGATCCGCACCCTGCCGGGTCCGAATCCCGGCATATCGGTAGCAAAAAGCCCACTACCGAATTGGTAACGGGCTTCACATTTCAAATGGTGCCCCCAGCGGGATTCGAACCCGCGATATCCACCTTGAAAGGGTGGCGTCCTTGGCCGCTAGACGATGGGGACAGCGGGAAAGAGTATAGCAGACTTTTTTAGTCGTTCACATATCGTTGGCAAACTGAAAAACCACCACAAAGGTGCCTGTCCCCTTTGTGGTGGTGGGGCGCTAGGGGAGGAGCTTCATGGCGGCGTCGTGGGCGGCGTGCTCGTAGGTGCCGTCGAGGGGCTTGAGCGGCAGCAGGGCGGCGGCCTGTGCATCGCCACGGCGCTCGAGGGCATGGGCGATCAGCCAGTCGGCGAGCTCGGGGTTCTTGGGCAGTGCCGGTCCGTGCAGGTACGTGCCGATGACGCCCTTGTAGATCAGGCCCTCAAAGCCATCGTCGCCGTTGTTGCCGGTGCCCGCGACGACGGACGTTCCGAGCGGCGTGGCATCGGCGTCCAAAAGCGTGCGGCCGCCATGGTTCTCGAATCCCACAAAGGGCTCAGGTGCCAGATCGGTTTTGACGGCTACGTTGCCGATCAGGCGATCGGATCCACGTACGGTTTCGGCGGCAATGACGCCCAGGCCCTCAATGCGATCGTCGCCCATGTAGTACGAACGGCCGAGCAGCTGATAGCTGCCACAGATGGCAAGCAGCGAGCCGCTATCCTCAACATAGGCCGCGACCTTGTCTTTTTGGGCGAGCAGCTCGTGTGCCACGGCTAGCTGGTCGCGGTCGGAGCCGCCACCCATCATGACGATATCGGCATCGATGAGATCGAGTGACTCGCCCATACGGACCTCGTCCACGCGCACGGGAATGCCGCGCCAGGCGCAACGGCGCTCGAGCGCGATAACGTTGCCGCCGTCGCCGTAGAGGTTAAGGGCATCGGGATACAGGTAGACGATGCGCAGCGGGCGCGAAAGCTCGACCGGCGCAATATCCGTGGGGACAGCGCTGCCGTCGGCACGGGCTACGGCGCGCCCGGCAACAGCGTCGGCGGTGGCGCCTTTCAGCCCGTCGAGTTCTTTGACCAGCGGCGGGAAGGCCGTGTAGTTGGCGACGGCATAGAAAGTGTCGCCTGCGGCTTCATCCGCAACGGCGCCAATTGCCTGCGCGACGTCCGAGATAATCGCGGCATCGATGCCGGCGTACTTGAGGCGTACCTGCATGTCGTGCGCGCGCGTGCCTCCGGCAAAGGCGACAAGACCCGGCGTGTCGGCGATGCGCTCAAAGTCGACGTCGTAGATCCACGATACATCGTGGCCGTCGGCATCGTTGTCGTTGAGGAAGAAAGCGCAGAGCCTGCCGCCCGCCGTCTTAATGGACTGGATCTGGCGATCGAAGCCCACGGGATTCTTAGCCAGGTTGGCCTCGACGGTGCGGCCGGCGATATCCCAGCGCCCCATACGACCACCGGCGGGCACATAGGCATCGAGCGTGGGCTGCAGGTGCGCCGCATCCACGCCTAACTCATGTGCGGCAAAGAATGCGGCGGCAACGTTGTAGACCATGTACAGACCGTTGTAGCGTGTGGCGATGTGTACGGCAGCCGCGTCGGGCGCAGATCCAAAGACCAGGTCGAAACCATAGCCGTCGCAGCCGAGCTCCACGCCCGTCACGCGACGGACAAGCGCAGGGCGGGCCCAGCCGCACGAGGGGCAATGGTAGGCGCCGAGCTGGCCGTATTGCACGTAGTCATACTCCAGCGGCGCGTTGCACTGTGAGCAAAAGCGCGAATCGCTAATACGGTCGGACTCGGTGTTGGTGGCGCCGTCGATGCCAAAGGCGATGTTTGCATTGGGAACGCGTGCGGCGATCGCGGCACACAGCGGGTCGTCTGCGTTGTAGATGAGCGTTGTTGCCGGAGAGAGCTCCAACGCATGGGCGATGACCTCCTGGGTGTGATCGATCTCGCCATAGCGATCCAGCTGGTCGCGGAACAGGTTGAGCAGCACAAAGTACGTCGGCTTGAGCTTGGGCAGAACGCGTACGGTGTAGAGCTCGTCACACTCAAAAACGCCCACGCGCTTGCCGCTGCTGGTGTGCTTAAGGCCGCCGCGGGCCTCGAGCAGAGCACCCACCACACCAGGCTCCATATTGTTGCCGGCGCGGTTGCATACCACGGTGGCGCCGCTGGCGGCAACGGCGTCGGCGATGAGGTTGGAGGTGGTGGTCTTACCGTTGGTGCCGGTGATCACCACGCTGCGGTCGACAAGGCCGGCGAGGTCGCTCAGCAGCTCGGGGTCGATCTTCATGGCGATACGGCCGGGGAGTACGCCACCCTGGCGTTTGAGGACAGAGCGCAGTCCCCAGCGAGCGATATCGCTCGAGGTACAGGCGAGAGATGAGCGGAGGTTCATGAAACCGTTCCTAACGTAAACGACATGGTCGGGTCGAGTGCGTCACTAAAAACCGTAGCGGCGCGCAAATTCCTGGGCAAGCTGTGACACGTCTTCACAGGCATTGGCCCAGGGGGCAAAGTCGGGAGTGTCCGAGATAATACCGTCCGCTTCCCAAACGGCCTGGTGCGAAAGATCCCAGGGATCGCGCGGCTCGGGCCGGCAGGGAAGGTACGGCGTCTGGTACATGGGGTTCAGCAAGAAGAACGCGCCGCCCTCGCAACGGTTGGCAAACTCACGCAGCGCGCGTGTCGCCGGGCGCATCTTGTTTGTTTTGAACAAGAGGATGGTGCGGGCGAGCAGGTACCAGGGGGAGTTCTCGAGTGCATCAGCCCCGATCTCTTCCTCGAGCTGGTGAGCCAGGGCAAAAAAGCCGTCCTGGTCTTCCAGGCGAGCGAGGGCGAGCAACACGGTGCCTGCGGCTCGGGTGGGGTAGCCTTCCGCCTTAAGGACGCGGCGGGCGTAGTTGGCGGCAGCACGGTAGCGGGCGCTCGCCATGCACAGCTGCGAGATGGCCTCGAGCGTGTGGAGCCACCCGATAAGTGCCGGCTCGTTCACGGTGAGATCTGCCGCCGTCACGCCGTCCGTCAAAACTTTGTTGGCCCAGTAGTGTGGGGCCTCCATATCGAACCCGGGCACACTTTGCTGCAGGTAATCGGTCGTGGTCGCCTCGAGCTTCATCAGGTCGCCCAGGCAGGCGTCAACGGGCGTGTCCGCCAAAATGATGGCGAGCAGCTGGGCATCGACGGCCAGCGCATCGACGCGGACAATCTTGAGCAGCTCATCGCGCATGTCGTCGAACAGACGATTGCGCGTCTGCTCGAACTCCTCGTCGCTGCCCATATCCTCGATGCGATGGAGCTCGTCGAGCAGGTGGCGATGAACACCGGCGTAGGACAGCAGTGCCTGAGCATGCTCGGTCTGCGCATACTTATGAGGGTTGACGCTCACGTCGTTATGGACAAGCTCGCGTGCTGCATCGGTGAGTTCGGGGTGCGACGCCAGATAGGTGCGCTCCAGGTAGGCGGGGATGTAGACGCTCGGATCCATTAGAGGTCTCCTCCCTTAAACGGCAAACCCTGCTCGGCCGCCCGCAGTATGCGCTCATCGATTTGGGAACGCACGATATCGTTGGTAGCGACCCAGGCGGCGAAGCTGGCGTTGTCGGGGGCGCCCAGGCCCTCCTGCAGTACCGGCGTCGCCTCGGACAGCGCAAGGACGAGCTCGTCGGTGGAGCCCACACCCACGTTGACGCGGGCATAGACGCCATCGGGAAACTCGGTTTGGAAGTAGAGCGCCTCGGCCGCGTGCGGGCACGAGCGTGCGAGGATGCGCAAATAGTGCTCGGCGCCCTCGTAGTCCAGCTCGCGCCAGGCAGCGCTCATCAGCGCGATGAGCGTCCATGGGTCCAAGTCGCGCTCCGCGTCCTTGGGACGACGACGCAGCGGCGTGCTGGCGAGATAGGGGACGGAGTGGGCAGAGCGAAATCGCTTGAGCTCCTCGGCGGGGTATTCGAGCTTTGCCATAGCGAGCATCGCGGTGTGGCGGACACCAGCGGGGTCGTTGGGCGCAAAGTCCAAGCTGCGGTTTGCGGCTTCGAGCGACATACGGTAGCGGCCGCTAATGAGGGCGCGTGACGCAAGGGCGGCAAGCCAGCGCAGGTAGGGACGGCGCATAAGGTCGCCAGCGGCCTCGCGCTCGTAGGGGTCCTGCGCCGAGGCGATCTTGAGTGCCAGGTCGTGCTCCACCTCGTCGCACTTGGACACCAGATACTGCACGTATTCCTCGTTGGATTCGGCGGTGAGCGCCGTCAGCATGCGCTGAGCGTCCCAGTTGGCCGGATCGAGCGCGGCTGCCTCGCGGAGCATGTTCTCGGCAGCTGCCTCTTCTTGCTCGGCCTGGGTATCGTCAGGGATAAAGGGAATGCGGTAGTCGACGGCCTCGACCACCTTGGCGATGAGGTGCCCGGCGCGGTCGCGGTCGTGCACGATGAGCGGTGCGGGGTTGCGGGTGAATTGTTCCATCAGACGCTCTACGGCGGCACCGTCGGTGAGCGGGATATTGTCGCGGCGCAAGGCCTCAAGAACGAGGCGATGGCAATCCTCTTGAATGGGATCGAATGCCATGGGGCCTCCTTTGCTGCGGTTAGGGTTCAAATGTTTCTATATAAGGTTCTAGTTTACCCGCATGTGGCACACCGGGGGTGCCGCACTTGGACTTGCACCTTTGCACCACGAAGACGGATGTCGCACAAATGTCGGCACCTTGGACGACCGAGTGGTATCACGGTGCCGCAAACGGTCGATTTTTGGCGGCGAACGGTGCATATTTTGGAGGGGCACGGTCCTGCCCGGGATATGTAGTCAACCTTGATAAAACGTTTGCCCAGCTTGGGAGTATGAATGCCGCACAAGGGTCTTCAGGGATAGAAAAAACGTTTCATCATTGGCGGCTTTAGGTGAATAACTGACCAACCAGAACGGTAAAATAGTGTTTGTCTGAGCGTTGAGACGTTTAGACATCGCGCATTGTCATCGCCGGCAACGCGCAAACCGGTCCTAACGGAGCCAATTGGGTGCTCCGTTATATACGCAAGTCTAAGAGGGGCTTGTTTAGGAGGCACAGTATGGGACGTTTTACCAATCCTCGCGATCTGTACTTTGGTGAGGGCGCTCGCCACGAGGTGAAGAACCTCAAGGGTAAGAAGGCCATCATCGTTTCTGGCGGCAGCTCTATGCGCCGCGGCGGGTTCCTGCAGGACGTTGAGGCCGACCTCAAAGAGGCCGGCATGGAGGTCAAGCTGTTCGAGGGCGTCGAGTCCGATCCCTCCATCGAGACCGTCATGAAGGGCGCAGCCGCTATGCGCGACTTCGAGCCCGACTGGATTGTTGCTATCGGCGGCGGTTCGCCCATCGATGCTGCTAAGGCCATGTGGGTCTTCTACGAGTATCCCGAGGAGTCCTTCGACAACATTATCCAGCCGTTCAGCTTCCCCGAGCTGCGTCAGAAGGCTCACTTCTGCGCCATTTCCTCTACCTCCGGCACTGCTACCGAGGTCACCGCATTCTCCGTCATCACGGATTACGAAAAGGGCATCAAGTACCCGCTGGCCGACTTCAACATCACCCCTGATGTCGCCATCGTCGACCCCGAGCTCACCTACACCATGCCCGCCAAGCTGTGCGCTCACACCGGCATGGATGCTCTGACCCACTGCATGGAGGCCTACGTTTCCACCTGCGCCTCTATGTTCACCGACGCCAACGCTCTGCACGGCATCCGCGAGATCGTCGAGTGGCTGCCCAAGTCCTATGCTGGCGACCATGAGGCCCGTCAGCACATGCACGAGGCTCAGTGCATCGCCGGTATCGCCTTCTCCTCGGGCCTGCTCGGCATCGTTCACTCCATGGCTCACAAGACCGGTGCTGCCTTCGAGAACGGCCACATCATCCACGGTGCCGCTAACGCCATGTACCTGGGCAAGGTCATCCAGTGGAACTCCAAGGACCCGCGTGCTGCCGAGCGTTACGCTTACGTGGCCAAGGAGATCCTGCACCTTCCCGGCGAGACCAACGAGGAGCTCATCGCTGCACTCGTCCAGAAGATTCGCGACCTCAACGACCAGCTCAACATTCCGCAGTCCATCAAGGATTACGCGAATGGTGGCGTGAAGGTCGACGCCGAGAACCCGCAGATGGTTTCCGAGGAGGAGTTCCTCGCCAAGCTGCCCGAGATCGCCGCGAACGCCGAGCAGGACGCCTGCACGCCCGAGAACCCGCGTGAGACCAAGGCTGCCGACTTCGAGAAGATCCTCAAGGCCTGCTACTACGACACCGATATCGATTTCTAATCGACTCTTGTTATCGTAACGAGGGGCTCCGCACGCATCCGTACGGAGCCCCTTTCTTTTTTCTTTTAGAGAATGGGATAAAAATGGCTGCAATCTTCAATAGCCCCAGCAAGTGCATCCAGGGCCCGGACGAGCTCGCCAAGCTCGGCTCCTATGTCGAGCCGCTCGGCGCTAAGGCCCTCGTCATCGTGACGCCTTCGGGCAAGAAGCGTGTCGGTGCCAAGATCGAGGGCGGCTTTGCCGAGGCTAAGGCCGAGCTGCTGTTTGAGGACTTTAACGGCGAGTGCTCCAAGGGCGAGGTCGATCGCCTGGTTGCGCTCGCTCGCGACAACGGTTGCGATATCATCGTCGGCGTCGGTGGCGGCAAGATCCTCGACACCGCGAAGGCCGTCGCCTATTACCTGGAGTCCCCGGTTATCATTTGCCCCACCATTGCTTCGACCGATGCCCCGTGTTCGGCGCTTTCGGTGCTTTATACCGATGACGGCCAGTTCGACAAGTACCTCTTCCTTAAGGCAAACCCCAATATCGTCCTGATGGATACGACGGTCATCGCGGCGAGCCCGGTGCGCCTGACGGTTTCCGGTATGGGCGATGCGCTCGCAACCTATTTCGAGGCTCAGGCGACGCACGATGCCGACGGCGGCACCTGCGCCGGCGGCAAGGGCGGAATGGCCGGCCTGGCGCTCGCCAAGCTCTGCTACGAGACGCTTATGGCCGATGGCGTCAAGGCCAAGGTCGCGCTGGAGAAGGGTGCGCTCACGCCTGCCGTCGAGCACATCATCGAGGCCAATACGCTGCTTTCGGGCATTGGCTTTGAGAGCTCGGGCCTTGCTGCTGCTCATGCCATCCACAATGGCCTGACGATGCTGCCCGAGTGCCACGGCATGTATCACGGCGAGAAGGTCGCCTTTGGCACTATCGTCCAGCTGGTACTCGAGGATGCCCCGACCGAGAAACTTGAGGAAGTCTTGGGCTTCTGCATTGAGCTGGGCCTGCCGGTCACGATGAAGGAACTTGGCGTTGCCGAGCTTACGCGCGAGCAGGCCATGATTGTTGCCGAGGCCGCTTGCGCGCCCGAGGACACCATGTGCAACATGCCCTTTGAGGTGACGCCCGAGATGGTCGCAAACGCCATCCTGGGTGCCGACGCGCTGGGTCATTATTACCTTATGGATGAGTAAACTAAACTAAGGCAAGGAAGGGGCAAAGCCGACAGATGGCTTTGCCCCTTTTTGCTATGGTGCAAAGGGGTAAGGTTAATTTGCACCAATCGTTGTTTGATGAAGGGCGGATTCTCGTATGGCGCTTCCTATGGTTTACGGCGGTCCCGGCCGGTATGGTCAGGGGCCGGGCGAACTGTCGCGTCAAGGCAGGTATTTGTCATGGTTGGGCTGCGCTGCCTATGTCTTGTTTGACCAGGGCACCGAGGATCGGCTGTGCAAGCAGATCGTCGATGGATTTCTGGACGAAGATCTAAGCGAGCCGTTCTTTAAGATTTATGACGGTCCGTGTACGGAAGAGGCCGTTGTCGAAATGGCTAAGGAAGCCCAGGCCGAGTATTGCGACATGGTGGTGGGTATTGGCGGCGGCAAGATGCTCGATATCGCCAAGGCCGTTGCGTTTTATGCCGAGTTGCCGTTGTGCGTATGCCCCACGGCGGCTTCGATGGATGGTCCGTGCAGTGAGATTTCCGATGCCGATTTGCAGGGTGTTGCAAATGCGGTCTTTAGAAACGAGCGCAATATGGCCAACGAGCAGGCCAAGGTGACCAAACAAAAACTCGTGCAGCTCATGTGCGAGGCATAGCTTGGCACTTGATTGACCTTGTGCAATCGAGGCGGCGATAGGCCATGGGCTATTTGCCGCAAAGATGCTCCGCGTGTAATTTGCCCGAGGCGTGGGCCGATAGCGTATCATTATCTCTTGCTTGTTTGCACTGCTCAGGGAGGGGCCGCGCATGGCGCAGGAACACGATCTGTTTGATGACATTATCGAGATCAGCAAGGGTTTCGACTTTCTTAAAAACCCGCTTGGCGGCGTGACCGATGCACTCGATCCGTCGGCGCCGCAGTGGAATCCTGCTGACTACAAGGAGCGTCCGCGCGGCAACACCATTCCGTGCCTGACCTGCAAAAACGAAAAGAGCGGCTGCACCGCGTGCATGGACGTGTGCCCGGTCAACGCTATTGAGGTCGAGGAAGACGCCATCGAGATCCTCGACTCCTGCCGCAAGTGCGGTCTGTGCGCCGCTGCCTGCCCGACCGAGGCGATCATCTCGCCGCGCCTGGCGCCTAAAAACCTGTATGACGATATCGTCTCTGCTGCTACGAGCCACGAGACCGCCTACGTCACCTGCACGCGTGCCCTCAAACGCATGCCGCGTGAAAACGAGGTCGTCGTTGCCTGCGTGGGCGATATTACGGCAGAGACCTGGTTCTCGGTACTGGCCGACTATCCCAACGTGAGTGTGTACCTGCCGTTGGGTGTGTGTGACAAATGCCGCAACACCGGCGGTGAGGACATTCTTGGCGAGGCGATTGCGAAGGCCGAAGAGTGGTCTGGCACGGGTATGGGCCTAGAGGTCGACCCCAAGAGCCTCAAGTGCCATAAGCGCCGCGAGTACGAGCGCAAGGAGTACATGGAAAAGATCGCCCGCACCACGGGCCTGACGGTGACCAAGCTCAATCCGGCGACGGCGGCGCTGGCCTCGGTGACGCAAAAGCTCAAGGCCCATCGCCATCAGATTACCCAGCTGGAGCGCACGCTCAACACCATGTGCGGCACCACGACGACCAAGCGTCGCCGTTCGCTCACGCACGGGCGCCAACTGGTGCTCTCGACGTTGCAAAACCACCCCGAGCTTGCCCAGAACATGCAGGTGAGCACGCCGGAGTGCGATTTTGACAAGTGTACGTCGTGCGGCGAGTGCGTCAACGTGTGCCCCACGTTTGCCTGCGATCTGGTGGGAAGCGGCCGCTTTGCGTTGGAGTCCACGTATTGTTTAGGCTGCGGCGCCTGTGTCAAGGTTTGTCCCGAGCATGCGCTCAAGCTTGTTGAGCACGATGCGTCCAATCTGGTCGTCGTCGATCCCGAAGCCGAGGAAAAGGCCGCCCAGAAGGCGAAGGCTCACGAAGAAGCTGAGAAGGTCAAGGCCGAAGCAAAGGCCAAGCTCGACAAGATGCTCGATCAGGTGGAGAAGCTCGCGGACTAGCTAAAAGAGCGTAAATGATGGCCGGTGGGACAGGTACTGCCCCGCCGGCCAAAAAAGTTGCGGTGGAATAGTTCCTGTTTTGCCCTTAAGCTGGCAATTCTAGGAACTATCCCACCGCAACTAATAGATGGTTAGTTCATGCTGCTTTGGTGGCCGGTTCGACCGGTACCGTTGCGCGTCACGGTTTCATGGAGCAAAAAGAACCCGGGGACCTGTTTGGTCTCGGTGTATTCCATAAGGATGCCGTCGGCGTTGTAGGTCTGCCCGCGTATAACGGCGAGTGCGTTAAAGTCGTCGAGATCGAGCACGCGCGTATCCTCGGGCGTGGGATGCTCGATCGTTACATCGCGTTTGCCCGTGGCAATCTTAATGCCAAGGTCTTCTTCGAGGTAACGATAGATCGAGTCGTTGACAATCTCGGGTGTCAGCCCCGGTACTTGTGAACTTAGGTAATAGGAGTCGTCGGAGCACACGGCTTGTCCGTCTGCATAACGGATGCGTTTGGCGCGTGTGAGCTCACAGCCTTCGGGAAACCCGGTAATCTTGGAGAGCGCCTTGCTGCAGATGAGGAGCTCAAAGACGGTGGTGACAGTCTTGAGCTCAAAGCCTCGGTTGACCGCGATTTCCTTAAAGGTCTCGAGTCCGCCGCCGCCACGACTCGTCTCGTCACTGATGTTGCGAATGACGCGCATGCCTTTGCCTTGCTGGGGGAGCACGTAACCATCTGCCGCAAGCATCGAGATGGCGCGACGGACCGTCATGCGCGAACAGTCAAACAGCTGCGTGAGCTCAGTCTCCGAAGGCAGATAACTCTGATAGGCGTATGTGCCGTCGTCAATCGACTGCTTCACGTTGTCATAAATAGTTTGGAAGATGGCTCGCGCCATGACGGTCTCCTAGAGCTGGGTGCGTGAACGACGGATGGGGGCCGCCCGCGCAGGTGTCAATCGATTTACTTGCCGGGGTCGATTATATATTTGCCCATGGCACGCAGGGCCGGGTCTGACAGGATGGCGCCGAGTTCGTCGAGGGAAGCCACCTTGGCGACCATCGAGGATACGTCGAGCCTGCCAGAGTCGATGAGCTCGAGTGCGCGACGCTGCGTATAAGGGTTGATGTAGGACGAGGTAAGCACAAGCTCCTTCTGGAAGACCTCGAAGGGCTTGACGGTGATTGTCTCATCGGGCTTGGTGAGGCCGAACATCATGACCGTAGCCTTGTGGCCGGCAATCTGGATGGCCTGCTCGATGGTGACGGGCTTGCCAACACACTCGATAACGACATCGACGTTGCCGACGCCCTCCTGCTTCAGGCGGGCTGGGACATCCTCGTGGATGGAATCAATTGCCAGGTCGGCGCCGAGTTTGAGCGCAACCTCGCGCTTGCCTTCGACAGGCTCGAGCAAGACGACCTTGGTGGCGCCGGCGTTTTTGGCGAGCTGCATCATGAGCAGACCGATCATGCCACCGCCGATAACGACAACTGTGCTGCCGGGCTTGATGTTGCACATATCGATGCCGTGCAGGCAGCAGGCGACGGGCTCGGTCATGGCGCCCTGCTCAAAGCTGGTGTGATCGCCCAACTTGTAGACTTGCTGCATATCGACGGAGCAGTACTCGGCAAAGCCGCCGTTAACGGTGGTGCCGTAACCGGTCATATGCTCGCAGTAGTGGTTGATTCCGTCGCGGCAGGGTTCGCAGCAGCCGCAGGGATGGTTTGGGTCGATGCACACGCGATCGCCCGGTTTAAAGCCGGTGACATCGCTGCCCACGGCCTCGACAACGCCCGCAAACTCATGACCAAGGATCGTGGGCGGGGTAACGTCGGCTGCACCCTTGTCGCCTTCATAGATATGCACGTCGGTGCCGCAGACGCCGCAAGCTTTGACGTTGATCAGAACGTCACGCTTGCCCACGGTCGGTTTTGTCGAATCCTCGACCCTGAGATCGTGCTTTCCATAGAAGACCGCGCTTTTCATGGTGACTCCTTAACGTAGCGGTGAATGTTGTAATGAAGTATAGGTATGTCTATAGATATAGACAAGCACATCTAGACAAGTAGAAAAGAAATTTATAATGCAGCCATCAGCTATGTCAGATTTAACAGGCGAAATACTGGACATATACCGTTTACGGCCAATAATCAACCGTTTACCGACCGTAGTATTTATGCTAACTTGTCTAGATAAGCGATATGATAAAAATAGAAGCGCAAGAAGTCAGGGAAGCGGGCCCACCCGTCCTATTGCACGAGGTACACGCAAACGGCGCGTCTGCGGTCTCGAGTGAAGCCAAAACCGCAGTCGCTCCGAATGAAGAGAGGGGGATTCCCCGTCATGATGCAAAAGATACAACGTTTCGGCGGTGCAATGTACACGCCTGCAATTCTTTTCGCATTTTCCGGAATCGTCGTCGGCCTGGGTACGTTGTTTACCACCGAGGCGATCTTTGGCGAGATGGCCACTGCGGGCCATCTTTGGTTTGATTGCTGGAATGTGCTGCTCCAGGGTGGTTGGACGCTCTTTAACCAGATGCCGTTGCTGTTTTGCGTAGCGTTGCCAATCTCGCTCGCGAACAAGCAGAACGCTCGCTGCTGCATGGAGGCTTTGGCCATCTAGCTTACCTTCAACTACTTTGTTAGCACAATCTTGGGGCAGTGGGGCCCTGTCTTTGGGGTCGACTACTCTGTCGAGGCGGGCAGCGGTACTGGTCTTGCCACTATCGCAAGCATCAAAACGCTTGATATGGGCATCATGGGCGCGCTCATTATCTCTGGTATCGCCACGATGCTGCATAATAAGTTCTTCGACACCGAGCTCCCCGAGTGGTTGGGCGTGTTCTCGGGTTCCGTGTTCATCTATATGATCGGTTTCTTCGTTATGGTTCCGGTCGCTCTTATCGCCTGCCTGGTGTGGCCGCATGTTCAGGCTGCTATCTCTGCCTTCCAGGGATTCATCCTTTCCGCCGGTACGTTTGGCGTGGGTGTCTTTGCTTTCTTCGAGCGCGTGCTGATCCCTACAGGCCTGCACCACTTTATCTATACGCCGTTCTATTACGACAACGCGGCGGTCAACGGCGGCATCTTTGCTGCTTGGGCCAACATCCTGCCCCAACTGGCTGCCGATCCGAGCATTGCTCTTAAGGATGCCGCACCCTGGGCTGCCTATACCTGCCCTGGTTGGACTAAGGTCTTCGGCTCGCTTGGCGTCGCCATTGCGTTTTATATGACCGCCAAACCCGAGCGCAAGCAGCGCGTCAAGGCTCTGCTGATCCCGGTCACCCTTACCGCTATGCTTTGCGGTATCACCGAGCCGCTTGACTTCACCTTCCTGTTCATCGCGCCCGGCCTGTTCGTCGTCCACTGCGTGCTCGGAGCGCTTGGCTGCATGGCTCAAAACCTCCTTGGCGTCGTGGGTATCTTCGACGGCGGCATCATCTCGATGCTCTCGTGGGACTGGCTGCCCCTTTGGGCCGCACACGGTCTGCAGTACGCCATCTCCATCCTTGTCGGTCTGTGCTTTACCGCTCTTTGGGTTGTGGTCTTCCGTTTCCTGATCGTCAAGTTCGACTTTAAGACCCCCGGTCGCGAGGATGACGATGTTGAGGTCGAGCTCAAGTCCAAGGCCGACTACAAGCAAAAGCAGGGCGGTGCTGCTGCTGGCAAATCGGCCGCCCAGAGTAAAGATGATGAGCGCTTGGTGCTTGCCGAGAACATCCTCGATCTGCTCGGTGGCACGGATAACATCATCGATGTAACGAACTGCGCTACCCGTCTGCGCGTTAACGTCAAGGACAAGAGCGTCGTTGCACCCGAGGCTTCCTTCAAGGCGATCGGTACGCATGGCTTGGTGGTCCAAGGTCAGTCAATCCAGGTCATCGTCGGCCTTAGCGTCCCGCAGGTTCGCGAGAAGTTCGAGAGTCTTCTGAAGTTCGAGACTCTTCTGTAAACCATCGTCCATCGAAACAATCGGCCTTGCAGAGCCGGTATGCACCGCAAGGCCGATTCTAGAGATAAAAAACTCCACTTCTAGGTAACAATTCCAAACCGTGCAGGCCGCGTACGGGGATGGATTGAGCAAGCGGCCAGAATGAGGAGGACATCATGTCCAAGAAAAACTATGCCGTGACCATTGCCGGCGGTGGCTCTACCTTCACCCCGGGCATCGCTCTGATGCTGCTTGAGGAGCGTGACCGCTTCCCGGTCAACAAGGTGACCTTCTACGACAACAACGCCGAGCGCCAGGAGATCGTGGCAAAGGCCTGCGAGATCTATTTCCACGAGAACGCCCCCGAGGTTGAGTTTAGCTACACCACCGACCCCGAGACCGCATTCACCGGGACCGACTTCGTCCTTGCTCACATCCGCGTTGGCCTGTACGCCATGCGTGAGCTCGACGAGAAGATTCCTCTCAAGTACGGCTGCGTTGGCCAAGAGACCTGCGGTGCCGGCGGTATCGCCTACGGCATGCGCTCCATCGGTGGCGTCATCGAGATCCTCGACTACATGGAGAAGTACAGCCCCAACGCCTGGATGCTCAACTACTCCAACCCCGCGGCCATCGTCGCCGAGGCCTGCCGCGTGCTGCGCCCCAACAGCCGCATCATCAACATCTGCGACATGCCGATCGACCTCATGGATAAGATGAGCCGTATGTGCGGCATCAAGGATCGTCGCGAGCTGCAGTATAGCTACTACGGCCTCAACCACTTTGGTTGGTGGAGCAAAATCTACGACAAGGATGGCAACGACCTCATGCCGCAGATTAAGGAGCACATGGCTAAGAACGGCTACCTGGACGGCATCGAGCACGAGGCCGGTAAGGAGCAGCATGTCGAGGAGAGCTGGATTCACACCTTCGGCAAGGCCAAGGATGTCTATGCTGTCGATCCCGAGACGATTCCCAACACCTACCTCAAGTACTACCTGTACCCGGACTATGTCGTCGAGACGTCTGACCCCAACTACACTCGCGCCAATGAGGTTATGGACGGCCGCGAGAAGAAGGTCTTTGGCGCTTGCCGCGACATCATCGCCAAGGGTACTGCCAAGGACGGCGGCTTTGAGCCGGATGTACATGCCAACTACATCGTCGACCTTGCCTGCGCACTGGCCGAGAACACGCTCGAGCGCTTCCTGCTGATCGTCCCCAACGATGGCGCTGTGCCCAACTTCGACCCGACGGCCATGGTCGAGGTGCCTTGCATCGTCGGTTCCAACGGCTTTGAGAAGATTTGCCAGGGCCCGATTCCGCAGTTCCAGAAGGGCCTGATGGAGCAGCAGGTTTCCGTCGAGAAGCTCGTTGTCCAGGCTTGGGTCGAGGGCAGCTACCAGAAGCTCTGGCAGGCACTCACGCTCTCCAAGACCATTCCTTCGGCGAGCGTTGCCAAGCAGATTCTGGACGAGCTCATCGAGGCCAACAAGGATTTCTGGCCCGAGCTTAAGTAAGGACTGCTGTCTCGAACTCTCACGCATCTCTGCTTCATTTGCGCCGTCGCGGTGTCCGGATTCGCCCGGATGCTGCGGCGGCGCTATACTTATGCAGTTTGAAGTACCTGTACCAAAAGGAGCTGTCGTGTCCCTTTCCATCGGTATCGTGGGCCTGCCCAACGTGGGCAAGTCGACGCTGTTCACCGCGCTTACCAAAAAGACCGGCCTTGCCGCTAACTACCCGTTTGCCACGATCGACCCCAACGTGGGTATCGTTGACGTGCCCGATAGCCGCCTGCAAAAGCTCGCCGACATTGTCAACCCGGGCCGCATTGTGCCGGCGACGGTCGAGTTCGTCGACATCGCAGGCCTGGTGAAGGGCGCCAACGAGGGCGAGGGCCTGGGCAACCAGTTCCTGGCCAACATTCGCGAGACCGACGCCATCTGCGAGGTCGTGCGCTACTTTAAGGACCCCAACGTTATGCGCGAGGTGGGCCGCACGGGCGAGTTCGTCGACCCCGCCGGCGATGCCGACACCATCATGACTGAGCTCATCCTGGCCGACATGGGCACGCTCGAGAAGCAGCTGCCCAAGCTCGAGAAGGAGGCCAAGCGCGACAAGGAGCTCATGCCCAAGTTCGAGGTCGCTAAGCGCCTGCTTGTCTGGCTCAACGAGGGCAAGCGCGCCGCATCCATGGAGATGACCGACGAGGAGCGTGCTGCCGCCAAGGGTCTGTTCCTGCTCACAATGAAGCCCATCCTGTATGTGGCAAACGTGGACGAGGATATGCTCAACGACGATCTGGCGCCCATCGATGGCGTCAAGCCGTTGCCCATCTGCGCCAAGATCGAGGCCGAGCTTTCCGAGCTCGATCCCGAGGACGCTGCCGACTACCTGGAGAGCCTGGGCCTGGAACAGCCTGGCCTGGACGTGCTCGCTCAGGCTGCCTACAAGCTGCTCGGCCTGCAGTCGTTCTTTACGGCCGGCGAGATGGAGGTCAAGGCCTGGACGGTTCGTCAGGGCGCGACCGCCCCGCAGGCCGCCGGTGTCATCCACACCGACTTTGAGCGCGGCTTTATTAAGGCCGAGGTCATTGGCTATGACGACTACATCGAGCTCGGCGGCGAGCAGGGCGCCAAGGCCGCCGGCAAGCTGCGTATTGAGGGCAAGGACTATGTCATGGCCGATGGCGACGTCGTGCACTTCCGCTTTAACGTGTAAGGACGACGCGCATGTTTAAATATGGCAAAAAAGCCGGCTACATGGGCATCGCGCTGCTGGTGCTTGCAGTGCTTCCGCTGGTGGTAGCGGCGTGTGTTATCCCCAACATTGGCCCCGAGGTGGCAACGAAGTTTAATGCCGCCGGCGAGGCGACGCGCTGGGGCAAGAGCTATGAGTTGCTGGCACTGCCGGTGCTCAACCTGCTGCTGAGCGTGGCGACGTACTTTACGGCAGGACGCCAGGCTAAAAACAATGACGACTCCGCCGCCATGGCGCGCATCGTGTGCGAGCGCTACCTGCGCAACGGCTGCATCACGGGCGTGTTCCTCAACGTGGTCAACGTCTACTTTATGTACTCGGCGATTACCGGAACGGGCTTTGGCCTTGGTTTCTAGCTTGTCCTTTTAGGCAACGAGCCTGCACATATATTCAATGGCTGCTGCGAGACCGCCGCTCGATCGTGGTTTAAAGACCATATCGGCGGCGGTCTCGTTTTCGTATCCGGCGCCACGAAGGGCGAGTGCGATGCCGGCTTCTAAAAGGAGCGGCAGGCCGCGTTGGCTGGTTGCGATTACGGCAGCCTGATTGAGTGGGCAGCTGTGCGTTTGGCATTGAACAGCAAGTTCACCTTGCGTCGGGCAAGGGAGCAGAACGGTGGCGACGCGACTTGATAGCAATGCAAATGCTGTGCGCTCATCGGGCGAAAGGCTTTCTGCTTCAACGACGACGAGCTTGGGCGGTGCGCTGTTTGTGCGAAGCGTGGCTCGGTACATGCGGACCGAAGAACCCGACATAGAAAACTCCTGTGTATTCGGCAAAACGTAAACTATAGTTTACGTTTATGTTCGGCTCCATTTCAAACTCGGCTGCATGGACGAACGTGCGAAACAGATTCTTGGCAGGCGGGTCGAAGAGACACGCAGGGACCTTGGTATCTCCAAGGTTGATTTTTGTGTGGCGACAGGAATTAGCCGACCCTACCTCGACCGAATCGAAGATGGGACGGCAAATTTCACGCTCAAGGTTCTATTTAAGATCGCACCCGCACTCGGCATGACGGTGTCAGAACTTCTCGAGGGTATCGAATAGGGCGTTCCCCCGCTGTATTTGACGCTCTTTGGGCGGGTCCCCCTGGTTGCGATGTGCAAAATCGCGAGTATTCAGCACCAGTTCGGCCGTAGATGGTAGCTCGAGCGGCTGGCTTTGCCTTTTTGACAGTAGTTAATCCACACGCTTAATGCAAATGTGGAATAAATATTTACTAGACGGCCTCTTCGCCCTAAAAGTTCGTCTAACAATCGGCCGATTCTATGTCTCCGGCGGAGAAATTGCAGAATACTCCGATTTTTGCACGGCCCGAGGGGGACCACCTGTCGTTTGAGGCTGCGATAAGTGGAACTGCCTTAGGGATTACGCCATCGGGATGCGGTCGTGGTTGACTTGGCTGTAGAACAGGCGCTGGATCTCGGCCGCATCGCGTGACTGGCCGAGTGCCCACATGGTCTTGGCCACGAGCGTCTCGGTGGTCATGTCGTCGCCGCGCAGAATGCCCGGATGATCGGCGTAAGCACGGCCGACCTCATAAACGCCCAGATCGAGGCCCTCTTCGGGGACCTGCGTGGTCATAACGACGGTGCGACCCGAATCGACCCAGCGGAAAATTGCCTCTTGGAACGACTCGCCCGACTCGCCAAACTCGGGGATACCGCCAATGCCAAAGGTCTCCAGAATCACGGCGTCGTAGCTGTCGGCAAGGGCGTCGAGGATGCCCGGGTTCACGCCGGGCGTAAGCTTGAGTACAAATACGCGCGGGTCGATGCTGTCGTAGAAACGCACCGGGTTTTCGCCCAGATGAGTGCCGTGGAGCCCGTTGCGCACGATGCGGTCGTTGCGGATGTAGGCAATGGGCGGATAGTTGACGCTAATGAATGCGTTAAAGCTCATGGTGCGCTGCTTGCGGGCGCGCGTGCCGGCAATGGCTACGCCGCCAAACACGATCGAGACGTCGTGCGAATGCTCGTCGAGCGCATAGAGCAGGCTCTGGTACAGATTGAGCTTGGCATCGGTAAAGGGATTGCCCATGGGCTTTTGCGAGCCGGTGAGCACGATGGGCTTGGGGCTGTCCTGAATCAGATAGGAAAGCGCCGCCGCGGTGTAGCTCATGGTGTCGGTGCCGTGCAGGACCACAAACCCGTCGTGGTCGGCATAGCCCTCGACGATGACGTCGCGGATACGCATCCAGTCGCTCGGGCGCATATTGGTGCTGTCGATGTTCATGGGCTGCACCACGTCGAGCTCGCAGAGGTCCGAGATCTCGGGGACGCTCTGGGCGAGCTCCTCACCGGTCAGGGCGGGGGAGAGGCCGTTGCCGTCCTCGGTCGATGCGATGGTGCCGCCCGTGGCGATGAGAAGGATGCGCTTCATGCTGGTATTCCTATCGTATTTGCCGCCGCAAGGGCGGAGTCGTTCGGCAGTATTGTGGCACAGGGCGTCCAATGTTCAAACGTATTACATCATCTGTAACGTTTGGTAACACTTCAATTGCCGTCAAATAAGGGCCTAGGTCGTGCGTTTGCCGTGCGCTGATGGCTGCGAGGGGCGAGAAACCCCATATAACGTGTACACTATGAAGGCTATTTTCGTTCATTCACGCGGGTGGGCACCGGCTCCCCGCCAACAAGAGGGGGAACCATGGATCAAAAGGCTTCCGCAAAGGTCCTCGTACTCGACTTTGGTGCGCAGTACGGTCAGCTCATTGCCCGTCGCGTCCGCGACCTCAACGTGTATTCCGAGATTGTCCCCTGCGACATCTCGGCCGACGAGATTCGCGAGATGAACGCCTCTGCGCTCATCCTTTCCGGCGGCCCGGCTTCCGTGTATGCCGAGGACGCTCCGTCCATCGATCCCGCCATCTTTGACCTGGGCCTTCCCGTCCTGGGCTTCTGCTACGGCCATCAGATCACGGCCGTGACGCTCGGCGGCAAGGTCGGCCACTCCGAGGTGGGCGAGTACGGCCGCGCCACCATCACGCGCACGGCCGGCGCCAAGCTCTTTAACTCCACGCCCATGGAGCAGACCGTGTGGATGAGCCATCGCGACGCCGTTTCCGAGGTGCCCGAGGGCTTTACTGTTACCGCCAGCACCGACGTGTGCCCGGTCGCTGCCATGGAGTGCGTCGAGCGCAAGATCTTCACCACGCAGTTCCACCCCGAGGTCAAGCACTCCGAGTACGGCCAGCAGCTGCTGAGCAACTTCCTGTTTGAGATCTGCGGCCTGGAGCCCAACTGGAGTATGGACAACCTGGTCGAGACCATGACGGCCGAGTTCCGCGAGAAGGTCGGCGACGACCGCGTGATTCTGGCCCTGTCCGGTGGCGTCGACTCCTCCGTCGTGGCTGCGCTGGGCGCTCGCGCCGTGGGCAAGCAGATGACCTGCGTGTTCATCAACCACGGTCTGCTGCGCAAGGGCGAGCCCGAGCAGGTGGAGGAGGTCTTCACCAAGCAGTTCGACGTCGACTTTATCCACGTCCACGCCGAGGACCGCTATGCCGAGCTTCTGGCCGGCGTGACCGAGCCCGAGGAGAAGCGCCGCATCATCGGTACGCAGTTCTGGAAAGAGTTCTTCGCGGTTGCTCAGCAGCTCGAGACCGATGGCAAGCCGGTCAAGTACCTGGCTCAGGGCACCATCTACCCCGACATCATCGAGTCCGGCGCTCGCAAGACGGGCGGCAAGACGGCCACCATCAAGAGCCATCACAACCTGATCCCGTTCCCCGAGGGCGTGCACTTCGACCTTATTGAGCCGCTCGATCACTTCTTTAAGGACGAGGTCCGTGCACTTGGTCTGGCGCTGGGCCTGCCGGGTCACATCGTGTTCCGTCAGCCTTTCCCGGGTCCGGGTCTGGCCATCCGCATCATCGGCGCGGTCGACAAGGAGAAGCTCGAGATCCTCAAGAACGCCGACGCTATCGTGCGCGAGGAGCTCGACGCCTACAACCAGCGCCTGTATGAGCAGACCGGCGAGCGTAACTCCGAGCACAGCTGCTGGCAGTATTTTGCGGTTCTGCCCGACATCAAGTCCGTCGGCGTTATGGGTGACGAGCGCACCTACCAGCGCCCGATCATCCTGCGTGCCGTCGAGTCCAGCGATGCCATGACCGCCGACTGGGCCAAACTGCCTTACGACGTCCTGGCCCGCATCTCCGGCCGCATCGTTGCTGAGGTCCCCGGCGCCAACCGCGTGTGCTACGACATCACGTCTAAGCCGCCCGCGACGATCGAATGGGAGTAGGCTGACAGGGTTCTGACCTGCACTTTTGAGTGCCGCACTGTGCTCCTGAGTTTCGTTTCGTACGAGAGTTACGGCAAAACCACCAGCGACATTGGTGAGTAAACTCGATTATCGAGCCTCCGTTCCCATGTTGGAACGGAGGCTTTTTCTTTGCCTTTTTACTCTCTTTCACCTGCGATTTCGCGATTTACTCCCCGTGTTTCAAGATGGAAGCGTTTGGTTGCGAGCCACGCCGCTGTGAGGGCCTGAGTCGTCAGGCCCCGCACAGGGGGACCGCGATGGTGGCCACCGCGCCGCCCGAGGGGCTGTTGGTGAGCGAGACGGAGCCCCCGTGGGCGCTCGCGGCCTCGGAGGCGGCGTGGAGGCCGAGCCCGTAGTGGCGGCCTCCGTCGCGCGAGGAGCGGGAGGAGTCGTCTGTGAAGAGGCGCTCGCAGCCGCGTTCGAGGGCGGCGGGAGAGAAGCCCGGTCCGTCGTCGGCCACCTCGATGACGAGGTGGCCGCCCTCGACGTCGCAGGAGACCGCCACGCGCGAGCGCGCGTGCTCGGCGGCGTTGGCCACGAGGTTCGCGGCGGCTCGCGCCAGGGCGGTTCGGTCGAGCGGGGCCTCGGGCGCGCCCGCGACAGCGGGGCCCGTGGTCGCGTCGAGCGTCACGCCTCGCGCCCGGGTGATCTGGGCGGCCTCGGCGAGGACCTGCTCGCAGAGCTCGGCCGGCCGCATGGGGGCCCTCTCCGCCCCGCCGGACCCGCGCGAGGCCTCGATGAGCAGGCGCACGTAGCCGTCGAGCCTTTCGACACTGCCGGCTATGTCGCGCGCGGCGGCCGCGAGGTCGGCGTCTTTCTCGTCTTCCAGCTCCTCCGCCACGAAGTCGGCGTTGGCGCGCAGCACGGTGAGCGGCGTCTTGAGGTCGTGGGCGAGCGACGCCACCTGCTCGCGCTGCCCCCGCTCCGCGGCCCAGCGGGCCTCGAGCGACTCGGCGAGGGAGGTCCGCATGGCGTCCATCGCGGCGAGGACGTCGTTCACCTCGCGCACGTTGGTGCTGCCGACCGCGAAGTCGAGATCCCCCGCGCCGACGCGCCCCGCTGCCTCCGCGAGCGGCGCCATCTTGCGCGAGATCACGCGGCTCGCGCGGCGCGCCACGAGCGCGAGCGCGAGCGCGCTTCCCGCAGCGGCGCCGACGAGCATGAGGTTCTGCGGGTTGGGAAGCAGGCCGGCGAGGTCGCGCGAGACCCACTGCGGCAGGTACTCGCTGACGAGTGCGCAGGCCCCGCCGCCCTTGAGCGGGAACGCGGCGTAGGTGAGGCCCGAGCCTCCGCCCTCGATCTCCACTGTGCCCGGATCCGCGGCAAGTGCCGCACGGGCCATTTCCGTCGCGTCCTCGAGCCGCGTGCCCTCGAGGTCTGTCATCAGCACGTATCCGTCCTTGTTCAGGATGAGGTAGCGGTACGCCGTCGGCACGTCCTGCTGCCCGCAGACGCCGTCGCGTGCCAGGCCCTCCGCGACCTCGCGCGCATTGGCCGGCCCCCAGCTTGCCTCGTAGACGAAGCCCGCGTTGATCGCCGCGGAGAGCGCCATGAACGCGGCGAGCCACGCCGTGGCGACCGCCGCGAACGCGTAGGCGAAGTAGCGCGCGATGACGAAGGAGAGCGGCATGCCCCCGCGACCTCGCGCCCCGGTCCTCAGAGCTGCCACTTGTACCCCATCCCCCAGACGGTCGCGATCGGATCGGCGCCGGCCTCGGAGAGTTTCCTCCGGGCGCGGCTGACCTGCATGGATATGGCCGCGTCGTCGGCGTCGCTCTCCCAGCCGAGCACCGCCTCGCGTATCTGCGCGCGGCTCATGACCTGCCCGGGGTGGCGGGCGAGGTACTCGCAGATGGCGTACTCGGTGGGCGTGAGCGGCACGGCCTCGTCGCCCACGGCGAGGCCGCGCGCCCCGAGGTCGATCCGCACCTCCCCGAAGGAGAGGGCGTGCGAGCGCGGCCGGCGCTCACGGCGTAGATGGGCCGCGACCTTGGCGCGCAGCTCCGCGGCCCCGAAGGGCTTGCGGACGTAGTCGTCGGCGCCCAGGCCGTAGCCGGCCACGGCGTCCTCCTCGGCCACGCGCGCGGTCAGGAAGATGATGGGCCCGTCGAAGTCCGGGCGGATCTGCCGCACGAGCTCGAAGCCGTCGAGCCCCGGCATCATGACGTCGCAGAGCACGAGGTCGAAGCGCGAGAGGTCCATCCCCGGGACCGACGTCGGGTCCGCTGCCTTGACGACCTCATGGCCGTCGCGGCCGAGGACGCGCGCGAGCGCGTCGAGGATCGCCCGTTCATCATCCACTGCCAGTATCCTCGCCATGTTCGACCTCCTGAAACTCCCGTCGGCATTGTACTTGCGCCGCGCTCAGCGGTCCAGAGCCCCGCGCGCAGCCGCGGGCGCGGGCGCCCACATGGCGATCTCAGGGTTGGGCAGCACGCGGTCGGCGATCGAGCGCGGCGCCGACCCCCAGCCGGCGTCGAGCAGGGCATTCCCGCCCAGGACGAGCGCTGCGGAGAGGAGGGCGAGCACGGCGGCGAGCGGCTTCCTACGCATCTGCCCTCCCGTCCTCGAAGCGGCGGAACCAGGCGATAAGGACGGCGGCGGCTGCCAGGGCGAGCACGAGGCCAGCGAGCGCAGTCGTGAGGAGAGGGCCCGCCGCGCGTGCGGCGTCGATGAAGGCCTCCACCCCGAGCGACCCCAGGCGCGCGGGCCAGGCGAGCGGCACCCAGCTCAGGGGCGTCGCCAGGGCACCGGTGAGCTCGCCGGTCATGAGGCCGTGCGCAAGTCCGCCCACTGAGAAGAAAGCGAGGAGCACCCCCGCCGCGCCGGCGCCGATGGCGGCGTTGCGGCCGAGGCGCAGGGCCACGCCGAGCCCCAGCGCGTAGAGGGGCAGGCTGCCCAGCACGATGCCCGCCCAGGCGGCCGCAAGCGGAGCGGGCCCGAGCGGCAGGCGCCCGGCGACGGCGAGCACGGCCC
>DBGAXC010000002.1:0-32988 GCA_048447565.1 Collinsella aerofaciens | reverse complement strand
CGCGCCGAGAGTACTGCGGGGTCAGCCCGTGGGAGGCCCGGGCGCCGCTGCCCGGTGGACGGCACCGAGCCGTACGCTAGAACTGAGACCGGGGAGGCCTCGCGGCCTCCTCCTTTTTTGCGTTATATACACGTTGTACTTTGGGACCTAGTTCCCCCGTATGCGCTCTTACTGTTTGGCTGTATTTTGAGTCCTTCTAGTGTATTTGAGCGATAATTACTCGCATTGGCGTTAGGGAGGGCTTGATGTTTACCGTATTTGTCTTGGGCAATATTGCTTCGGGTAAGTCGACTGCCTGCCGCTATTTCGAATCTCGTGGCGCTATGCTAATCGATCTGGATGAGCTTGCAAAATCGCTGTATGTGCCGGGCTCTGATATCGTCAATGCTCTCGCGGATGAATTCGGTTGGGACATTTTGGATGAGGATGGCGGCATTCGCCGCAACATCCTCGCTTCTCGAGCTTTTGCTTCTCCTGATTCGGTCGCACGGCTCAATGGCATTGTGCATCCCGTTCTCATTGAACAGCTTTCGCTTAGGATTCTCGATCCGGTTTGTTGTACGGTTTCGTCTCCCCGTTATCCCTTTGCGGTGGTCGAGGTTTCTGCTCCGACTGGTTTTGAGGATGCATTTGGCTTGGCTGATGAAATTTTGGTCATCAGCGCCCCTTTGTCAGTTCGTCGCGAGCGCGCTATTCAACGTGGCATGGAGCCATCTGATTTCGATGCCCGTTCTGCTTGCCAGCCCGAAGAGTCTGCGCTGTGCAATCTCGCTACAACTGTGATTGACAATGCGGCAGACGATAACTCGCTCTTTGAACAACTGGACGCATGGCTTTCGTGCCATGGGTTCGGGGATGTAGTGGATAAGGAGGAGGCCGATGCCTAAGACACGTTTCCTTACGTGGTATCGCCTTATACCGCTGGCTACCGTTTTTGCCTTCGGCCTTATCTCATTCGTTTACTCGTATGCTCCTGCCGCTTTCTTTAAGCCGCTGTATCCGATTGACTACGAGGCGTATGTAAAGCAATCCAGTATTTCGCATAATCTGGATCCGTATCTGGTGTGCGCTGTCATTAAGTCTGAATCGAATTGGGATTCCGAGGCCGAGTCGAATCAGGGTGCTCAGGGATTGATGCAGCTGATGCCCGAGACTGCCCAGGATATGATCGCCAAAGGCCTTGTCGACGGTGGCGAGTATTCGGCCGACAACCTTAACGATCCGGCTACGAATATCGAGTTTGGCTGTGCGTATCTCTCGTATCTTCTAGCGTATTTTAACGGGTCGACTGACAGTGCCATTGCCGCCTATAACGCCGGCATGGGCAATGTCGACGGATGGGCGCAGCAGAGTACGTCGCTTCATAATGCAATCACCTTTCCCGAGACGCAGGCTTATCTGATCCGCGTCAATAATGCCTGGGTTCGATATAAGACTCTCTATCCCGATCGGTTCGTATAGGACTAAGCCCACCGCCTGCGTATACTGCAGATGTATGAGTTAGGAGTATCCATGGCGGAATTTGAAGTAGAACGCGTTGGTGGTGAACTTAAGCGCTTTGGCGTTGAGGGCGCTGATGTGCCGTTTAAGGTCGTGTCTCCATACGAGCCCGCTGGTTCCCAGCCTAAGGCCATTGAGTCGCTTGTACGGGGCGTGAGGGACGGAGACCGCTATCAGGTTTTGCTGGGTGTGACTGGTTCGGGTAAGACTTTTACGATGGCCAAAACCATTGAGGCCTTGGGTAAGCCGACCCTTGTCATGGCTCCGAATAAAACGCTCGCCGCTCAGCTTGCGAGCGAGCTCAAAGAGTTCTTTCCCAATAACGCTGTGGTCTACTTCGTCTCGTACTACGACTACTATCAGCCCGAGGCGTATGTGCCACAAAGCGATACATATATCGAGAAAGACTCCTCGATTAACGAAGAGGTCGAGATGCTGCGCCATCAGGCGACCGCGTCACTGCTCTCTCGACGCGATGTGATCGTCGTTGCATCGGTCTCGTGTATCTATGGCATTGGCTCTCCAGAGGACTATGCGGGCCTAGCTCCAAACGTCGACAAGAAGGTGCCGCTCGAGCGCGATGACTTTATCCATGCACTTATCGACATTCAATATGATCGTAATGACTATGACCTGGCACGCGGCACGTTCCGCGTGCGCGGCGATGTTGTCGACGTGTATCCGCCTTATGCCGAGCATCCATTGCGGTTTGAGTTTTTTGGCGACGAGGTCGAGTTGATTGCCGAGATCGATGAGGTCACCGGTGAGATGCTTCGTGAGTACGAGGCCATCCCCGTATGGCCGGCATCGCACTACGTGACCGAGAAGCCGAAGGTCAAGGCGGCTCTGAAATCGATCAGCGAAGAGTGCGAGAAGCGCGTCGCAGAGCTCAAGGCGACCGACAAGTTGCTCGAGGCGCAGCGTCTGCAGCAGCGCACCGATTATGATCTTGAGATGCTCGAGACGATGGGCTTTTGCAACGGCATCGAGAACTACTCGCGTCATCTGGACGGTCGCAAACCGGGCGAGCCGCCGTTTACCCTAATCGATTACTTTCCCAAGGATATGCTCTGCATCATCGATGAGAGCCATGTGACGGTGCCGCAGATTCGCGGCATGCACGAAGGTGACCGCTCGCGTAAGGTGACGCTGGTGGAACACGGTTTTCGCCTGCCCTCGGCGCTCGATAACCGCCCGCTTCGTTTCGATGAGTTTGAGGCGAGGATTCCCCAGTTCATCTACGTCTCGGCTACGCCGGGCGACTATGAGTTGCGCGTGAGTCAAAACGACGTTGAGCAGATCATTCGTCCGACCGGCCTGCTTGATCCCAAGATCGACGTTCGTCCTGTCCGAGGCCAGATTGACGATCTTGAGGACGAGATTCGCGAGCGCGTGGCCCGCAAGGAGCGCGTGCTGGTGACCACGCTCACCAAGCGCATGGCCGAGGACCTGACCGACCATCTGCTTGATGCCGGCATTAAGGTCAACTACATGCACTCTGATACGGCGACAATGGACCGTGTCGAGATCCTGCGAACGCTGCGCGAAGGCAAGATCGATGTTCTCGTTGGCATCAACCTGCTTCGCGAGGGCTTGGATCTCCCCGAGGTCTCACTGGTGGCAATTCTCGATGCCGATAAGGAAGGCTTCTTGCGCAACCGCCGTTCGCTGATTCAGACGATTGGCCGTGCGGCCCGTAACGCCGATGGCGAAGTCATCATGTATGCAGACGTTGTGACCGATTCGATGAAAGAGGCCATCGAGGAGACGCAGCGCCGTCGTGAGATTCAGATGGCATATAACGAAGAACATGGCATTGTGCCCAAGACAGTGCGCAAGGCCATCAACGACATCTCAAGTTTTATTGCCGAGGCCGAAAAAACCGTGGGCTCCAAGGGACGCTCGAAGGGCGACTCTCTTGGCCATGGCGCATTCTATACGCCCGATGAGTCGGGCGAGGGCGGTGTGCCGGAAACGGTGGCGCCCGAGCAGACACTTGCGGAGCAGTTGGAAGAACTGCCGCATGACGAGCTTGTGCGGATCGTCGAAACCATGGAAGAGGATATGCGTAACGCTTCTGCCGCTATGGACTTTGAGGAGGCGGCGCGCCTGCGCGATGCCGTCGTTCAGATTCGGGCGATGCTCGAGGGTGCGTCTGAGGACGAGACGATCGAGCGCTTACGCTCGCAGGCCCGCAAGGGTTCCACGTTCGCATCGGGCAGAAAACGCCAGGGTGCACGGTTTAAGAAATAGCGAACAGGCCCCGAGTTCTCTGTGGAGCTCGGGGCCTATGTCTTTTGCGCGCTGGAATTTGTGCGTTAGAGGTCTGCGATCAGGGCTTCAGCACAACGGATGCCGTCGGTGGCCGCGCTCATGATGCCGCCGGCATATCCAGCTCCCTCACCACAAGGGTAGAGGCCCGGGGTCGACACGGCATGGCACGTTCGGTCTCGGGTAACAGTGACCGGTGAGCTCGAACGAGTCTCCACGCCGGTAAGAACGGCATCGGGACGGTCGTAGCCTCGTAGCTTTTTTCCGAGTAGGGGAAGTCCCAGGCGGAGCGACTCGACGATATGCTGCGGTAGGGCTTCGTCAATTGCCGTCCAGGTCACACCGAGCGGATAGGTGGGCTTTACCTTTCCGGGCGCCTTGCTGGCGCGTCCTGCGAGGAAATCTCCGACGAGTTGTGCCGGTGCGTTCCAGTTGGAACCGCCCAGGCGATAGGCGGCCGCCTCGCAGGCACGCTGGAGCTCGATGCCGGCGAGCGGGTCATCGTTGGGAAGGTCCTCAGGCGTGACGTTAACGAGCAGGGCGGCATTTGCGTTGCGTCCGTCGCGGGCATTGAGACTGGCCCCGTTGACGCACAGATGGCACGGTTCTGAAGAGGCGGCAACAACCTGTCCGCCGGGGCACATGCAAAACGAGAACACGCTGCGGCCGTTGGGAAGATGGGCAACAAGTTTGTAGGGGGCCGCCCCGAGCGCTGGATGTCCCGCCGAGGCTCCATATTGGGCTCTGTCGATGTCGCGTTGCGGATGCTCGATGCGAACGCCCATGGCAAAGGTCTTTTGTGCGAGGGCCACGTTGTGGTCCTTAAGGAGCTCAAAAATATCGCGAGCAGAATGCCCGCAGGCGAGGATGAGGTGCTTTGTCTCGATTGGCTCGTAAGCGGCGTCTTGGGACGATTGGACATCAATACCGGTGATGGCGCCAGACGCGTCGATGCGAATGTCGACGAGCTTCGTTCGATAACGGACGACACCTCCGAGCTGCTCGATGCGCTGGGATATAGCGGTGACAACCTTGGGAAGGATGTCGGAGCCAATGTGCGGCTTGGCATCCCACAGAATATCGCGGGGCGCACCCGCCTCGACGAAGGTTTCGAGGATAAGGCGATGGGCGGGATTTTTTGTTCCCGTATTGAGCTTGCCGTCCGAGAAGGTCCCCGCGCCGCCCAGACCAAACTGAATATTGCTCTCGGGGTCGAGGATGCGCTCCTTTAGAAAGAGGTCGATCGCCTGCGAGCGGCGAAATGCCGGGTCGCCGCGCTCGATAAGCAAGGGCTTAAGACCTGCTTTGGCGAGCGTGAGCGCAGCGAAAAGGCCGGCGCATCCGGCGCCGACAACGACAGGGCGTTCTTGAGGTGCGTCGGAGACGGGGGAGGGGAATGAAGGCTCATCGTCTTCTATCGCGCGTACGCGCGAGCGGTCACGCTCGGCAACGCTGTCGACCGCTTCTCGCTCGAGGTGGGGACTAGTCAGCTCAACACGAAAGCTCAGGATAAAATGGACGTCTCGTTTTTTGCGAGCGTCGATTGACTTGCGGTGGAGTTCGATGGACTTGATCTCGGAGTCCTTGCAACGTAGGATGCGCTTGGCGACTCGCTTGCCAACAATGAGGCAGGTATTTTCATCGCCGGCTTCATCGAGCGACACGTTGACTTGGGTGATTTCGATCATCGAGGTCTCCTTAGAGGCAAGAAAGAGGCCGTCCGGTATCCCAGACGGCCCGAATGCGTTTTTGATTATAGACTGCGCGGCTACAGGCTGCTTGCAGCGCGAATGCCCGAGAGCCAGGCCCACGCAAGGTTAAAGCCTCCGCAATCGGCGTCGATGTCGAGCGCTTCGCCGCAGACGTAAAGCGGGGCGTCGACAGCGCTGCTCGCGCGTAGACTGGGTGTTGAGATGCTCTCGACAGATACGCCACCACGCGTGACCTGCGCCGAGCGCTCCTCGGCTGTTCCCTCGACGAGCAACTTAAAGTGCTTGAGGATCGAGACCAGGTGGATGACATCGTTGGAGCCTGGATGGCACTGCTCGAACGCCGTGCAGACGACGCGGGAGAGTTGCGGGGCGAGCATGCCGTCGAGCCAACGGGGATCGCGGGGCGAAAAGCCGCCGAGCAGCTCAACGCGCCGGTTGAGCATATCGAGCAGCTCGTCTTTGGAGAGGTCGGGGAAAACGTCGAGCAGGATCGTATCGCCGTGCTGGATACGACGGGAGAGGTTGAAGACAGCGACGCCCGAGATACCGAAGGTTCGAAACAGGACTTCACCGTCTTCGTGCCAGAGCTCATTATGATTGCGGGCGAGCGTCAAGCGGGCGCGGACGCGCAGGCCATCCAACGTCTTGATTGCCGCCCGATCGCCGACGACCGTTGCCGATACGGGGCAGAGGATGGGGCGCAGCGAAGTGAGGGGGAGGCGAAACGTATCGGCGATACCAGTGGGGTTGCCACCCGTGGCGATAATTACGGCATGTGCCTGCAGGGCCTCGTTCTTGCGAGGGACATCGGCGAGCGCTTTCCGAAGCGAGCGGAGCTCCGATTTTCGGTCGTCGCGCTTTTTTGCCTTGAGTGCCCGCGCTGGACGGTCTATTTGGAGTGTCCAGCCTTCGGAAGCTTTGCGCGCCGTGGCAATATTGGCTCCGCAGATTAAGGTGATACCTAGGCGGTCGCAAACGTTGAGAAGCGCGTCGCGCACCGATTCGGCGCGAAGGGAGCGCGGGTACAGTCGGCCTTCCTCGGAGGTTGTCATGATGCCCAGCGAGGAGAAGAAACCCATAAGCTCTTGTTCGGGTTGGGGGCCCATGACAGATTCGACGAATGCGGGGTGGTTATACCGCTGAGGATCAATCGATTCGTTGGAGAGGTTGCAGCGGCCGTTACCGGTCGCAAGGAGCTTAAGGCCGCAGGCGACATCGCGCTCAACGATGCAGACGCTTTTGCCAGCACGTGCGGCCGTAATGGCGGCGGCGAGGCCTGAAGCCCCGCCGCCGATTACCAGGACGTCATAGAAGGCGCTCGTGTTCACTTAGGCCTCGTCGGTCTCGTGCGGGGTAATAGCCTCGACGGCAGAGACTGCCTTGGGCAACATGCCATCGGGCAGCGCGGTCTCAACCTCGCCCTTATCGCAGGCCTCGGCGAGTGCCGGATTAATGGGAAGCGTGCCCAAGATGTCGAGGTTATAGCGCTCTGCGACCTCGGGGAGCTTGCTCTTGCCAAAGACCTCGATCTTCTTGCCGCAGTCGGGGCACTCAATATAGCTCATGTTCTCGACGATGCCCAGAATGGGGACGTTCATCTTCTCGGCCATGTTGACCGCCTTGGCGACAATCATCGAGACCAGATCCTGCGGGCTCGTGACGATGACGATGCCGTCGACGGGCAGTGACTGGAAGACGGTGAGCGCGACGTCGCCTGTTCCCGGAGGCATGTCGACCAGCAGGTAGTCGATGGGGCCCCACGAGGTCTCGCTCCAGAACTGCCTGATGGCGCCTGCGATGACCGGACCGCGCCAAAGGACGGGGTCGGTCTCGTTTTGGAGCAGAAGGTTGGAGCTCATGACCTTGACGCCGTGCTCGGAGATTTCAGGCAGCATGAGGTTGCCAAGGGCATGGACGTGGCGTCCGCTCATACCGAACATCTTGGGGATAGAGGGACCGGTGATGTCGGCATCGAGGACGCCGACCTTGTGGCCGTGACGGGCAAGCTCGGTGGCGATGGCACCGGTGACAAACGACTTGCCGACACCGCCCTTGCCGGAAAGCACGGCGATGACGCGTTTGACCTCGGACAGCGTATTCTCCTCAAATTGCGACGGCGACGTTTGTCCGCCGGCGGCCTGTGCGTGCTCGCAACCCATGTATGACTCCTTTGTATATGTTGGGGCCGGGGCCCCGTGATGTGACACGAGCGTCATTGTACCCTCGTTTGCGAGCGGGAGTCATTTACGATGCATTTGGGCCGAGCGTGCTTGCAATACGATGGGTCCAAGCGAATGGGCGGGCTTACTGAACTTTGCTGGCGAACTCGAGGTATTGCATGCGCTGCAGCTTGTTGATCGTCGAGGCGTATGGGCTGTCTTCAGATTCCAAGTCGTAGCGCAGCCCGTCGGTACCGAGGTAGCCGGCGACATTGATGGTGGGCACATCTGACCTTGTTGCAAGCAGAGCCTTTTGATAGTCGGTGAGCGGGGCGCCGATCTTATTAAGGGTAATGGCTGCAACCTCGTTTGCCCCGACGGTGTCGTAGACGTTGAGCTCGGTATTGCCGGCGATTTCATAGTTAGCCCAGACAAAATATGTCGACTGATAGATACGGAAAGCGTGGCTTGCCGTATCTTCCTGAGGGTACAGCTCGTCGTTGAGAATCGTTGCGGCGCTCGGCTGATGGTCGCCAAAAAAGACAAGGACAACCGGTCTGCCGATATTGCGGAGCTCGTTGATAAAGTACTCGAGGTCCCGGTCGGATGCGTTGATGCAGGTAAGATAGGTGTTGAGCGCGCTATTGGCACCCTCGCTGGCTCCCTCGACCCAATAGTTTGTAAGCTCCTCGGCGGGAACGGTGCCATAGTCGTAGCCGCCATGATTTTGCATCGTGACGTCAAAGATGAACTGCGGGGCTTCGTCGGTTCTAAGCAGGTCGAGTATCTTGTCGTAGGTGGCGTAGTCGCATACGCCGGCATGGTAACAGGGCGCACCTTCGAAATCGCCGATTGAAAGAAAGTCTCCAAAGCCCAGCTGCTGATAGATTTTATCTCGATGGTAGTTGACGGGGTTTTGCGGGTGCATAGCGGTAGCGGTATACCCAAGCTCCTTAAGGTCCTTTGCCAGGCTGTCGACGCCATTCATCTGATATAGCTGATAGGGGATTTTGCCTAATCCGACAAAGGCCGTTGTCGCTCCGGTCAAAAATTCGAATTCGGAGTTCGCCGTTCCGCCACCGGCGACCGAAGCGAGCATGGTGCCGCGAACAAGTGTGTCGGGAAGCGAGTTGTAGAATGCGGGGCCGGTGTACCCGGCCGCCTGGAGCTGCTCAAAGCACGAAAGGTCGCTAAAACTCTCATTCATGACGGCAACAATCGTCGGCTTGATTTCATTGAACTGGGCAACGGCCGCCGCGCGCTGCTCGCTCGAGCCATACGTGCTGTCGTAGGTGGCGGCGAGCTCCTGCTCGATGCTCTGCGCCTCATCGGGCGTATAGTCTTCGGGCTTCTCAATGGGCAACTCGTTGACCATTTCGGTGAACGAAGTGATAAAACCCTGAGACGCATATGTGGTGATGGGCTGCCAACGGTCAAATCCAAAATTCAGCGCCTGCTCCAAGTCGATGCTGGAAAAGCCCGAGAGCCCCACAACGGTCACTAACAGAAAAGCACAGAGGTTAGCGGCGATTGCGGGGAAGACATGGGTGGGCGTACGGAGCTTTCGCGGACGGATAAGCGAAAGAAGCCCCAGGGAAATCTCCAGCAGGGCGAGAGAGGTTACGATTCCGGCGGTAAAGGTAAACTCGTATCCCTCGCTCACCTCCATTGCGGTGCCAAGGGCCAAGATATCGCTTGGCAGGATGGCTTCGCCTTTAAACGTTATGACGAAGTGCTCGGCAATGCCAAGGATGCAGCAGGCGACGGGCACGAGGGCCATGACGCCTCCATGACGCTGTCCCAGCAAATAAAGGGAGAGCAGAACCGTCGCGAGCAGCCCGACGGAAAACCCGAATGAGTTGGCGGGAATGCGATAGAACGTTTCGTTGCAGGCAATTTCGAGTGAAACGAACGAGAGCGCTGAAACAGCGGCGATGACAAGGATGTCACGGCAAATACAGGCAACCGTTCCCGTCGCAAGATCGGTTTGGTCGATAAGTCCCGAAACCAAGGGCTCGACAAGAAGTATGACGGCGGCAGCACCGAGCGCCGAATAAGAAAGGACCCATAGGGAGCTGTCCTCATTTACGAGCAATTGATTCGTAATCCATGCAGCTACCATGCCGAGCGGGATGAGGAGCGTCGCGCACCAAAAGACGCGGGCAATGGGTGGCTTTTCATTGTGTTTGATTGAAAAATACACGCGCACGACGACGGTGGCCACGATAAGGATGGCGATGAATATGGGCAGATTGGCCATGTCACTCGAAGTGATTTCAAGGGGGATATCTTCGGTCATGGACGTTCCTCTGTTACGGCAAATTAAGTTCAGTATTAGATTACTGTAACCTTTCCACGGCATTTCGAGAAACAAAGCGCCCGATACGCAAAGCTAAAGGTCTGCGAATCTTGTATTACGAACATCTGTGCGCGTCGAGTGCGCTAAACTCATCGACAGTATGATTCGATGCAATAGGAGGCAAGGAGCTTCCATGTCTGATTCTTCTATCGTTATTCGCGGCGCTCGTGAGCACAACCTCCGTGATATCGATGTTTCCATTCCGCGTGACCAACTCGTGGTCATTACCGGTCTTTCTGGCTCGGGCAAGAGTTCGCTGGCATTTGACACTATCTATGCCGAGGGCCAGCGTCGATACGTTGAGAGCCTTTCGAGCTATGCGCGCCAGTTCTTGGGCCAGATGGACAAACCCGACTTGGATTCAATCGACGGCCTTTCGCCGGCGGTGTCGATTGACCAAAAGACGACGTCTAAAAACCCTCGCTCGACGGTTGGCACCGTAACCGAGATTTATGACTATCTGCGCCTGCTGTTCGCCCGTGTGGGCACCCCGCACTGCCCCGAATGCGGCCGCGTCATTGAGCGTCAGACGACCGACCAGGTTGCCGACAAGGTCTTGGCGGCGGGGGAGGGCCGCCGCGCGTTTGTGCTGGCACCGGTGGTGCGCGGGCGAAAAGGCGAGTACACCAAACTGTTTGAGGACCTTCGCGCCGAGGGCTTTAGCCGCGTGCGTGTCGACGGTGAAGTGCGCTCGCTCGACGATCCGATCGATCTGGACAAGAAGTTCAAGCACGATATCGAGGTCGTGGTCGACCGCATCGTGATTCGGGAAAACTCTCTGGGCCGCATCGCCGAGTCTGTTGAACAGGCGACTGCCTTGGCGCACGGCAATGTAAACGTGTACATGCTGCCCGATCGCGATGCTCCCGAGGGGACCGAGGGCGAACTGCTGGAGTATTCGTTGGCCTTGGCGTGCCCGGAGCATGGACACTCCATTGACGATCTTCAGCCGCGTGATTTTTCGTTCAACGCTCCCTATGGCGCATGTCCTGAGTGCGACGGCCTGGGCTTTAAGAAAACCGTTGATGCCGAGGCGCTGATTGAGGACCCCTCGAAGTCCATTGCCGACGGAGTCTTTGGTAGCCTGTTTGGCAATTCGAACTACTATCCGCAGATTTTTGCTGCGGTCTGCAAACACTTTAAGGTGAGCGCCGATACGCCGTGGGAGGACTTGCCCCCTCGCGTGCGTCGTGCATTCTTGGATGGCCTGGGCGATACGAAGATCTCGGTCGACTACCAAAAGCTCGACGGACGTCGTAGCCAGTGGGATACAAAGTTTTCGGGCGTTCGCAACATCCTGTACGAACGCTATGCCGAGACGACGAACGAGAACACCAAGGCGCGCCTGGAGAAGTACATTCGCGAGGAACCGTGCTCGAGCTGCCACGGCGCTCGTTTGCGCCCTGAGATGCTCGCCGTCACCGTGGGCGGCAAGTCCATTTACGAGGTTTGTTGCCTGTCGTGCCGTGAGTCGCTCGAGTTTTTTGAGGGCTTGGAACTTACCGAGCGTCAACGGTTTATCGGCGGCCGTATCGTCAAGGAAATCCTGGAGCGCTTGCGTTTTCTGGTCGATGTTGGACTCGACTATCTGACGCTCGATCGTGCTTCGGCGACGCTTTCCGGTGGCGAGGCACAGCGTATTCGACTGGCAACGCAGATCGGCGCGGGTCTCATGGGCGTGCTCTATATTCTGGATGAGCCCTCGATCGGTCTTCATCAGCGTGACAACGAGCGCCTGATCAAGACGCTCGAGCGCCTGCGCGATATCGGCAATACCGTTATCGTCGTCGAACACGACGAGGATACAATCCGTGCCGCCGACTACGTGATCGACATGGGGCCCGGCGCCGGCGTCAACGGCGGACACGTAGTCGCGGCGGGAACGCCTGCCGATATCATGGCGTGTCCTGAGTCGATGACGGGCGCTTATCTGACCGGCAAACGAATGATCCGGGTGCCTGATGAACGGCGCAAACCCGGTCGCGGCTGCCTTAAAATTACGGGCGCTCGAGCCAACAACCTCAAAAACGTTACTGCCAAGATCGAGTTTGGTACGCTTACGGTTGTTACCGGCGTGTCGGGATCGGGCAAGAGCTCCCTAGTTACCGACACCATTGCGCCTGCCCTTACGAATGCCATTCACCGCTCGACGCGCCCTGTGGGTCCGTATAAGAAAATCGAGGGCATCGAGTGTATCGATAAGGTTATCGATATCGACCAGTCGCCGATTGGCCGCACGCCGCGTTCCAACCCTGCTACCTATATCGGCCTGTGGGATGATCTTCGCGCACTGTTTGCGAGTACGCCGGAGTCGAAGGCGCGCGGCTACTCGCCAGGTCGTTTCTCCTTTAATGTGAGTGGCGGGCGCTGTGAGGCGTGCAAGGGCGACGGACAGATCAAGATCGAGATGCACTTCCTTCCCGATATCTACGTTCCCTGCGAAGTTTGCGGCGGTAAACGCTACAACCGCGAGACACTCGAGGTCACCTATCGTGGCAAGACCATCTCGGACGTGCTCGACATGAGCGTTACCGAGGCGCTGGCCTTCTTTGGGAATATCCCGCAGATTAAGCGCAAGCTCCAGACGCTGTACGATGTAGGCTTGGGCTACGTGAGCCTGGGCCAGCCCGCCACGACGCTTTCGGGCGGCGAGGCGCAGCGTGTAAAGCTCGCCAAGGAGCTTCATCGACGCCAGACGGGCAAGACGTTCTATATTTTGGACGAGCCGACGACCGGCCTTCATTTTGAGGACGTCCGCCAGCTGCTCGATGTACTGCAGCGCTTGGTCGATGCGGGCAACACGGTGCTGGTGATTGAACACAACCTTGATGTCATCAAGGTTGCCGACCGCCTGATCGATATGGGTCCCGAGGGCGGTAACGGCGGCGGAACCGTCGTGGTTTCGGGTACACCGGAGCAGGTTGCGGACTGTCCGCAGAGTTATACGGGCAAGTTTTTGGCGCCGTTGCTCAGGCGTGACCGGGAGCGCCAGGCTCAACTTGATGCTCAATAAATAGGCGATTCAGTTTATGGGCGCCATCGACTCCTTGTGATTCGATGGCGCTTGCTGTGCCGAAGTGACGTATGCAGCCGAATTGGACATATACTTAATCCTTGCGTCCGAATGCGAGGGAAAGGATATGTCATGGCAAAGGCTGTAAAGACGCCAAAAACCAATGCGATGCGCGAGCTGGAAAGCGCCGGCATTTCCTATGTTCTACATACGTACGAAGACGATGGCGATGAGTCGGTGGGCCTGGGGGTCGCGATTTCGGAGCAGCTTGGCGAGGAGCCCGGTCAAGGATTTAAGACTTTGGTCTGTGTGACACCGTCCAACGACTATGTCGTGTGCTGCATCCCTGTTGCCGACGAGCTCGATCTAAAGTCCGCCGCGCGTGCCGCGGGGGAGAAGTCCTTGGCCATGATGCATGTGAAGGATTTGCTTGCGGCGACTGGCTACGTTCGCGGCGGCTGCAGCCCGGTCGGTATGAAAAAACGCTACCGGACGCTCATTGATGAGACATGTGTCCTTTGGGATACCATTTTTATTTCGGGAGGCAAGCGTGGTTATCAGCTCGAGCTTGCACCCGATGATTTAATTGCATTTTGCGGGGCGACGGTTGCCGCGATTACGAGAGAGGACTGAGCGATGCCGCAGGAAGAATTGAAGCGCGGAGCTCATTTTGCAAAAGAATCTGCGCCTCAGACACCCTCATCCGAAGCTTCTTCGTCGCGAGATGACACTGACGACATGGGCTCGTCGGACTACTCCACGGTTGGTCGTTCCGCCGGGCTTATGACCATCCTGACTATCGTGTCTCGCGTCACCGGTTTTATCCGCACGTGGGCAATGGCGGCCGCTATCGGCATGTCGCTACTCTCGTCCTCCTATCAGGTCGCCAACAACCTGCCCAATATGCTCTACGAACTCGTGATGGGCGGCATGCTCGTGACGGCGTTTTTGCCCGTGTACATGGGCGTGAGGCGTGAGCAGGGTCGCGAGGCCTCAAACGAGTACGTGGGCAACCTGCTCGGCATTCTGCTTTTGGTGCTGGGTGGCATTTCGTTGCTGGGGACCGTGTTCGCCCCGGGCTTTATCTGGACGCAATCGTTCCTTTCGGGTGACGGCGGCAGCATGGATACCGCTGCGTTCATGTTCCGTTTCTTTGTCATCCAGATTCTGTTTTATGGTTTGGGCTCGGTGTTCTCGGGCGTTCTCAACGCACACCGCGACTACTTCTGGTCGACGTTTGCTCCGGTCCTCAACAATGTGATCGTCATTGCGAGCTTTATGGGTTTTGCGCCCGTGTCCGCACAGTTTGGCGAACGTGCCGGCATCATCTTGATTGCGGCCGGTACGACCCTCGGTGTCTTTGTTCAGATGGCATGTCAGATCCCCGCGCTTGGCAAGCACGGCGTGCACCCCCATATCCATATCGACTTTAAGGACCCCGCACTGCGGCAGACGATTGCGCTCGGTATCCCGACGCTGCTCGCCACGGTGTGCATGTTTGTCTCGACTTCTATCACCAACGCTGCCGCGCTGGTGGTCCAGCCCGAGACTGGTCCTTCCGTCATCGCCTATGCGCGCCTGTGGTACACGCTGCCCTACGCGCTGATTGCCGCCTCGCTTTCGACGGCGCTCTATACCGAGCTCTCTCACGACGCGCAGGAGAAGGATTACGACAGCGTTCGCACGGGCATTTCGCGTGGCGTCGCCCAGATGCTGTTCTTCCTGATTCCGTTCGCGCTGTACCTGATTGTCTTCGCGCGTCCGCTCAACATGATCTACTGTGCTGGCAAGTTCGATGAATCCGGCGTGACGCTGGTGTCCGAGTACCTTGTCTACCTGGCGCTCTCGCTGCCGCTCTACGGCGTGGTCGTGTTGATGCAGAAGAGCTTCTCTGCCTTGCTCGACATGAAGCCCTATAGTCGCTATTGCCTGTATTCTGCCATCGGCCAGGCCGGCTCGGTTCTGCTGTTTGGCGTTGTGCTGGGCTTCGGCATGCCGGCAATCGCGCTTTCGTATGTCGTCGACTACGTGATCTTGGTCGGTTGTTCGCTGTGGTGGCTGCGTCGTCGTCTGCGTGGCCTTCAGGTCAAATCTATCCTACATGGCGGTTTCTTTGGCCTTTTGCTCGGTGGCCTGGGTGCTGCCGCAGGCGCCGGCGTCATGTGGGCGCTTGAGCACTTTGTCGGGGCGCTTGGCGGTTCGATTCTGATTACTCTTGGCTATGTTTGCGTTGCGGGTGTCGTCTCGCTTGCTGTTACCTTTGGCCTTGCCGTCGTCCTTAAGATGCCCGAGGTCTCGGCGCTGCTTCGTCGCAAGTAGGTGCGCGTGGCCGGTCACGACAACATTCCAACGCTTGCCGAGCAGGTTTCGCGCGTTCCCACACAGCCCGGATGCTACCTTTGGAAGGATGCCAAGGGCGATGTCATCTACGTGGGCAAGGCGAAAAACCTACGCGCCCGCATGCGTCAATACGTGACACTGCAGGATGAGCGTCAAAAGATTCCGCTGATGATGCAGCTGGTGGCGAGCTTTGACTATATCGTGGTGGAGACCGAGCATGAGGCGTTGGTGCTCGAGCGCAATTTGATTGGTCAGTACCATCCGTACTTTAACGTCGACCTCAAGGATGACAAGAGCTACCCCTTTATCGCCATTACAAAGGGCGACCTGTATCCCGCTATCAAATATACGCGTGAGCGTCATAAGCCGGGAACGCGCTATTTTGGACCCTATACCGATAGCCGTGCGGCACGTGAGACGATAGATACGCTGCGCAAGGTTATTCCCATCTGCTCCGCATCCTGTGCGGAGTGGCGTCGTTGTCGCCGTATCGTTGAGTCCCACAAGGGCGAGGAAGACATCGTCAATATGATTTGCGCGCAAAACGGGCGTCCCTGCTTTGACTACCATGTCGGGCGCGGCCCGGGTGCGTGTGTCGGCGCGATTTCCCCGGCAGACTATGCCAAGAACGTCAAGCGTGTCGAGCGCTTTTTGTCGGGCCATCGCAAGGATGTCGTCGATGAGCTGACCTCCGAGATGACGGATGCCGCCGAGGCGCTCGACTTTGAGCGCGCGGCACGCGTCAAACGTCGTTTGGAGGTCATCAGGGGTCTGGACGATCGTCAGCAAGTCGTTTTTCCCTCCAGTGTCGATATCGATGTCATCGGGTTCTATCGCGAGGAGACCATCTCCGCCGCTTGCGTCTTCGTCGTTCGCGAGGGCCGAACAGTTCGCACCTGCGAGTTCATTCTCGACAAGGGTCTTGATGTTGACGAGGAAGAGCTCCAGTCGGGCTTTCTTAAGCGCTATTACGACGAGACGGCTGATATTCCAGCTGAGGTCAACCTTTCCGTCGAGCTTGAGGATGCGGAGGCGCTGGGGGAATGGCTTGCGGGCAAGCGCGAGCGTTCCTGCCATCTCCATAGGCCGCAGCGTGGCGAAAAGCACCGTTTGCTCGATATGGCATCCAAAAATGCGCGCCATGCCCTCATGCGCTACATGATGCGAACGGGGTACGCTGACGACCGCACCAATCAGGCGCTCCTGGAGCTCGAAAGCGCGCTGGCGCTGCCAGCGCCGCCGATGCGTATCGAGTGCTTCGATATCTCGACGCTGCACGGAACCTTTACCGTCGCCTCGATGGTGGTGTTTACCAACGGACGCGCCGACAAGAGCCAGTACCGTCGTTTTAAAATTCAGGCCGAATTGGACGAGGCAAACGACTTCGTGTCGATGTCCGAGGTTTTGGGACGACGCTATGCTCCCGAGCGCATGGCCGACGAGCGCTTTGGATCGCGCCCCGATTTGCTCGTTGTCGATGGCGGTAAGCCGCAATTGACCGCTGCGATCAAGCAACTTGAGGCTCTTGGGCTCGATATACCAGTTTGTGGCTTGGCAAAGGCCGATGAGGAGGTTTTCGTGCCTTGGGACGAGACTCCAGTCGTGCTTCCGACCGGGTCCGCGTCGCTCTATCTAATCAAACAGGTGCGCGATGAATCGCACCGTTTTGCCATCACGTTCCATCGCGAATTGCGCGATAAAGCCATGACGGTTTCGGTACTCGATGACGTTCCAGGCGTGGGACCCACCAGAAAACGTGCCATTATGCGCCATTTTGGCTCGATGAAGCGTTTGCGCGCGGCAAGCGAGCAGGAGATTGCAGAAGTTCGAGGCGTTCCGGCCGATGTCGCCAAAGCGGTCCACGAGGCACTTGTTGCATGGAATGCCGAGCGCGCCCAGGCATCGGCCAACCGATCCGAAAACTAAACGTGCTTCTAAACAACTGATATACATGATTGGTCAATTTTCAATCATTTGTTTCGCGGTGATTACCTGCCGATTTCGGGTTTTATTAACGCTAAAACGTTTGACTAGCCATGGTGAACAACACTGCTATCCTGCGGGTTGACGAAGACTGATATCTCACCTCGTCGATACATACTGTCTGTCGAATCATTTGTCAATGAATTCGGTGAACGGTAGTAAATACCGTTCAAGCGTATGTATGTATCGGTCGCCGAGCGCGGCACCTCAGTTGGGTTCGTCGGTAGGTAAGGTATATATCGTCCGCAAGTTGCGCGGGGGCAAGTCTAGGTGCTCCCGGGTAAGATTCTCTATTGATAGGAGAAGACATGGCCATCATCAACAAGGGTATGTCCAGGCGTTCGTTCCTCGGCCTCACCGGCAGCGTCGCTGCTGTCGCAGGGCTTGGTCTCACCGGCTGCGGTGGCAGCTCTAGCGACGAGGGTTCCGCTTCCGGTTCCACCGATTCCACCAACCGTGGCGGCGGCGTGATCACCGCTGGTTCCGCTTACGCTCCGTCCAGCTTCGACCCCGCCAGCACCGGCTCCGCTGTGGGCCTGGGTGCTAACTGGCACGTCATCGAGGGCCTCTACGGCATCGATTACCACGACTACAGCACCTTCAACGAGCTCGCCACCGACGATCCCAAGTCCGTGGACGACACTACCTTCGAGGTCACCATCCGCAAGGGCGCAAAGTTCTCCGATGGCACCGAGGTCACTGCTGACGACGTCGTCGCTTCCTACACCGCTTGCGCCGCTTCTGCTACCTACGCTCCGTTCTTCCAGCCCTTCGAGTCCATCGAGGCCAAGGACGCCAGCACTGTAACGGTCAAGACCAAGGTCCCCAACTTCTCCCTGCTCAAGGATCGTCTGGCCATCATCCGTGTTACCCCGGCCACCCAGGCCGAGGAGGATCGCGCCAAGCAGCCGATCGGTTCCGGCCCCTGGATGTACGACTCTATCTCCGATACCGAGATCACCCTGGTTCCCAACCCCGAGTACAACGGTGAGTATGCTGCCGAGGATAAGAAGATCCAGTACAGCATCCTGACCGACCCCACCGCTCGCGTTACCGCTCAGCAGGAGGGCTCCACGCTCGTTATGGAGCTCGTCACCGCTGACGCCGTCGACCAGCTCGAGAGCGCTGGCTGCAAGATCGATAACGTTCAGGGTTTCGGCACCCGCTTCATCATGTTCAACGTCGCCAAGGAGCCTTGGAACAACGTCAAGGTTCGTCAGGCCGTCATGTACGCGCTCGACACCGAGAAGATGATCACCAACACCTTCGCCGGCCTTGCCACCGCTGCCAGCTGCTACCTGCCCAAGAGCTTCACCAACTATCATGAGGCTTCCACGGTGTACAAGACTGACGCCAAGAAGGCCAAGAAGCTCATCGAAGAGTCTGGCATCACCCCGGGCGCCATCACCCTGCGCACCACCGACAACGAGCAGATCAAGGGCATGGCCGCTCAGGTCAAGAACGACCTCGACGCCCTCGGCTTCGATGTGACCATCCAGACCGATACCTCGCCGGCCACCTACGCTGCCATCGACGGCGGCGAGGCCTACGATATCCTTCTCGCTCCTGGCGATCCGTCCTGCTTCGGCGCCGACCCCGACCTGCTGCTCAACTGGTGGTATGGCGACAACGTCTGGATGCAGACCCGTTGCCCGTGGAAGGATTCCGCTGAGTGGGCGAAGCTCCACGGTCTCATGGACGAGGCTCTTGCCGCCGAGGGCGACGAGCAGCAGAAGAAGTGGAACGAGTGCTTCGACATCATCGCCGACAACGCTGTTCTGTACCCCGTTGTCCACGTCAAGACCGTTTCCGCTTCCTGGGACGATCCGTCCACCGCGCCCAACGGCGAGGCCCTCGATGGCTTCAAGGGCATCGGCACGACGAGCATGTCCTTCAGGGGCGTCGCGACCGTCAAGGCCTAAGACTCGCTTGAGTCATATGTGGGGCGTCGGTCGTAAGGCAACGTCCTCATAGTTGAAACAAAGACCCGGGCGACCTCGATGTCGCTCGGGTCTTGTAATGAGTATCCATACTCATATACCAGTTGGTCCTACCGACAAAAGAAAGGGGAGAGAACGTGAACAACTTTCTACGTTTGATTGGAAGGCGTCTCGTGGCGCTGCCGATCATGGCATTGGGCGTCACCGTCCTGGTGTTCTTCCTTATGTCGTTCTCCAAGACCGACCCCGCCTATACGGCGTTGGGTGACGGTGCCTCGCCCGAGGCGGTTGCCGAGTATCATGAGAAGTATGGTCTGGACGACCCCTGGCCCGTGCGCTACGTGCGCTATATGGGCGATTTGATCCATGGTGACATGGGCACCTATGGTGCTGCTCGCAACTCCGTTGCCAAGCGCATCTCCACGGCCCTGCCCGTCACGATGCAGCTGACCTTTATCGGTCTTGCTATCGGTGCGGTCGTTTCGTTTTTGCTCGGCGTCATCGCGGCACTGTATCGCGACAAATGGCCGGACCAAGTGATCCGCGTCTTTTCCATCGCCGGCTTGGCAACCCCGTCGTTCTGGCTTGCCGTTCTGTTGATCCTGCTGTTCTCTTCCTACCTTAAGGTGCTCCCGGCATCGGGTGCTCTGCCTCACTTCACCACGAATCCGGTTGGCTATCTGGGACGTATGATCATGCCCGCCATCGCCTTGGCATTTCCGCTGACGGGCCAGATGACTCGTATCGTGCGTACCGCCATGGTCGAGGAGCTCGACAAGGACTATGTCCGTATGGCTCGCGGCGCCGGCGTTCCCGAGAAGGTCGTCGTCGGCATCAACGTTTTGCGCAATGCGCTGATCACCCCGGTCACCACCCTCGGTCTTAAGATCGGTTACCTCATGGGCGGCGCCGTCGTCATCGAGGTTATCTTCAACCTCCCCGGCATGGGCACCGCGATTTTGCAGGGCGTTCAGGGCAACGAGGCGAACCTGGTTCAGGGCGTCGTTATCGTCGTTGCTCTTGCCTTCATCATCATCAACATCGTGGTTGACATGCTCTACCTGCTCATCAACCCGCGCATCAGGACGGTGTAGATTATGGTAAAGATTCGAGAGAAGCAAACCGAGCAGCTCGAGAAGGCTGCCTCCAAGGGGCTCAAGCTCGGTGGCTGGAAGAAGATGACGCTGTCTTCTAAGATTGCCGCCGTCGTGCTGGTGCTGGTCGCCCTGACTGCGATTCTGGCGCCCCTTCTTGCCCCCTATAGCCCGGTCGAGATCTTTACGGCTCGCCAGGCTCCCGGCAACGGATTTATCTTCGGTACCGACGATAAGGGTCGCGACATTCTGTCGCGTATGCTCTACGGTGGTCGTTACTCGCTGATTATCGGCTTTGGCGCCACCGCCATGGCTCTGGTCTGCGGCTCGGTCGTGGGCGCCCTCGCGGCGGTTTCGCGCAAGGCCGTCTCCGAGACGATCATGCGTATCCTGGACATCATCATGTCCATCCCGGGCATCGCCCTCGCGGCCGTCTTCGTCTCCATCCTGGGCAACTCCGTGCCGTCGATCATCTTCGCCATCGGCTTTATGTACACTCCGCAGATTGCCCGTATCGTGCGCGCCAACATCGTGTCCGAGTATGGCGAGGACTATGTCCGCGCGGTCATCGTTTCCGGCGCCAAGGCTCCGTGGATTTTGATCAAGCATGTTCTGCGTAACTGCATCGCCCCGATCATGGTCTTTACCGTTACCCTGGTCGCCGACGCCATCATCTTCGAGGCCTCGCTGACCTTCATCGGCGCTGGTATCCAGGAGCCCACCGCTACCTGGGGCAACATCCTCGCCGACGCCCGCGGCGGCGTGCTCGCCGGCCGTTGGTGGCAGGCGCTGTTCCCGGGCCTGGCCATCATGATCACCTGCCTGGCGCTCAACATCCTCTCCGAGGGCATTACCGACGCCATGGCCGCTGCTCCCTCCGCCGCCCTGGATCCTACCGATTCCTCCAAGCGTCGCGAGGCCGACCTGCTGGTCTCCGACCCCGTTCGCGCCTACAAGGAGCAGGCCCAGTCCCTCTCCGCTCGCCTTGGCGCCCTGCGCGATGTCGAGCTCAAGCGTGACGATCGCCACGTGCCCGACGAGTCCGTTGAGCCGATTCTCTCGGTCCGTGACTTCTGCATCCAGTTTGAGCATCACGGTGATATCAACGTCGTCGACCATGTCAACTTTGACGTTCGTCCTGGTCAGACCATGGGCCTGGTGGGCGAGTCCGGTTGCGGTAAGTCCATCACCACGCTGGCCATCATGGGCCTGACCGACGATGACGAGCATCTTTCCGGCGAGGTTCTCTGGGAGGGCCGTGACCTGCTCAAGATGAGCAAGAAGGAGTGGTTCGGCCTGCGCGGTACCGATATCGCTATGGTCTATCAGGACGCCCTGTCCTCGCTCAACCCCTCCATGCTCATCTCTGCCCAGATGAAGCAGCTCACCAAGCGCGGCGGAACCCGCAGCGCCGAGGAGCTCCTGGAGCTCGTCGGCCTCGATCCCAAGCGCACGCTCGAGAGCTATCCGCACGAGCTTTCCGGCGGCCAGCGTCAGCGTGTCCTGATCGCTATGGCCCTTACCCGCGACCCCAAGCTGGTCATCTGCGACGAGCCCACGACCGCTCTGGACGTTACCGTCCAGAAGCAGGTCATCAAGCTGCTCAACGATCTTCAGGCCAAGCTCGGCTTTGCCATGATCTTCGTTTCGCATGACCTGGCTCTGGTCGCCGAGGTTGCCCATAACATCACGGTTATGTATGCCGGTCAGGTTATCGAGCAGGCACCCACCAAGGAGCTGCTCACCAACCCGATCCACGAGTACACCCGCGGTCTTCTGGGTTCCGTTCTGTCCATCGAGAGCGGTTCGGGTCGCCTGCACCAGGTGCCCGGCGCCGTTCCGAGCCCGCGCGATTTCCCCAAGGGCGATCGCTTCGCGCCCCGCTCGAGCCATCCGCGTATTGGCCTGGACACCCGTCCGGTCTTCAAGCGCGTGCCCGGCACCGAGCACTTCTATTCCGAGCTCCCCGACGAGGTGCTCAAGGCAAATGGTTTGACCCCTCACGCGGAGGTGATGTAGATGAGCGAGACCGCAGTCAACGGCGTCGAGCCGATCATCTTCCTTGATGACGTCCACGTCACCTTTAGGACCCGTACCGGCTCGATTCTGCACCCCAACCTGGTTCACGCCGTCCAGGGTGTAACGATTAAGCTCATGCCCGGTCAGACGATTGGCATCGTCGGCGAGTCCGGTTGCGGTAAGTCCACCACCGCCAACGTCATGTGCGGCCTGCAGGCCCCCACGAGCGGCAAGGTCTACTTTAAGGGCAAGGACGTTACCAAACGTACCGCCGAGGACCGTCGCCACATGGGTCGCGTCATCTCGGTCGTGTTCCAAAACCCGGCCACGGCGCTCAACCCCCGCATGGTCGTTCGCGAGCAACTGCTCGACCCCATGCGCGTCCACAACCTGGGTACCGAGGCCGAGCAGGAGAAGCGCGTCAAGGAACTCTTGGAGCTCACCGGTCTGCCCAGCTCCGCTGCCGAGGTTCTTCCCGGTCAGCTTTCGGGTGGCCAGCGCCAGCGCGTGGCAATTGCCCGTGCCCTGTCGCTGAACCCCGACGCCATCATCGCCGACGAGCCCACCTCGGCTCTGGACGTTTCGGTCCGCGCGCAGATCCTGAACCTGCTGACCGACCTTAAGAAGGAGCTCGGCCTGGCCATGGTGTTCATCAGCCATGACATCCAGACGGTCCGCTATATCTCTGACGACATCATCGTTATGAATGGCGGCAAGATCGTCGAGCAGGGCGAGGCCAAGCAGGTCTTCCAGCACCCTCAGGACCCCTACACCAAGATGCTGCTCGGCGCTGCGCCGTCGCTGCTGCACCCCAAGCTCGGCGAGTAGCCTCGCTTTCCCTCCCGTGCGCCCGGTTCCCTTGCCGGGCGCACCTCCGTTGCGATTTCGAAAGGTTGGGTTCACGAGCCATGCCAAGTGCTCAGGAGCTACAACAGCAATTTGGTGAATATCGAGGCGCTATGCCCCGTCCATCGGATTTCGATCTCTTTTGGAAGGACCGCATGGCCGAGGCCGACGCCGTCGAGCTCGACTATGCGATTGAGGCGGCTTCGGTTGCGGATTCCGCGACCTGTCGGTTTTTCGACCTCTGGTATACCGGCATGTGCGGTGCACGCCTGCATGCCAAGTATCTCCAGCCGGTTTCGGACGAGCCCGTGCCGCTGGTGCTACAGTTCCACGGCTATCCGGGTGCAAGCCGCAGCTGGTTCGAGCAGGCGTCGTTTGCGGGCATGGGCATGGCACTCATCGCTCTCGATTGTCCTGGCCAGGGTGGCCCCTCCGAGGATATTGGTGGATTTGAAGGCACGACGGTTGCTGGGCATATCGTCGCCGGTATCGACGGCGACCCGGCCAATCTTTACTATGTCCGCTTGCACCAGGATATCCGCATTCTGTGCCGTATTGTTCGCGAGCTCGAGGGCATCGATCTTTCCCGCGTATTTGTGAACGGCGCATCGCAGGGCGGCGGTTTGGGCATTGCGACCTGCGCGCTTAATAGTGAGCTTATCAATCGCGCTGCCATCCTCTATCCCTTCCTGTCGGATTTCCGCCTTGTTTGGGATCTGGATGCCGACGATATCGCTTATGAAGGCCTGCGTTATTGGTCGCGTTGGTTTGACGAGGACTCGACTCGTATTGAGGAGGCCTATGCCAAACTGGCGTACTTCGATTCCAAGAACTTTGCCCCCATGGTCAAATGCCCCGTGCTGTTTGGCACGGGCACAGCCGATATCGTCTGTCCGCCGGCGACGCAGTTTGCGGTCTACAACAATCTGGCCTGTGAGAAGCGACGCGAGTTCTTTGAGGGCTTTGGCCACGAGGAGATTCAGGACTTTGACGATCTGATCATTCCGTTTTTCTGCGAGGGAGGGGAGGCTCATGTCTAAGTGCGAGAGCAATATCGACGAGCTGATCGTCCCCGGGCTCGCGGAGATGCCTGGAACGGTTTCGTCAAGGCTCGCAGAATATCGGGACTGGCGCGGTGATGTCCAAGCAGATGTTTCTGATTTAGAGACATGCGCTTCGAATCTTGAGATTCAAGGCCTGGCCATTACGGCGATTGACTTTGTTAACCCCTGCGCCCGTTACTCGGAGGTCTCCTTTGAGCTCGGTGACGATGCGATTCACGCTCGTTTGATCGAGCCTGTCGGTCGTGCCCGAGTGTCTGAGCGCGTGCCGCTGTGCCTGATGTTTCACGACATCGATCGACCCGTGCGTGGATGGCATCACATGACGAGATTTGCCGCCATGGGGTATGCCGTTCTCGCGCTGGATGACGATGTTGCTGGTGCGGACGACCTGCAGTGGGGGATTGCTTCGCCCGCTTTTGTCAAGCGCGTCCGTTGGGGCTGCGCGTTGGCGAAGGTCGCGCGCAATCTTGATGGCATGGATCCCGATCGCATTTTTGCATGGGGCGAGGGTCTTGGCGGCGGTGTCGCGCTGGCGGTTTCTGCTCTGGACGAGCGCGGACTTGCCTGCACGGCGGTTGCCAATCCAATTCCCGGTGGCCTCGAGGCTCTGTCGTCTCGGGTGCGCGGATCGGTGCTTATGGGCACGTCGCTCATGGATACCGTGAGCGACCCCAAGGGTCAGTTTGCCGTATTCAACGGTCTTGAGTGTGACCGGAGGCATATCATCTATGCCAAATACGCTCATGAGCGTATTAACGCGTTCGAAAACGAAGTCGTCGACTTCTTTAACCAAACGTTCTATCCGTGTTCTTTGGCCTAGACGGCCTGGACACTGCCAACAAGAGTGAGCGGCATAGGGCCGCTCGCCAGACAGCTAAGGAGATTCTTGTGGCAACTCAGAAATTCACCGGCGTTATCCCTCCCGTCGTTGTTCCCGATACCGAAGACCACCAGCTCGACGTTGCCTCCTTTGAGCGCAGCATCAACCGCATGATCGATGCCGGCGTCGATGGTCTGTTCTTCTTGGGGTCTTCGGGCGAGGTCGTCTTCTCCACCGATGAGCGCCGTCGCCAGATTATCGCCGAGGCCGTTCGTATCGTCGACCACCGTGTGCCTGTTCTGGTCGGCATCATCGATACCGAGACCGAGCGCATGATTGAGCACGGCAAGGTCGCCCAGGAGCTGGGCGCCGATGCCCTCGTCGCCACTTGCCCGTTCTATGCCCTGCAGGGTATGACCGAGGTCGAGGAGCACTTCCGCATCCTGCACGAGGAGCTCGACCTGCCCATCTTTGCCTATGACATTCCCGTCTGCGTTCACACCAAGCTCCCCTGGAAGCTCCTTGCCAAGCTCGGCGCCGAGGGCGTCCTTGCTGGCGTCAAGGATTCCTCGGGTGATGACATCTCGTTCCGCTACCTCGTTCAGGAGAACGAGAAGAACGGCCATCCGATGAGCATCCTCACCGGTCACGAGGTTGTTGTCGACGGCGCCTATCTCGGCGGCGCTGACGGTTCCGTCCCGGGTCTCGCCAACGTTGAGCCCGAGGGCTACGTGCGTCAGTGGAAGGCCGCTCAGGCTGGTGACTGGGCTACCGTCAAGGCCGAGCAGGATCGTCTCAATGAGATCTCCCACATCTGGGATGTCACCTCGGGCGTCCAGGGCTATGCCGGTGGCGTCGGCGCCTTCAAGACCGCTATGAACCTCATGGGCATCTTCGACAGCCCGACCATGCCGCGCCCGGTGAAGGCCATGACCGGTGAGAACGTCGAGGCGATTAAGAAGGTCCTCCAGGACAACGGCCTCCTTTAAAGCTTTCCCAGGCACCCGACCTCGCCGTTCAACCGTGCGGCCATGACCCATTAGGTCAATGGCCACACGGCTTCTCGGCGATCTCGGGCACCTGGAAAACCTTTACCGCGCTGTGACGGCTAGCCTGACGGCGCATTTCCTGTAGTTGTTTATATCTCCTAAGGAGAGCGACATGGAGAACAAGTACGTTTGCTCCGTCGATATCGGCGGCACCAAGATTGCGACTGCCATTATGGAGTATCCGGCTGATGGCGGCGTGCCCCATCCGGTCTTTGAAGCCGAGGTTCCCACCGAGGCCCAAGAAGGCGGCGAGGCAGTTTTCCAGCGCATCGAGGCGTCCATCAAGGCTGCTCTCGAGGCGAACCCCGATGTCGAGGTCCTCGGTATCGGTATTGGCGCCGCCGGTGTCGTCGACCCCAAGACGGGCGCCATCGCCTACGCCAACGAGATCATGCCCGGCTGGTCTGGCGTTCAGTTGGGGCCGCGTCTGCGCGAGGACCTTGGTCTTCCCGTTGCCGTGGTGGGCGACGTGCAGGCTCATGCTCTGGGCGAGGCCCACTGGGGCGTCGGCAAGGGCAAGTTCTCCGTCTTGTGTCTGGGCATCGGTACGGGCATCGGCGGCGCATATGTCGAGAACGGCCGCGTGATGCAGGGCTTCCACGGTGCTGCCGGTCATATGGGCCACATCGAGTGCTCGGCTGCCGCCGGCATTCCCTGCGCCTGCGGGCGTTCTGGCCATCTTGAGTCTGTTGCTTCGGGCACTTCCATTGGTCGCATGTACGACGAGCGCTTTGGCCGCGTCGACCCCAGCCGTCCTTCGGTCGGTCGCGATGTAAACGACCTGTGCCGCGCGGGCGACGCAAAGGCGACTGAGGTCATCCATGACGCCGGCTTTGCGCTGGGTGCCAGCTTGGGCTCGCTCGCTAACATCCTGGACCCTGAGGTCATCGTGCTTTCGGGTGGCGTGATTCACCAAGGTCCCGATTGGCGTTCACAGACGTGGAAGGATTCGGTACACGAGGGCTATGCCAGCCAGGCGCTCGATCCGCTTCAGGACACGCCGATCCTCATCGGTTCTCTTGAGGGCGATGCTCCGCTCATCGGTGCCGCCGAACACCTTCTTGCGTCGTTGAAATAAACATAGCTACCAAGTGCGCCTTCTGAGGTGCCGCAGATTGACGTGAAAGAGGAGCGAAGCGTACTTCGGTACGCGAGCGACGGTTTGAACGTCAAGGTGCGGTGTCTCAGAAGGCTGTTTTTGAGAAAGGTTGAGTCGAACATGACCGTTGATCCTTTGATCCAGTCCCTGAAGGGCAAGCTCGTCGTGAGCGTTCAGGCGTATATGGGCGAGCCGCTTCGTACGCCCGAGACCATGGCTCAAATGTCTCGTGCTTGCGAGCTCGGCGGCGCCGCCGCCATTCGCTGCCAGGGCCTTGCCGACATTGCCGCCATTAAGGGTCGCTGTGAGGTCCCCGTTATCGGCCTGTGGAAGGATGGGCACGAGGGCGTTTACATCACGCCGACGCTGCGTCACGCTCGCGCCTGCGTTGCTGCGGGTGCCGATATCGTGGCGATCGACGCCACCGATCGTCCGCGTCCCGACGGCAAGTCGGTCGAGGATACCTTCCGCCCGCTGCACGAGGAGGGTGTGCTCCTGATGGCGGATTGTGCCACCATCGAGGACATTCGCCGTGCGGTTGATATGGGCTTCGACCTGGTATCTACCACGCTTTCTCACGGTGTCGCTGCCATCGACTGCACCATGGCCGATGGCCCCGATCTGCCGCTCCTGCGTCAGGCGACCGAGGAATTCCCCGGTCTTCCCATCATCTGCGAGGGCCGCGTGCACACGCCCGAGGAGGCTCGCGCCGCGATCGATGCTGGCGCCTGGGCCGTTGTCGTCGGCACCGCCATCACGCATCCCACGAGTATTACAAGTTGGTTCAAGGCTGCGCTTGAGGCGTAAGACAGGCCTCGTATCCGCTCGGGGCGGTATACTCAATAAAGGCAATTGATCGCGCGGGATCCGCTGGCCGGGTCCCGCGCTTGTTTTAGGAGGCGCACATGCAAAAGGGAGATGCCATGGATGCGGCGGAGCGCTCGGAGCGCATCCCCGATATCGTCATCATCACCGGAATGTCTGGATCGGGCCGCACACAGGCCATGCACGTGTTCGAGGACATGGGCTATTTTTGCATCGATAACCTGCCTCCGCGTCTCATCGCCCAGCTTGCCGAACTCGTCGGCATCAATACGGGCGTGGGCAGGCATCTTGCCGTCACCTGCGACCTGCGCAGCCAGGGCTTGTTCGATGAGCTGCTCGATGCCGTTGCCGCACTCGAGGAGCGCGAGATGAGCTGTGACATCGTGTTTCTCGAGGCCTCTGACGAGGTGCTGATTCGTCGCTACAGCGAAAATCGCCGCCGTCATCCCATTGCCAAGCCGGGGGAGACTACGGCCGATGCCATTCAGCGCGAGCGCCTTCAGCTGCAGGGCGTGCGCGACCGAGCCGATATGATTATCGACACGAGCCGTCTGCGTACCTCTGCGCTGCGCAACAAGCTACGTATGGCATTTTCCGAGCTGTCCGACCAGCAGCTCATGGACGTCCACGTGTTCTCGTTTGGCTTTAAGCACGGCATGCCCGTCGAGGCGGACATTATGATCGACGTCCGCTTCCTGCCCAATCCGTTCTACGATCCCGAGATGCGCACGATGACCGGTCTCGATAAAAAGGTCTCTGATTTTGTTCTGGACCATCCCAAGACGCAGGAGTTTTGGAAGGCTTGGACACAGCTGCTCGATACGGTGATGCCAGGCTATATCGCGGAGGGTAAGCCGCAGCTTTCTATCGCCATCGGCTGCACGGGCGGCCAGCATCGCAGCGTTGCCATTGCCGAGGCCACGGCCCGTTACCTGGAAGGCGCTCAGTATCATGTGAGCATCTCCCACCGCGACCTGTCGCGCGCCAACACGAAGGCATAGGCCTGCATGTCGTTTACCGCTGAGGTGCGCGACGAGCTTGCGCGCTGCGAACCCGAATGTGAATACTGCGACTTGTCGACGCTCGCCGCCCTCACGCGCGTGAGTGGTACGCTCTCCCTTGCCGGCTCTGGGCGGTATCGTTTGACCGTTGCGACTGAGACGGGAGCCGTCGCGCGCACGATGATCACGCTGACGCATCGTATCCTTAAGCTCAAAACGGAGTTCACCGTCCGCAAATCTGTCTTGCATAAGGTTCGAAACTACCTCATCACCTTGCCTGATCAGCCAGACCTGGATAAGGCCTTGGTTCTGCTGGGTATCCTCGACCGTAGGGGAGGACTTGTCGCCGGCGTACCCCGACATATCGTTGCCCGTCCTTGCTGTAGACTTGCCTATATCCGCGGCGCGCTCATCGCGGGCGGCTTCGTGGCCGATCCACGCGGCGATTTTCATTTGGAGATCGCTGTGCAGGGCGAGCAATATGCCAAGGGACTTTGCAATCTGTTGGAGCAGATTGGGGTCCATGCTCGTGTTAATGCACGGCGGGGGTCATATGCCGTGTACATTAAGAGCGCCGAGGAAATCGAGCATCTATTAAAGCTGATTGGTGCCAAGCGCAGCGTTGCCGAGATTGAGGAGGCGCGCGCGGTCAAGTTGGTTAAGAACGATGTGAACCGTCGCGTGAATGCCGAGCTCGCCAACCAAACCAGAAGCGCCGGTGCTGCCCAACATCAGCTTGCGCTTATCGACGAGCTCGAGCAGCGTGGCCTTCGCGATGCGCTTCCGGATGCCTTGGCGGTCTTTTGCGACCTGCGCGAGCGCTATCCTGATCTGTCGCTGCGTGATTTGGGGGAGATGGCTGACCCTCCCTTGTCGAAGTCAGCCCTCTACCATCGTGTTTTACGGCTTGAAAAGCTCATTGAAGCAAACAGGTAGTTTGAAGTAACGACTTATATACGGATTTAGCTGCTATTTTAGTCTTTAAAACGTTTTAACGTAAATTTGCTTTTCAATTTCGAGCATTCTCGTGAAATTCAAGTCAAAAAAAAGGTATATTAGGCGAGTGGTTAGTTTGTGGGCCTCAACGGCGGGCGCTGTAGCTCGCGGGGGCCTTACGAAAGGAGACACAATGGCAGTAAAGGTTGCTATTAACGGCTTCGGTCGCATCGGTCGTCTGGCTTTCCGTCAGATGTTCGGTCATGAGGGCTCCGAGATCGTCGCTATCAACGACCTCACCTCTCCCGATATGCTCGCTTACCTGCTGAAGTACGACTCCACGCAGGGCAACTACGCTCGCGATCACGAGGTCGTTGCTGGCGAGGATTCCATCACCGTTGACGGCAAGGAGATCAAGATCTACAAGGAGGCCGACGCCAACAACCTGCCTTGGGGCGACCTCGACGTCGACGTCGTTCTCGAGTGCACCGGCTTCTACACCAGCAAGGCTAAGGCTCAGGCCCACATCAACGCTGGCGCCAAGAAGGTCGTCATCTCCGCTCCGGCCGGCAGCGATCTGCCCACCATCGTGTACAGCGTCAACCATGAGACGCTGACCGCTGAGGACAACATCATCTCCGCTGCTTCCTGCACCACCAACTGCCTCGCCCCGATGGCCAAGGGTCTGAACGACTTCGCTCCCATCGTGTCCGGCATCATGACCACCATCCATGCCTTCACCGGCGACCAGATGCCGCTCGACGGCCCGCAGCGCAAGGGCAACTTCCGTCGCTCCCGCGCCTGCTCCGAGAACATCGTCCCGAACACCACGGGCGCTGCCAAGGCCATCGGCCTGGTTCTCCCCGAGCTCAACGGCAAGCTCATCGGTGCCGCCCAGCGCGTCCCGACGCCGACCGGCTCGCTGACCAACCTCTACGCCGTCGTTGACAAGAAGGTCACCGTCGACGAGGTCAACGCTGCCATGAAGGCCTACGCCGAGACCATCCCCGAGACCTTCGCCTACAACGAGGACCAGATCGTCTCCCGCGACATCGTCGGCGAGACCCACGGCTCCATCTTCGACGCCACTCAGACCATGTGCTCTGACCTCGGCAACGGCCAGACCCTCGTTCAGGTCACCTCTTGGTACGACAACGAGAACTCCTACACCTCTCAGATGGTCCGCACCATCAAGTACTTCGAGAAGTTCGTTGCTTAATTTAGCTTTTAGCGAATAGCTCGTTGAGCGTCTAAAGAAGGGCGCGGCCTTATAGGGCTTACACCCTAGGGTCGCGCCCTTTTTATAAGAAATCGTCTGCCGTAATGGGAGGCAGACACGTACGAAAGGTAGAAGCAAACATGGCCTTTACCAAGAAGACCGTCCGCGACATCGATGTCGACGGCAAGCGCGTTCTCGTCCGCGTTGACTTTAACGTGCCTATCAAGGATGGCGTCGTTGGCGACACCACCCGCATCAAGGCTGCCCTGCCCACCATCAACTATCTCGTTGAGCACAACGCTCGCGTCATCCTCATGAGCCACCTCGGCCGTCCGGCCGGCACCGGCTTCGAGCCCGAGCTGTCGCTCAAGCCCGTCGCCGAGAAGCTCGCCGAGATGAGCGGCCTGCCCGTCTCCTTCGTCGCCGACACCTACGGTGACGAGGCCGAGGCCGCCGTCAACGCCCTCGAGCCGGGTCACGTCCTCGTCCTCGAGAACGTCCGCTTCGACAAGCGCGAGAAGAAGAACGACCCCGAGATCGCCAAGCGTCTCGCCTCCTACGGCGACGTCTTCGTCCTCGACGCCTTCGGCACCGCGCACCGCGCCCAGGGCTCCGTCGTGGGCCCTGCCGCCTACATCCCGGCCGTCGCCGGCTTCCTGCTCGAGAAGGAGGTCGACACCCTCACCGGCATCTTCGCCGAGCCCGAGCGTCCGTTCGTCGCCATCGTCGGCGGCTCCAAGGTCTCGTCCAAGATCGGCGTCCTCGACCACCTCATCGACTCCGCTGACACGCTGATCATCGGCGGCGGCATGGCCTACACCTTCTTCCTCGCCAAGGGCATGAGCGTCGGCCAGTCCCTCAAGGAGGAGGACTGGGTCGAGCGCGCCGGCGAGATGCTCAAGAAGGCCGAGGACAAGGGCGTCAAGATCCTGCTGCCCGTCGACAACCGCGTTGCCGATCACTTCGGCGAGGACGCCGTGCCCGAGGTCGTGGCCTCCGACGCCATCCCCGATGACCGCGAGGGCATGGACATCGGCCCCAAGACCGAGGAGCTCTACGCCGAGGCCATCAAGGGCGCCAAGACCGTCTTCTGGAACGGCCCCATGGGCGTCTTCGAGTTCGACAACTTCGCGCACGGCACCGAGGCCGTCTGCCGCGCCGTCGCGGACTCTGACTGCACGTCGATCATCGGTGGCGGCGATTCCGTCGCGGCCGTCAACAAGTTCGGCCTGGCCGACAAGATGAGCTGGATCTCCACCGGTGGTGGCGCTTCCATGGAGCTCGTCGAGGGCAAGGCCCTTCCCGGAGTGGAGGCGCTTCTCGATGCCTAATCGCACCCTTCACATCGCTGGTAACTGGAAGATGAACAACGACGTCCACGCGGCGGCCAAGCTGGCCGACGAGCTGGCCCAGGCCCTGCCCGAGGTCCCCGCTGGCGTCGAGGTCCTCGTCTGCCCGCCCACCATCGACATCACCACGGTCCACGACCGCATCTCCGCCGCCCCCATCGCGCTGGGCGCGCAGAACGTCTACTGGGAGGCCAAGGGCGCCTACACCGGCGAGTCTTCCTGCGACATGCTCAAGAGCGCCGGCTGCACCTACTGCATCATCGGCCACTCCGAGCGCCGCGACTACTTCCACGAGACGGACGAGGACGAGAACAAGAAGGCCAAGGCGCTCGTTGCCGCCGGCATCGTCCCGGTGTTCTGCTGCGGCGAGCCCGAGGAGGTCCGCGAGGC
>DBGAXC010000001.1:0-17123 GCA_048447565.1 Collinsella aerofaciens | reverse complement strand
CTCAACGACCTGTGGGATGCCGCAAAGGCGGAGGAGTAAGACTGCGGGAACGACGGGCTGACACGCCTCATCGTTCCCGCTAAATTTTTCGAAAATCAAGTGTATCCCCCGGCTAACTTAGGGCATAATGCAAAAAGTGCGACATGGCTAACTTACGGAGGCGCACCGACGGTGCACGGTCAGCCGGTCGCTTGCATCCACTACGTTTCCAAGTGAGAGGGAGACAACATGAGCGATATTTTGGACGTCTACGGTCGCGAGGTGCTCGACAGCCGCGGCAATCCCACCGTCGAGGTCGAGGTCGTGCTCGAGGACGGCAGCTTTGGCCGCGCAATGGTGCCTTCGGGTGCTTCGACCGGCGCCTTTGAAGCCTGCGAGCTGCGCGATGGCGACAAGGACCGCTACCTGGGCAAGGGCGTTTCGCAGGCCGTCGAGCATGTCAACAACGAGTGTGCTAACGCCGTCGTGGGCCTCGATGCCTTCGACCAGCGCGCCGTCGATGCCGCGCTGATTGCCGCGGACGGTACCCCCAACAAGACCAAGCTCGGTGCCAACGCCATCCTGGGCGTGTCGCTGGCCGTTGCCCGCGCCGCTGCCGAGTCGTCGGGCCTGTCGCTGTACCAGTACCTGGGCGGCGTCAACGCCCACCTGCTGCCCACACCTATGATGAATATCCTCAACGGCGGCGTGCATGCCGACAATAACGTTGACTTCCAGGAGTTCATGATCATGCCGGTGGGCGCCCCGAGCTTTGCCGAGGGCCTGCGTTGGTGCGCCGAGGTCTACCATACCCTCAAGGGCGTGCTGCACGAGGCCGGCCTGGGCGGCGGCGTGGGCGACGAGGGCGGCTTTGCCCCCAACCTTAAGACCAATGCCGAGCCGTTCGAGTACATCACCAAGGCCGTGGAGAAGGCCGGCTTTAAGCCCGGCGTCGACTTCATGTACGCCATGGACCCGGCCTCGACCGAGTTCTACAACGCCGAGACCGGCATGTACGAGCTCAAGGGCGAGGGCGTTGAGTATACGAGCGCTCAGATGGTCGATTACTGGGAGAAGCTCGTCGACACCTATCCCATCATCTCCATCGAGGACGGCATGGCCGAGGAGGACTGGGGCGGCTGGGTCGAGCTTACCCGCCGCATTGGCAACAAGGTGCAGCTCGTAGGCGACGACCTGTTCGTCACTAACACCGAGCGCCTCAAGAAGGGCATCGAGCTGGGTGCCGCCAACGCGATCCTGGTCAAGGTCAACCAGATCGGCACGCTCACCGAGTCGCTCGAGGCCATCGAGACCGCCAAGGAGGCCGGTTACGCCTGCATCGTGAGCCACCGCTCCGGCGAGACCGAGGACTCCACGATCGCCGACCTGGTCGTGGGCGTCAACGCCGGTCAGATCAAGTCGGGCGCCCCGTGCCGCAGCGACCGCATCGCCAAGTACAACCAGCTCATCCGCATCGAGGACGAGCTCGAGGGCAGCGCGCGCTATGCCGGCAAGGCCGCGTTTTACAACATTCGCTAAACAAGTGGTGCGCGCGGGGAGCGGGGTTGACTCGGCTCCGTTCCACTTCTGATGGCCGCCATTGGGCGCTGGGCCATATGGCTCAGCGCCTTTTTTATGTCGAGCAAAGGCTGTCGAAGGTGGTGCGCGCGCTCGTGCTATAACTAGAATACTTAGCGCAAACAAACCTCAACCGCACAAGGCGCACATGGATCAGATTTACGACAACAGGTACTATTCCGCCGGTTCGCGTGAGCCGTCGCCTCGCCGTGCGCGCACGGTGCAGCTCGGTGGGTCCGCCTACGCCGGTGCCGACCGCTCCGCGCAGCGCCCGACAAGCACCTCGCGCCCCAATGCTCAAGTGAATACTTCGACAGATGGACCAGTACGCCCGACACGTTCGTCGCATCCGTCGCGTCCCTCGGCCCAGACGCACGACAAAGCGAGCAGGCCTTCGAGCCGTCTTTCGGGCTCGGACTTTATGCGCTACGCCAACGACAACGCGGTGATTAAGGCGATCTACGACTTTACCCACGGTCCTCAGCGAGGGCTATTCATCGGCATCGTCGTCGCCCTGGTGCTCGTGAGCCTGTATTTCCCCGTGCGCGACCTGTACGTGGCAAAGCGTTCGAGCGACATCTTGGCCAAGCAGGTCGAGATTCGCCAGCAATACAATGATGGGCTGCAAAAAAGCGTCGACAAGCTGCTCTCGGAGGAGGGTATCAAGGATGCGGCATCCGAGGACCTGGGCTTGGTGATGCCCGGCGAAAAGAGGATTGAAGTGCAGGGCCTGGACGGCGATTCGGATGCCTCGTCGAGCCAGAAGTCGTCGAACGCCAAGAAGGCCAGCGAAGTTGCCAAGGAAATCGAAGAAGTCGGTAAGGACGCGCCGTGGTACATCCAAGCGCTCGACATGCTGTTTGGGTTTAACGGCGTCGAGGGCCAGACGGTCGTGTCCAATGGCAAATAGCGCCCGGAGGGGAGCCCGCAATGACAAATTGCAAACGCTATAAGGTAGCCGCGATCGACCTGGGAACGGTGTCGTCGCGACTGGTGTTGGCCCAGGTCGAGGGCGGAGCGATTGTGGAATCGTCCAAGCATACCGATATTACCGATCTGGGCGAGGGCGTCGATGCGACGGGCCGCTTTTGCGAGGCGGCGGTCGAGCGCGTGCTTGCCGCATGCCGCATGTTTGTGGACGAGGCGCGTGCCTTTGGGGCTGTGTGCATCTGCACCACGTGCACGAGTGCCGCGCGCGATGCGTCCAATGCTGCCCTGCTGCTGGACGGCTTGCGCGAGCTGGGGCTCGAACCGCAGGTGATTCCGGGTGAGGTCGAGGCGCGCCTGACGTTTTTTGGCGTGGCGCATGACTTTGCCGGCGAGCGCATCATCGTAGCGGATTCGGGCGGCGGGTCGACGGAGCTTGCGACGGGCGTATACGCTCCGGAGCGCGGGGTCTTTGCGCTGGAGGGCACGCGTTCGCTGGACATTGGCTGTCGTCGTGTGACGGAGCGCTTCTTCTCCGCGTTGCCGCCTGCGGACGGCGAGCTTGCGGTTGCCGCCGCGTGGGCGGGCGAGCAGTTCTCCTCCTATTTTGAGGGCCTGTCCAGCGACTTTGAGCGTGCCGAGCGCCTCGTTGCGGTGGGCGGTACCGTCACCACGCTCGTGGCGCTGGTCCACGAACTGGAGCCGTACGACTCGAACTTTGTGCACCTGCGCGAGCTTTCGCTGGAGCAGATCTCGGCCGCCATCGATCGTATGTCTACGCTGGGTGTGGAGGGTATCGCTGCGCTGCCGGGCGTGCAGCCCAAGCGCGCGGGTGTGATTCTGGCTGGCGCCGTGGTGATTCGCGAGCTCATGCGAGCCGGCGGCTACAAGACGCTCACCGTAAGTGAGAACAGCCTCCTCGCCGGTATGGCCGCCACCATCAACGAGGTTCTCGACGGTGCGACCCCCACCATCGCCTGGACTCCCACTCTCAGCACCCTTTAACCATCCCCTCATAAGTTGCGGTGAAATACGGACTAAAATCGCCCTTTCGGGCACCAAACAGTCCCTATTCCACCGTAACTCAGAAGCCGGCACCTGGGGACGTTCCTTTTCTGCCGGCACCTGGGGACAGTCCTTGCGGGGCGTCCCCACAGCGCCTATGCCAGCTTGTCGATCTGCCCAATCTCCCAAAGCGGAATATTGACGAGCATGCCCTCGTCTCTATATGTCGCCAGGGAGCTCCTCACGCAACGCTCGAGCTTGAATTTTTCGCAGGCTATTTTCAGACTCTTCGCTTTAAGGTTCTCTGCCGCCTTGACCTCAAGCGGAAGCACGGTTCCCGCATGGTCGATGGCAAAGTCGGTTTCGGCATTGCCAGAGGTAGAGGACCAATACGCGGGAGTTTTGTCCTGGAGCAAAAGCTCCTGCGCGACGTATTGTTCGGTCAGCGAACCTTTGAACTCGGTAAAAACAGCAGATCCGTTAAGAACGATGGCCGGAGAGAGACCGGAGAGCGCTCCGAGGATGCCGGTGTCGATGCAGAACAGCTTGAAGCCCGAGAGGTCTTCGTAGCTCGAGAGCGGCGCCTTTAGAGCGGAAACACGTGGCACCTTATGAACGATTCCGTAGTCCGTGAGCCACTGGAGGCTTTCCTCGAAATCGCGTGCGCGCGCTCCGGGACGAAGGGCGCCATAGACAAACTTCTTGTTCTCCTTTGCAAGCTGGCCGGGAAGGGATTTCCAAACCAACCTCATGCGCTCGACGATGCGGGCGGGTGCATGTTTGCCAAAATCGGATTCGTAAGCCTCGATGATTTGCTGTTGAAGCCTTCGGGCTTCGATGAAGTCGCGTGTCTCGGCGAAAGTGGAGACAACTTCGGGCATACCGCCGACAACAAGGTATTCCTTGAGCAAGTGCTCGAGCTTTTCGGTAACGTTTGCTAGAAGGTTCATGTCTGCGGCAAGGATGGCGTCGGCGAGCGGGTTGCCGTCGACGGCACGAACGAACTCAGCAAACCCCATGGGACGCATGGTGAGCTGGTCGATTTTGCCGACGGGAAATGACTCGTTTTCGCGTCGGAGCGCGAGGCCCATATAGGAACCGGCTGCCACGATGTGGCATTCGGGTGCAAGCTCGTTGAAGTACTTGAGCGAGGTGATCCCGCGTGGCGCCTCTTGGATCTCGTCGAAGATGATGAGCGTGTCTTCCGGCGTTACGGTTTGGCCACGTAGGAGTTCTATCTGGGAGATGATGCGCTTGGGGTCGAGGTTCCCATCGAACAGCGAGCGTGTGCTCGGCTCGAGCATAAAGTCAAAACGAATGACGTTTCGATACTGCTGGCTTGCGAATTCGTTAAGAAGCCAAGTCTTTCCTGTCTGGCGGGCTCCCTTAAGCAAGAGAGGTTTGCGATTCGCCCTTGATTTCCAAGCGATAAGTTCACTCATAAGCTGTCGCTGCATATTGCCTCCCAACCTCTCGGCTAGTATAAGGCCATTTGGGAGTTTCCATCGGAAAATGTGGGAGACAACCACGTTTTTCCATCGGAAAATGTGGGAACACCAACCTAAGTCGCGGTGGAATAGTTCCTAAATGGGCTGGCAAACTGCCAAAACAGGAACTATTCCACCGCAACTTAGAGCCCCGCCGGCGTGTAAAAGAAACGAGCCCGCATCCCTTGGGGACACGGGCTCGAAAGCTCAATATGGTAGGGGCGGTGGGACGTCCGCGCATTTGCTGCGCAAATACGCACCGGCTTCGGCCGCCTGTCGGCGCCCTCGCCGGCTCGCTACGAACGCTGCGCGTCCGCTTAACGCTCGCCCCCTCGCGGGTTCGAGTCTCACCGGCATCTAAAAGAAGCGAGCCCGCATCCCTGGGGAACACGGGCTCGCAAGCAATCACATGGTAGGGGCGGTGGGACTCGAACCCACAATCCTTGCGGCGAGAGATTTTAAGTCTCCTGCGTATGCCAATTCCGCCACGCCCCCGTGAGACTAGAAGTCTAGCACAAGCCGTCCGTTACGCGTTGACGGCCATCGAGTGTTGGCCCGACTTCTCCAGGAACTCCTGGAACTTGGCTTCGTCGCCCTTGTTCTGGTACTGCAGGGCTAGCAGGTACTCCAAGCGGCAGCGCTTGACCGGGTCGTCGCCGACATCCTCGAGCATGCGCTCCAGCTCGGGAATGTCGTTGTGGCGCTTGAGGATCATCGTGTCGTACATCAGCTGACACTCGTGCGCAACTGCCTCGGCCTGACCGCCCTCAAAGCCCTTGATCTCGTGCAACAGCTCTTTGGACTTTTTGCGGTCCTCCTGGCCAACATAGTAGTTAAAGGCCTTAATCACCAAGTCGACGCGCTGCATCTTGGGGAGGTTGAGTCCCAGCAGTAGGTCGAACATCTCGCTGGCGCGCTCGTGGTCCTCGCGCAGCAGATAGGAGTTCAGACGCAGGTAGTCGCGGTTGTAGCGCGGGTACAGCATGCTGGTGAGTTTGCCGTCGAGCAAACGATCGAACTCGTCCCACTGCTTGGCAGCCATAAGCTGCTGCAGGCGCTTAAACGTGGTGCGTTTTTTGACGCTAAAGAACACCGACACGGCGATGCAGATGATAACGACGGCGGTCCAGAGGGTGCGGGAATCGGGCATATTAGGGTCCTTAGTCGCTCATAAAGCGAGCGGTATGACAACACGTACTAGATGTATTATACGCAGCGCGCAAGCAAACTGGCATAAAAGCTCATCGAGGCCGAGTGCCATCGCTCGCTGCGGTACACTTACCTAAAGTAAACCATGAAGGGAGACATTACCTATGAAGAAGATCGTTTTGGCTTGCGGTGCTGGCGCTGCTACTTCCACGCTCGTTGCCCAGAAGGTCGCTACTCTGCTCGACGCCAACGGTTATGCCGACAAGTACGAGATCGTGCAGTGCGCCATCTCCGAGGCCAAGGATTACTGCGACGAGGGCGCTGACCTGCTGATCGCCACCACCGTTGCCCCCGAGGGCCTCACCTGCCCGTACGTGAGTGGCGTGCCCTTCATGACCGGCATGAACCGCGTCGCTGCCGAGAAGGCCGTTCTCGACGTCATGGCTCAGTAGGCGCTGACTGCATGAGTGAGCAGAACGCCAACCCGGTAGAGCTCTTTGGTATGCGCGTTGCCCATGTGGGCATTAACGCCACCGACCCGGCAGACGCCCTGGAGATCGCGGAGCTGTTCTCGACGATGATGGGCCTGCCCGTCACCGAGACCCCGGTTTCGTACTTCAACGATTCGCTGGTCGAGATCATGAAGCAGAACGGTCGTGGCACCAAGGGCCACATCGGCTTTGCCGTTAACGACATCGATGCAGCTGAGAAGTGGTTTGCCGAGCGCGGGCTCGAGGTCAACGAAGAGTCGCGCGCGCTGCTGCCCGACGGTAGCACCAAGCTCGTGTACTTTAAGCGCGAGTTCGCCGGTTTCGCCGTGCATCTGTGCCGCGAGTAGCGCACAAGCTGCCATAGCTAGCAAAAAGGGATAGGGCCGTGTGGCCCTATCCCTTTATTTATGCCGAGGGGCTTCCTAGCGCGGCAGGCGAATCGTAAAGCGGCTGCCGACGCCCTCGACTGAGGTCACGCCAATGACGCCGCCATGGCTATCGACGATCCACTTGGCAATGGCAAGCCCCAGACCCGAGCCCTGTGCGCCGGCATCGCGTGCATTGTCGGCGCGGTAGAACCGTTCAAACGCGTGAGCTGCGGATTCCTGGTTCATGCCGATGCCCTCGTCCTCAACGCTTATGTCGATCGTGCCCGCGCCCGCATCCGGCGCTACGCCAAATGTGACGGTCGTTCCCGCATCCGAGTACTTGGCGGCGTTTTGCACGATCACGCGCAGAGCCTGCTTCACGAGCACCACGTCGACGGGCGCGTCGCAGCGCGGGTCGCTGACAAGCGCAGCGTCAAAGGCCAGCCGATACGTGTGCTCGGTATCGATCATCTGCGATTCCTCGCATACCTCGTCGACCAGTGCGGCAAGGTTGGTATTTGCGCGCCGCAGGACCGTGTGCCCGGCATCGCCGCGTGCCAAAAACAGCAGCTGCTCCACGAGCTCTTGCATGTGCTCGCTTTCGGCCTTGAGGGACGCGATAGATTCTGCCAGCACGTCCGGGTCGTCTTTGCCCCAGCGATCGAGCATGTTTACGTAGCCCTGAATCACCGCGATGGGCGTGCGCAGCTCGTGGCTCGCATCGTTGACAAAGCGCATTTGCTGCAGTTTGGCCTCTTGCATCTGGCGCAGTAGGCGGTTGAGTGCAACCTCGATGCTTGCCAGGTCGGCGTCGCCGGTAGTGACGCTCGGCGAGTCGACGCTTGCGCGCTCGATGGCCTGCTCCAGTGTTTCCATCTTGCCGCCGGAGAGCTGCATACGGCCGAGCTCGTCCACGCGCAAGGCCAGGTCGTTGAGCGGTGCCATGGTGCGGCGCACGCGATGGGCGCCGCCGAGCATGTCGAGCACGCTGATGACCTGCCAACCCACAACGACAAGGTAGAGAGGCCATAGCGCGACGAGGTCCTGCGCGAGGGGGAAAGTCTTGGTGGTACGCGCAAGCTCGACGGTATAGGTGAGCGTTGCCAGGTCCCAGCCGCGCGCAGGCGCCAGCGACATGCCGTGAACGGCGACGCCGGGGATCCATCCTGCGGTAAACGCGCCGTCGGGCAGCGTCTGGTTGTATCCATAGACGAGGATCGCCGCCGCAATCACCATCAGCAGCAGATCGAGCCAGACGTAGCTCATCAGGCGGCGCCACATATAGCCCCAGTTGATGGCGCGGGCGATGGAGGTGACGCGCTTGGCCTCGGCGTTACGCACGGCAGACATAGCCCACCCCGCGCACGGTTTGGATGATGCGGGCGCCGCCGGCGTCTTCGATCTTGGCACGCAGGTGCGCGATGTGCACGTCGACGTTGTTGGTGTCGCCCACGTATTCGTAGCCCAGCGCTTCGTGCGCGATGCGCTCGCGCGTGAGCACGGTCTCGGCATGCGCCATAAGCAGGGCGAGGACATCGAACTCGCGGGCAGTCAGCACGATGGGCGAGCCGCCGACCGTGACTTCGCGGCGGTCGGGATCGAGTACGACCGAGCCCACGGCGAGCGTGGCGGGGGAGGGCAAGGCGGAAGCTCGAGTCGAGTCGCTGACCGGGGGTATTGCAGCGGCGTCTCCGCCCGCGCCGGCCGCCATGCCCGTCTCGGCGCCGGCGCCGGAAGCCGCCCGCACGGCCTCCGAGCGCTTCAGCGCCACGCGGATCCGTGCGAACAGCTCCTCAATCGCAAACGGCTTGGTCAGGTAATCGTCAGCACCGGCGTCGAGCCCGGCCACCTTGTCCATCACGGCATCGCGCGCGGTGACCATGATCACCGGCACATCCTTGTGTTTGCGTACGCGCCGCAGCACCTCCATGCCGTTGAGCTGCGGCAACAGCACATCGAGCAGAATCAGATCGTAGTCGCGCTCCAGCGCCAGGTCCACGGCGGTGCGGCCGTCGGCGGCGTGCTCCACCTGGTAGCCCTCGTGCTCCAGCTCGAGCGTCACAAAGCGGGCGATTTTCTCCTCGTCCTCTACGATCAGGATCCGTGCCATGCGTGCCCCCGTCTGCGATTACTTGTCGTCGTTGAGATTTTGCTTGATGTCGTCCGCGGCATCGGCAGCGTGATTCATAAGGTTGTTGATGCTGCCGGGTACGTCGCCGTCGCTATCGATGCGGTAACGCATGCCAAAGAACAGGCCAATCAGCATCAGCCATATCGTGGCGCCCCAGGCAAACAGCGCGACGATGGGGATCAGGATGGGAATGTTGAGGATGATCGCGTCGCGGCGCGTGGCGATAAACTTGGTGTCCAGGCTCAGGCGGAAGAGCTTTTTGAGGTACTCCCACACGCTGTCCATCTTCTTGGAGAAGTCGGTCTTTTCGCTCGACTTCTCGTAGGCGGCCTGCGCGGCGACCATCTCGGCTGAGGGCTCATCGACTGGCGCGGACTCGGTGGCGGCGTGCGCCGACGTGGTCTGGGTCTTGCCCTGCGACTCGAGCCAAATGATGGCATCCAAGACGTTGCCGTCGGCGGCGTCGAGCGCGGTCTTGGCATCGGTGTAGCTCACGTTGCACTTGGTGCGGATGGTTTCAACTTTTTCGAGGTCGTCCATGACCTGTTCCTTTCGTTCGATGGGCGCGACGCCGGGCGATCTGCCCGGGCGCGAGCGTTGCGTTCGGCGGCCTGCGTGACGCCGCCCCGCCCTTGGTCGAACTCTATAGTGCAGGTTATAGATTAAGCGATTCTTGAGCCAAGATTAATGTTGGATGAGTTTTTGGGTGGCGCGGGGAATCGTCCGGGACAGTTTTGAATCGGGTACTTTGGGTTATCCTGGTCTCACTGAGCAAATGACGTGCAAGCGAGATGGTCGATATGGCGGAGCGAAGAAAAAACTGGTCGAGGGAAGAAACCCTGGCGGCGTTGTTTTTGTACCTTGCTCTGCCTGCAAGGTTGATTGATGACAAAGGTGAGGACGTGCAGACGTTAGCTCGCGCCATCGGTAGAACGCCGGCAGCGGTTTCCTTGAAGATATGGAACCTCGCTTCGTTTGATGAACGACGTCGTGCGCGCGGCAAGGTGGGAATGGTTAATGCCAGCAAGATGGACAAGATGGTATGGGCGGAGTACTCATCGGGTGGCGACGAGTTGATTGAGGAAGCGGCTGATGCTTTCTTTGGCCAGCTTGATCAACTTGATTCGGGCGATGTGATGAGCGACGATCTGCAAGATGCAATTGGAGCTAGCTTGCCGGAAGGACGAGATCGTGATGTGATTATCTCAACCCGCGTTAATCAGCAGTTCTTTCGTAATACATTGCTCGTTAATTACAACTCGCATTGCTGTTTAACAGGTCTATCGAATCAGAAATTACTGGTAGCGAGCCACATCAAGCCATGGAAGGCGTCCGATCCCAAAACTGAGAGGCTTGCGCCAGACAACGGATTGCTTTTGAATGCTCTTCACGATAGGGCATTTGACCAAGGGCTTATAACCATAACGAAGGATTTGAAGATTATAGTGTCTAGCATGGTTAGGCACGAGGCGCCCGAAGATGAGTACCTATGGCGTTATAACGGTGAGCGAATTACACTGCCCAAACAATCAAGTCCTAGGGCGGAGTTTATTGAATATCACAACGATATGGTGTTTAAGGGCTAAAAAAATATATATCGGAACGATGCGTTGTGCCGATGCAGTTTAAGTTTGTTCGGCGAGCCAGGCGGACAGCACTCAAGTGCTAAAGTGCTGTCCGCTCGATCAAATATGAAGGAGGGTGCCTCACTGCTCGACACTTCCGTTTGCCTATATGGCGCTCCTTCAAGGCCGCTAGCCCATAAGAACTGCGAGCTTCATGGAGTTCTCTGCGGCGGTGTAGCTCATAGCGCCTTTGCCGACCTTTTGCGGATCGTAATCGGATTGTTGGATGACGCCGCTGTACTGGGCAACGACGTTTTCAAATGCGGGGCTATCGAGAAACTTGTGAGGATCGGTTTTCCAATACACCTTCCCCTGATCATCTGCTTCCATCAATGCACGGAGGCCGCAGACTAGGGGGTAGATAAAGCCATCAGGAACAGGATTGTCCGTTGCCTTTTCAAAGAAGGGAGTTTTGTATTCATTGCGACTATTCTTAAGGCTCTTAACGGCGCCGATTTTTCCGTAGCTTCCTGTTTTGTTGTAGTGCTTGGGGAAACGCGAATAGATTTCATCGTATAGACCGGGAAGGTCCGTAGCCACTTTGAGCGCGCTAAGAACTTGCGGATTCTTGAGTTCGCGGCGCGCTGAACCAGCAGCTTTGCTTACTCGGTCATCCCTCATAAGCTGCAAGAACTTTTCCTGGCACTTCTCCTTGCCGCTATAGACTAGGGGAAGTTGTGGCGCTTCGATGTCGCCAGAGGTGACGTTACTTGAGATGAGCGATAACGGGATCCAAGAGAGTGCGACAAGCTTTCTGGATTCAATGGGGTTGCCGTCGTTGGTTTTCCAGCTGATTTTGGCTGCAAATTCAGGATATTTTTCGGCATAAAGAGCCTTAAAGGAATCAAAAAGACCTTCCTGATTGCCCTTGGTGCCTTGTGTGAGTTGAGCGTTATTGTTGCGAGCGTCGCAGATTTCCAAAAGTGAGGTGCGGAAGTTCTCAACGCAGAGCGCATCGTTTGGGTTGGTTGGAACGAGCAATTCGACAGGAATCGAGAAGTCTAGAGTGCTTATGCCTTTCTCTTTGAGGGCTGCTTTTTCTTCACGGAGAAGTGATAGATACTCTTCAATATCGGTTCGACGGTTCATCCATGTTTGCTTGAATGAATCCCAGATTGTGACTTCGTTCTTTTTGGGAGGTCGATTGCCAAGTGCATGTTCGGCTTCGCTGAGAATGTAGCTGCCGATTGCGAGTGTGTTGTGGCCGCCGTCAAGAATTCCCTCAACTTCGTCGTGAGAAGCAAAGCTTAGACGATAACGCCCGCGATCAAGGGGCTCGTAGCTCGAGGACGCAAGCAGAATTCCCTTTGATTTAAAAGGGAAGAGCTTTTGCGTGTGAGAAAGTTCATCAGCGCGAATGGATGCCTGAATAGCATCGGTCACTGAGCCCAAACGGGAATTGCGGGGGTTGGCATCGAGATCGAGCGTGTCGATAATTTTGATAATGGATTTGGGGGACATCAGCCCGACGATCTTTTTAATGTCTCCAACTTTTTGCTCGTAGCTGTCGGTAAAGCGAACAATAATGTCGGTGCTCATAGCGAAACCCTTTCGTCTAAAGTAGTCAAAACAACAGGCCTGCGCTCTTGGAGTGCCGGAGATTGAAAGGGAGCATCGCTAACAAAAAAGCTGGTCTCCCAGCTCTAGACGAAAGCCATAACGGTGATCGGGCGTTATGGTGTTGTGCCTAGAGACATCCGTCTCATCTTCCAGCCCCTATCCAGGAAGCTTGATCGAAGGATCGCACTGACCGAGGAAGAGATCAAGATCTTCGTGGAAATTAATCGGACTGCTTTTTTGTGAACGGTAGGTAAGTGACGGCGATCGGCATTTGTGTCCGCACGGCATGTGACACTTCCCCTGCCGATCCGTTCTGTCGCGGCGGCATGTATCTGAACAACGACCCTCTAAGGAGTTCGATATTGATGAGTGACAACACCAAGCATCTCGCAAAGAAGTGCGTCAAGGACGCGTGGCCGTGCCTCGCGTTGTGCCTTGCCGGCACAGCGGTTGCGCTGCTGGCTGTTCTGGGGCCGTTCGACGTGCTCCGAAGTGCCGTCTCTCTGCACGTTTGCATGGCCCTTGCCGGCGCCATGATGACCGGCGGCGTGCTCGATCTGGTTTTTTGGGTGCTTGACCCGTTTGGATGGAAGAACGAGGGGTAAGCCCTAAGGGCTGGAACGGTTGGCTTAGTGATCGTGCAGAATGCGGGCTAGCGACTTACAGGGAAGTGGTGATCCGATGACGGTCTATGTGACGGGCGATATTCACGGCGGCGTCGACATGCAAAAGCTGCGCGACTGGGACCTTGGGGATAGTCTGACGAGCGACGACTATCTGATTATCGCCGGCGACTTTGGCTTTCCGTGGGATTTCTCTGCCGAAGAATGTGCCGACATCGCTTGGCTGGAATCGCGTCCCTATACCGTGCTGTTTGTCGACGGCAACCACGAGCGTTTCGATCACTGGGCGGAGCGCCCCATGGAGTTGTGGCACGGTGGGCTGACGCAGCGCCTGTCGGACACCTCTCCCATACGGCGCCTGACGCGCGGCGAGGTTTTTGAGCTCGACGGCTCAACGGTCTTTACCATGGGCGGCGCCACGAGCGTGGACAAGGAATACCGCATTCCGTATTCCAGCTGGTGGCCGCAGGAGCTGCCGGACGAGCGCAACTTTGAGGAGGCGCGGGCAAAGCTCGACAGCGTGGGCTGGACGGTCGACTACGTGATCACTCACACCTGCTCTACGCGCATGCTTTCGTCCACGCTTTATCCAGCGTCCGGCTGGAATTGCCCCTCCGTTGATCGGCTTACGGCATTTTTCGATGAGCTGGAAGACCGCTTGGACTACAAGCGCTGGTACTACGGGCATTTTCATCGGGATACCAACCCGGCCGAGCGTCACACCGTGCTCTACGACTGCATCGTTCGCTTGGGCGACGAACTCCAGCCCTGGGATGTTGCGTAGAGGCGGGGTGGCTGGCTACTCGACCGTTACAGTGATGTTCTCCCGATGCGCGCGGATGACGTCCCAGCTAAAGTGCTCGACCAGCTGCTCGGCGGTACGCGGCGTGGTGTCCGGCGCGATGCCTGTTTGCCCGGCGAGCCATCCCAACAGCGCCTCGGGTGTGCCAAAGCGGGTGCGGAGCTCGCCCAGGTCCAGATCGCGATCGCGCTTGGAAAGGCGGCGGCCGTCCGGTGACATGAGCAGCGGAATGTGCGCGTAGTGCGGCGTGGGCAGTCCCAGCAGATGTTGCAGATAGATCTGGCGCGGCGTGGAACCAAGCAGGTCGCATCCGCGTACGATCTCGGTGACGCCCATGGCAGCGTCGTCGACCACCACGGCCAGCTGATAGGCAAACACGCCGTCGCTGCGGCGCACCAAAAAGTCACCGCACTCGGTGGCGAGTGCTTCGCATTGGGCTCCGTACGTGCGGTCCACGAATTCGATCACGTCGCTGGCGAGGTCGTCGACGGTGGGCACGCGCAGGCGCGTGGCCGGAGCACGCAGGGCACTGCGGCGGGTGATTTCATCAGCAGAAAGACCTCTGCAGGCGCCGCGGTAGATGGGCGTGCCGTCGCTGGCGTGCGGCGCGCTCGCGGCGTGGAGTTCGGCACGCGTGCAAAAACAGGGATAGGTGAGGCCGGCGTCTTGCAGCTGGCGCAGGGCGTCCTCGTACAGATCCAGGCGATCGTGCTGGTAGTAGGGGCCTTCGTCCCACTCGAGCCCCAGCCAGGTCAGATCGTCAATCAGTTGAGCGGCAAGTTCCGGGCGCTTGCAGCGATCGTCCAGGTCCTCGATGCGCAGCACGATGCTGCCGCCCTGGCTGCGGGCCGAAAGCCACGAGCACAGGCAGCTGAACACGTTGCCCAGGTGCATGCGGCCCGAGGGCGACGGGGCGAAACGGCCCACGACGGGCGCGGGGGCGGAGGCGGGTGGCGTCGCTGGCGCGTCCGCGGCGGGCGTTGCTATGTTGCGTGCGTTGATATCCATGCGGACGAGTATAGCGCGGGGCGCGGTGGGGGAGACGCTGCCGTGGCCTGCAAGTTGCCGAGGCCACGCGTTGCGCATGCCGGACCACTGGCTCGACAGCTCGATCGCCGCCCGCCAGTCCAACCCCTCAAACGACAGAAACCCCGGCAGCTCTTCGCAACTGCCGGGGTTTCCGCGGAAAAGGGGGACATGATCCTCGAGCGAACGGCAAAGGGGCAAACCGTTTTCGCTCAACTGCTTTATGCCCCTCGGCTGGCGGCTCAATCAGCGCGTGCCGCACCCACACAAAGCCGCTACACCTGTGACAGAGCTGTGAAGTGGTATCTATTGCTGGCGCAGGCCATGCCAAGGAGTGTCCCAGATTGCCGGCAGATAAGGAACGTCCCCAGGTGCCGGCCGCGGGCGTGACTTTCGTCCCGTTTGATACTCCGCTGGCCTAGATGTTCGTCATGTGCGCCCGTAAACGTGGGACAATGGCGTTGCTGGTATCACAGACAAAGGATGTGCCTATGAACGCCCCCGTTGCCAAAACCTGTCGGCAGCGCCGCCCGTTTGCGCGATTTGCTTCCGTCTGCGCACTCGTCGCGCTTGCATTGCTGCTACTGCCCGCCGCCGCACACGCCGACGGTTATTCCATGACCCAGACCTATATCAGTGCCACGGTTGAGGCCGATGGATCGCTGACCGTTGTCGAGGGACGCCAGTTTGATTTCGACGACGACATCAACGGCGTGTTTTGGGAGATCAATACGGGCGCCAACCAGCAGGGCGGCACGGCGGGCGTCGATGTGCTGAGTGTCGAGGAAGAGGACACCGCGTTTAACAAAGTCGATAGCGCGAACAAGGGCGACTCTGGCGTCTATACGGTCGAGCAGACCGGTGACGGCGTAAGGATTAAGGTGTTCAGCCCTCACGAGAGCGGCGACAGCGCGACCTATTACGTGAGCTATACCATGACCGGTGCGGTTATGAACTGGGCCGATACCGCCGAGCTCTACTGGAAGTTTGTGGGCGACGGCTGGTCTGCGGATTCCGATGACGTCGAGATGGAAGTGCGCTTCGCAAATGCCACTGCCGGGACGGCGGCCGTCAAAGGCGATAACTTCCGCGCATGGGGCCACGGTCCGCTGACGGGCGACGTGTCGCTCGATGCGGACGAACCCATGGTCACCTATACCATTCCCTGCGTGCATCAGGGCGAATTCGCCGAGGCACGCATCGCCTTCCCTAGCGACTGGGTGCCGCAGCTTGCCGCTTCGGGCGAAGAGCGCATGTCAACGATCCTGAGCGAAGAGAAGGAATGGGCCGACGAAGCTAACGCCCGCCGCGCTCACGCTCGCATGATTGCCAATGCACTTGCCGTGCTAAGTGTTGTTGCGGCGGTGGCCTTTACCGGCACAATCGTTATGCTCAAGCTGCGCAAGCGCAAGCCCAAGCCGTTTTTCCAGGACGAATATTTCCGCGATGTGCCCTCGGCCGACCATCCCGCCGTGCTTTCGGCCCTCATGAGCTGGAACGAGGTGCCCGATCAGGCATATATCGCCACGCTCATGAAGCTCACTGACGACCGTGTGATCAAGCTGGAGCAGGCGACCGTGACCAAGGCCAAGAAGGGTCTGTTGGGGCGTGAAAAAGAAGAGCAGACGTATCGCGTGACGGTGAGTGATGCGGGCTGGAAGTCGGCCAAGGGCATTGACCACATGGTGCTCAAGGTCTTCTTTGCCGGTACTAAGCCTGACGAGAACGGCGATCGCTCGCGCACGTTCGACGAGCTGCAGCACTACGTCAAGCAGCATGCTACACCCGTGGGCGACAAGCTCGAGGACTATCAGAACACCGTTAAGGGCAAGCTGGCCGATAGCGAGTACGTTGCCTCGGACGGCATTGTCGCAATGGTGTTTTGCCTGGTTCTTGGTATCCTGATTGCCTTTGTTCCCGTGGGATCCATCTTCTTTACCGATGGCGCACAGGCGAACATTATCGCCGCGGTTATCTCGGTGCCGATTGTGCTGGTGGGTATCGGCGTGGGCCTTACGTTCCGCCGCTTTACGCCGGAGGGCGCCGAGGTGGCGGCTCGCTGCAAGGCACTTAAGCATTGGCTCGAGGACTTCACGCGTCTAAAGGAAGCCGTCCCCGGCGATCTGGTGCTGTGGAACAAGCTGCTGGTGATGGGCGTGGCGCTGGGTGTTTCCAAGGAAGTGCTGCGTCAGCTTGCCGAGGCCGTGCCGCCCGAGGTGCGCGAGGCCGACGGCTTCTATGACAATTATCCCTGCTACTGGTGGTACTACCATCATTACGGTACCGAGTCCCCGCTCGATTCATTCGATGACGTGTATCACGAGACCATCCGTGAGCTGGCGTCGAGTTCCGATAGCTCGAGCGGCGGCGGC